>JAFGVV010000059.1 GCA_016937795.1 Paludibacteraceae bacterium
AACAATTCAAATCCACTTGTATGCATTAGTTTTTTTTTGCAAAACTAATACTTTATTGCTTTCCCCCCAACTTTTTGACTTGATCCCCCTTACCGGCAAAGCAGGAGGGCTAAAAAATAAATATCCCGACACATAAGTTTGTGTGTCGGGATATTTATTAATGCTTGAAAGAAAGCCCAATGGAAACAGGAATCATCTATTAGCTTTTCTCTTTAAGAAATTGCATGATGATTGATATACTTTCGAGAAAGCCTGCGAGCACTAAGCCGGCTATTAATCCGAACAAAAGGCTATAAACAGCAAATTTAAAGCGGCTATTTATTGGAACTGGCGAAACCACCAGCGCCGAGGGAATTTCCACCGGCTGTGTAAATTTCGACAAGCGCATTTCGGCATCGTTTCTGAGCTGTTGTATACGCATTAAGTCACCATAAAACAACTGCTTACGCTGTTCGCCCATGACAAGTGTATTCCGTTCGAAGCTCATTTGTGCATTATCATTATCTCTGAAATAATACAGACCGGCCAGGCTATCGATACGGTTGAGTTCGCGGTTGCAAATGCTAATCTGGTTTTGCAGGTCGTTTATTTTAGCCTTGTATTGTGCCTTCACCACAACATTGCTGTTGAGAAAATGCACAATAGCAGCTTCGACCTGAGGAACCTGTGCTATATTTTTTGTTTTCATCCGGATATACACTCTGTCGCGCATACGTACATTCATGGTATCGGTGAGAGAGTGCGAATCGCTGAAATCGACTTTATCGGCCACGCTATCGCGCAGGAAGTCGATCATATAGAATGCTTTAATTTCTTGCACATTACTAGCCACACTATCAGGCAGATTGAGTTTTGTGGCCAGAGAGGTATGCTCATTGCGCGCATCGGCATTTTCGAGTTGACGGAAGATTTGGCGCACAGTCTGTGCATCGGGTCCGAGAATAAGTGCAGTGCCTTCGGCTTTGTAAACACGCTCAGAGGGGCGCGCCAGATACTGACCAAATGCAAAAGCAATGAACAACACAGCCATCACATACCATTTCTTGCGGTACATCAACCGGACAATATTGCCTGACCATATCAGCAGTTTATGCCCCACCGTACGCAGCCAGGCTACAAACATCGACATCAAATCGAGCAAATTAATTTCATTTTGTTTTTTCTCTTCCATAACAATGACATCTCGAATATTAATTTTATAATTTACTATATTTCACTTCCAATTCAGCTTCAATAACAGCCGGCCTCCGTGCCTAACCTTATTTTATCGAATAAACGCGAAACCTCCCTCATTCTTCAGAAGGCAAGTCCGAAACTCAAAACTCAAGACTCAGAATTCAAATCCTCCTCTTTCTCAGCCCAAAAAGGCTCCTCTTCCTCCTCAGCACTATCCTCCTCATCCCATACTTTCACTGGTTTTTGCGGACCAGCCTTACGGTAAACGACCGACATTATAAGTCCGGCTACACCGCCCGAGAGGTGCCCTTCCCACGAAACAGGATCGTTATCCTGCCAGGGAAACAAGTGCCAAAACATATTGCCATACAGAAAAGTGACAACGAGTGAAATAGCAATAAGCGGAATATGCCTCCTGATGACACCACTAAAAAACAAAAAGGCAGCCAGGGCATACACTACTGCGCTTGCACCCACATGCCAGTTTCCGCGGCCCACCACCCAGAGTATTAAGCCGCTAAAGATGTATAGGAGCAGAAAAACCCTGTTTGCAATTTCTTTGTAAAAATAATACAAAGCAGCCGATAAAACAAAAAACGAAACAGCATTATTAAACAGGTGCGATCCATCGGCATGTATGAACACATAGCTAAGGACAGCCCAGAGTCGTTGCGGATTACGGGGAAAAACACCAGCGGTGTGAAAGTCCCACCCCATGCCCTTTTCGAGCATAAAAACCAGTATCATAAACAAGGTGAGACAGGCAGGAATAAACACGGCATACAAAAACCGACCCTTTCTCTTCGCTGTAATATCCATTTTTATATTGTAAAACTTACATTGAATGCAAATTTAGCATTTTTTCCATTTAATAAGGTATGAAATTCCAATAAAATGCATCTTCGATTGCAATACAGAGCCATAGTAATGTTGTAAATTTCATGTTTACAAGCTATAAGATGAGGCATTGCGTCAAATAATTTTGCATAATGTTACAGTTTCGATAAATGCTTAATTTTAGTTAGCTATAATTTTGTAATTACAATAATTTTAAATAAATTGCGAACGAATTCAAAGAATCAAGAACCAACTCTGAGAACCATTGCAAAAGCATTCGTTTTCAGTTTGTTTTTTCTGTAAGTAGTTTACAATATAACACTAATACTATATGAGTTACCTCAATTTTGACAAAGCGCTGTTGATGAATCTCGAACGATCGTTGTCAAAGGAAATGATTCGCACAAACAGAGCCGGAGCCTACAACAGTACTACACTAATCGATTGCAACACCCGTAAATATCACGGCCAGTTAGTGATCCCCCTGCCCGAGATCGACGACAGCAATCATGTTTTATTATCGTCGCTCGACGAGACAGTGATTCAGCACGGGGCCGAATTTAATCTGGGCATACACAATTACGAAGGAAACAATTTTAGTCCCAACGGACATAAGTATATCAGGCAGTTCGACTGTGAAGTCATATCGCGCACGGTATATCGTGTAGGTGGCGTAGTGCTTTCGAAAGAAAAAATGCTGGTATCGTTTGAGCCGCGTGTACTTATAAAATACACCTTACTGGATGCGCACTCGCCAACCACCATTCGATTCAAACCTTTTCTGGCATTCAGAAGTGTCAATGCGCTGACACACGAAAACAGCGCAGCAGACACCTCATACACTGAAATCAGCAATGGTACAAAGATGTGCATGTACAATCATTACCCTTGCCTATCAATGCAGTTTTCGAAAAAAAACAGCTATGTACATCAGCCCGACTGGTACAAAAACATTGAATATTATAAAGAAAAGGAAAGAGGGTATGAATACCTCGAAGATTTACTTGTGCCGGGATATTTTGAAATGCCTATCAAAAAAGGAGAGTCGATTATATTTTCGGCAGGCATCAGCGATGTATCGCCACGTAAGCTGACACAACTCTGGGAAGATGAATTTAAGCGCCGTCATGCGCGTACCGACATGTACGAATGTTTACGTAACTCTGCGCAGCAGTTTTATAAACGCGAAGGCGACCGAACCTATCTGTTAGCCGGATATCCCTGGTTTGGAGCCCGTGCGCGCGATCAGTTTGTCGCTTTACCGGGCTGTACGCTTACCATCGACCGTATGGATTATTTCGACGATATTATGAACACATCACTGGATGAAGTGAAGCGATTCATGAATGGAGAAACCGAAGGTTTTAAACTTCAGGGTATCGACGACCCCGATGTACTGCTATGGCTTATCAGAGCTTTTCAGCAGTATGCCAAAGATGTATCGTTAGAACAGGCAGCAGCACGCTTCAATGATATTTGCAGCCAAATTATTTCGTTTATACGAAAACAAAAACATCCGAATTTATTTCTGCACAACAATGGTTTGGTTTATGTAAACGGGACAGAAAAACCAGCCACCTGGATGAATGCCACCGAGGACGGATTGCCTATTACGCCACGCACAGGCTATGTAGTGGAAATTAATGCACTTTGGTATAATAGTCTGAAATTTGCGTCACAACTCACCAGGGCTGCGGGCAACGAACACTCAGCCGATTTACTCGACTATCAGGCCGAGATAGCACGCGAAGCATTTATCCAGACATTCTGGAACGGCACCTATCTGTACGACTATGTGGTGGGCACCTACAATGACCCTGAAGTCCGCCCGAATATGATTCTGGCGGTAGGCCTGCCTTTTTCGCCACTCGACCGTCAGCAACAGAAATCGGTGCTCGACATTACCACGCGCGAACTACTTACCCCGAAAGGATTGCGTTCGCTGAGTCCGAAAAGCGGCTCGTATCGCCCCAATTATGTGGGTGGCATGCTTGAGCGTAACCGCAACTACCACAACGGTCCGGTATGGCCATGCACCTTTGGCGCATTTGCAGCAGCCTATCTGCGCATTTACAAAGAAAGCGGAAGATCATTTATCGAGCGTATGTTGCTGGGCTTTGAAGCCGAAATGACCGAATTGTGTGTAGGCACCATACCCGAGCTTTTCGATGGTAATCCGCCATTCAAAGGACATGGAGGCATATCATTTGCCATGAGTGTGGCCGAAGTATTGAGAGTATTGGGAACCTTAAAGAAATACGAAATAAACAATTAAAGATGAAGGCATTAATGTTTGGATGGGAATTCCCTCCACATATACTGGGCGGATTGGGTACTGCCAGCTACGGGCTTACCAAAGGAATGGCACTACAACCCGATATGCAAATTACTTTTGTAATACCAAAACCACATGGCGACGAAGATCAGAGTTTCCTGAAGATAGTAGGCGCTTGTAATGTACCTGTGGTATGGAAAGAAAACGACTGGCAGCATATAAACCATCGTATAGGGCACTTGATGCATCCCGATGAATACTACTGGCTGCGCAATGGCATAAAATATGATTTTTCGCGCATACACACCAACGATTTAGGATGTATAGATTTCTCGGGTCGATATCCCGACAACCTGCTCGAGGAAATATCGAATTACGAAGCAGTGGCCAGTGTACTGGCACATCAGATGGAGTTCGATATTATTCATTCGCACGACTGGCTGACCTATCCTGCCGGTGTATTTGCCAAACAAATAAGTGGAAAACCGCTTGTGATACATGTACATGCTACCGATTTCGACCGTAGTCGCGGACAGGTGAACCCCACAGTATATAGTATTGAGAAACGGGGAATGGACATGGCCGACCATATAATGACCGTAAGTGATCTGACACGAAAGATTGTGATTGAAAAATATCATCAGGACCCACGTAAGGTAACTACAGTGCATAATGCAGTAGAGCCTTTGCCCGATGCCAATTCGTTTACAAAAACACCCCGTCGCGACAAGGTAGTGACATTCCTGGGGCGTATAACTATGCAGAAGGGTCCTGAATACTTTGTGGAAGCTGCTCATCGGGTTTTACAAAAAACAAAAGGAGTACGCTTTGTAATGGCAGGCAGTGGCGATATGATGCAGGCGATGATAGACCTTGCAGCCAAACGCGGCATAGCCGACCGTTTTCATTTTACAGGATTTCTGAAAGGGCGTCAGGTACACGAAATGCTGGCCGAAAGTGATGTATATATCATGCCTTCGGTATCGGAACCTTTTGGTATTTCGCCACTCGAAGCTATGCAGGTAGGCACTCCATCCATTATCTCAAAACAATCGGGTTGCGCCGAAATTCTGACGCATGCCATTAAAACCGACTACTGGGACATAGATGCCATGGCCGATGCCATTTACGCTATTGTAAAAAATCCCGCCATGTACAACAGTTTGCGTGAGCTCGGACGCGAGGAAGTAAACAATATTAAATGGTACGATGCAGGACTGAAAGTGAGAGCTATTTACGACAGTGCAATGTAAAAGCCAATAGTATAAAAATAAATATTACAACAACTTATAAACTCCTGATAATATGCAGAACATTTGTTTTTATTTTCAGATACATCAACCCCTGCAACTGAAACGTTACCGTTTTTTCGAAATCGGCCAGGATCATTATTATTACGATGATTTTCAGACAGAAGACAAAATGCGATTGTTGGTTGAACAATCGTATCTGACAGCCAACCGCACAATTTCAGAAATGATTCGGAGTTCGAACGGAAAATTTAAATGTGCATTTTCGATTTCGGGCACAGCCCTTGAGCAGCTCGAACAATATGCACCCGAGCTTATCGACAGTTTCAAAGAACTTGCTCAAACAGGCAGTGTGGAATTTTTAGGCGAGACTTATGCACATTCGCTTTCGTCGGTTTACGACGCAAACGAATTTGAGAGTCAGATAAAACTGCACAGCGAAAAAATCAAGTCACTTTTTGGTCAGAAACCAGTCACTTTCCGCAATTCGGAACTTATATACTCCGACGAAATTGGAGAGATTGTATCGAAAGCAGGCTTCAAAACAGTACTTATCGACGAAGCTAAACATATTCTGGGTTGGAAAAGTCCAAACTTCGTATATCAGCATGCATATAACAACAAGCTAAAATTATTGGTGCGCAACCATAAACTGAGCGACGATATTGCTTTCAGATTTTCGCATCAGAACTGGAGCGATTTCCCTCTGACAGCTGAAAAGTTTATAGGCTGGCTGACCGGAATGCCCGAAAATGACAATATCGTAAACCTGTGGATGAGCTACGAATCCTTCGGACTTTATCAACCTGCATATACAGGAATTTTCGAATTTCTGAAAGCATTACCTTATCATGCCATGGAGCAGAAAATGAATTTCGTGACACCATCCGAAGCATCGAAAAAGCTCGAAAGTGCAGGTACGTTGTCAAGCCCTTACCCAATAAGCTGGGCAGGTCACGAAAAAGATTTAAGCCCCTGGATTGGAAACGATCTTCAACAGGAAGCTTTGAACAAACTTTATGCAGTAGGCGAACGTGTTCGATTGTGTCAGGATAAAGCCCTGCAACATGACTGGCTTATGCTTCAGGCTACCGATCATTTCCGATATATGAGTCATAAAGATGCCGTTGGCACACATTACGACAATGCTTACGAAGCTTTTATGAATTATATGAATGTCCTGGCCGATTTCCTCGAAAGAGTAGATTCGCAATATCCTACAAGTATCGAAAACGAAGAATTAAACGAACTTCTGAAAACCATTACGAATCAGGACAAGGAAATTGAAAAATTGCAGCATGAAATCAGCAAACTAAAAGCCAGAAAAACAAAAAAAACAGAGGCTTGATAAATAACTAAAGCGAAAAAGCAAAACGAAAAACGAAAAAGGACACAAATTCTCATACAATTTGTGTCCTTTTCGTTTTGAAATGATAGTTGCATGTACCCGGATTAGACAATACCAAAAGACATTTTGAACCTGCCAATGATAGACTGCGCAAATTTAGCATTCGTTTGGATGTCAGTTGCAAAGAATTTTATACTTTTGCAAAGTTAAGAACGTGAACACATTTATCAACATCACAATCCACAAATGTATAAATATCTCTCACTGATACGTTATTACAATCTGATTTTTATAGTATTTGTACAGTTAGTCGTTCGTCAGACTGTGCTTGTGCCTGTATTACAAAAGTACGGATTCGAAATAGTGCCTCTCGATGCAGCCACATTTTTGCTTATAGCAGCTACTGTGTTGATTGCCGCAGGCGGTTATGTGCTCAACGATTATTTCGACATTAAAATTGATGCAATAAACAAGCCCGACAAACAAATTGTAAATAAAACTGTAAGTAAAACTGTAGCCATGCGCATATATCAGGCGCTTACAGCAGCCGGAGTTGTAACCGGACTGGCATCGGCTCATTTCAGTCAGAGTTATACCCTGGCATTTATTTTTGTAGTTGTGCCCGGCCTTTTATGGTTCTATTCAGCAAGTTACAAGCGTCAGTTTCTGACCGGTAACCTTACAGTGGCGTTTATGGCAGCCCTTACAGTAATGGTTGTCGCCATCAACGAAGTAAAACTGCTCGAAAACGAATTCGGCGATTTACTCTTTCAAACTCCCCTACCCTCCGAACTTTATAGCTGGGCAGCAGGCTTTGCCCTGTTTTCCTTTTTACTCACACTGATCAGGGAAATAGTAAAAGACATAGAAGATATTAACGGCGACAGAGAAATGGAATGCCGCACAATTCCGATAGTTTGGGGTATCGCAAAGGCTAAAATACTGATTTATGTACTTATTGTCATTACCGTTGCCGCTTTGTTTGCGGCCAATCATTTGTATATAAGTTTCGAAGGTACGCTTACATTACGTTATCTAATTTTTGCTATAGTACTACCTTTACTTGCACTTGCCCTAATGCTACTACGACCGAAGAACCGCGAGAGCCTGCATCAGGCTTCCACACTTACAAAAATGGTGATGGTGGCAGGTGTTTCGTATGGTTTTATTTTTTACTTCTTAATGGCAAAGACTTATCAATTAAGTATTTTCGGGCTATTTATGACAAACCCCAACCCCTAAAAATCTATTAAAATGAAAAAGTTATTATTATACCTGTTCATTTTATTGCAAACCAGCCTTTACAGCCAAACAGACGAAATCAACTTCAACGATTTCTATCATAATTTTAGCATAGGTGCCTCGCTGAGTGTAGGGCGTGAGGATATTGTGGCCATTTACCCACCAAAAATAAGTTTTACATATTTCGATATAAATAATTCGGGCATTGAAACATTTATTGGACTCAATATAGCTGCATGGCCATTTTTTGGCTATCATTTTTCAACAGGAATACATACAGGATTAATACTTAAAAACAAGCTAAGCTTCGAAGGGTCGTTCACTTACGCAACCGTTCCACCACAGGATGCCTTTTTCGAGTACTTCAACAACACATGGCAAAAAGTCACTTTCAATCCGAAAATCGGACTAAAAGCAGACATATTCTGGATAAAAGCAGGCCCTTCGTTCATTCTTTCGAGCAACGAACATAATGCAGCACAAACCTTTTTCGACCCATACAATATACGATATTACAATTTGGAAATGGGCCTGTATGTCCCTCTCAGAATCCCCAATTACAAAAAGATACATCAATTCAACAACAGAGCATTATGAACTTACTTAAAAATATAGCACATTTCGATATCATATTAGCTTCGCAATCGCCACGCCGACGCGAACTACTGAAAGGACTTGACATTGACTTCCGAATAGAGATAATTGATGTGGACGAAAGCTTTCCAAACGGAATGATGGGTGTGGAAATACCTATGTATCTGGCTGAGAAAAAGGCCAACGCATACCGCAGCATTATGCAGGAAAACAGCATGCTTATTACTGCCGACACCATTGTATGGCATGAGGGGCGTGTGCTCAACAAACCCGTTGATGAAGCCGACGCACGTAAAATGCTTAGCAAACTATCGGGAAAAACACATCAGGTCATTACCGGAGTGTGCATTTCCACACTTCGTAAACGACGCGTGTTTCATGTAATTTCCGAAGTACGCTTTGCCCGCCTCACTGAGACCGAAATAGATTATTATCTGGAAAATTACAAGCCCTACGACAAAGCAGGCTCATATGGCGTACAGGAATGGATAGGTTTTGTTGGCGTGGAACATATCAATGGCTCATATTTCAATGTAATGGGGCTTCCCGTTCAAAGGCTTTACAACGAACTTAAGCGATGGGCGGAATAATGTCTGTGACCACACTTTACAACAGATAATACAAGCTGAAGAAATTCGCAAGCTGAAGAAATGTAATATTATTTTCAGCAAGACACTTGTTAATGCAAAAAGTCTTATTAACTTTGCTGACAAATTTTATATTTGAAAAAAAAGCAATCTGTTCAAACCTTTTTCAAGCGCAACCAAATGAAAATTTTCTACATTTTACTAAGCCTTTTGTTATTTACATCCTGCACATTCGAGCCCGATGGATTAAACTACGTCGAGATAGAGAAACCCGCCGACACTCACCCTATGGAAGTCACTCTTTCGATCGACAGGGATAGCATTTACATTTATCGCAGTACAAATTTCAGTTATAAAATCAATAGCAATGGCAAAAAACTAAATGCAGCTGTCGTTAAGTATCTCGACAATGAAATAATTATGACTGCAAATGCTGAGAACTTCAGTTTTTACATTGACAAACCAAATACTGACAACACAAACAAATGGTTCGACCTGACCATTGATTTTTATGTTTCGACAGGTAGTGGAAGTATTGCCGATGTAGTAAAAATGGAAAACTATTTGATGTCGAAAACATGGAAAATACAATTCGTCGATCTGCAAAATGCCAAATTAAAGACCGGTCACAAAATTCATCCCGACGGATATCTTGAGGTTTATATAATCAAACCTTCTTATCTTGAAGGTAAATTTACATGTGATAACTTTGGCATTCCCATTCCACATTCACGAAATTCGGGCGATACTCTCTTTTTTGCCGACAAAAGCTACGTATACGGTACAGAAAGATATCAAATGACCTTCAAATTTGACGACAATCAAAATTACAATTGGTACAATTGGTCATTCACTGTCAATTATCCCGAAATTGAATTTAAAGCGGAAGCCTATGGCCCTGACAGCTGTAAAGTTTCGTGGGGCAATAGTCCTTTTAAATTATACTACAACCTTAACAACAACCTTTATTCCGGATTTGATAAAGCATATATTGTACCTATAATGGTGAATGAGAAAAAATCTTTCAATCTCAAAATTAACTCTCCAAACTATGTAAATGAAACATACAGCAGGGAATATAAAACCACAGAATTTATTCAGGGAACTCAAACATATTACAATATGTGTTACAGTGTGGACAAGGACATATTTTTCATATCTTCGAATGAGAGTCTTCCCTACATTAGCTCAAGCGGCATTCCAATCCCGAAAAGCGAGAACAATGCACAATATAATTCAAAAGTCAATATTTACTGCAGCCCGAACGGCAAATATATCGCAGGTCATTCATATTTAAACATATACATATACAACGAGAATCTGACGCTTGCGAAAAAGATTCCTGACATAGGACTCGATTATAATTACAGACCGTATTTTGCAGTAACCAACGATGGCGCATTTACATATCAGCATCGCAATACTTTACACCTGCGCAATGTAAGCGAGCGCACCGACTGGGAGTCATTCAGTTTTAAAACCGATCTGGACTCGCTTTACACCAACATTTACCTGTCGGTGATTGCAAACTCAATCGATGGCAAATATATTTGCGTAAGAGGACTGAACGGGTTGAAAATTTATGATGTAAGCGATCATCAGACTGCAAGAGTTGCATATACACACCCCGACAAAGGCGTAAATTCATTTGTTGCACACCCTACCGACCCCGGATTGATATACGCAGTAGTTAACGGGGAGTTGCAGTTACGCACATGTCCCGGTTTTGAACTCGTAAAAAACATTGATATTGAACTTGCAGATTATAAAATATACACCATCGACCCATATAGCCGCATACTTATGATGTGGAAAAACGATGATTTATATTTTTACGATCCCGACACAGGTCAAAAACTATTACAACTAAAATCAAATCAGCTTTGGCGTCAGCAAGCATTGTTAGTGCGTAATCATCTGAAAATGGCAAACAACACGATTGATTTAACCCAATACCTGCAAAAATGAAAAAACTCACATCCGCTACAAGTGTGCGCTTTGTCGTCATACTTACGCTGCTCTCGGTTGTGGCCGGCACTTTGACATCGCAGGAAAACGAAGTTTTCAATTCGCGCTATAAAATGTGGGAGAACATGATTGAGAAAAATCATGTCTATATTTCGGCTTATGTGGGTCACGGGTCATATAGCATGAACGGATTAAAAAAAGTTCATGAGCAATTTTTGAGTTTATACGGAATTGCAGCTATACCTAATTCGAATTTCCCGCCCTATCCGCTTTATGGTATTAGTATAGCACGCAAATACGACAACGCCCGCTTTGGTTTCGACTTCGAATATATGTCAACCGGTGCACGTTCATCTTTGGCCGACTATTCAGCACAATTTACATCCGATTTTATATGCAAAGGCTATAAGTTTGGCATCTTTCTCGAAAAGGAAATCGGCTACAGATTTCCTAAGGCTGAAAAGCTTGAGTTTGGTTATGTTATTGAAGCAGGTGCTATTACAACGAAAATGGATTACGAAGCAAATTTAAATTACTCACCGCCCGAAATTAACGACGAAAAATTAATGATAGAAGCCGAAGGAACAAGTTTATTTGCTGAACCTGCATTGCTTGCCCGTTGGCCATTGACCAGGACTTCTTTCCTTCAACTTAATGCAGGCTTCTTTTTCGACTTTCCCGTTGAGTTTTATATGACTTATCATGTTCCTCAAACAAGTATATCGTGGTTTGGGTACAGAGTAAAATTAAAATTCACACAAAGACTATAGCAAGAACAACATTCAATGCAAACTATTAAATTATACCCGAAATGAAACAACTTATTCTATCTGCATTTTTACTTTTTTCAGTAGTAATTTTTGCTCAGGACACAACCGAAAACAGCACAGAGCTCTCTCTGACAAATGTAGAACTTATTGAAAGCGCTGTGATTGTATCCGCTGACACCGTATCGAACACTTATCTGCCAAGAACGGTAGTAATACAGGAAACCGATACTGAACAGGAAAAAAGAATTAATGACATTGAAAAAAGACTCACAGCATATTACGCTTATAATCGTCGCAGTCAGAGTTTGGTATTTTTAGGTACAGGCGTAGCTATACTCGGAACAGTAATAGGTAGAAATAATCAAAATGTAGCCGCTGTAATGACAATTGGTGGTAGTATTCTGAGCGTAGTAGGAGCTGTCATTCAACTCGACAGTTATAAGTTTCTGGATTTTAAGCCAAAGAGAAATGAACTCAAAAAAATGACATATTATTAACCAATTTATTCAAGTAGGACAATGCCATGATTATTTACAGTAAAAAAAACATCCAAAAGTGGGAATATTGGCACGGAAAAAGCAAATTATCCTTTTGTTTAGTCTCAGGATTGGTATATGCAGTGTTTATGTTTATTGGAAATCTGATCATTAAACCATTATTTGGTCATTTTGATGAATATATTTTAAATTCGTTTATATTTGCGAGCACAGCATTTTTCCCGGCTGCATTTCTGAGCATAGCACTATGGTACGAAAACGAACGACGATATAATGAATGGAAAAACCGAAACGAAGCCAAAAATGAATAAGTAGATTGAAATAATTTAATGATCTATTTTAAACACAATAGGACACATAGTAATTATTGCAGAAAAAAGACATAGTCCACATAGTAAACGTATCTGACGATACGTTTTACAACGCTCAAATTATCCCGGTTTTTGGGATTAAACTATGTGTTCTTAGTCTTATCTCTAATATTCAAAACCAGTGTGGCTCCCGACACCCTGAAGTTCCATATATGACAAAAACATATCAATAATAATTGTCGCATAATTTTTTGTCCCTATCAAAGGCATTTTCACTCCTTCCTTTTTTCGGGACGCAGATAAACACCGCCCTGCATCATAATCTCCAAACCGGCATGTGTGCCTGTGTCCTCGAAAAGCAATTTATTATCGCTGAAAAGTTTTAAATGCACAGCGCCCGAAAGTCCCTCTTTGATTGATTGTATCATGGCTCCGTTTTTAGGCGAAGGCAGCGAAATTGTTTTTTCGTTCTGCGCTTCAATTTCGAGCCTCAGTCCCCCTTTTACAATGGTATATTTTACACTTTGAGTTTCTATTTCCTTCTGCACCACTTTTGCTCCGTTGTAAGTGGCAAAACGATATTCAACACCCTCGTGTATCAAATTCACTATCAAACCATTAAAACTAAAAACCTTAAATGGAATAATGGCTTCGGAAAACATAAACGACGTACCCGGATTCGTGAAATGATTCGACTGCATCCACACATATTCGCGTGGAAATGAACTTCCCCAGTCCTTTTCCATATAGCCCTTCCCTCCGCTAAAGCTAATGGCTTTTCCATCAATCTGCATTTCGCCGGACAGACTGTGACTCATACTCAGCACACCATGATAACATTCCATAAAGGTGAAAAAGCCGAAAAAACCCATAATGGATGGCGACAATGGCGAAGTTTTGATTCCGGTATTGCCCGAAAAATCAATTTTTCCCTTTATGCTCAAATCCTTATGGTCGATGGAAATACTTACGCCCTTTTCGGTAAATATATTATCGGCTATGCTCAAACGAAATTTCGAATTATCAACCGAAAAACCGTTCAGATCAAAATCCACATATATAGTTTTCAAATCGACATCGCCATAAGTGACAAATACCTGAATAAAAGCATGTGAATGCTCATTATGAAGACTGATGCCCGGAATAAGAGCCAGCGAACAATGTCCGTCGGCACTCACCATTTTATAATACCAACCTTCGAAATAATTTTTCTTTTGCAGATTTCCCTGAAAAAGAATGGGATTTTTGATTTTGTGAAACATATATATTTAAATTTATTTCAAAAAAAAAGGATTTGATATTGAACACTAAGGCAATAAGTACACTAAAAGAATTGAGTTTATACAAGTTTGAATATTATGAAAATAATAGAACGCGGACGGAGTATTTCGACGTCCCGTCTCAACGGGATACGCTAACTAAGCGGATTTTAAAACGGATTTCGATTATCTCCCTTTGGTCGATAATTGAAGATCAACGAAGTTAATGATTAAGGCTCTGCTCTTATGTCTGAGGATGTATCAATAATTTGTAAGTTTTAGTTTCCTTATCTTAGCTTTTGATACAGCCTCTTAAATCCGTTTTTAGACTTTTTTTCACATTTAATCAGTAACTATCAGCTTTATCTGTGTAAATCCGCGTTCCAATTCTTTTTCTTAAATATAAAATTCAATTTATCAGATACATATAACCTGTATAATATCTAATGTATAATCTGCAAAACCAACAAAGTTTTTATCCCAAAAAGAAATTACAACAAACGCGGGTGCAAAAATGTTATTTTACAAAAAAACAGATTAAACACTCAACTTATGGCATTCTTCCAGTTTATTGAAACACAGGAAATACGGGCAGACATTCACGAAATATGGGATTTTATTTCGTCGCCACTAAACTTAAAGAAAATAACGCCCGAATATATGGGTTTTGTAGTTACCAACAAAATGGCTGAACAAAAAATGTATCCTGGCATGATCATTACCTACAAGGTAAGTCCGGTTTTGGGTATAAAAATGAACTGGGTAACCGAAATCACGCAGGTAAAGGAGCTTGAATATTTTGTGGACGAACAGCGCATTGGCCCTTATGCCATGTGGCATCACGAACATAAAATTGAAGCCATTGAAGGCGGTGTATTAATGACCGATATTGTATCGTACCAACCGCCTTTTGGTTTTATCGGGGCCATTGCCAATTCATTATTTATCAGGAAACAACTACGGGGTATTTTTGACTACAGAAAAACAGCAATGGAAAAACAATTCGGAAAAACAGACAGATAAATAATACCTCATTTATTTATCTGTTGAATAAATTCAGAAAAAATGACCGGCACAGCCACATGTCAATATTTTTTCACTATATTTGCAGCTATCAAATGCAAATGAAACCACTTCAGGAGCTTTTGGAAAACAAACACTTCAGAAAAGTGCAGTGCAAACATGTTATCCATCCTCGTACCAATATATAACCACAATGTCACGCAGCTGATATCCGACCTACACAGGCAGGCTACCGATCAGTTCATCGATTTCGAAATCATTGCGTTCGAAGATGGGTCGGTGATGCACTCCGACCAGAACAAAGCCATTTGCAAAAAGCTCAATTGCCGGCATATTGCTTCCGAAAAGAATATTGGCCGTTCGGCTTCACGCAATTTACTGGCGCGCGAAGCCCGGTTCGAACATCTGCTTTTTATGGATTGTGACGCGGCTGTATGCACCGAACACTTTATCGAGAAATATCTCGCTTTTTGTCACGAAGAATGCATAGTAATTGGCGGTACGGCTTACGACCCCGACGAACAAAACCCGGACTACAGCCTCCGGCTCAAATATGGACGGCAACGCGAAGCCCGCACTGCTGCCGAACGCTCGAAAAACAACTTTGCCACTTTCAACTTTCTGATTTCGAAAAATATTTTCAGCAAAGTAAAATTCGACGAAAGCATTCGCGGATACGGACACGAGGATATGCTGTTTGGTCATCAACTCAAACAGCTGGGCTACGAATTTATTCAGATAGAAAATCCGCTGATACATACCGGGCTCGACGAGAACAAAGTTTTTATTCGTAAAACAGAAGAAGCCACTCAAAACCTGTTCATACTCTTCAACACAAATCAATTTCCATTTCTGAGCCAAGAATCGGCTTTACTCAGAAAGTATTTGAGCCTGAAAAAACATGGTTTACACAAACTTTTCGCTTCTTTATATCCTTTTGCTTCGCGCTTACTAAAGCGAAACCTCTACGGTGCGAAGCCTTCGCTTATACTTTTCGACTTTTACAAACTGCTTTTCCTGTGTCATTTGTCACTCACAAAATGACAAGTTGTCAGCACATATTTTCATTTTCCCATATGGCAGTAGCTTGTTTCTGTCAGAAATAACATTAATACGCTTTGGCACGGATTGTGCAAATCGCGTATGTCGTTCGAAAATGATATTCCGGAATTTTTTTCATCATCGAACAGAATAAAAACAGAATAAAAAATAAATATCAAATTAAACTTAAATACTGAAGAGTTATGAACATTAAACCATTAGCCGACCGCGTGTTGGTAAAACCAGCTCCGGCAGAACAAAAAACAGTAAGTGGCATCATTATCCCCGATTCAGCAAAAGAAAAACCCCTGAAAGGCGAAGTGCTTGCCGTTGGTAACGGAACAAAAGATGAAGCAATGGAAGTAGCTGTAGGTAACACCGTGCTTTACGGAAAATATGCAGGTACCGAACTCGAATGGGAAGGCGAAAAATATCTTATCATGCGTCAGTCGGATATTCTGGCAATAATTTAAGACCCCTAACCCCTAAAGGGGAAATATAAGTTAGTCCAGTCTCTTAAATTCAGGTTTCAAATAAACTATAACAAACATTAGTAACTCTGTTCCCATTTAGGGGTTAAGGGTTATTGTAAATTAATAAAATTATGAGCAAAGAAATATTATTCAATATCGATGCACGCGATCAACTGAAACAGGGAGTTGACGCTTTAGCAAATGCAGTAAAAGTAACACTCGGACCAAAAGGTCGCAATGTGATAATTGAGAAAAAATTTGGTGCGCCACACATTACAAAAGATGGCGTGACAGTAGCCAAAGAAATTGAACTCGAAGATGCATTCCAGAATTTGGGTGCACAGCTGGTAAAAGAAGTAGCTTCGAAAACAGGCGACGATGCCGGCGACGGAACAACCACAGCTACTGTACTTGCACAGTCGATTGTTAGCGTTGGTCTGAAAAACGTAACTGCAGGCGCAAATCCAATGGATTTGAAACGCGGTATCGACAAAGCGGTGAATGCTGTGGTAAAAAATATTGCCGAACAGGCTCAGCTTGTTGGCGACAACTACGACAAAATTGAACAGGTTGCTTCTATTTCGGCTAACAACGACGAGGAAATCGGAAAATTGATTGCCGACGCCATGCGTAAAGTGTCGAAAGACGGTGTGATTACCATCGAAGAAGCCAAAGGAACCGATACCACTATTGATGTGGTTGAAGGTATGCAGTTCGATCGCGGATATATTTCGGCTTACTTTGTAACCAATACCGAGAAAATGGAAGTAGAAATGGAAAAACCATATATCCTGATCTACGACAAAAAAATCTCGAACCTCAAAGAACTGCTTCCAATTCTGGAACCAGCCGTACAAACCGGTCGTCCGTTGCTCATTATTGCCGAAGATGTGGACAGCGAAGCGCTTACTACCCTTGTGGTAAACCGTCTGCGTGCCAATCTGAAAATCTGTGCAGTAAAAGCCCCGGGCTTTGGCGATCGTCGCAAAGAAATGCTCGAAGACATTGCCATCCTGACAGGTGGTGTGGTTATCTCTGAAGAAAAAGGCATTACACTCGATCAGGCTACACTCGAAATGCTTGGTACAGCTGAAAAAATTACTGTAAACAAAGACAATACAGTAATTGTAAACGGTGCAGGAGCCAAAGAAAATATTTCGAACCGTGTAGGACAAATCAAAGCGCAGATTGCCACTACTACTTCGGACTACGACCGCGAAAAACTTCAGGAACGTTTGGCCAAATTGTCGGGCGGTGTGGCTGTACTTTACGTTGGTGCTGCATCGGAAGTAGAAATGAAAGAAAAGAAAGACCGCGTGGACGATGCTCTAAGCGCAACACGTGCTGCTATCGAAGAAGGTATTGTTCCCGGTGGTGGTGTGGCTTATATCCGTGCTATCGAAGCAATTGCCAATATGAAAGGCGCTAACGACGACGAAACCATTGGTATCGAAATCGTAAAACGCGCTATCGAAGAACCACTTCGCCAGATTGTGTTCAATGCCGGAAAAGAAGGCGCTGTAGTAGTACAGAAAGTACGCGAAGGCAAAGGTGACTATGGTTACAATGCCCGCACCGATGTGTACGAAAACTTCTTCGCAGCCGGAGTTGTAGATCCTGCTAAAGTAACACGCGTGGCTCTGGAAAATGCAGCTTCAATCGCAGGCATGTTCCTCACTACCGAATGTGTGATTACCGAAAAGAAAGAAGACAATCCTGCTCCGCAAATGCCTATGGGCGGCGGAATGGGCGGAATGATGTAAAACCCCTAACCCCTAAAGGGGAATTTTGAACTAACTTCCCGCAGGCGCAATCCTGCGGACTTCAATATAAATCAGGAAACCCCTTGCAGTTAAGGCTGTAAGGGGTTTTTATTAAAATATTTTTGACATTCACAAAACAATAAGCTATAAATAATTGTTTATTTTAAGTTATATAACAGATTATTGAAACTAAATAAGATAGTAAGTGACTAAACTTCTGTTCAAAAACTCTGTTTGTAAAGAACAATTCACTGAATCAAATAATACAAATTAAAAACTACACATTATGAAAAAACACTACAAAACGTTTTTTCTCCAATTGGGATTGCTAATTGTATTGCTAATTGGAAGTACCACGGCACATGCTGTAAATAACCTGCAGGCTTCCGGGGTGACTGGCGCCTATAGTAATGCTAATGGTATTTATGCCTATCTGGGGCTCGATGGCAATAGTAATAACTTTTGGAAGCATACCTCCCAAAATTATTACATTTACTGGAACAACACTTATTCGAATTGGGAATTGGGAAGTAGTTATACCGATTATGAAGAGTATATATTATTTAATGAAAATAACCTTCCGAAAACAACAATTCCTTACGCAGAATCAGGCTATTCAATATGGGGAGGAAATAATGATTTTTTATTTTGGACGTTAACAGAAGTTTCATCTCTTGCCATTCCTACCGTTAGCACTCAGGCAGTTTCAGGTATCTCAAAAACTTCAGCTACAGGAAATGGAAATATAACCGCCACAGGTGGAGCAAATATAACTGAGCGGGGAATTTATTACAGCACCAACAATGGTTTTGCCAATGGCGCAGGCACAAAAGTTTCCACAACCGGAAACTGGACTACAACCGGCGCTTTCACACAAGAAATTACAGGATTATCTCCGGGTACTACTTATTATGTAAAGGCCTTTGCCACCAACTCTGCAGGTACCGGATACGGTTCGCAGGTAAGTTTCACAACCAAAGCAACGCCTGTCATCACATGGAATAATCCGACTGACATTACATACGGAACACTTTTAAGCGCTACACAACTTAATGCAACTGCAAACACTGCCGGTACATTTTCTTATACTCCCGCTTTAGGAACAAAGCTAAACGCAGGAAACGGACAAACATTGCAGGTTAATTTCACTCCTACAGACTTAACAAACTTTGAAGCAACCAGCAAAACAGTAACAATCAATGTGGCCAAAGCAACACCTGTGATTACATGGAGCAATCCTGAAAATATAACATCCGGAGTTGCTCTTAGCGCTACTCAGCTTAATGCCACTGCTGATGTAGCGGGTACATTTATCTATACTCCAGACATGGGAACGGTATTGAGTGTTGGAGATGGTCAAACACTGAAAGCAGACTTTAATCCAACAGATGCAGCCAATTACGAAAGCACAAGTAAAACAGTCTTAATCAATGTTATACTGGGAACCAACATCCCGGAAACGGACAAAGACATTTTAGTCATTTACCCAAATCCCACAACAGACAATTTTGCGATAGCCGGTATGCTAAACGATATCCGGATTACGATATCAGATCTGAAAGGTCTATCGATATTAAACAAGAAAATCAGTATTGGTGAGCATGTAGATGTACAAACCCTTTCGAAAGGTATTTATATTGTACAAATAGTAAGTAACGGAAAAGTATTTACAACAAAACTGATTAAAAAATAATCAGAAAACAATACAACACACTTTGACAACAAAACCCCTTGCAGCTACATACTGTAAGGGGTTTTTTAATCCGGATTATAGTTGTGATTTGCTTTCAAAATTGTAATTTAGCGCCGAAAGAAACAGCCTAATAATTTGGGATAGCTCAGTTTTAATCGTTGTGATTTGCTTTCAAAATTGTAATTTAGCGCCGAAAGAAACAGCTTGCTGCAATTCGCGCATGGTCATACCTGTGTTGTGATTTGCTTTCAAAATTGTAATTTAGCGCCGAAAGAAACAGCTTTTGAATAGTATAATGTAGCGAATGTATGGTTGTGATTTGCTTTCAAAATTGTAATTTAGCGCCGAAAGAAACAGCAAAGTAATATCTTCTGACGCTCGATTACAGTTGTGATTTGCTTTCAAAATTGTAATTTAGCGCCGAAAGAAACAGCCGTACTACATTATTCCTATGGGGCTGAATAGTTGTGATTTGCTTTCAAAATTGTAATTTAGCGCCGAAAGAAACAGCACGTGCCATGTTGTGGCGAACTGTGGAAGGTTGTGATTTGCTTTCAAAATTGTAATTTAGCGCCGAAAGAAACAGCTGATGGCATTGTAAGTGTTACATCCAACTGGTTGTGATTTGCTTTCAAAATTGTAATTTAGCGCCGAAAGAAACAGCTGCAATGTAATTTTCGAGAGCGGAAACCGAGTTGTGATTTGCTTTCAAAATTGTAATTTAGCGCCGAAAGAAACAGCGTAATCATCATATTGAAGGGTGAGGCAACGTTGTGATTTGCTTTCAAAATTGTAATTTAGCGCCGAAAGAAACAGCCGTATAGGCAATCAGGAACTGCATCGCACGGTTGTGATTTGCTTTCAAAATTGTAATTTAGCGCCGAAAGAAACAGCAGTTCATACGATGCAGCTTGTGACCTGCTAGTTGTGATTTGCTTTCAAAATTGTAATTTAGCGCCGAAAGAAACAGCTGTTATTTCAGTAAGTAGTTGATTTGTGTGTTGTGATTTGCTTTCAAAATTGTAATTTAGCGCCGAAAGAAACAGCGAAACCAGAAGCAAGAACACCAGAATTTCCGTTGTGATTTGCTTTCAAAATTGTAATTTAGCGCCGAAAGAAACAGCGGATGCAATGGGTAGCCGAACGGCAGCTGGTTGTGATTTGCTTTCAAAATTGTAATTTAGCGCCGAAAGAAACAGCATCCTTGTTGAGTGTTTGACTCACCTGCTGGTTGTGATTTGCTTTCAAAATTGTAATTTAGCGCCGAAAGAAACAGCGCTATGTCATACTTTCCTTTCAGGTAGCCGGTTGTGATTTGCTTTCAAAATTGTAATTTAGCGCCGAAAGAAACAGCGCAGACTTACTTCTTGCTTGTGATATATTAGTTGTGATTTGCTTTCAAAATTGTAATTTAGCGCCGAAAGAAACAGCTTCGTTTGTTTGCGATACCCTCCCAATATGGTTGTGATTTGCTTTCAAAATTGTAATTTAGCGCCGAAAGAAACAGCAGGAAGCGGCATCGGACTTATCCGACGTGCGTTGTGATTTGCTTTCAAAATTGTAATTTAGCGCCGAAAGAAACAGCTTTGCGGTCGGCATAGTGATGTATGCTCGAGTTGTGATTTGCTTTCAAAATTGTAATTTAGCGCCGAAAGAAACAGCACAAAAGAATTCGGATTGACCTGAGGAGTAGTTGTGATTTGCTTTCAAAATTGTAATTTAGCGCCGAAAGAAACAGCCCACAAAGCTGCCCATATGGCGCAGCTGCGTTGTGATTTGCTTTCAAAATTGTAATTTAGCGCCGAAAGAAACAGCTTTTTTCCTATAATTTATAGTATTGTCAAAGTTGTGATTTGCTTTCAAAATTGTAATTTAGCGCCGAAAGAAACAGCATTTTTCATGTCCTGTGTTACTTCTGTGTGGTTGTGATTTGCTTTCAAAATTGTAATTTAGCGCCGAAAGAAACAGCTGAGATCCGGCACATTTTGCATGGTGTAGGTTGTGATTTGCTTTCAAAATTGTAATTTAGCGCCGAAAGAAACAGCATTCGGGTATGTGTTTCCGGAAGTCAGAACGTTGTGATTTGCTTTCAAAATTGTAATTTAGCGCCGAAAGAAACAGCTTTTCTTGGTTTTTTCAATCCGGACGAATAGTTGTGATTTGCTTTCAAAATTGTAATTTAGCGCCGAAAGAAACAGCTGTAGCTTTATTCTCAAAAGAACATGTATAGTTGTGATTTGCTTTCAAAATTGTAATTTAGCGCCGAAAGAAACAGCGGATTATCCCGGTATCATTGCAGCTGAAACGTTGTGATTTGCTTTCAAAATTGTAATTTAGCGCCGAAAGAAACAGCACTCCAAACGGGTATCAAAACAGTTTATCAGTTGTGATTTGCTTTCAAAATTGTAATTTAGCGCCGAAAGAAACAGCCTCCATGTGTTTCATTGGATTACCAATGTGGTTGTGATTTGCTTTCAAAATTGTAATTTAGCGCCGAAAGAAACAGCTGAACGCAATAATAAATTCTCTACATTCGCGTTGTGATTTGCTTTCAAAATTGTAATTTAGCGCCGAAAGAAACAGCACATTATGTGCAAAGCGCTAAATATCTGAAAATTACAACAAGATTTTGATTTAAAAAACCAGGCTGTTTTAAAACAAAAATCCCGTCGCATGACGGGATTTTTGCGTTCTATTTAGAAAAGTTCAAGTTGTTGATATGGGGTGGATACAGGTTCGGATTTTTTGCCCTGATAAAGTTCCATTTGCCCGAATTGCTTATCGGTAACGCATAAAATACCTATTTGCCCCATCTCGGGAAGCATGTTTTTCACACGTTTTATATGCACATCGGCATTCTCGCGACTCGGACAGTGCCGCAGATATATCGAAAACTGAAACATGGTAAAACCATCGTTCAGCAGTTTCTTACGGAAATCAGAATAAGCTTTACGCGCTTTTTTTGTTTCCGTTGGTAAGTCGAAAAACACCAGTACCCACATAATTCTGTATTCGCTAAAACGTTCCATTTTTTTTGAATGTAGAATTGAGAATGTAATACTTAAAATGTAAAATGTAAAATGAAGAATGTAAAATGAAAAAATTTGAATTTTGAATTTTGAATTTTGAATGTCCAAAAGTTTATTTTCTTACATCATTTTTATTTTCTCTGGCTGTTTTGATAATTCTGGTCAGTAATGCAATTATTTCATTGCAATCGATTAATAATGAATCGAACATATTCTTGTTAAGGTAGTCACAATCATATAAAAGCCGAAGCCAATAATGAGTCTCTTTAGCTTCTTTTAAAGAGATTGACAATTTCGCAATGAAATCATTTTTACTCTGCCCTGAATTTGCTTCTTCAATATTTGCACCAATAGAAGTTCCGGAACGTAAAATTTGTTTTGAAAGAACAAATTCTTTCTGTTCACCAGCTAAATACTTGTATAGCTTAACACACCTTATGGCAAAATTATACGATTTGTCTTTTAAAACATTTTCTTTCATAATTCTACATTCTCAATTCTGCATTCTCAATTCTACATTTTTCAGTCTACATTTATATAAACTCCGGATAAGCAATTTTTCTGGTTTCGCCCATATAGCATTTAGCCAGCGAAGCAGTAGTCTGACTTACTGCCACCATTAGCGGACTGCGTTGATTGTTTATCATCACATCGAGCACCGGGATATTCAAAAGTTTCGCTTTCATGTCCTTGGTCAAATCAAAGGCTGATATTTTACTTTGTTCTTCATATCCATTTATTTCCGGTGCAGCTGCAATAGTATAATCAGCTTGTCGGCTATTAATCTCATCAATAGCAATGGGATTCTGTTTAATAATATCATCGACAATTTCGATCACCATTTTATCCACAAAAGGTCGGTAAGGTTCCATGATATCATCGGCCAGACAATAGGCATTATAACGGTTGTGATGATGAATACCCAAAGTAGGAAGCAGACCACTACCCACAAGCGAACGGGCCACTACAGCGCGTAATATTGCATAACCATAATTCAATAAATTATTTGGAGGCACTCCTTCCCTGCCCCGTTTAAAATCGGGAATCATCGGAAATGCATTTTTCCAGTAATAAGCAGCTGCCCGCGCTTCAAGATTATCGCTGTCGCCACTTTTCACATCATTGACCCATACCCGCATATTCTTCACTACAGCACCACGGCAATTGTCGAGTACATAAGCCTGATTGCTGATTTTGGCCTGTACTGTTTGCTGCCAAAGTTGTTTACGCAGTGGCACTGTTGCATCAATCTGCGCCTGAAACCTTTCGCTTTGTACTGTATTGCCACTAAGAGGCAAAAGTAGCCCTACTGGCATTCGCGAACTATCGCAGGTAATAACGGCCACATTGTTTGCCAACAGCGCCTCAAGCAATCCGTGAGTAATGGTAATTTGCTTATGGTCGAGCAATACTACTCCAATATCCTCGATAGCTATAGTAGCCTGTGCTTCTTTTTTAAAACTTTCGGGCAAATCGTTGTTTTTCACTACTTCGGGCAAATGAACTACCAATTGCGCATTTCGCATACTCAGATATGCAGGATTTCCAAAATAAAGTGTGCGTTTTATCATAATATTGTAGATTAAGATATTACAAATTATCGGAATAACGAGATGTCGGAGTGCGACTATAAGTCGTGCCCCTACTTAATGAAGTAAAAGAGGGCGTATCTTCGAGAGTCGCCCTCGCTCTCTAAAACTTCAAACTAAATTCGTCCACTCTTTGCCGGCAAACTAACTTACCATTTCGGAGACCGCTCAAATCGCGGAACGACGAAAACTCCCAATCCTCAGGATTTTTCACAAGTCCTCCTTTTAAAGGATTCTGGTGTATATAATTAAAGCAAATCTGAGGATAATCATTGTCAGGGTCGGGAATAAAAATCAAAGTACCAAAACCCAGATTGTAATACGATGGCGACACTTCGAGCGGTTTAGTGATACAATCGGCTTTCGTTTTTTGACGGAATAATGAACCACTTCTACTTTGTTGCTGGTTGATAGCACGAGTGTAAGAAGATAACATTATACCAATTGCCTGGTTGAGGTTCGAAACAGTCGGAGTGCGACTTTGAGTCGCGCCCCGACTTGCCTCACGATTCGAAGTCACCCTGTCAATTTCCGTCCCACCGCGTCTCATTACGCTTTCCAACTCCGTTTCGCGTACATAAACCATCCAATGAAAATGATTCGGCATCAGACACCAGGCAAGCACATCGCAATAAGGCAATAAATAATCGTTCATCTTTTGCAGAAAAAACAGGTAGTTATCTCTGTTGTAAAAGATTTTCTGACGATTATTACCCTGATTGTAGATATGGTAGATATTATCTTTGATAAACACCATAAATGACTTAATTTGTGATATGTATTTTCTCAACTCTGAGCCACAGAGGGTGTCTCTTCGAGAGACGCCCTCTGTTTTCGGGTTAGTCGGAGTGCGACTTAAAGTCGCGCCCCGACTCGTTGCTTATGTAAAACTTATCATTATAATTGAGAAGTCCTATTGTCAGGGTGACTTCAAGTCACCCTGTCAATTGGTTATTCGTTTGCTAATCAGCAATATTACCAAGACGATCGACTTTGAGTTTAATACTCACCTACATCTACAATATCCCCTAAATGATTGGTGCGAACTTTTATGACTCCTTTTATACCAACTAAGCTACACCTCTTGAAAGTAACTTCTTTTAATTCTGATTTTACATCAACGGTTATTTCTAAATGATATCTGAAGTGATTCCCTTTCAAATCTAATCGTTATAATAATCGTAAAATACGTTTGTAATATCATCTGAAAATCCATATCCACATACCGAAGCCCAATCTATACATTGCTCTACACGTAGTTAAAAATCGTCCAATAAATTTTGTTTGTGCATAAATTTTAAGGCAGCAACAAAGTTATTGTAAGCTCCAATATAAAAAGATTCTTCCATGTCACCATATGTGTACGTAAACTTGCAGGCACATTCAGGTAAAGTTAGCATTACATCAGCAAGCGTTTCAGGCGAAGGTTGTAAATCCCTAAAATCAGCAATTGCCCGTTTGGCAACCGAGTATATTAACCCAGATTGCTCGGGGCGTGAAACATTGAACTCTTTAATAATTAATCTTTTATACTTACCTGCTAACTCATTTTCGTTTACCAGATCCAGGTAAAAATCATAAAACTCTCTTACCGCATTGTTTTTGACGTACAAATCCAATACTTGATCTAATAATTGCTTTTTAATGAGATTGTTAAGTTCTTTTTTTTTTAGTTTTGCTTTTGGACATTATGGTTCTTATTTGAAAGTTAAAGTTCCATCTAAATTCATTTCAAAATCTACACCATCAATTGCAAAGTTCCACTCATTTTGTCTTAGTCTTAAAAATACTTGATTCTCTTCTATGTTGACATAAGAGTATTCATTATTTTCTTTCTTCAATTCTGTATCATTACCTGCAGCTAAATGGTGTTTAAACTTGATTCTTCCATCTGTCTCGAATTGAGTGATCTTAAACATACGTTTTGCCAATTCAGTTGTATTTAAGTCGAGTAGTTCTTCTTGCGTTTTATTATAGAATAGTACTTTTTGTCCTATTCTCAGAACAGCATATAGTGGAATTTTTGTCATTTTTTTTCCACTTCCTTTCTCAAGTATATTATAGTATGGCTCATTAAAATATTGGTTGTCATTTCGAATTTTAAGATTTGCGACTTCTCCGATTGAAAGAATCTTCATTGCTTTATCTTTATTTTCTTTGTAGAAAAGACAAAGTGAGTTTTCTCCGTTCTTTGCAAGTGTAAAGCGTTTGTATTCTTTAAGTGATTCAAATGAGTGAGTATGCACTTTTATTGCAGTGCCATATTTAATACCATTTTCAAAACAACGAATATGTCTTATTTTATTGACCTTATTCCCGTTTTTGTCAAGCATGTAGATGCCATTGTCCATTGCTAACCTAAAGTCACCATAAGCATCTACTTGTTTCTTTATTGATGTAAGCAAGTCTTTATCAACAATGACTTTTTCAATTTCATCCAATGACTTAAATCCAGCTGAATTCGCATCTTTTTTATATTTTAAATCTTTGCGAATAACTAAGAATATTTCATCCTTAAGGATCATCTTCTCATTCTCATCAAAAACAATTTTGTTATCCTCGTTTCTTATTGGTTGCTTTATAGCACCATAGAGTGATTCGCCATGTAATTGTCCACGAATAGTGTCACCTTGTGCAATTTTGGGGATTTTGTTCCCTTTGTCATCTAAATGGAATTGCCATTTGCCATTTTCGTATAAAAATCTGAGGTATTCTATTTTTCCTCTCTTTCTGACTTTTTTGAAAGTTGAAACAAGTGTTCGGTTTTCTGACAAGTTGTTGATTAGTAAATTATTCTCAATAAATTTAATCTTTGACGCATCAAAATTTGGCCAATCAATAGGTTTGTCATGATAGATTGTGAAATTATTATCTTTGGCTTCGTTATATTTTAATAGAGTTTTGTCTCTTTCAAAGAATGGTGGAATTAGCGTTAAAATGGCAGCATCAATGGCATGATGGCTATGTACGCTTCTATCTTTTTCCTCTTTAGAAAGTTTGACGTTGTATATTTCTTTAAAAGCGTCTGTGACAACACCTTTCTCTACGGATACTTTTTTAAAAACTGTTTTAAGATATGGGAGTGCAAACTTTGTGATTATCTGAGTGTCTCTTAACTGACTATTTCTCCAACCTGCTTTGTATTCTTCAATTGTGAAATATTTTAATTTAGTTCTCCAATAATCCAAATCCATCTTCACATAGTGATAGTTCTGGATGCAAAAATCTTTATATCCTTTTGTGGAAGCATATTTTGCTTTGTTGCGCCATTCATCATATTGTTTCTCCAAATCATCTATCTTAGCCCAATGTTCAATAGTTATATTTTTACCTTTAATTAGTTTTTCTTCTGTCCAATGTTTTCCAAAGAGGATTTCCATATTTTTTATTATAGCTCCACATTGAAAACCGTTTATTAGCTTAGCTTCTTTATAATTAGGGCATTGTGTAGGAAACCGTTTACCTTTGATTTCTCTGTTGTATATAGAATGAGCCAATGTAAAATTTCTAAGTTCATTATCAAAGCTCATGCTTGCAGGAATAGTATGCTCAATATCAAAGTGAGTCCCATTAAAAACATCACAAAAACCAATTGTATATCCTGTATAAATGCACCTACGTTTTTGTTCTTCCCATAATCGAACTTTTTGAAGAAGTACTTTGTCGTTTTCGTCAAAGGCTGTTTTACATTCTGTATTTATTTCACGAATAATACCTTTGAACTTTTCATTTTCTTTCTCTCGTTCTCTGTTCCAGCGCTCAATAGCTTTTCTTCTGTTCGTATCATTTAGCTCCCGAGCAATCTCAACAACAATGCGAGTATCTTCATCTATTTTGCCTGTTTTCAAAAGATAGTTGATCAATTGCTTTATTTTATGCAATGATTTTAGTGCCATCGGATTCTTTAATCCTCTGCTTAAAGGCTCTGGATTGCCTAATAGGCGAAGACTCCAACCTTGATATTCTGCATGTGGATTATTTGCTAAAAAGTGCTGAAGTTTCTCTTCTGAGATAAATACATCTTTCTTTCCTAACGCATAGTGTTTATATTCCAAAGCACTAGCATAGTTCTCTTGTTCAGATGGATGCCAAAGGTATTTTTTTTGCTCATCTTGTGCATTGTATTTTTCTTTCAAAAATGTAAAAATTTCATCATGTAGTCTTGGTTGCTCAACAAATACATTACGTTTTGACAGGATAGATTTTTTTAGAAAATCTAAGTAGTTTTTTGATACATAGTTTTGCATCATTTCTTTTTTGTCTTTAGAAAAACTACTCCAGGTTTTTTCTCCAATAATATTTATGATTTTTTCTTCAATTTCGACTAATTCTGAGTTGTCTAAAGGGCGTTCAATATCAATGGAGTAACGAAAATCGCTATTTAACTGATCTTGGATTAGAGCATTGACAATTGTATTCAGTAACTTATGCTCAGAATTTCTAATAGTAATTCGTCCAATTTCATTTGAAATTTCAGAAATCAAACTATCTGATATTTCTTCACGATTAAGCACTTTATAAATATTTGCAAGATAAACAGCATGGCTATATAGAAACCCATTCTGAAGAAATGGAAGAATCTTTTTTATAGCAGACAAGCTCAGTGTTGCATACCCCTGATTGAGTTTTATTTTTGAGAATTTTTCTGCATTCTCTGTACTTAATTTTAATTTTTCAGTAGCAAATGTCAATAAATTTTCTTGGCCATCGAAGGTATTCAAAACGTGCCAAATATCTTCAAATGTATAATTAGTAGATGTTTTCTTACTTGGCTTTGGATTTCGGTCATGAATATAATTCCAACCATATTCGCGCTTCCATTCTTCACCTAACACTTCTTGAAATAATTTCAAAAGTCTTACAGATAAGACTTTTGTATGTTCATTGAAACTTGCATTTATTTTTGCACCATCTTTATTTAGTTGCTTAATGATTGCACTTAGCTCAAAATCGCTTGATGATTTGAAAAAGATAGGATAAATTTTCTCTTTCAAATATTGAATTTTATTAACACCCTCAGGCACTTCAATTTTAAGGTTGTTGATAAATACCCAAGTCCGGTATTCTTCATATAGTGGATGTGATATAGGCACACGTTTCTTGTTTTTTTCATAAATACAACTTCCAACAAGTCCTTTTTGCGTTCGCAATGGTCTTTGCCATATAATAGCTTTACTTAATCTTTTATATTCTTCATCTGTAATGTTATGGGTTTCACAAATTAGTTTTAATTCGTTTTCATAATCTTTTCTCAAATTATATCGTTGTCTAATCCTACCTCCATTTTCTTTCTGATAATGAAATAGTGCAGAACCTAATGATTTGTATTTTAAGATATAATCTTCAATCTTTTCACGACCTTCAGTACCTGATTTGTCACTTCCTTTAATAATGGTTTTTGCTTCATCTTCATCACGACCTCTAAACCCACGGCGTTGCACAAGTTGATAAAACACACGACCTAGAATCATGGGATTAGTCATGAAAACTTGTATACTATCTTTTTCTATTGCTTTCGAGCGAAATATATAATAGCTTTCATGTTCATCTTTTACAAATAAATGAAAGTCGGGTTTGCCGTCTCCATTAAAATCAAACCTTATCCAGTTTATAAATGCTTCAGATTGTGGATATTTTCGTTTTTCTCCTTTTGTGTACTTTCTCCAATTATCAAGCTCTTCAATAGTTAGTGGACACATTTTTCTTTCAATAAGATATTCTAAAACTTCCCATTTACGATATTTCTCAGCTTGATAGTTTCGTCTTTTACTTCTGCTTTCCGTTCGTTTTTGGACTTTTGGAAATTCATTCCCTTTTTCGGATGCAACACCTTTGTCGAAAGTTATGACACCATAATCTATAATTTGATTGTCAACTAATGATGTATCCCTAATTGCCCATCCTGTTGAATGTGAGCCTGCGTCAATACCAAGAATTTTACTCATTGTATTTTTTTTTGAATTCTCTATTGCTATTTAATAAAAATGAATTACTTTTACAAACGAAAGCATATCACAATAAGGTTTTAAACCGAAGAATTTTTCTTAAGCCCTGCGTACTCCGTGGGGTTTTTTATTTCGCCATAAAATTACATTATATAAATTTTAAAAGCAATAAAATAATATATTTATTTTCACAAACATGTTGAAGAACATTTAAGGCGGGGCAACTCGCCTTTTTTCTTATGCAAAAAACTTTTACTTTGCCTCTATCATTGAACACAGGCAATCATCCCCACTTATCAGCATTTCGAAAATCTGCAATAACCGATTTAGCGGAGTTGAGCGTATTTCGTAAAATGGAAAAATACGATTAAGCAGACTTATTCGGTTTTCGGAAAGTGGAAAAACTCAATTAAGTGGACTTAAATGGAATTTTCCAAATGGATAAACTCAATTAAGTGGACTTAAGTGGTTTTCGGAAAGTGGAAAAACTCAATTAAGTGCACTTGAGTGGAATTCTCCAAATGGAAAAAAGCAAAAAAGTGGACTTAAACGATTTTCGGAAAATGGAAATTATCAATTAAGTGGACTTAATCGGTTTTCGGAAAATGGAAAAACTCAATTAAGTGCACTTGAGTGGAATTCTCCAAATGGAAAAAAGCAATTAAGCGGACTTGAACTATTTTCGGAAAATGGAAATTATCAATTAAGTGGACTCTTTTGAGCTTTTCCAAATGTAGCGGATCGTTATAGCATTGACTATTTTGCAATATATTAGCCCGATAACAAAAGAAAAACGATTTATCGTTTTCTTCTGCGCCTTAATTATTTCAGGTTAAGTTGATAGATTCCTCCCAACCAGAATCAATACAAAGCACTGTCATTCAAAGCGTAGCGAAGAATCTAAGAAGTTTGGTCGGTCAGTAGTGATTTTATAACGAAGTACAGCACACACAAATCACAAAAAAACCCCTCCGGAAACATGTCCGAAGGGGCTTTAAATAGAGTTATTCAGCGAAAACGTCGTCTACACGACATTCTCACACGACAAATCAGGCCGATTGCTGTGTTTGTTCCGGCGCATCGGCTTCCGTATCGTCAACAGTATCATTTTTTTGCGAACTTACTGTCAAATCGTCCACGCGGGCATTTACTTCAATGCAAAGTTTACGAATTGCTTCACTTCCCGTTTGGAGTGCCAGCCAGTTCAGTTCTTCGATGTGAAGTCTGATCGCATCGTTCAGTTCGCGTCGCAGCGATGATGCCGTTACTTTTACTTTAAGTTTGGTGCTACGAATGCTAAACTGATTTTCGTATTCGCGCTGTACACTATCCAGTTCTTCAACTCTGGCTGCAAGTTGTGTTTTAACGAGTGCAGCCGACAGCTCGGGCTGTTTGAGCGCTTCGATAATGCGAATATAGCGAAACGATTGCACATCGCGTCGCAGGTTGCTCAAAAACTGTCCGTACATATTCAGAGCTTTGAAAACCTGTGTTGCCGCTTCGGCCATTTCGGTATCGGAAGCATTACATAGTCCTTTGGCATATACATACATGTCATTGAACAGGCTGCGTCGCTTGTCGTAATACTCATTTACCAACTCGCTCAACTCTTTCCGCTTTTGTTTTTCGGCGGCCTTTTGGAATTTTACGCTTAGTTCGGCATGTACATGATATTGTTTGCCGTTTACCGCTTCCTGAATCTCAGACTTTACAACTGCTTCAAGAATACGTTTTGAAAGCATGGCAACAGTTTCGTTGGTGGCTTTCGATATTTTAGAAAAATTATTTATTTTCATTTTGTTTTTGTTGTGCCCCGGCTTAGCTGTACTATGCTAAATGCAACCGACTACTAAAAGCCGCGGCGGTTATAAATTCTATTAAAAAACATGCGGGTTTTTACCCCACAAAAATGGCTATCTTCCCCAAAAAAGGAGGATAACAGAATTTATAACGAAGAAGGGACGGGGTGTGAACAGGTGCCGGTAATGGCGTCGAAGATATATCCCGAACAGCTGCAGCAAAGTCCGAAAAATATCGAAAGTGAATGTATTAGTGTATTACGTAATACGCGGAATAGTGTGGACATCTCGTGTCCGGTAAAAATTGCCAGATTGTGCAGGAGTTGTTTGGTGGAGCCGCTGTATAAGTACTTATTGTTAAGATTTTTATACGGCTTCGATTGAGGTTTTCTTTCGGTTTCGTCAATCAGTTCAGCACTGCTGAGAATAAATTGTTTATAGGCAGGTGTATTTTCTGTTTCGTATTTACTAATTGATAAATCTTTATTGTTATAACCACGAAGTTTCAGAAGAATGTTTAGTTCATCATAATTTACTTTGTTTTTAGAAAGATATTCATGATCAGGATTAGATGGTCGCAACGACAGAAGCCACTCGTCCAATATTGGAAGGTAATTCTTACTATTAATAGTTCTGCTTATTGCCTGAAGATTTGACAACAGCACTGTGCTACTCACTACGAATTTCATAATGTGTAAGTAACTGTCCTGTGGCAGTGAAAAAATGGGCAATATGTCAGATTAATCTTCAAAATATTCTGTTTGCTAATGTTTTAATATGAATTTTACTTATTCAAAATTCGTGCCAAATTGCAAACGTTTACTAATTTGTCAGTTTTTATGCCAAAATACGCTTAAATCTTCGTCACCAGAATTTTATCAATGCGGTTTCCGTCCATATCCATCACTTCGAATGAATGTTTGTGGAACTCAAACTTATCGCCTACGCGGGGAATTTTATCAATTTTCGACAATACAAAACCTGCCACTGTGGCATAATCAATTTCGCTAAAGTCCACTTCGTAATTTTCGATAATGTCATCGAGAATTTCCACAGGTGCGTCGCCGTTTACAAGCACCGAGTCGTCATCGCGCACATACATATCGGGATCGGGATTTTCGCCTTCTTCGGGTATTTCGCCAACCAGATTTTCCAGAATATCGTAGAGGGTAATAATTCCTTCGAGCCCGCCATATTCGTTTACAATAAAGCACACTTTGTTTTCGTTACGCCTGAGTTCGATAAGTATACGTGCGGCATCCACTCTTTCGGGAAAAATAAGCGGCTCGCGTATCAGGGATTCGATATTCGGATTTTTTTCGTTATTGAGCGCTTTGTAAAAGTCCCTTAAATGCAATACACCGCGAAAATTATCGAGATCGCCATTGCAACAAATCACCTTACTATGATGTACGTTTTCAAGCTTTTTCTTTATTTCCTGCAAAGGTTGGTTTATATCAATCCACTCCAGTTCGGTGCGATGTGTAATTAAATGCTGGGCTTTTTTATCCGAAAAATAGAACAGATTTTCATGAATTTCATTCTGAGCCTGATTAATCACTCCCTCGTTCGATGCCATTCGTATCATCTGTCGGAGTTCGGCTTCGGTGAATTGCTCGGTTTGCTTTTTAACGCCCATTATTTTCATTATCAGAGCAGTGGAAGCCGACAACGACCAAACAACAGGGTATAATGCTTTGCTGAAATAAAAAATTACAGGGGCTACAATCACTGCTGTTCGTTCGGGATTACTCAAAGCCACAGTTTTGGGAACCAGTTCGCCAATAATAATGGACACATAAGTAATAATCACCACCGTAAGTGTCATTGCAATTTCGTTGGCATAAGGTTTTAGCGCTTCAATGTTCATAAACAATGGCGTCAGGTCGTCAGCAATACTCACACCTCCATACACCCCGGTCACAATACCTATAAGCGTAATACCCACCTGAATTGCCGAAAGAAAATCTTCCGATTCGTCCTGCAGATCTAAAGCTATGCGAGCACCTTTACTGCCTTTGTTTTTAAGTTGTTCGAGCCTGGCCTTTTTACCCGAGACCAAAGCAATTTCCGAAAGCGCAAAAAAACCGTTCAGAAGAAACAGGATTGAAAGAATAAGTACCTCCATTATATGTGATTAGGAATTTAAAATGCAAAAATACAATAAATTCAATTCACTATCAAACTACTGATAATATAACTTATACTAATGCTACTCAAAACTACCCCAAACCCCTAAAGGGGATGAAATCACTTTTGTCTCTGATAACAGGACAAAATCGTTCGATAAAAAACATATCTGATATAAAGAGACGATACTAACTTACATCCCCTTTAGAGACTGTCCCGATTTATCGGGAGGCTTTGGGGCAACAATTATTCTGTAACACTAATGTAACATCTTTGAAACACTTATTTAATTGTTTTGAGGTTTGTATTACAATGCTATAAAGTAATTTTGCAGCAAATTAAATACACACAAAATGGATAATATTTATTTGATTATTGTAATCGTTCTTTTAGGACTTGCAGCACTCGACCTGATAGTGGGAGTTGCAAACGATGCTGTAAACTTTCTGAACTCCAGTATTGGTTCGAAAGTGGCTCCACTATGGGTTATTCTGACAGTAGCTTCAGTGGGTATTCTTTTTGGCTCACTTTTTTCGAGTGGCATGATGGAGATTGCCCGAAGCGGGGTTTTCTATCCGGGCATGTTTACTTTTCCGCAAATCATGATGCTCTTTCTGGCGGTAATGGTAACCGACGTCATTCTTCTCGACGTTTTCAACACACTGGGGTTACCTACTTCCACTACTGTTTCGCTTATTTTCGAACTTCTTGGTGCTGCAGTAGCAGTAGCATTGGTCAATATCTGGCAAACCGATTCGGGTGTACTGATCGATTACATTAATTCAGGTAAAGCACTTACCATTATTTCAGGAATTCTGATATCTGTAGTTGTGGCATTCGGAGTAGGATCAATAGTGATGTGGATTTCGCGTGTAGCATTCTCATTTAAGTACAAAACAACTTTCAAATATGCGGGTGCTATATGGGCAGGCATTGCACTTTCGGCCATATCGTACTTTGCCATTTTCAAAGGTTTAAAAAACACCACTCTTATCAGCAAAGATACGCTTCATTATATACATGATAATATTGGTTTAGTTTTCATTTACACTTTTGCGTTCTGGACAGTTATAATGGCTGTTTTACAACACATATTCAAACTAAACATTCTAAAAATAATAATTTTAGCAGGAACAGCAGCTTTGGCGCTTGCATTTGCAGGCAACGACCTTGTAAACTTTATCGGGGTGTTTATGGCCGGACTTAGCTCCTTTGAAATTGCGTCAGGTGTAGCTGCCACCGGTGGCGACATAAACACGCTGATGATGGATGGCTTGTCGGAGCCGGTGAGTGCCGACTGGCGATATCTTTTGGGAGCAGGCATTATTATGATTGTGGCACTGTGGACTTCGAAAAAAGCGCGTTCGGTGACCAAAACAGAAGTGAACCTCGCCCGACAAAGCGAAGGTATCGAAAGATTTAACTCCAGTGGAGCTTCTCGTTCGTTGGTGAGAAGTGCCATTAATATGAGCAAAATATTCAAAACCATTACACCAAAATCGGTCAGCAATTTTATCGAACGTCGTTTTACTCCGCTATCGGTTGAGGAACGTGGCGATGCTTCGTTCGATCTTATCCGTGCTTCGGTAAACCTAACGGTTTCGGCCTTGCTTATCTCTGTAGGTACCGACCTGAAGCTCCCGCTCTCCACCACTTACGTCACTTTTATGGTGGCAATGGGTTCGTCGCTCGCCGACCGTGCCTGGGGACGCGAAAGTGCAGTATATCGTATCACCGGTGTACTGACAGTAATCAGCGGCTGGTTTATGACAGCTTTAGTTGCATTTACAGTAGCTGCTATCGTAGCCTTTGCGTTGATGTATGGCGGTATTTATGCTATTGTGGGCGTACTATTGCTAATTGCATTTTTAATGATTCAGTTTCTCAGAATTCACAAAAAACGTGAGAAAAACGAATCTGTTGAAGAAAATGAATTGACCGACGAGCACGACATTGTACTTAGTTGCACCAAAGAGATTGAAAAATCGGTGGAAACAACCATGTATATTTACAAAAACATGATTGATGCGCTTTTCAACGAAGATCGAAAAGCCTTGATGAAACTCTACAAAGTGGCCGACGAATTTCATGGAAACCAAAAACGTCGTCGTACATACGAAGTGTTACCAACCATTCAGCGTCTCGACCAGAATTCGCTCGACACAGGACAATATTATATTCAGGTGGTGGATTATTTTTACGAGATTTCAGTATCGCTGCGTTATATGACTGAATCGAGCTTCAAATTTATCGACAATGCACATGAAGGCTTTAGTGCCGAGCAAATTGAAGATCTAAAAACGCTTGGAAATGAAATTTTATCAATTTATAATGACTTTGATAAAATGATAGAAAAGGGCGATTATAGTGGCATGGAAAAAATTAAAGAACGCCGTGCAGCCATTCTCGATATGTATAGCGAATTAGTCAAGAAACAGATTAAACGTACAAAAAACAAGGATACAGGTACGCGTAACAGTATTTTGTATCTGAATTTGCTCAACGAAACAAAAGTAATTGCTATGAAATCGGTGAACCTGATGCGTGCTCAAATGAATCTGCACAATTCCGACGATTACAATAGTATTAATCAATTTGAAGATTTGAAGATTTGAAGATTTGAACAAAGCCCCGGATTTTTATTCGGGGCTTTGTTTTTTATAATACCTGCACCATTCCCTTATGCCGCATTCGTGACATTTGGGTTTGCGGGCTATGCACACGTAGCGGCCATGTAAAATTAGCCAGTGATGCGCACGGGGAATGAGTTCTTCTGGAATATGCTTTACAAGTTCGCGCTCGGTTTGAAGCGGATTTTTCGAATTGGTTGTCAACCCGATACGATCAGACACTCTGAACACATGCGTATCCACAGCCATAGCCGGTTTATCGAATATCACCGAGGCAATTACATTGGCTGTCTTCCGCCCCACTCCCGGTAAAGTCTGCAACTGATCCACATCGTCGGGCACCACGCTACCAAAATCGCTTACCAATTTCTGAGCCATACCCACCAAATGTTTGGCTTTATTGTTCGGGTACGAAATAGAGCGAATATAGTCGAAAACCACTTCGTGCGAGCTCACAGCCATCACTTCAGGCGTCGGGAAAGCTTCGAACAAAGCGGGTGTAATCATATTTACACGCTTATCGGTACATTGCGCCGACAAAATCACAGCCACCAGCAATTCGTAAGGATTACTGTGATGCAACTCCGTTTCAGCCAAAGGCATATTCACCTGAAACCATTCAATGATTTTTTTATAACGTTCTTTTGTTGTCAAAATATTTAAAATTTAAAAGCTTCGGGATTTTGATTTGAAATTTGAATATTTGAAATTTGAAGATTTCGTCCTATCAAGTTGATGCGCCCCAAAGTCGTTGTTCTTTATTCTGAAGTCGCCCTGACTCTTTATAAACAATATAATTTCGCTCCTAACGGAGCTCTGAGAACACTCTAAAATCAATAACTCTACCATAATGTCGCTTCTCCGAAGCTAAGAAATTGCTCCGTTAGGAGAGACATTATAAAAAGTCAAGACGAGTTCTCTTTGTTCTTTTGTCTTTGCTCTTTTGTCTCTGTTTTTTTGTCTTTTGTCTCTGTTCTTTAAAACAATTGCAAATATAATTAAAATCACTAACTTTGACGGAAAGAAAATTCATTTCCACCCAAATGTATTCTAAAACTCAACAACACAATTGAATATGAAGTATTTACTCAGCACATTATGTCTGATAATCGTTTTGTTAGGCACTGTTTATTCGCAGAAAAGAAGCTTACAAATATCCGATTTTGCCAACTGGAAACGTATTGAAAGCCGTAAAATCAGCAACGATGGAAATTTTGTGGCTTATGAAATAAAAAAACAAAAAGGTGATGGTGTATTGCTCATTTACAATGCAGTGACTCAAAAAGCCGACAGCATTCAATATGGCTATCAACCTGAATTTTCGGCCGCTTCCGACTTTGTGGCTTTCCGTATTCGTCTGCCCGAAGACAGTTTGCGTAAACTGAAAGTGGCCAAAACAAAGAAAGAAAATATGCCCAAAGAAAAGCTGGGAATCTTCAATCTGAAAAAAGCGGAATTAAGCACTTTTGCCGATGTAAAAAGTTTTGATTTGCCTTCGGAGAATAGCAACTTTATAAGTTTTCTGGCCAAACGTGAAACTCCGAAAACTGATACAACCGCAACCGACAGCACTAAAACCATTAAAGACAAGAAAAAAGTCAAAGCAAAAAAAGACATCTACGACCTTACAGTGCTGAATCCAATTTCGGGCATAAAACACATTTTCAATGCGGTTGATACTTTCAGCATTTCAACCAAATCGGGTAAAATTGCATTTCTATCGCAACTCAACGACAGCAATAAAATGAAAGCGCTAATAGTATTTGATAGCGAAACAGCCAAAACCGATACTTTATTAAAAGACTCATTACACTTTCGTAAAATTACCTTCGACGAAAAAGGTCTGCAGATTGCCTGGCTGGTTTCGGGCGATACGGCTAAGAATAAAAATTTTGCACTTTATTACAGTACGCTAAAGAAAATCAAAGTCACCTGCATTGCCGATACCGCAACCGTTGGACTAAAACAAAACATGTTGCCATCGGAAAACGGAAATGTATATTTTTCGCCCGATGGCAGCAAACTCTATTTCGGAGTAGCTCAAAAAGTCATTAATGAGCCAAAGGATAGTCTGCTCGACGACGAAAAACCTCGCCTCGACCTCTGGAGTCATACCGATATGCTGATTCAACCCCGTCAGTTGAAAGAAGTAAACCGCATGAAGAAACAAACTTTTCTGGCTGTATATCGCACTGATGACAAAAAACTGTTTCAGATAGCCGACAGCACTTACGAACAGGCGCAACTCCATGCCCGCAACAATGGCGATATTGCTTTGGTGTCGGACCGCAAACCTTATTTACGTCAATCCACATGGAGTACTGTTTCGCCTTCGGACTATGCTGTCATGGATTTGAAAAAAGGCAAAACTCTTTTCGAACTAAAGGAAAAAAACGGCGTGCAACTTTCGGCTTCGGGTAAATATCTGATCTGGTACGACCATGCTGAGAAACAGTATTTCGTGGCCGATATTAAAACTCAAAAAACATATCCCGTAACTCAGCAATTGCGCGTTTCTCTTACCGACGAACTGCACGACACTCCTAACCTGCCCGATACTTATGGCATTGCCGGTTGGGCCGAAGACGATAAATATGTGCTTGTGTACGACCGCTTCGACATTTGGAAAATTGATCCCAAAGGCAAAGAAAATGCTCAAAACATAACCAACGGACGTGAAACGAAAAAACGTTTCCGCTATATTTCTGTTGACCCTGAACAATACTTTATAAATCTGAATAAAAAGCTTTTACTTTCTTCAACCAATGAAGATAATTGGGCGGAAGGTTTTTTCAGCCTGTTGCCCGGATCGGCAAAACCTGAAAAAATTCTGGAAGTAAACGAATCTCTGAGCAACCCTGCGAAAGCACGAAATGCCGAAAAGTATCTGTGGTCGTCGCAAACGGTAAAAGATTATCCGGAAATACGTTACAGCACCGAAGACTTTACTGACTCGAAAGTGATTTCGGAAACCAATAGTCAGCAAAAAGATTTTGTATGGTCAACCGTCGAGTCGGTCGAATGGGTTTCGTTTGCCGGCGATACTTTGCGCGGATTGCTTTACAAACCCGAAGACTTCGACCCTTCGCAGAAATATCCGATGATGGTTTATTTCTACGAACGCAGCTCCGAAACCATTCATCGTTACAACCTCCCGCAACCAAGTCGCTCCATTATCAGCATTCCGTTTTACAACAGCAACGGTTATCTGGTTTTTGTGCCCGACATTGTATATCGCGATGGCTATCCCGGACAAAGCGCTTACGATGCCATTGTGAGTGGCGTTCAGAAACTCAGCAACACACGCCCTTATATCAACAGTCAGAAAATCGGATTGCAGGGACAAAGCTGGGGCGGTTATCAGATTGCATATTTAGTAACACAAACCAATATGTTTGCAGCAGCTATGGCAGGCGCTCCGGTAAGCAACATGACCAGCGCTTATGGCGGAATTCGCTGGGGAACAGGCATGAGCCGTATGTTTCAATACGAAGAAACACAGAGCCGCATTGGTGGCACATTGTGGGACAAACCCATGCATTACATCGAAAACTCGCCCGTATTTATGGCGCCAAAAGTGCAAACACCATTACTCATGATGCACAACGACAACGATGGCGCAGTGCCCTGGTATCAGGGAATCGAATATTTCATGGCGCTTTACCGCCTTGGCAAACCTGTTTGGATGCTAAACTACAATGGCATGGAACACAATATCGAATCGCAATACTGGGCAAACCGTGTGGATTTGAGTACACGTATGTTCGGCTTTTTCAATCATTATCTGAAAGATATGCCCGCTCCCGAATGGATGACAAAAGGAATTCCGGCCATAGACAAGGGGAAAAAGCTGGGATATTAATGCAATGGAGAGTTGGCAATTTTAAATTTACAATTAACGGGCTGTATTGGAAATTGTGACTCCTCAGCACTTCAAGAAGTACTTCATTTGAAGTTTTCAAGAAAATCTCAGAGTAAAAAATTATAATTTTCACAAAAAACAGCCAAATTAAAGCGCATAAATGATGACTGTTGCTCCAGAACTCCCCCTTTAGGGGGTTGGGGGCATGAGTGGTTACTATAAATTGGAAAATTGAGGATATTATGTAGTGAAATTGGCAAAAAACCAACATGCAAAGTGAATGAATTCGCTAAGTTTTTGTATCTTTGCAGCGTTAATTTTCAAAAATTGTACTGAATCAAATTTTGAAATTGCTGTATATTATTCTGAAATAAATACACAGACAAATTATATATACACTCAATAAAAATATTTTATGGAAGATCTAAATGCAGTCGTACAACAAGTAGTACAGGTGTCACCTATCATGAAGGTGTTTCGTATCGCTCCTGTAGGCTGGGAGTTACCCGAGTTTAAACCAGGTCAGTTCGTAGCTATCGGATTGCCGCCAACCAGTTCAAAATGTCCTGAAGCTACAGAAGAACCTGTAGAGCCGGATCCCGACAAACTGATTAAAAGAGCTTATTCTATTGCCTCTTCGAATCTTTCGAAAGATTATGTAGAATTCTACATTACTCTGGTTCACTCAGGAGCGCTTACCCCACGTTTGTTCGACCTGAAAATTGGCGATAAAATCTGGATGGGTAGCAAATTCGTTGGAATGTTTACGCTCGACCAGGTGGCTGAAGATCAGAACATCGTGTTGATTGGTACCGGAACAGGTGTGGCTCCTTACATGAGTATGCTTCGTACCGACGCACTGCATCGTAAAGGCAATATCGTGGTAATTCATGGTGCTTCAAACTCATGGGATCTCGGATATTCTTCGGAATTGAATCTCTTGCAGGTACTTTCGCCCAAATTCAAATATATTCCAACCATTACTTTCCCCGAGAAAGAATTTACACCATGGGCAGGTCGCACTCAGTTTATTCAGGAAATATGGGAAGAAGGCGCTATCGAGAAACTTTGGGGCTTTAAACCTACAGCCGAAAATACTCACATTTTCCTTTGTGGAAATCCACGTATGGTAAACGGCATGGTTGAGGCGCTTGAACACGAAGGCTTTAAAGAACACACACGCAAAGAAGCCGGACAAATTCACGTAGAACGATTCAATTAATCGGCTTTATTTATATACAAAACCCGGGCAATTGCATGTCCGGGTTTTTTCATGTGTTTATATTGCCCCTAACCCCTAAAGGGGAATAAGACGGGTTGAGTTGAGTTTTTTGCGCTTATAATCATCCCCTTGTGTGTCCAAATTATTTTTTTTGGTCATGGGAGTTTCATCTGTTAATAATTGATTTTTTAGTTGTCAGATGGAACTCGAGCATAAACATGTCCTTGTTATCAAAAATAAAATTGTAGTGCTCGTTTCATTTGCATTTCGGCTAAGGGTTTATTAAAGATTTATTATCTTTGCATTAATTGCATTTAGCACTAAAAAATCGTATAAAACACCCATGTTCCGGATAAAAACAGGACATACAAAGGGATGTTTGTAAAAAAAACACTAATATCTGTTCCCCTTTAGAGCCTGTCCCGATTTATCGGGAGGGTTAGGGGTTAATTATAAACAAAATGGAAGAACTTACACTTATTACGCCCACATTTTTGTTTTCGGCCATCTCCCTGTTGATGCTGGCTTATACCAATCGTTTTCTTTCGTACGCACAACTTGTTCGCACATTGAAAGACAAGTACATGGAAGATAAATCGGCCATTACAAAAGCACAAATACTGAATCTGCGTAAACGACTGTATCTCACGCGAAACATGCAGCTTTTTGGTGTGGGAAGTTTAATGCTCAGCGTTGTCACCATGTTTCTGATTTATATAGGTTCGCAATTATTGTCGGCATGGATTTTCGGCATCGCACTGGTTTTTCTGATTATTTCGCTCAGTCTGACAGTTGCAGAGATACGCATTTCAGCCAAGTCGCTCGAAATTTATCTGAGCGATATGCAGCATGCAAACGAACCTGTGGACACTGCTAAAAAATAAACACATTATGTACAAAGGATTTATACGCGTTGCCACTGCTATTCCCGAACTGAAAGTAGCCGATTGCACTTTTAATGTGAGTAAAATTGCAGAACTGGCCCGACAGGCCGAAGCACAAAAAGTGCAGGTGATTTGCTTCCCTGAACTGTCGGTCACCTCCTACTCCTGTGCCGATCTTTTCTATCAGCAACAGCTTTATGCCGATATCGACAAAGCGCTCAACGAACTTCGCATGCTCACATTTACGACCACAGCAGCGCTTATTGTGGGATTACCTGTAGTTATCGAAAATCAGATTTTCAACTGTGCAGCTGTCATTCAGGGCGGACATATCCTCGGAATTGTACCCAAAACACATTTGCCCAACAACAACGAGTTTTACGAAAAACGCTGGTTTACAGAAGCTGCTAAAGCCACTGTAAACGAAATAATACTTGCTGGCGAAACTGTTCCTTTTGGTACCGATTTGCTTTTTGGCGATGCACATTTCAGTTTTGGTATTGAGATTTGCGAAGACCTTTGGGTGCCGATTCCGCCCTCAACTCAGCACACTTTGCATGGCGCTGATGTGATTTTCAACCTTTCGGCCAGCAACGAACTTACCGGAAAACACAACTATTTGTGTCAGCTTATCGAACAGCAATCAGCGCGCTGCATTTCGGGATATGTGTATTCGTCATGTGGTTTTGGCGAATCGACCACCGATGTGGTGTTTGGCGGAAATGCCATTGTAGCCGAAAACGGAAAAATCATCGCCAAATCAGAGCGCTTCAGTCTCAAAGCACAACTTATTGTTTCTGAAATAGATGTGGAACGACTGAAAGCCGACAGATTGAAAAATGGAAATTTCAGCAACCTACGTACCGACAAAAAGTACCGACATATAAAACTCGAAGACGCTTATTTTTCGAAATTTGAAATCAGCCGCAAATTTGAGAAACATCCCTTTGTGCCTGCAGTAGCGAACCGCGATGCTGCCTGTGGCGAGATTTTTTCTATTCAGGTAAATGGGCTTGCCAAACGCTGGATGCACACCAAAGCAGAAACACTTGTGATTGGCATTTCTGGCGGTCTCGACTCTACGCTGGCGCTTTTGGTTTGTGTAAAAACGGCCGACAAGCTTGGTTTCGACCGTAAACGCATTGTGGGAATTACCATGCCGGGCTTCGGCACCACTAACCGCACATACAACAATGCAGTAAACTTGATGCAGGCTTTGGGCATTACAGTTAAAGAAGTTTCGATAAAAGATGCCTGTATTCAGCATTTTAAAGACATTGAACATGACCCATTGCTGCACGATGTAACCTACGAAAACACGCAGGCCCGCGAACGCACTCAGATACTGATGGACATGGCCAACAAAACCAACGGATTGGTGGTGGGCACCGGCGATTTATCGGAACTGGCGCTGGGTTGGGCTACCTACAATGGCGATCACATGTCGATGTATGCAGTAAACAGTGGTGTTCCCAAAACTTTGGTACGTTATCTGGTGGATTGGGCTTCGCATCAACTCGACAAACAATCGGAAGAAATTTTGCAGGATGTAATTGATACTCCCGTAAGTCCGGAGCTGCTTCCTGCCGACGAAAAAGGCGATATTGCACAGAAAACCGAAGATTTGGTAGGACCTTACGAATTGCACGACTTTTTCCTTTATTATTTCGTGCGATTTGGATTCAGCCCCGAAAAAATCCTTTTTCTGGCACAAAATGCATTCGAAAACGAATACGATAAAGAAACCATCGTAAAATGGCTGAAAACTTTTATTCGTCGCTTCTTCAACCAACAGTTTAAACGTTCGTGTATGCCTGATGGTCCTAAAGTGGGTTCCATTAATCTTTCGCCACGAGGCGATTGGCGAATGCCGAGCGATGCGATAGCATGGACAACTGACAAATTAATTGCTGAATGATTTTCAGCTTATTTATTAACTCAAAAATAATATATTATGCTTTCAGAAATTTATTACGGAAACAGTCTTCAGGACTGGATTATCTCTTTATCCATTATTATTGGTGCGTTTTTGCTAAACAAACTGATTGTACTGATCAACAAGAATGTTATCAGAAAAGTAACCAACAGAACTAAATATAAACTGGACGACATACTTTTCAAAATGCTTGAAGCTCCGGTTTTACTTGGTGTAGCATTATTAGCCATCTGGATTGCTGTGAGCCGGCTCGAATTTGACCCCAAAATAATCAATTTCATTAACAAAGCTTATCAGTTCATGACAGTTATCAATGTCACCTGGTTTGTGGTACGTTTTGTAGGTTCGCTTATTGAAGAATATCTTGTACCAATAGCCGAAGATCCAAATCACAAAAGTCTCGACAACACGCTGATTCCCATCATCAAACGCACAATACTTGGAGTTATCTGGGGTATTGGTGTAATTATGGCCTTACGGAATGTAGGAGTTGATGTAGGCGCCATGATTGCCGGTCTTGGTATCGGGGGTTTGGCATTTGCACTGGCTGCTCAGGATACAATTAAAAATATTTTCGGGGGCATCACCATATTCTCCGATCGCCCATTCCGTTTGGGCGACAGGATTGTAGTAGATGGTTTTGATGGTTTTGTAGAAGATATCGGCATTCGTAGTACGCGCCTTCGTACGCTCGACAAACAACTGATTACCATCCCCAATTACAAAATTGTGGAAGCTTCCATACTCAATATCTCTGAAGAACCCATGCGTAAAGTAGTAATGAAACTTGGGCTCACTTATGGTACTACACCCGAACAAATGCAAAAAGCTATTCAGATTCTCGAGTCGTTGCCTGAGAAAATTCAGGAAATTGATTCGGAAGTACTGGTAGGGTTTACTGAATTTGCCGACTTCTCGCTAAACATCACTTTTATTTTCTGGATAAAAAAGGAAGCACATATCTTCTATACGCCTTCGTTGGTGAATATGCAAATTCTTAAAGAATTCAACCAAAACGGTCTCGATTTTGCATTCCCTACGCAAACTATTTATTTGGAAAAAGATGAAGTTGTGAAATAACACACAAGCTTCGGCAGCATAAAACTTCAAATACAGTCTTAAAATTAATTGATTCATGTCCCGAAATGATAATTAATGTTTTGAATCAGGAGGGTATTTGAAGTTTTTTGCTATTTTTGTCAGTGCTATGTCATTTTTACAGAAAAAATTAATTCACTTATGCAACTTTCAGAAATTCAGGCAGTAAAGCAACGATTTGGAATTATTGGTACTTCGGAGTTGCTCAACAGAGCCATAGATATAGCCGTACAGGTAGCACCCACGGACCTTTCGGTACTTATTACCGGGGAAAGTGGGGTAGGAAAAGAAAACTTTCCACAGATTATTCATCACTATAGTCACCGCAAACATGGCCCGTACATAGCCGTAAACTGTGGTGCAATTCCTGAAGGAACAATCGATTCGGAACTTTTCGGTCACGAAAAAGGATCATTTACCGGCGCTACAGCCGACCGCAAAGGTTATTTTGAAGTAGCCGATAGCGGTACAATTTTCCTCGACGAAGTAGGTGAATTACCCCTCTCCACTCAGGTGCGATTGTTGCGCGTACTCGAAACCGGCGAATTTATAAAAGTCGGTTCATCGAAAACTCAGAAAACAAATGTACGTGTAGTGGCGGCTACCAACCTGAATATGATACAAGCTACACGCGAAGGTCGGTTTCGTGAAGATTTATATTATAGATTGAATACTGTACCTATCAGCATAGCTCCGCTACGCGAACGAAAAGAAGATATCGTATTGCTTTTCAGAAAATTTGCTTCCGATTTTGCCGAAAAATACCGCATGCCGGCCATTAAACTTACCGACGATGCAAAAGCATTACTTTCGGCTTATTACTGGAACGGCAATGTACGTCAACTGAAAAATATTACCGAACAAATATCTGTCATTGAGCAACAGCGTGAGATAAATGCCGATGTACTCCGCAATTATTTGCCCAAAGACGAAATGGAGCGGCTTCCGGCTATTTTCCCATCAGCAGGCAATCACGACCACAAATCGTTTAACAGCGAACGTGAGATTCTCTATCAGGTACTTTTCGATATGAAAAAAGACATGAACGATTTGAAAAAACTTGTCCACGACATTATGAATGGTCAGGCTCCTGCAAATGCCGCTGAAACCTTATACAACACAGGCTCTTTCCTTTCACACAGCGAAAACTATTATAGAAACGTAAACCCAGGTAATGATTTTTTAAACGACAAACTTAAAAGAGAACAACCGCCATTTAATTCGACCGTAAACGATGAGGATGACATTCAGGTGGCAGAAGAATACCACGAAGTTGAATCGAATCAAAAACCACTAAGTCTGGAAGATATGGAGAAACAAATGATTCGAAAAACACTGGAAAAACATCGCGGCAAACGTAAACTGGCAGCAGACGAACTTAAAATCTCAGAAAGAACACTTTACAGAAAAATAAAAGAATATGGAATTGAGTAGAATGCTGCTTAAAAAAGGAATATTTCTGTGGCTTGCAGTATTAATAGTAGGCTTGAATAGTTGTACAATCTCCTATAAGTTTAACGGAGCTTCCATCGACTACACAAAAACCCGCAGCATTTCAATTGCTGATTTTCCAAACACTGCCGAATTGGTGCATCCTCCATTTTCGCAGGAGTTTTCGGAGAAGCTACGTGACACTTACACCAAACAAACAAGGCTTCAGGTATTGAAAAAGGGCGGCGACATGCACCTCGAAGGCGAAATCACCGGCTACGTGCTTACTCCAATGGCCATTAGTGCCGACACTTACGCTTCGCAAACTAAACTTACTGTCACCATTAAAGTCAGGTTCTCGAATAACAAAAACCCCAACGACGATTTCGAGAAATCATATTCGGCATACCAAACATTCGACAGTAACTTAATGCTCAACGATGTGCAGGATGAATTACTCAAAACAATGATCGACGAGATTACTGACAATATTTACAACGACACTGTAGCAAAATGGTAATTATTAGTTGATATTTATTTTAAAAAAAAATCCCATTACTCAATTGATGAAAAACCGGTCAACAATACTGTTTTCGACACTCACAGCCATGCTGCTTGTCCTTTTCGTAGTCGATCTGGTTTTTGGGAGTATTCACATTTCACCGTCAAATATTTTTGATATTATTTTCAACAGAAATAACGGAAGTATAGAGTCCGAAATACTATTAAATTTCCGACTACCAAAAGCATTCACAGCCATCATAGCAGGTGCATCCCTTTCTATAGCAGGATTAATGATGCAGACTTTATTTCGCAATCCCTTAGCAGACCCCTATATTTTAGGTGTGAGCTCAGGCGCAAGTCTGGGTGTAGCACTAATCACTATGGCTTCGGCCATGTTACCAGCAATGTTGGTCAACAGTGGATGGGCCATGATTATTTCGGCCATCGCAGGTGCGTCTGTGGTATTACTTTTGGTTGTGGGAGTTTCGTTCAGGGTTCAAAATGCAGTAACACTTCTGATCGTAGGAATAATGTTTGGTACTATTGCCGGTTCGGTAGTGAGCATTTTGCAAAATTTCAGCAATCCTGATGCTATTAAGTTATTTGTAATGTGGACTTTTGGCAGTCTGAGTGCTGTAACATGGAATTATATGCAGGTACTTTTGCCCGTTTCGTTAGCCGGACTTTTTATGGCATTTATGCTACACAAAAAAATGGATGGCTTACTTCTCGGCGAAAACTATGCACGTGGACTAGGTATCAAAGTAATACAAACACGATTTCTGATAGTGGTTGCTACAGGCTTATTAGCAGGTGGCATCACCGCTTTTACAGGACCTATTGCATTTGTGGGCGTAGCAATTCCGCATATAGCACGCGGTTTGTTTAAAACCTCTTCGCACCGGATATTACTTCCGGCGAGTTTACTCAGTGGCGCCTCGCTACTACTTATCTGCGACATTATCAGTCAGATACCCACATACACATTACCTATCAACACCATTAGTTCGCTTTTTGGCGCACCGGTAATTTTGTGGATTATTTTAAAGAAAAAATAAAACTTGATTTTCGAATGCCTGTATTAAAAACTAATTCGCTCAGTATCGGCTACACCCGCAAAAATAAAAAATTGTTGGTGCAGTCGGCACTCTCGCTCACTCTTCGCGCGGGAGAATTGGTGTGCCTGATTGGCCCTAATGGCACCGGAAAATCGACTTTACTGCGTACACTTGCGGGACTTCAAAAGCCATTGAGTGGAAAAATACTTATTGATCAACAAGACATTACAGTTTTCTCTACTCATAAAATAGCTTTAAAAATAGCTTTGGTACTGACCGACAGAATAGATGTAGAAAATGCCACAGTTTACGATATTGTAGCTTTTGGACGATTGCCTCACAATAATTGGTGGGGAAACAGACATAAGTCGGACAACGGGCTTATACGTGAAGCTATTCAAATGGTGCATCTCGAACGAAAAATAGACGAATGCTTTTGTGAACTGTCCGACGGCGAACGCCAACGTGTAATGATAGCAAAAGCACTTGCACAAGACACGCCCATTATTATGCTCGACGAGCCCACTGCACATCTCGACCTGCCAAACCGCGTGGACATTATGCTTTTGCTTCACCGACTGGCACATAAAACCGGAAAATCAATTCTGCTTTCGACACACGAACTTGATTTGGCACTTCAGGCAGCTGATCGTATCTGGCTTATGAGCAACGAAGGTGTGGTAAATGGCGTTCCCGAAGATTTAGTGTTTAATGGCAGTTTCAATAAGACTTTCGAAAGCCGTTCGTACTTTTTCAATGCCGACAATGGTAACTTTTCGATGAATTACCCCATGACAGGCAAAGTATGGGTAACCGGAAACAAAACCCGCATGTACTGGACGCTTCGTGCATTGGCGCGTGCCGGCTATATGGTTGTGCCCGAAGCGGAAACGGTGATTAATATTACCGAAAATAGCTGGATAGTGAAAGATGCAGAGTTTCACACCATCGAAAGTCTGCTGAATCACATCGACACTTCGCTCTGAAAACAAAACGGAGGACACTTTTCAGCATCCCCCGTTCCATATTTGAATTTATCTTCGCTTACACTCCCATTGAAGCTCTCACTGCTTCTACCTTTGCATTGGCAGCAGCATCTGCAGCATCATATTCGGCACGCGAATTCATTTCGCCACGCACTTCAATGTAGAATTTAATTTTTGGCTCGGTTCCCGAAGGGCGCACCGAAATTTTAGTTCCATCCTCAGTGAAATACTGCAACACATTTGAAGTAGCAGGGAAATCAAGATCCGATTCTTCGCCTGTAGCTACATTTTTCATTTTCAAAGTTTTGTAATCTTTGATCACTTTTACTTTCGAACCTGAAATTTCCACAGGTGGAGTGGTACGGTAATCGCTCATAATTTTAGCAATTTCCTCGGCTCCCGACTTGCCTTTACGCACTACCGAAATACCTTTTTCCTTACCATAACCATATTCAAGATAAATATCCTGAAGCAATTCGTAAAGCGTTTTGCCATTGTCTTTTGCCCATGCTGTAATTTCGGCCATCAAAGTACATGACGACACAGCATCTTTATCGCGACAGAAATCTTCGGGAAGGAAACCGTAACTTTCTTCACCGCCACCGATATATGTTTTCAGACCTTCATTTTCACGAATCACAGCTGCAATCCATTTGAATCCTGTGTAACAATCGTACATTTCAACACCGTTTTTATCAGCAATGTCTTTGATAATTTCGGTTGTCACAATGGTTTTTACGATATATTCTTTTCCCTGCAAACGTCCGAGTTCTTTCCAGCGTGTAATCAGGTAATATACGAACAATAAGGCTGTTTGATTTCCATTTACAAGAATCCATTCGCCTTTGTCATTTTTAATGGCAATACCCAAACGGTCGGCATCAGGGTCCGAAGCCATTACAATGTCAGCATTGGTTTCAATGGCTTTTTTCACCGCCATATCCAGTGCAGCTGGTTCTTCGGGGTTTGGTGAAACCACTGTAGGGAAATTTCCGCTCACCACATCCTGCTCAGGCACATTGATAATATTGGTAAAACCATATTCTTTCAGCGCACGTGGAATAAGTTTCACGCCTGTACCATGAATCGGAGTGTACACAATTTTCAGATCACTGTTACGCTTGATAGCCTCAGGCGACAACGAAAGTGTTTTGATAGCTTCGATAAATGCTTTGTCAATTTCTTCGCCGATAATTTCAATCAGTTCAGGACGACCTTCAAACTTAATGTCATCCACTTTGATATTCATTACCTCGTCGATTACATTTGTATCGTGAGGTGCAATCATTTGAGCGCCGTCATTCCAGTATGCCTTGTAACCGTTATACTCTTTCGGATTGTGTGAAGCGGTAAGAATAATACCACTCTGACAACCTAAATGACGAATGGCAAACGAAGCTTCGGGCGTTGGACGCAAATCTTCGAAAAGATAAACTTTTATACCATTGGCCGAGAAAATATTTGCCGAAACCTCAGCAAACAAACGGCTGTTGTTGCGACAATCGTGACCAATTACCACACTTATCTGAGGCACATCGGGAAACTGCGAAATAAGATAATTACTCAAACCCTGAGTAGCAGCGCCTACAGTGTAAATATTCATGCGGTTTGTTCCGGCACCCATAATGCCACGCAAACCTCCTGTACCAAATTCCAAATCGCGATAGAACGATTCAATCAACTCGGTTTTGTCCTCAGCATCCATCATTCTGCGGATATCGCTTTTTGTTTCTTCGTTGTAATTGCCATCGAGCCATGTCTGTGCTTTGGCCATCACTTCATTTAATAAAGTACTGTTATCCATATAGTTATTATTTGATAATTTCTATTTATTTGAAAGGGTAAATATACAATAATTTTGCTAAAGCCGAAAATCAATCACACAAAGCATAGAGGTCGCCACGCGGATTTACCAACAAAACCGGAACGCTGGTTTTTCGGATTAAATGTAATTCCTTTGGTCCGAAAAACAAAACTGAATTTAGAAAAAAGTTCAGTCATTCTCGCTACAGTATTAGCAGCTTTCGAACCATAATCGTTGGCCTGTAACAGTGTGATTTCTGAATTGCAAAAACGCCCGAAAGCCGAAGCAAACTGTGCTTTTTCTATTTCTTCTTCCAGAAAATTGACAGGCACAAGTACTTTGTCCATTTTCAGAATTTCAAAATCGTCCCTGTAAATTAGGTATGGAATGCGCAAATTACGACAAGCATTCAGCAATTTCTGCAATGATTTGCGTTTGTACAGCATAGCCTGAAGAAACAAAAACGACACTTCCTTTTGCTCACAAAAATCTGCAACCGACTGAATATCGACATTTTCCTGAAAAAATATTATTTCTTCAGAAGCATATTTTTCAGCTAACAATTGTTTCTCGTAATCAGAAACCGGGGGAGCACAAAGCACAGCCGGCATTTTGTCGAGACTTTTTGCCAGATTCAGGGCACTTTGCAGCATTTTTTCGCTTGTTTCAGAATTTTGTATGTATACTAAAATCATTTTGACATTTATAATTTTTCACCACTAAGGCACTAAGGGCACAAAGAAACACTAAAAGACATTTATAACGAAAATCTTCTGAGAAAAATATTTTTAAGTTTCACCACTAAGGCACTAAGGGCACAGAGAAACACTAAAAAACTTTTACAGCGAAAATCTTCTGAGAAAAATATTTTTAAGT
>JAFGVV010000003.1 GCA_016937795.1 Paludibacteraceae bacterium
AACGATTACCGATTTTGATGGCAAATTCGGCATTACAGTGCCCAACGCCAACGCCATTCTCGTATTCTCGTATCTGGGTTACGAAAGCCAGGAACGAAAGGTGGAGCGCAACAAACCAATGGTAATAACCCTGAAAGAAGAGTCGACTGCCCTGAACGAAGTGATGGTAATTGGTTATCAGGACGTAAAAAAGAAAGACCTTACAGGTTCGGTAGCCAAAGCCAATCTTGAGGACATGATGAAAGCGCCTGTGGCCAGTTTCGATCAGGCATTGGCCGGACGAATTGCAGGTGTAAACGTAAGCTCGGGGGAAGGTACTCCGGGCGGAACCATGAACATTGTGATTCGCGGTAACAACTCGCTTACGCAGGATAACTCACCCTTATATGTAATCGATGGTTTTCCGGTAGAAGACCCTGCTGTGGGAAGTTCAATCAACCCAAACGACATTGAGTCCATCGATGTACTGAAAGATGCTTCAGCGACAGCTATCTACGGCGCACGTGGAGCCAACGGGGTTATCATTATCACTACCAAAAAGGGCAAAATAGGCGAGCCTGTGTTTACCTACGATGGTTCGTATGGCATGCAACGTATCACACGCAGCATTCCCATGATGGATGCTTACGAATTTGTACGCATGCAATCGGAGATTTACACGCCAATTGATATGAGTGGAAATCTGGGCTATTTCAAAACCCTTGGCGAAAAGACATATACACTCGAAGATTACCGCAATGTGGAGCAATACAACTGGCAGGATTTAATTTTCCGCGATGCTTTTCAACAGAATCACAGTCTTAGATTTTCAGGTGGAACAGCCGGAAACCGCTACAATGCTTCTCTTTCGTATTACGATCAGGACGGTGTGGTGATTGCCTCAAACTATAACCGTATCCAGGGACGACTGGGCACCAATATCCGCCGCAACAAACTAAATATCAATCTTAGCACGAATTACTCGCGCACAGAGCAAACCGGAAGTTCACCTTCACAATCGTCTTACAGTGGCATGAACAACCTTTTCTACAGCGTCTGGGGTTACCGCCCTGTCACTCAGCCGGGCATCGACCTGAACACGCTGCTCGATAATACTACCGACGAAGGTGTGGATCAGACCAACGACTACCGTTTCAACCCTATTCTTTCGCTCAACAACGAATATCGTAAAAACTTCATTACTTATACACAATACAACGGTTTTGCGGAATATGAAATTATGAAAGGGCTGAAACTGAAAGTATCAGGAGCTTACACTTACGATAATCGTCGTGGCGAAACTTTCAATAACTCAAAAACCCGTTATGGTTCGCCCATTTCGAGCGACAAAGTGAATGCTACGCTCACCACAGCTGAACGCCGCACATGGCTGAACGAGAATATTCTGACTTATCAGACCAATTTCAACAAAAAACATTATCTGAACAGCATGATTGGTTTAACCATGCAGGAATCCACATCCGATTTCTACAGCATGAAAACCATCAATATCCCTTACGAAACACTTGGAATGGCCGGAATGGGTCAGGGAACTCCCAACCGCATTGTTTCCACCATTGCAGGATGGAGTATGCTTTCGTATCTGGCCAGAATCAACTACAATTACCAGTCGAAATACTACGCCACAGCGTCATTCCGTGCTGATGGCTCGTCGAAATTCGGGAAAGAGAACCGATTCGGATATTTCCCATCTGCTTCATTGGCGTGGAATTTTACCGAAGAGGAGTTTATGAAACCTGCAAGCCGTTTTCTCAATTCAGGAAAAGTCCGTGCCAGCTGGGGCGTCACCGGCAATAACCGCGTGGGCGAATACGACACCTATGCTCTCTTCGAAGCATTACAGGCTGCCTCCGGAAACTTCTCGAAACCAACCGACATTACGCACGGCGTATATCCGTTCAACAACGCCATCACATCGGTAGGCGTAGTGCCCACGAGTCTTTCGAATCCTAATCTGAAATGGGAAACCACAGGCCAGACCAATCTCGGATTTGACCTCGGATTTTTCAAGGACAGAATCAGTGTCACTTTCGACTGGTACAATAAAATCACTTCGGATTTGCTTCTGCAGGCTACTCTTGTGCCTTCGGCAGGTTACGGAAGCGTAATGAAAAACATAGGAAAAGTACAAAACCAGGGTATTGAATTTACGCTGAATACAGTCAATTTCCAGACTAAAAAATTCAAATGGACATCGAACTTCAATATTGCTTTAAACCGCAATAAAGTACTGGAGCTGGCCGAAAATCAGCTGGCCATGCTTAGCAATGGTTATTTCGATCAAAGTTTTACCTCTCCAAACTACATTGCCAAAGTGGGTTATCCTATTGGTATGATGTACGGATATATGTATGAGGGGACTTACAAAACCGACGAATTTGATTTCGATGGAGCCAACTACACGCTCAAGCCGGGTATTGCTCGTTTCACTTCCGAAAACAACACTCAGCCGGGCTACCCAAAATACACCGACATCAACAAAGATGGCGTAATTGACTCCAACGACCAGACCTTTATTGGAAGCGGCGAAGCTTTGCACATTGGTGGTTTTACCAACAATTTTGAGTATGCAGGGTTTGATCTCAGCATTTTCTTCCAGTGGTCCTATGGCTCCGACATTCTGAATGCCAACCGTCTGATGTTCGAAAGCGGATATAACCGTCGCAAGGACCTGAATCAGTTTGCATCCTTTGCCGATCGCTGGACATTCGACAATCAGGACAGTAACATTCCACGCATCAGCACGTCGTCGTCGAACGGATTATTCTCAAGCCGCATTATCGAAGATGGATCGTATCTGCGTCTGAAAACACTTTCGCTGGGTTATACTTTCAGTCAGAAATTACTGAAAAAAATAAAAATAAACAACGCCAGGGTATATGTATCGGGTCAAAACCTGTTTACGCTAACCAGATACAGCGGTTACGACCCCGAAGTTTCTATCCGCAACACAGCGCTTACACCCAATCTCGATTTCTCGGCTTATCCACGTGCTGCGTCAGTGAATGCCGGTCTGAATCTTAGTTTTTAATCTGTAAAAATCAATTACTCAAAATGAAAGCATTTAAAATATTTATCCTGAGTTTCGCTCTGATTGGGTTGGCTTCCTGTTCCGATTTTCTGGAAAAGGAACCGCATACACTGACAGCAGAAACATTTTTCAACAATGCAAACGAGCTCGATGCATTCCTTACAGGTGTGTACAGCCCCATTATGCAGGAACATTTTTACGGAAACAACTATCCGCTGTACAATGCCGGAGGCGACGACCTGACTTTCTTTCAGCGTTCGAGCGCCACAAGTAGCATGCTTTGCGCCAATGCCAACAGCAGTAACACTTACATCAGCACTTTTTGGCGTATTTTGTACGAAGGTGTTAACCGCGCCAATATCCTTTTGGCCAATGTGGACAAAAACCCGGACATTGCTCAAAGCATTCGCGACCGTGTGCGTGCCGAAGCGCTTTTCCTGCGTTCGTTCTACTATTTCAATCTTGTACAGGGTTGGGGCGATGTGCCTTTGCGACTTGAACCTACTGTAAAAGTTACAGGCCTCGATGCTGCCCGCACCGACAAACAGACCATTTATAATCAGATTATCAGCGACATCGAAGCCGCCATTCCAAATTTGCTCACTGCTACCGATATCAGCTATACAGGTCGTGTTACCCAGTCGGCTGCCAAAGGTATTATGGCACGTATTTATTTGTTCCGTGCCGGTGAACATTTCCGCGACAATAAACCTGCCGGTCCTGAAGTATCAGGATATTTTGCCGAGGCAAAACGCTGGGCACTCGAAGTGAAGGAAAGTACAATACACGGATTGGTAACACCTTACAGCCGCGTGTTTATGGATTTGGCTCAGGATAAATACAACAGCACAGGAGTACGCGAAAGTATTTGGGAAGCTGAAGAAGCCGGAAACCGTGGTACCGTTGAACAAGCTGCAGGTCGTATCGGCAACACCATTGGTTTTGGCAGTCAGAACGATTTTTCTTCCACCGAGGGTATCAAAGAACTTATGGGACTGGCAAATCCCGGCTACAGCTATAAATTTGCTTATGCTTCGCTCAAACTTTACGAAATGTACGAAGCCGAAGGTGATACTGCCCGTGGCGACTGGAACATAGCCAATTATGAATATACTTTTGCATCCGCAGCACCTAAACAGGTTACAGGACGAAAATATTATTTCGGAAAACTGCGCCCCGGAACTGTAGCACCCGATGGATATACTTTTACCGAAGAAACAGCCACAGTGAGCAACCGGATAAAAACACGTTGTGCAGCCAAATATCGCCGCGAGCATGAAGTGGTAGGGCCAAAGAACAAAAACTACACCCCGATAAACTTCCCGATTCTGCGCTACAGCGACATTCTGCTTATGATTGCCGAAGCCGACAACGAACTTACGGCAGTTCCTTCCGACCTGGCTTACGAATGTATTGATGCGGTGCGCGTGCGTGCAGGTATTACACCACTGACCGGTAGCGGACTTACCAAAGAACAATTCCGCGACTTTGTCAAAAAAGAGCGTGCTCTGGAGTTTGCTTTCGAAGCACTTCGTCGTTGGGATTTGATTCGCTGGGGCGAGTTTGGGGTGACCATGCGAAATATGCAGGCAGTAGTGGAACAGGATGGTTGGTCGTCGGGTCTGAAATATGCTGCAGCTTATTACAATGTATCGGACGCTTACAATTATTTCCCTATTCCTGACACCGAAATGTCGATAAATAAACTTATTACTGTAAACAATCCGGGTTGGTAATTCTATAAACATAAAAAACACAGAGATATGAAAATCAAATATATTTTCCTGATATCCATTTTTGCAGGACTATTTACCGCCTGTCAGGATGCACTCGAACAACCACTGAAATTCGATGTAACTGTGGAGCCGGCTGCCGGAGTAACTATTACCGACAGTGTCATCACTGCTGCAAAAGGAACTACAATGAAATTTAATTTCGCCGGAGAACCCGACTTCATTTCATTTGCATACGAAAGATTTGTGCCAACCAATGCAACTTTGAGTTTTTCGACTCAGGCTGCGTGGGGAACACATATTGAAAACACACTAAAAGTGTATATCTCGGAAAGCTTTCAGGGCTTGTTGCTTAACGACTTTGGAAAAGACTCCACAGCAATAAGTACACACTCATGGATAGATGTAACTGCAACATCGAATCTGCCAACAGTGGCCAATACAAAACAAAAAGCTGAAATTTCTGTCAATGATTATCGTGGTAAAACACTCACCATCGCTTTTCGTTACAAAACCGATTTTGTAGCCGACTGGCAACCTACATGGATTGTATCCGACCTGCTGATTGACAATACGCTGACCACCGACAATTCGAAAGTATCAACTTATCTGGCAGCTACCATGGGCTTTTCGCCTTTCGATATGCTGAACAAAACGGCAGCTTACAACAGCGAATCGCTTGCCGGGGTTTGGTATATCAACAATCCGGCTGCTATGGAAATTAAACGTACAGCACGCGACAATGCACTCAATCACGACTGGTTGATTTCAAAACCTATCGAAATTCCATTGGGACAAACTGAAAATTCAGCTGTAGCTTCGATAAAAAATATCAGTTCGAGAGTGGAAAATTATTCCTATACTTTCAGCAAAGTGGGTGAGTACATCGTGAAGTTCAACGCTGCAAATCAGAATTATATTCACAGCGAATCATCTGAAAAAACAATTAAAATCAGAATAACAGAGTAAAAGCAAATAATAAATTACCCCTAATTACTCCCTTCGGTCGTGACCGTTGGTTCCCCTAAAGGGGACTTAGGGTGTATAACGTAATTACTTTATTTACACAACGTCACAGCCCCCTTTTGGGGGTTGGGGGCAGATGAAAATGTCAATAAATATATAAATCATTATGCGCCAGATCCTCATTTTCATATTTACTGCAATAAGTTTTGCTGCCGGAGCTCAGAAATACAGTTTCGACAACGGAGCCATCGCGCCCTTCAGCGCCACCAACGCACAACTCAATATTGTGCAGGCTCCTTACAAGGATGGAAATGCAGCTATGGAATGGAAATGGACAAACGCATCGGTTTTGAAAGTAGATTATGCGGTAACTCACAAAAACTTCCGCGATGGTGTTATCTTTTGGGTTTACAACGAAAATCCGACGAACAACCCGCTGAAAGCCGAATACCGTGATGCAAACAACACTGTGCAATATGCTTTCGAATTTGGTCTGAACTTCAAAGGCTGGCGTATTTGCCGTATTGGCAGCAAATATATGACCGGACCGAAACAACAAAGTGCTGGTTTGAAACTGCATTTGGTTAGTCCGGCCGGTGTTTCGCAGGGACGATTATTTATCGATCGTTTCTCGTTTGTAGCCGATGTAAATTACCAGAATGCACCTGACGCACAGCAACCCAACAATACCGAAGCAGCTTATCTCATTCACTGGAACTCACTCTGGAAATGGGAAAGTACACTGAATTACACGCAGTCTCTGCCGGCAAATTTAACGGCAGCACAAACCGAAGCACTCAGCAAAACCGAACAGGCCATTGCTTCGCTACTGCCCGTTTCGGCTAACAGTTCGCTGATCAACAATGCTAAAAATCTGTTTTCAAATGCGGGAATAAAAGCTACCGGAAGTTTCCTTACAGGATCTCCGCTCGTTGTAAAACCCGATAAAAAAACAGCCGATCTTACATTTGCCGATCTGGGAACGATGATGATGGGATTCGCACAGGATGCAATTTTCAATCAGAACAATGCTTCGAAAAACAACTTCCTTTTGCTTTGGGATTTTGCACTCGACCAGGGTTTTGCTTTTGGCAGCGCAATGGGCAACAATCACCATTACGGTTACGAAACACGCGACATTTTCCGTGCGGCTTTTCTGATGCGCAACGAACTGAAAAATGCCGGAAAACTCACGAATCTAGCTGCTGCGCTCGGTTTCTGGAGCGGTCTGGCCGAGTCGAGAGCCGGCTACGACATCTCACGCGATGGCGTGGTGGACAGTTGGAATACTTTGCTGTTCGAGCGCTTAATCTCTGCCATACTTATTCCGGCTGCGAACGAACGTTATCGCGCTGTGGAATCGCTCGTGCGCTGGACAGAATCGTCGATGACCTGCACTCCGGGAAATATGGGTGGTTTTAAACCCGATGGCTCTGTATTTCATCATGCAGGACATTACCCTGCTTATGCCATTGGCGGCCTCGATGGTTTGGGAAAATTTATGGCAGCCATACAACCCGGAGGATTTAAAATAAATACCGAAGCCCGACGTAATATGGCTAACGCACTGTTTGCCATGTCGCGTTACACCAATTTCCGCGACTGGACTATTGGCATTGCCGGCCGTCATCCGCATGCAGGAGCCATGAGTCAGGATGTTGTCAATGCATTTGCTTATCTGTCACTCATGGGTGGCATTGATAATCCGGCTGACAGTTACGACAAAAAACTGGCTGCTGAATTTCTGCGTCTCGAAACTGAAAATACAACACTGAAAAGTCGTTTCAGCGGATTGACTGCAAATGATTTTACGCAGGGATTTTTTGTAATGAATCATGCTGCGCTAGGAATTCATCGATTTGGGAATTCTTTGGTTACCATAAAAGGTTATAATTCGGACGTGTGGGGATCGGAAATTTACACTGCCGACAACCGCTACGGTCGTTATCAGAGTTATGGTGCTGTGGAAATACTAAACGGAGGTTCACCCGTATCGCGTTCCGAAAGCCGTTTCAGCGAAAATGGCTGGGACTGGAACCGACTGCCGGGCACCACAACCATTCATCTGCCACTTAACCTGCTCGAAAGCCCGTCAACAGGAACTTTGATGGCACGCTCGGGCGAAGATTTTGCAGGAGCTTCTTCCCTACTCGGACAATATGGTATTTTTGGCATGAAACTAAAAGAAAACAACAAAATCAACAATACCAATTTTAGTCCTGAATTTACAGCGCGTAAATCGGTTTTTACTTTCGGAAAACGCATTATATGTATTGGCACAGACATTAACAACAACAATGCTGATTTTGTGACCGAAACCACTTTGTTTCAGAATGCAATTAAAAACAGTACTGAGAAAATTTCAGTAAACGGCACTTTCACCAACATCAGCGATTTTAGTTTTGCTTCAGGAATTGCCACTGCTCCTACTGTGCTGAGCGATTTATCAGGGAATTTCTTTCGCATTTCGGAACGAAACAGAGTGCTTATCAGCGGTGGCGAACAGGTTTCGGCACACAATAAAACCAAAGCCGAAACACGTGGTAACTTTGTGACTGCCCGCATCGATCATGGTCAGGCGCCCATCGATGGACATTACGAATATATGATAATGCTCAAACCATCGCCGGCCGAACAGCGTAACTGGAGTTCGAAACCTGAATATCAGGTTGTCCGGGCAGATAAAACCGCGCACATCGTATACGACGAAATAAGCAAAACAACTGCCATTGTGAGTTTTGAGCTTACGCGTACTGATGAAGGACTTATCAAAAGCATTTCGGAGGAGACATTGCTAATGTACAACGAAACCGGCAATGGAACTATTGCCATGAGTGTTTGCGATCCGTCCTTGCATTTCCCCGAAAAAACAAAAAACAGCGAAAGCACCATGCTTCCAGGCGCAGTAGTGCAGAAACAAATTTTGATTGAAGGAACAAAAGAATTAGTCAATCCAAACGAAGCTGTGGAAGTAAGTTATCAGAACGGAAATACACTTCTGACAGTAAGTTGCAAATTGGGAATTCCGGTAGAATTTGTGCTGAAAAGCACAGTTTCAAATACAAAAAACACAGCGAAAAACAATCTCAGAATTTCTAAAAACGATAATTCGCTGACCATTCACGGACAAACCGATGCAGCGACTCTGTTCGACAATACCGGACGAATGCTCGAAAATCAGACATTCAGTTCAATGGAAAAAACCTTTTACGCCGATAAAAACCGAATTTATTTTCTTTGGGCACAACTGTCAGATAATTCTGTATTTACCAGGAAATTAATGCTTTAAAAAAATGAAGAACAAATTCTACATATTATTTCTTTTGCTTGGCCTTTTCACAATAAATATTCAGGCGCAAACCTTTACTTTCGAGGAAAGTACAGTGCCTGCCAACTGGACCGTGCAACAAAACGGCACACTTGCGCTGAGCACCGAACATTACAAGGAAGGCCTGCAAAGTCTTTGCTGGGAAACCACAGGAACTGCATCGCTGACGGTTAGCTTTACAGGTTTTATTGCGTCCACAGGAAACTCGGCATTTTTACAGATTTATACTCCCGAAATTACCAACGATACATTGGTGGTTGATTTTCTGTACCTGAATGTACCCAAACGAACTGCACGCTTTCTGTTGAATTATCGCGGATGGCGCGAGTTTAACCGTGCTTATACCGAGTACGCTTCCAACGTTTCATCGACCATTAGCGCAGTGCGTTTTACACTGAAACCAACTTCGGCCACAGCCCGCAAAATTTATTTCGACAATGTAAAGCTCAACCAAAGCACACAGGCAAACCGTATTCCGGGCAGTCAGTGGATACTTGACAAACAATATTTTAAAAACAATAACACACAACTGAATTTATTTGCCAACACACCCGACATTGCATTGACAACACCCACAAGTTCAGAACTTACCGATTTGCAAACGCTCCGGAATCTGTTGAAACGCACACCTGCAGCAGGTACTTCCACCAACCTCACTGCGGCCAGAATTTTTGTAAATTCGCTGGGTATTATCAGAAATGCGGACGGCACTGTAAAGGGAAAAATTCTCGACATGTCACCCGCTGCCTTAACCACATCGACTGTAACCGATTACATTTCCAAACTGGAAGTATTGGCAGCTGCAGGGTTGAACGATGCTGCCACGCTGGAAATATTCAGCAAACTCCTCGATCATCTTACCGATCAGGGCTTTGCCGAAGGACTAAACTATATTATTTCCACAACCGATTATACAAATGCACGAAGTATTCCGGCCAAACTGCTGAATATTCTTCCGGCCTGTACCGATATACAAAAAAATGAAGTATTGAAACTTGCACGCTGGATTTCGTATTACGGTCTGATGCACGAATCGCAAAGCACTTATATGCAGGCGCTGAATTCGGATGTAGTTTATCTCTATCTGCCTCATATTGCAGCTATCGCTTTATTTCAAACCGACGATGCTGTGGCTGTGCGCGAAATGAAAACCTTCAAACGTTTCCTCGATCGCAACACCGAATATGTGCCCGGCGGTGGCGATATTCTGAAACCCGACGGAACTGGTTTTCACCACAATACGCATTACAACAACTACATGTATTCGTATCAGACCTGGATGGACTATATCTTGTACATGAAAGGCACTTCGTTCCGCATTTCGGCTGACTCATACCTGCGTTTCCGAAAAGCCATTTTATCCATTTACACAATGGCCACGCTCGATACCGGCAATATGCGCCATTTTGCCAATACGCTTTCAGGACGAAATCCTTTTGGCTCAGGTATTCAGGTTTATTTTTCAAGAGATTTGTTTGAAAAACTGATTCTGGTGGGTGGCGATTGTCTGGGAAAAGAGTTGGACGAAGAACTGGCAGGCGCTTACAACTATTTTTTCGAATCGACGAAATACAGCGTTCCAACAAAGTCCTACGAAGGTTTTCATCAGTTCAACTACAGTCCGCTCGGCATTTATCGCCGTGCAAACTGGGTGGCTACCATGCGCGCACCAACCACAAAATTCTGGGGTGCGGAAATTTACAGCAACGCCAACCGTTTCGGACGATATCAAAGTCATGGGACACTCGAAATAACCTACAAAGGTTCAGTAGCGCAAAGCGGTTATCCCGGCAATGGCACAGGAGGTGGCTGGGACTGGAATGTGGTGCCGGGCACAACGACAGTACATTACACATCGTGGCAGGAAATGATGCCTAACAAAAATCTGACCGACCGTTTCGATCAGTTTACAAAAACCAAGAATTTCTCCGGAGCGCTTTCGTGGGGAGAATACGGAGTTTTTGCCACTGATTTCGATCAGATCGACACCTGGGGAAGTCAGCGCTTTACGGCTACAAATCTTGTTTTCCGCAAATCGATGTATGCTTTCGACAATATGATTATCAGTCTCGGTAGCGGCATTGGTTCGTCGGGCACTTACGATGCGTCCATGATTACCGCAACCAATCTTTTTCAGCAACTGACCTCATCAGCCAGTGGAAAATTGCTGCTCAATGGCACAGAAGTAACCATGCCACACAGTTCGTCGGTAGTTTCGTCGCAGGATAACTGGCTGCTCAGTCCGCAGGGAACAGGATATTTTATTCCACAGGGAAATGATGCGCTTGAACTCAGGTTTGGTGCACAGAAATCGCCTGTGGAAACCGGAGCTGATTATGCATCGCCCGCAACCACTGCCAATGCAGCGAAGGCTTACATCAATCATGGCGTAAAACCAAGCGGCAAAAGTTACTCGTTTGTGGCGATTCCGGGAACAAACGCCACAGAAATGCAAACACTCTCGGCACAAATGGCCAACGGAGGCGGAAACATTTATCAGATTCACAGCCAAAGCGGAAATCTGCATGCGCTGACTTACAAGCCCAAAAACATTACAGCATATACATTTTACGGGGCGTCATTCAATCAGACTTTTGGCATTGTAAAATCGTCGACAGCAGAACATCTGCTGATGCACCGACCCGATGCACAAACCGGACGACAGTATTTTGCAGCTTCGAATCCGAACCTGAAACCTGTGACTGATGCCACTTACGGTTGGAAATCATCCAGCAGTCAGACCACACTTACGCTTCATGGCGAATGGCTGCCTGTGGAAGCAGTGCCGGGCGTGCAGTTTCATGCTCCGGCCAATGGCGAAACACAAATCACACTGACTTTCAGCGAAGGCGAAGCCATTTATTTTACATTAAAACGACCCGATGATACGGCTGTTGAGAAAACAGAAAAGAGTGATCTTTTTAAAATTACAAATCTCAAAAATCAACTTATTATTAGTCCAAAATCTGATTTGAATGAAGATACTGAAGTTCGCATTTTCTCCACTTCAGGACAACTGATGTATCAGAAAAAAATGCTGAATATGGATAATTCACTGACCGTTGATTTAAACAATTTCACTAACGGAATTTATTATGGTCGAATAGCAGGAAAAAATATCAATTATACATTTAAATGGATTCATTCAAAATAACAGTTCGGTGAAAAATATTTATTTTCACGCAAAGGCGCTAAAGCGCAAAGAAAACTGTCAAGTTTTCTCTTTGCGTCAAATTTAATTAAAAATGATTATCAAATAGCCATATTAACAATTTGCGTCTTCGCGCCTTTGCGTGAACATTAATACGCAAAGAATATCGAAAATCGATATTTATTATTCAGCTATATACTTGTATCTATAACGAAGTATTGTCAAAATAAAAACTAAATAAAATAAAAATAACTCCTTATTCCCCTTTAGGGCTTAGGGGTCAAATTATAACTTTATGAAAACAAACTTATTGACCATTGGATTAGGGCTCTTACTGCTCAGCGCTTGTAACAGTACCTCTAAAAACGTGCAAACTGATTTAATAGCCGATAATGTAGCCTTTGCCGAAAAGCAAATAGGCCATCAGGTAAAACTGATTGAGGAAAGTGGAAAAATTCTGAACCCGCGCACCGTGAAAAACGATAAAATTCAGTATGTGCCTATCGATGACTGGACAAGTGGATTTTTTCCCGGCAGTATGTGGTATATGTACGAACTCACAGGCAATGAAAAATGGAAAAACCTGGGTACAAAATATACCGAAGATCTGGACTCGGTGAAATTTCTGACCTGGCATCACGATGTGGGCTTTATGATCAACACAAGCTATGGCAATGCTTACAAAGCCACCAAAAACGAAGCGTACAAAGACGTGATGATTCAGGCAGCTAAATCGCTGGCTACCCGTTTCCGCCCAACTCCGGGCGTTATTCAGTCGTGGGATGAAGATCGTGGCTGGCAGGGAACACGCGGTTGGATGTGTCCGGTAATCATTGATAACATGATGAATCTCGAACTTTTCTTCGAAGTGACCCGCTTTACAGGCGATTCATCGTTTTACAAAATGGCTGTGAGTCATGCTGATGTAACACTCGAAAACCATTTCCGCGACGATTACAGCTGTTATCATGTAATAGATTATGACAAGATAAAAGGCGGAGTTCGTCACAAACACACTGCACAAGGCTATGCGCACGAATCAGCATGGGCACGGGGTCAGGCATGGGCCATTTACGGATTTGCTGTTTGCTACCGCGAAACAAAAGATCCGCGCTATCTTGAACTAACAGACAAAATCTACAACTATCTTTTCACGCACAAAAACATGCCCGAAGATTTGGTTCCTTACTGGGATTTTGATGCACCAAACATCCCCAACGAGCCGCGTGATGCTTCGGCAGCAGCGATCATTGCATCTGCTTTGTACGAGTTGAGCACTTTCGGAAAGCCCGAATACAAGGAAACAGCCGACAAGATTGTAGCTTCACTTTCGTCTCCAGCGTATCGTGCCCTTTTGGGAACAAACGGAAATTTCCTGCTTATGCACTCGGTAGGCAGCATTCCGCACGGACACGAAATTGATGTGCCACTCAACTATGCCGATTATTATTTTCTGGAAGCATTGCTGAGAAAAAAGGAAATAGAAAAACCCTGAGTTTAATTTACAATTTAGCGATTTACAATTTACAATTGCTATTCTGATCGAATCGCAAAACGCGAACCAACGGTCATCGACCAAAGGGAGATAAACACAAAACGAATAAATGATGCATCGTATACTCATATCAGTGCTTTTTGCAAGCGCTCTCACCTGCTTTGGCCTTTTTGGTCAGGCAAAGGAGTTCGCGCATCCGGCTATTATATCTTTTGAAACAGGCGTTTTTCCTGCTTCGGCCGATGAAAAATCTGAATTGAATATTTCTGGCGAGCATTTCAAACACGGACAAAAAAGTCTGCAATGGAAATGGAGTGAAACAGATGCAACACTGAGTTTTGTACAGAACATTCCTTATGCGGCTCAAAATCCGCACGGGGATAATTCGGTAGCTACTTTCGTGTTTTGGCTTTATTCCCCCAGACAATTGCCTGAAGCTAAAATTGTTTTTGAATTTCTCAAAGACGATAAAGTATGCTCTTCTTTTGAATATAGATTGAATTTCAAAGGCTGGAGTGGAGCGTGGGTGGCTTTCGACCGCGATATGCAGGGAAAAGCGCAAGCCGGAATGAATGAACTCCGCATTTCAGTGAAAGGTGCAGGTCAGGGTGAACTCTTTTTCGACCATTTGATGCTTTCGTCCTTTCAGGATGTACGGCATCACACAGCAGGCTTCGAAGCGCCTTTTATCAATGCCGAAACCGACAGCCACTGGCTTACACTTCTGAAATCCTGGAATAAGAAATTTGATCTGAGCCTGAAACCTGATATTTCGGAAAAAGAAAAGGAAAATCTGCAAACAATTGAAAAACGTTTTGTGGAAACGCTCACCGAAAACAAAAAAGCAGTGTCGCTCAAAACGCTGACAGCTTCGTTCAACAAGTACCGTATTCGCAAAAACCGTGATGGATCGTTACGCGGTATCCCCGTGTTTTTCGAGCGCTGGGGCGAAACTTACGAACGTTTAGGCGCGGCGCGTTACAATCTGCTTTTCGACAATCCTTCAGGTTTAAGCGAATTCAATGAATTACTTTTTAATCTGGCAAATGCTTACCATCAATCGGCCAACGGCAGCGAAAAGCAAACGCTTTCAGGCATGTACCTCTTGTTGATCCGTCATGCGCTTGATCAGGGATTCCGTGCCGGAAGCGCACAGGGCACTTTGCATCATTTAGGCTATAGCATGCGCAATTTCTATGTAGCAGGCATTATGATGCGAAGCGAATTGCAAAAGGCAGGTCTGGCAGGCGAAATGCAGCAGGCTATGGAATGGTTTGCAGGCACAGGCGAAATAAAAACAGCTCCAACAGCTCCCGGCATGGATGTGGATGCTTTCAACACAAGCCTTTCGGGAAGGTTGGCAAGCATTCTCATGCTCAACGATTCGCCTGAAAAAGTCCGCTACATGAATGCTTTTGTGCGTTGGGTAAACAATGGACTGATGATTTCGGATGGCACACAGGGCACTTTCAAAATCGATGGATCCATGCATCATCACCGTCACAATTATCCTGCTTATGCGGTAGGAGGTCTCGATGGCGCCGTAAATGCTGCCTGGATTTTACACAACACGGATTTTGCACTTTCGCAGGAAGGTCGCGAAAACCTAAAAAACTCCTTGTTAGCGATGCGTTTCTACAGCAATTTGCTTACCTGGCCGCTTTCGCTTTCGGGTCGTCACCCCGATGGACTCGGACACATCGACCCATTGCATTTTGCACGACTCGCAATGGCCGGAAGTCCCGACGGACAAAAACCTGTCGACGCAGAGTTGGCATCTGCTTATCTTCGTTTGGTTGGCAATCAGCCCACTAATTACACACGCATTTTTCAAAAATCAGGAATCAAAGCCGAAAAAGCACCCGAAGGAAATCAAACATTTCCATATTCCTGTCTGAATGTTCAACGCCGCGACAACTGGCTGGTAAGCGCTATGGGTCACAGTCGCTATTTGTGGGCCACCGAATCGTATGTAGGTACAAATCATTACGGACGGTATCTTAATCACGGACATTTGCAAATTATGGCAAGCGGTCAGCCTGTTTCTAATTTCTCTTCCGGTTTTAATCAAAAAGGCTGGGATTGGAACCATTTTCCGGGCACTACTGCCACTTATCTTCCTTTAAAAGAGTTGAAAGCCGACATCAAAAACCTCGACGAAAACTCAGGTTACGAGGAAATGCTGCTTTCCGATGAAACTTTTGCAGGCGGCATTTCCATTGGCAAACGAAATGGCGCTTTCGCCATGAAATTGCACGAGCACGACAAATACAACGGCTCGCTTCGTGCCCGCAAATCTTTTTTCTTTTTCGACAATCGCATTGTGGCTCTGGGAAGCAATATCCGTTCGGCTTTAGCTGACAAAGAAGTGCATACCACCCTTTTTCAGGTTTATCAGTCGGAAGCAGCAAAAGCACCTTTGGTTAACAACGCAGCAATTACTGCGATGCCTTTTTCTGAAAAATTCAAAGCTAAAACGTATCATTTTTCTGATGGTCTGAATAATCATTTCTTCGTTCGCGAAGGCGAAGTGGTTTTGCAGAAAAAAGTGCAGGATTCATTTCACGAAGAAACTGATGCGCCAACCCGCAATCCGTTTGCCTCTGCATGGATCAATCACGGAGCAAAAGCAAAAACGGATCATTACGAATACCTGATTCTTGTTCAGCCCGATGGCAAAACCATCGAAAGCACCCGCAAGAATCTGAAATCAGTCAAAAAATCGCCTTACGAAGTACTTCAGAAAGATTCGATGGCGCACATCGTGCACGACAAACTCAGCAATACAACAACCTTTGCATTTTTCGAAGCAGGGAAATTTGAAAATAAAAACCTGTTCGTTTCGGTAAATCTACCTGCTTTGTTTATGCTTGAAAAAATCTCTGAAACCCTGGTAAACATCAGTTTAGCCGATCCCGATTTACGTTTTTACGAAGGAGCTGCCGACGAAGAATACGATGCCAATGGCAAACGTATCGAACGCAGCGTATATTCGCGCCACTGGATCAACAATACTTCGGGGAAATCAGAAATTGAGCTTATACTTTCGGGCGAATGGCAAACAGAAGGAAACCCTGAAAATATTAAGGTAAAAAGTGTTGCTAACGGTAAAACCACTTTCAGAGTTAACTGTCAGCATGGACTTTCGCGCGAAGCTTCGCTTGTGAAGATCCGATGACATTTATCACTTTTCGGTACAGTTACGACACATTTCAAACTGCTTCCGGTTAGTATAAACCGCTTTTCTGAAATCTGTCGCTTTTTTATTTTGCCACAAAGTCATAAAATCAGCATCCGTCACCGAACCATACGAAAATTCGCTTCCTTTGTCGAAACAACAGGTGAGCACTTCGCCTTTTACATTAAGCACAGCACCACTTATCACACGCCGGCAACGGTTCTTTAGGGGATTTTTTAAAACATAACTGCCATCGGACTGTTTTCGGTAGCGCGAGTAACGCGACAAACTGGTATGCAACGGATTAGGACTCTCGAAGTCGTAAATCTGTGCCGTTTTGAGTGTCAGGCTGTCAGCTCCCGAACTTTTGGCGAGCCTTTTCACTTCCCCAATCTGATGCTCATTGGTTCCGAACACAATAAACTGCATTTCTACAAAAGGCGTTCGTGAACCCAGTTTCTGTTTCCATTCCTGCACAAACCTGATTCCCTCCAAAGCGCGTTCAAGCTTTCCACCTTTGCGATATTGTTCATACACTTCCTGTGTAGCTCCATCCACCGATACAATCAGTTTATCGAGTCCCGATTCCACCAGTTTTCTTGCATTTTCGGAATTCAGAAGCATTGCATTTGTGGAAGTGGAAGTATAAATTCCTGCTTCGTGGGCAAAGCGAACGTATTCAGCTAAATGCGGATTTAACAATGGTTCGCCCTGAAAATAAAAAATGACATGAAGCAGCGATTTTCGAAGTCCTGATATTGTATCGAAAACTACTTTTTCGTCGATGCAGGCTCCTTTGTTTCGGGCGGCCATTCCCACCGGGCATTGCGGACAACGAAGCTGACAAAAGTCGGCCGGTTCCACCGAAATAAAAAACGGACGGCTAAAACGTGTCATTACATTAGGCCCGAAAACATATCGTATATTAGCTATTGCGTAATAGAAAATCTTTGAAAAGTTCAGATATCGAACTGCATATAAATCGTGAATTAACTTTCGAAAAATGAATAACATGCATTATAAATTGTTAGAATGATTGTGAAATATGCCATTTTAGCATATAATTGCTCCTAATTTTGGAAAAAATGTGAAAAACCAATCACAAAGTAAAACAAATTCAACCGAAAGATTGTATATTTGTAGCCAAATATGCACAAAATTAAATTAAAATCAATTTATAACAAAAACACAATTTTATGAAGAAGCAATTATTTTTCGCAGTTTCATTAGTACTTGCGTTGGTATTGAGTTCTTGTAACAAGGATCTTAAACCCCTTGACCCAAGTCTATTTACCTGCACTCCGAATCCACTAGAAGTGAAAGGTGGAAAAGTGGATGCTACCATTACAGGAACATTTCCGGTAAAGTATTTCTCAAAAAACGCAACTGTTACTGTAACTCCGGTATTGAAATTTAACGGACAGGAAGTAAAAGGAACACCTTCGGTTTTTCAGGGAGAAAAAGTAAAAGGTAACGAACAAACAATCGCTTACAAAGCCGGTGGTTCTTATACACTTAAAACTTCTTTCGATTATGTACCTGACATGGCTAAATCGGAACTTTTCCTTGATTTCAGTGTAGCTACAAGCAAAAAAACATATACTATTCCTCAGGTAAAAGTAGCTGATGGCGTAATTGCCACTGCCGAACTTGCTTCTAAAAATTTTGGTACTGATGGAGCTAATGGCCCTGTCATTGTAGCTGACAAATTCCAGCGTGTAATTCAGGAAATGCAGGAAGCTGACATCTTATTCCTTATCCAACAATCGCAACTCCGCAACAGCGAAACAAAATCTTCGGATATTGTGGAACTGACACAAAAAATCAAAGAAGCCAAAGAAACTCCGAACAAAGAAGTCGCTGCTTTCGAAATCGCAGGTTACGCTTCGCCTGATGGAGCGCTTGATATCAACACCAATCTTGCTGAAAAACGTCAGAAAGTAACAGCTGACTTTATCAACAAAGAAATGAAAAAACTGAAAACAGAAGTAACAGTTGATTCAAAATTTACAGCTGAAGACTGGGATGGCTTCCAGAAATTAATGGAAAACTCTAACATTCAGGACAAACAGGTTATCCTTCGCGTACTTTCGATGTACACCGATCCTGAACAACGCGAAAACGAAATCAAAAACCTTTCGGTAGCTTTCAAATCAATTGCTGACGAAATCCTTCCACAGTTACGTCGTTCACGTTTGAAATTGACAGTTGATGTTACAGGAAAATCGGATGCTGAAATTTCAAAACTTGCTAAAGAAGATGCTACAAAACTTTCAGTTGAAGAACTGCTTTATGCTGCAACGCTGACAAGCGACCTCAACGAAAAAGCTGCTATCTACACAAAAGCAACTGACCTGCACAGTAACGATCTTCGCGGTTGGAACAATCTGGGTGTTGTAAAATATCAACAAGCCAACATCGACGATGCAGCACGTTTGTTCAACAAAGCACTGGATATTGAACCTAAATGTGTAAACGCAAGCTACAATGCCGGTCTTTGTGCTCTTGCCAAAGGCGACCTTGCTAAAGCCGAAGAATTGTTCGGAAAAGCAGCCGGCACTTCAGGCAACCTGAGCAATGCACTCGGAACAGTTTATGTACTTAAAGGCGATTACGCAAAAGCAAAAGCTACTTTCGGATCGACAGCTTCGAACAACGCTGCCTTGATGCAAATCCTTGATGGCAACTACAACGGAGCACGCACAACACTAGCTTCTGTAGCTCAACCTGATGCTCTTACTGCTTACCTTGGCGCTATTGTTGGAGCACGCACCAACAACCGCGACGCTGTATTCAGCAATCTGAAAACTGCTGTAAACCTGAAACCAGCCTGCAAAGCAAAAGCTGCAAACGATCTTGAATTTGCAAAATTCTTCAGCGATGAAACTTTCATTTCTATCGTGAAATAGTTTTTCAAAAAACATATTCCAAACTACCGGAGTTCATTTTTATGGACTCCGGTTTTTTTATGTCATAATGGCAGCACTACTCAGTTAAAAGCAGTTCTAAAACTCACGGTACGGATTTTGTCACACATAAAATCTGAATTTAAAAAACATTAAGTACAAAGTACTGCACATCAGTTTTTAAAGATGGGCAAATAACTGTATATTTGCATTTAAAATAAAAACACAAGAAAAAATACATAATGATCGAAAACGAACAAATTGTTAGTAAAATTGTTGAAGGAATACAGGAAAGAAAAGGCAAAGAAATAGTAGTGGTAAACCTCACAAAACTAAAAGAAGCTCCTTGCAGTTATTTTGTAATTTGCGAGGGTGACTCCAACACACATGTCACTGCCGTAGCAAATTCAATAATAGAGTGGGTACGTGATAAAATAAATGTAAAACCATACGCCACCGATGGTTTTGAAAATGCTGAATGGATAGCAATGGATTATGGTCAAATCATAGTTCACGCATTCCAACGTCACACAAGAGCATTTTACGACATAGAACATCTTTGGTCCGATGCTCAACTGACGAAAATAGAAAACATACTTTAAAACAACAGTCATTCATTTATTAATGGAAAACAACAAACCCGACAATACCGGAAAACAAACTACCGGAAAAAGTCCAAAATTCAACATTTCATGGATCTACGGCATCATCATAGCCGTACTCATTGGATCCTATTTTTTCAACGACAACACGCCGGTGAAAGAAGTTCCCTATTCAACTTTCGAGGAATATGTAAAAAGTGGTATTGTTGAACGAATTAGCGTATTCTCAGCAAAGAATTACCTTGAAGCACGTGTCGACAGTAACGAAATGCAGAAAGTGTTTGGCTCGAAACACGAAGTATATAAAAAAGACCGCAAAATAAGCGTACAGATACCTTCGGTTGAAGAGTTCTCGAAGTTCATTAACAAAGCTAGTGAAGACAAGCTTTACAAAGGTATTGTGGATTACAAAATCAACCGCGATTACCTGGAGATGTTCCTCTACAGCATCTTACCTTTCCTGCTATTAATACTATTCTTTGTATTTATGAACCGACGTATGTCAGGCCAAATGGGCGGAGGCGGAGGCGGCATTTTCAATGTGGGAAAATCGAAAGCACAACTCTTTGACAAAGGAAATACTGTTAACAAAATTACATTCAAAGATGTGGCCGGACTGGCAGGAGCCAAACAGGAAATTGAAGAAATTGTGGCTTTTCTAAAAAACCCATCCAAATACACCGAGCTCGGAGGTAAAATACCCAAAGGAGCACTGCTTGTAGGTCCTCCGGGAACAGGAAAAACACTGCTTGCCAAGGCTGTAGCGGGCGAAGCAGATGTACCTTTCTTTTCTATGTCGGGTTCCGATTTTGTGGAAATGTTTGTGGGTGTGGGAGCATCGCGAGTACGCGACCTTTTCCGACAGGCAAAAGAAAAAGCACCATGTATCATTTTTATTGACGAAATTGATGCCGTAGGACGTGCTCGTGGCAAAAACCCGAACATGGGTAGCAATGACGAACGAGAGAATACACTGAACCAGTTACTAACCGAGATGGATGGTTTTGGGTCCAACAGTGGTGTTATTATTCTGGCAGCTACCAACCGCGCAGACATTTTGGACAAAGCCCTGCTGCGTGCAGGACGTTTCGACCGCCAGATTCATGTAGATTTGCCGGATGTACACGAACGTCGTCAGATTTTCAATGTACACCTTCGTCCGATAAAAATAAACGAAACCGTGGATGTAAATTTCTTAGCCAAGCAAACTCCGGGTTTCTCTGGAGCCGACATAGCAAATGTGTGTAATGAAGCTGCACTGATTGCTGCCAGAAAAAACAAATCATTTGTTGAAAAACAGGATTTTCTGGATGCTGTGGATCGAATCATCGGCGGATTAGAAAAAAGAAATAAAATCACCACTGTAGCTGAAAAGAAATCAATTGCATATCACGAAGCAGGACATGCTACTATAAGTTGGATGCTCGAACACGCAAATCCTCTTGTAAAAGTGACCATTGTACCGCGTGGCGAAGCTCTCGGAGCAGCCTGGTACCTGCCCGAAGAACGTCAGTTGACCAACAAAGACCATATTCTGGACGAAATGTGCGCCACATTGGGCGGAAGGGCTGCCGAGGAAGTATTCCTGAAACAAACATCGACAGGTGCCATCAACGACCTCGAACGAGTGACAAAACGAGCTTATGCTATGGTAGCTTATTTTGGGATGAGCGAAAAGATACCCAATATGAGTTATTACGACTCGTCGGGAAATTCCGATTATGGATTTACAAAACCATACAGCGAAAAAACCGCAGAACTAATTGACAGTGAAGCAAAAGACATTGTAGCTATTGAGTACGACAGAGCAAAAAAAATTCTGCGCGACAATGCCGAAGGTCACAATAAACTGGCCGAGCTGCTGATCGAACGTGAAGTGATTTTTGCAGAAGACCTCGAACAGATTTTCGGAAAACGACCATGGACATCACGCCAGGATGAGTTGATTGCTCAAAATGGAGATACCGAAATTGCCGAAGAAAAAGCTGAGATGGAAGATAAGAAAGACTCAGAAAATACAACTGAACAAGCTACAGAGAAAAAACGTGAAGTTGAATTCTGATATCTATGTCTGAAAATTCCAGAAATAAAATACTCAATTCAATTGCAGCGGTTCGCACAAAGCGGACAGCTGCAATTGCTGTGAATAGTTACCCCGTCAATGAAATTTACAAACCTATAGAACCAAATGCTGTCAGTTGCTTCAAGACAGAGCTCGAAACCATTAGCGGACTATGTGTAATTTGCAAAAACGAAGACGAGTTTGCTAAAAAAGTAAAAGAAATACTTTTAGAAAAGCAGATTGAAAAGATTTTTTGTCGTGATACAAAGATTACAGACTTACTTTCAGAATCCAATATCATCAGCACTTGTGACAAAAACGATTTTGAAAGAATGGAAATCGGCATAACTGCTTGCGAACTTCT
>JAFGVV010000060.1 GCA_016937795.1 Paludibacteraceae bacterium
ATAATCAGAGAACTTAAGTCCGGCAATATTGTAAGACAATGCTGTAGCAGGGTGAGTAAAAATCAGCAATCGTTTATTGCTTTTAATCAATGCATTATCATCAGGAATGTTTTTCGTAGGTGGAAACAAATGATTTTTCAGATTTGTATTTTTCAACAAAACAGAAAGACTGTCCTCCGAAATTTTGGATTTTAGAATCAGCACAAAAACGTCCTGCTTTGCCGTATCCAGAAATGCCGACAAAGCAGAAAAAGCATTGATATTCTGAATACTAAAAGGGTCGGCCGAGACCACAAACGCCCTCACTCCCTGCCTTATTTGTTCGGCAGCCTGCGCATTGGGGGCAGTAGCCAAAAGCGCTTGCCCGGCATGCAGGCCTGCATCCGGCTTTACTCCTACTTGCGGAAAGATCATTGTGAATCCCCACAAACACAAAGCAACACAAATAATATGTTTTAGTGAAGTATGCATTTATCCGACCGGAAAATTATTTTTATTTTGAGATCAGATACAAAAATAACAAAAAATCCGACTCCTTAATTATTCAGAAACAGCTTTATATCACGAATCATGTCTGCAGCCGGTTGTTTCGATAGTTTTTGAATATGAAACTTCTCCAGTATCTCTTCGAGTTGTGCGAGTTTCGCAGGATCGTTTTTATATAGCTCCCGTAAAATTTGAATTTTCTCAAAATCCTGAATTCCTTCAATTATTTTTTCGAAACGTATGGAATTCAGTGGACCCGGATAAACCTGAAAAGTATCACCTGCAGGCCATGCGGTAAAACGGCTGTCGCGCAAAGGTTGAGCAGGCCAGCTGTTGTACGCCCAGCGCAAAAAACCATCCATATCTTTGGCCGCTGTGTAAATGCCCGTCCACACGTGCTCGGCAGGCGGCGAAAAAGTAAAACCGTTCGGATAACGCTCTGTGCAACAGGTGTACCAGGTACTTAGTTTCCCTTCAGACCTGCGTCGTTCGAGCACCGTAGCTGGAAATTGCCAGCGCGAAGCCACGCAATAATCGAAAATATCCGCTTCGATTTCAGCATGATAATCGCCGGCCAGCGCCACTTTCCACGCAGGATCGATGGTTTTGAGCAAAGCAATCACATCCTGTAAAGCTTTCATCGGGCGTTCGTCCATAGCAATCACCGCTTTATCGAACCAGCCCTTCTGCTTTAAATGTTTTGTAAAATCCGCTAGCATATTTCCCCAGAATTCGTTGTATTCAGGCGAACCAATTTTAGAAGCAAATTCGCGATATGCAGCACTTTCTTCGTCGTAATAGCGGAAAGCAATTTTCCATGGAACCATGCTGTAACAATTAATGCGCTGATCGATGCCGCAATCCATTACAAATGAAATATATTTGTCGAACAAACCGTAATCGTATTGCCAGGAACCATCGGATTTTTTCGTCCATTGCACAAGCGAAGGAAAATCGTCGTAAGTCTGATGTCCCCATGGTTCGTGCACTATCGAAGCCGTAATATTTTTCTGACCCGCACCTGCCAGCATTTCATAATACGGACGCATCAGGTTGAAATGCTTCTTACTCCACAATTCCACACCATGCACCCTTGCAATAGCAGCCGGATGTTGCCAAAAATCGAGATTAAAAGTCCACTGTGAAGGTTCGGGCAAAACTTTGTCCACCACGCGCAACACAAGCGAAAGCATATGTTTTGTGTTTCCGTTTACCCTAATAATCGTTTTGTAAATACCGGCTTTCGCATTTTGCGGCACAGTCACACTCACCCACAAGGGTTGATAGTCGTTTTGAGCGACATTCAGTTTTTTTATTTTAAAATTGATCGGATCAGCGACCCACGACGAATCGAAATCGGCAGGTTTACGGTGCCCGCAACCATTTCCAAATTCATCAGTAATGACAAAGCTTTGAAATCCGGTTTGGATATTTTTCCGGCTAATTTTTCCACCCTTTTCTGATTTCAAATCAGCGGTGTGCACTTTCAACGCTTTCACTTCGGCATTCGCACGAAACAAGATCTGCGTATGCACTTTTTCGCCTTTCCACGCCACCAGTGTATCTGATTTTCGAAAGTCAGGATTCTGAATGTCATTCTTTTCAAAACGAATATCCGAACTTACAAATCCGGCTGATTCATTAGGATTCTTGCTTTTTTGCTGCGCAATGGCCAACAACGAAAAAGCTGAAAACAAGCTTATAATTATTAGTTTATGAATTCTCATTTTATCAGATATTGTGTGTGTAACTATTTTTTAATTTTGTCAGGCCATGGTGCTGATTTTCCGGTGGCTTTAATCACAGGTCGTTGTGCTTTCACTTTCCGCAGATATTGTCCGAGTTCCTTTGAAAGCTTTTTCAGTAACACTGGATTTTCATTTACCAGATTGTGAGTTTCGCCCAAATCAACCGCCAGATTATACAATTGTTTTTCGCCGGTTTCGTAATTGTAAATTAGTTTCATATTGTTTTTCAGAATGGTGGACGACGGGAAAACACCGGGCGCTGTGCCATCCCAAAGATTAGGATAATGCCAGAAAAAACACCGGTTTTGAGCTGTTTCCTTCCCTTCGAGCAATGTAACAAAACTTTCTCCATCGACTTTTTGTCTGATTTCCGGCTTTCTAATATTTGCTATTTCAAGTATCGACGGAAAGAAATCTTCTATCATCACAGGTTGTTTACAAACCGAAGATTTGGCTGTTTTTCCGGGATATTTCACAATCAGAGGCACTCTGATTCCTCCCTCATAAACAGAACCTTTGCCCGATCGCAAGGGTGCATTGTGCGTATAAAGTTCGCCACCACGCCATTGTGAACCACTCGAAAATCCACCGTTGTCAGACATGAACATCACAACCGTATTCTGTGCCTCACCGTTGGTTTCGAGCCAGTTGAGCAAATCGCCCAGACTCTTGTCCATGCCTTCAATGAGTGCAGCGTAGGCAGCCTCGCGAGGATCGAGTCCCTTGTCGATATATTTCTGGAAAAAGCGTTTGTCCTTATCAACCGGAATATGAATAGCATAATGCGCCATGTAAAGGAAAAATGGCTGTCCAAGTTTTTTAGCCCGGTCGAGCGCTGAAATGGCTTCGAGCGTAAGTGCTTCAGTAGCGAAAATATCTTTTCCATGGTATTTTTCAAGTCCCGGAATGGCCTGCGGATGTTTACGCATACCATCGGGCGTATTACCAAAATTCTTTTCACCCAGATACGAAGCAAGTCCACCACCGGCATGACCCGCAATATTCACTTCGAAACCCAAATGATACGGACTTTCGCCGGGAGTATTTATAGCTCCGAAATGTGCTTTTCCGCAATGAATGGTATGATATCCGGCATTTTTCAAAAGTTGTGGAAGTGCAGTTACAGGTGTCGTGCGTTCAATGCCATCCACCTGACAAATGCCGTTCAAATTCCACTCCGGGAAACTAAGCACTTCGCTGCGCCGGTCGGTAGACTGATTTTTGAACAAGGTCCAGTTAGTCACACGATGTCGGGCTGCATTCATTCCCGTGAGCAGACTCACACGCGAAGGCGAACTCACTGCGCAGGCGTAACTTTGTGTAAACTTCATGCCCTGAGCCGCCAGTCGCTCCATATTGGGTGTTTCGTAGATATCGTTGAATTTGGTACGTTCACTGTGAAAAGGCACAGAGGTATCCTGCCAACCCATGTCGTCCACCAGAAAAACAATGACATTGGGACGATCGGGAGTTTGAGCAGTAGCCTGCAATGCGAGCATGCCGAGTGGATAAATGAGTTTGCGTGAGTGTTTCATATCTTATTAGTAAAATTAACTGCCAAAATTAAAATCCTTCGATGCTGTACGCGAATTTTGCAGCATTATTGTCAACCGCTTCAGCACGCGTGGATTTTTGGCAGCCACATTTTGAGTTTCAGAAGGATCGGTTTTTAAATTGTACAGTTCGGGAGTGGCGTCGGGATTTTTTCCGTAATTGTAAACCACAGCTTTCCAGTCGCCTGCACGAACCGCCACGCGGCCACCCATTTCGTGAAATTCCCAGTAAAGATATTTGTGCTGTTTCTGGCCTTTTTTACCCAGAATAGTTTTAGCAAACGAAACGCCGTCGGTTTTGAATTTCGCTTTCGAAGCCGTCAATTCCTTTAATGTAGGCATTACATCCCATTGTGCCGAAATATGTTCGGTTACTTGTCCGGCAGGAACTTTTCCCGGCCACGACACAATCATGGGAACACGAATACCACCTTCGTACAAATCGCGTTTCAGGCCACGAAACGAACCATTGCTGTTGAAAAACTCAGGATTATTGCCACCTTCGGCATGCGGACCATTGTCGCTGCTAAAAATAATAATGGTATTTTTTTCAATGCCATTTTTGCGAAGTTCTTCCACAATTTGTCCCACATACGCATCCAGCCGCGCCACCATCGACGCAAAATCGGCTTTCGGCGTTTCTGTCGACCCATAACTTCCCGGAGCACCTTTGTAGGCCTTTTCATCTTTTATCAAAGCTCTGTATTTCTGCGCAATACTATCGTCGGGAGAAGCCAGTTCGGCGTGAGGCAATACCACAGGCACAAAAGCAAAAAATGGCTGATTTGCATTTCTGCGAATAAAATTCAATGTTTCATTTTGAATCAAATCCTGCGCATACACCTTACGCTCGCCGTTTTTATTGCCCGGAAGCATTATTTTCTGATTATTTCTGTAAATATGTGCAGGATAATAATGATGTGCCTGGCGCTGACAGTTGTATCCGTAAAAAAGATCGAAACCCATAGCGTTGGGATCGCCTTCGGAATTCGGGAAACCAAGTCCCCATTTGCCGAAAGCGCCTGTGGCGTAACCCTGATTTTTAAGCATGTGTGCCAGCGTAAATGTGCCGAACGGAAGAGGCTTCTGACCTTCTGGGCGCACTTCGGCATTTCCACGAATGGGCGTATGACCCGTATGTAAGCCTGTAAGCAGTGCCGAGCGCGAAGGAGCACTCACCGTAGAGCCTGCGTAATGCTGCATAAACTGCACTCCACCTGCTGCAAGCTTGTCGATATTAGGCGTTTCAATTATTTTTTGTCCGTAACAACCCACATCACCATATCCGAGATCGTCGGCCAAAATGTAGATAATATTCGGTTTTTCTGATTTCTGAGCAGATATTCCGGGAACAATAAGAGTGGAAAGTAAAGCGGGAATAAGTGTGTGTTTCATTTCTCAAATAGAATTTAAAGGCATTTCAAATGCCTAAATTAGCTGCGTTGATTTCTTTACAGTAAATTATTTAATTATTTTATTAATAAGCGACAAATATACTAAATTCATTGGTCATATAAAAGGCTTTATTAAATAATAATTTGTATATTTGTAGCTTAAATACGAAAAGAAAACGTTACAGAATGAAAAGTTCACAAAAGAAAATCAGAACAGGGCTTACCGCAGCCTCAGCATTATTTGCAACCACATTCCTCACTGCACAGGAAAAACCGCTGAACATTATTTACATTATGTCCGACGACCACACCGAACAAATGATTGGTGCTTATAGCGGTAAAGACGGATACACACCTCACATCGACCGGATTGCTTCGGAAGGTGCTACGTTCAGACAAAGTTTTGTGGCCAATTCCATTTCGGGACCAAGCCGCGCCTGTATGCTCACAGGGAAACACAGTCATAAAAATGGCAAAATAAATAACGAGGACCATTTCGATGGCAATCAGCAAACCATGCCAAAAATTCTGAAAGCCAATGGTTACCAAACTGCCATGGTTGGAAAATGGCATCTCGAAAGCGACCCGACAGGTTTCGACTATTGGGAAGTATTGCCGGGACAGGGACATTACTACCAACCGGAATTTATTACCCCAAAAGGACGACATGTGGAACAGGGCTATGTAACCGATATAATTACCGACAAAAGTATAAAATGGCTCGGCAATCGCGATAAAACAAAACCCTTTGCACTTTTCGTACATCACAAAGCCACGCACCGTAACTGGATGCCGAAAATTGAAGATTTACGCGCTTACGAAAATCAGACCTTTGAAGTGCCGGCTAATTTCTTCGACAATTACGATGGTCGCTTAGCAGCCTCGACAGCCGAAATGGGCATCGACAAACACATGTACTGGGGCTACGACCTGAAAGTAACCAATCCGGTATCGAAAACAAATTACATACACGACGCCATAAACTCCGATGACAAAACCACAATTGTGGGACGAATGCTGCCACAGGAGCAAAAAGCTGTGAAAGAATTTTACGATTCCATTCAAAACGACCTTGCAAACCGCCATTTAAGCGGTCGAGAACTTGCTGAATGGAAGTTTCAGCGCTACATGAAAGATTATCTGAAAACGGCAAAAGCGCTCGACGACAATATCGGACGACTGTATGCCTATCTCGAAAAAGAAGGATTGCTCGAAAACACCTTGGTCATCTACACTTCCGATCAGGGATTTTATATGGGCGAGCACGGCTGGTTCGACAAACGATTTATGTACGAAGAATCCCTACGTACACCGCTGGTAATGCGTTTACCCGAAAAAATGCAGAAGCAACGTGGCAAAATCATCAACCAAATGGTACAAAACATCGACCACGCTCCTACTTTCCTCGACATTGCCGGTATCGAAATTCCTGCCGACATTCAGGGCGAATCATATCTGCCTTTGCTCAAAGGAAAAAATCCACGGTCATGGCGCAAAGCGCTTTATTATCATTATCAGGAATATCCTGCCGAGCATGCTGTAAAACGTCATTATGGCATTCGTACACAGCGTTATAAACTGATTCATTTCTACAACGACATTGACACATGGGAACTTTACGACCTGAAAAATGACCCGACAGAAATGAATAATCTGATTGACAATCCGGCTTATGCCAAAACCATTAAGAAGCTCAAAAAGCAACTCAACGACCTGCAGATAAAATACGACGACCCGATTCGCATTAAAAATGAGTCACTTGCATTCGAAAGCATTTTCGACACATCGTTGAAAGCAGGTGTTTCGTGCTACCGAATTCCATCGCTGGTAACTGCCCCCAATGGCGACCTGATAGCTGCTATTGACGAACGCGTACCACACTGCGGCGATCTTATTGCAAGCAAGGATATTAATATTGTGATTCGCCGCAGCACCGACAATGGTAAAACATGGCTTCCAATTGAAACTGTGATTGATTTTCCGTTCGGACAATCGGCTTCGGACCCGTCGATGATTGTGAACAGCAAAACGAAAGAAGTATTCATGTTCTACAACTACATGGATCTTGAAAAAGAGAAGAATATTTTCAAACTACATGTGTGTAAAAGTGCCGACAACGGTAAAACATGGAGCAAACCTGTGGATATCACTTCGCAAATGACAAAACCGGAGTGGGAAAAAGATTTTAAATTTATCACCTCGGGACGCGGATTGCAAACACGCTCGGGACAAATGCTTCACACACTGGTAAATCTGAAACATGGCGTATTTGTATTTGGCAGCAACGACAATGGCAACACCTGGTTTGTAAACGAGAATGCCGTGAAACCTGCCGACGAATCTATTATCACCGAACTGAGCGATGGCCGCCTGATGATAAACAGCCGGGTTAATGGTGCCGGCAAACGTCATGTGCATATTTCATCCGACAACGGCAAAACATGGCAAAGCACACGCGAAGAGCAACTTACCGACCCAAGCTGCAATGCAGGACTGATCTCGCTCAAATACCGTGGCAAAAACTACCTGATTTTCTCAAATGCCAACTCGCGCAACAAACGCGAGAATCTGACCATTCGCATTAGCGACGACAACGGCAAAACATGGTCGGCCGGGTTCCCCATTTACAGCGGAGGTTCGGCTTATTCAGCTCTCACAATCACAAAAGATGGCCATCTGGGTATCTTTTTCGAAAAAGATAATTATACAAAAAATGCTTTTGTGAGTGTACCGTTAAAGAAGCTGCTGAAGAAATAACAGCTGCAACTTAAAAAGGCGAAATACGCAATTAATCCACAAACTGAAATAAATTTGAAAGGTATTAATTGCGTATTTTTTGTTTAAATGTGGGAAACCTTTCACCCGAATTTCCAAACATACCAATTTATCAGGAGTTTTATTTAGTTTTGCTGTTTGAATGTTTATCCGATCATACATGAAGAATCTGAAAACTGTCGCACTCTTAGTTTTACTGCTTATATCTTCTGTGAGTGCAAATGCCGACAAATACTATTTCGAGCAAATTTCGCTTCACGAAGGTCTGAGCCAGAGCACTGTGAAAGCAATTTTCCGCGATCACATAGGCATGCTTTGGATAGGTACGCGCGAAGGCCTCAATCGTTACGACGGACAAAGCATCCGCACTTACCTGAACGATCCGAAAAACCCGAATTCTCTTCCTCACAATAATATATTTTTCATTGCCGAAGATTCGCAAAACAGACTTTGGATAGGCTCCGGAGGCATTCTGTGTCGTTACGACCGGCTATCAGACAGTTTTATTCCCGAAAAAATAAACGGTCGCGACATTTCACTGAAAAATATTTTTGTAAGTGACGATTTTATGTACGCCACCAATGGCAATGCCCTGCATATTTATAATTCGAAAAAGAATGAATGGAGCGAGAAAATCTTCAGCGGGGCAGAAACCAACCTGACCGCTTCCTGCAAAATTGACCGGTTCGATAAAAATCATTTGCTTATTGGCTCAAGATGGAAAGGTTTGTTTTTGTGCGAAACAGCTACCGGCAAACTTACCCGAAGCGCATTTACACAAGGTGACGGAATTCTGGATGTTTTCAGCACTCCCGAAGGACACTTCTGGATTTCGGAATACGGAAAAGCGCCACAATGCTTCGATCGTTCGGGGCAAAAACTGTATGACCTCAGTACAGCCAACTCATATCTGAAAGCTGACAAGGTGATGGACATTTGCAGCTATCACAACAAAATATGGATGGTTTCGGATGGTGAAGGCATTATCACTTACGATCAGAAAAACGGCCGTCTACAACGTGTGGCCGGACAAAACGACAAACACGGTACAGCGCAGGTAAACTCGCTTTTGACCATTTATCCCGACAAATACGGCAATCTGTGGCTTGGAGCCATCAGATCAGGATTACTGAACATAAAGAACACATTTGCAAGCAGTTATTCGAACTCGCCACTAAACTCTGAATGGGGACTGAGCGATGCTACCGTATTGAGTTTTTATCAGGATGAGGAAAACAAAATATGGATAGGCACCGACGGGCAGGGAATCAATCTTTTTGAACCCGACAAAGAAAAATTTACGCATTTCCGAAATTCATTCGGCACAAAAGTATCCTCTATTACAGCCTATTCCGATCAGTATTTATTACTCAGTCTGTACAAAGCAGGTCTCAAGCTTTTCGATAAAAAGACAGGCCAACTCAAAGACTTTCAGCTTACCAGCAAGAACGGCGAACTGATTAAGACCAATGATTTGTTAGGATTCAATGTGTTTGCCAACGAAAACGGGAAAATCTTCATATCAGACAATCAACTTTATCTGTACGATACCGATAAAAAAGAAACCCGTCATATTAAAACAAGCATTAAAGAAGATGGCGCTCTGAGAATTCATTCGAATACCTTTCTGAAAAACGAACTTCTTATTTACGCAAACACCGTTTTTTCGCTTATCGATTCAAAAACCGGCAGGGAAAAATCAGTTTTCAGAATCCCAAACAACTATATCACAGTGATTAATGCTGTGGAATATTCAGCCGACAGCGTATTATGGATAGGACTTTCGTCGGGCCTGATAAAGTATGATTTGCGCACAAAAAAAGCAACGCAAATCATGCCTGACAGAATTAAATCGACCTCCACCATTCAGTTGGATGCTAAAAACACGCTCTGGATAGGCTCTGGCATCTCACTTTACCGCTACAACATACATACCGACCAAATTTACAAATATGAAAAAGCCGATGGTATTACAGCCAATGAATATTTGCCAAAATCGAAACTTCTCGGCTTGCGTGGCAATATTTATATGGGTGGAGTTTCGGGCATGACGGTCATTCAGTCGGACATACCCTTTCCCGAAATTGCCGAACCTCAATTTGAATTGCTCGATATTTTGCTCGATGGTAGCCAGCTTGCTCCAAAAAGAATTTCGAAATCGGATAAGAAAACAACGATAACACTACCCTGGAATTTCACATCGCTGCAACTCAACTTTTTCATCAACACGCCTGGCCTGCGTTCGCACCCACGCTACCGTTATCTGATCGAAGGTCTCAGCACACAGTATCTCGAGCCCGAAACGCAATCGATTCGTGTACAGAATCTGAACCCGGGCTCGTATCGCATTATGCTTCAGTACGAACTGAAAAATCAGGTTTGGAGCACGCCTTTCAGCATTGCACACATCAGAGTGGCACCACCCTGGTGGCAAACATGGTGGTTTTATCTGATCGTAATCATTGCGCTGACATTTACATTATTACGCATCAGACGTTCGGTAATTGCCAAAACAAAGCAATCGATGGAATTTGAAATGCAAAGACGTGAGAATGAGCTTTCGGAACAAAAAATCAGATTCCTGATCAATGTGTCGCATGAGTTGCGCACTCCGCTCACACTGATTTACGCGCCACTACGGCGACTTTTGAAAGATGAAAACACGCCCAAAGTGCTTAAACCTGTATTGACACTGATGTACAAACATGTGAAAAACATGAAAAACATGATTGATATGGTGCTCGATGTCAGAAAAATGGAGAAAAACAGCGACATGCTGAATATGAGCAGTCATCATTTCAATAATTGGGTACAGGAAGTGGCCGACGATTTCAGTTTTGAGTTTGAAGCCCGCAATATTCAGCTGATCATTACGAAGGACGAACGGATTACGGATATAAGTTTCGACCGCGACCGTTGCAACAAGGTTTTGTCGAATTTGCTAATGAACGCTATCAAATTTTCGGATGCAGGAAGCACTGTCACAATAACAACCGAGTTAGTCGAAAACAAAGTAAAAATAAGTGTGACTGACTGCGGAATAGGTGTACCTGCTGAAGAAAGAGACAAACTGTTTAGCCGGTTTTATCAGGGACGACACGAAAAAGGCGGAAGCGGCATTGGACTTTCGTATGCCAAAACGCAGATTGAAATGCACAAAGGAGAAATCGGGTATGAACCTGCACAACCCAAAGGATCCACATTCTGGTTTAGTTTGCCTTTGCAGGCATATTTCAACACGCCAAAACAAAGCATTGAAAATGAACTACAAAACCTGAACTCACAAAGTATGCAAACAATAAATGCTTCGGAAACAGATTTTAATTTCAAAGAAATGACACTGCTTATTGCCGAAGATGAGCCCGATTTACTGGGTTACATGCACGAAAGTTTAAGCGAATATTTCGGAAAGGTTATTGCAGCCACAAACGGACAGGAAGCCCTGGAGAAAATTCGCGAACACATGCCCGATATGCTGATTAGCGATGTAATGATGCCCGGCATGGATGGTTTTGAACTTTGCAAAACTATAAAATCCGATGTCAATATCAGTCATATTCCGGTGGTGTTGCTCACGGCACTCAGCGACGACGAAAGCTCGCTCACTGGCTATAAAATGGGTGCTGATCTTTATCTGGCAAAACCTTTCGGAGTGGATTTATTGATGGCTGCTACTGCCAATATTCTTCGTCAGCGGTTGCAGTTAAGAACGCAATTTTCGACTACTGAAAGTGAAGTGAGCATCGACGAAATTACATACAGCAATGCTGACGAGAAATTTCTGAACAAGCTCAACGATTACATAAGCGAACATTTATCGGACAATGAATTACGCATCGACAATGTAGCCTCCGAAATGGCAATGAGCCGTACCACTTTTTACAATAAAGTAAAAATACTAACCGGTCTGACTGCGAACAATTATGTGACGGATTTTAAAATCAAAAAAGCCACAAAAATGCTGTTGAATAAAGATTTACCCATACAGGAAATTGCTTTCGAACTCGGCTATGTCAGTCAGCGATATTTCAGCACCGTATTCAAACAGCAAACCGGATTAACACCCACTCAGTACAGGGAACAACACGAAAAACTGTCATGAAAAAATCCGTTTTCAGTTGCTCTTGAAGCATTCCTGAAAACGGATTTTCATTTTATTTCTGCTTTGACAGATTTATTTTAAAAGAAATAGTAACGCGGATTTAGCGGATTATTTTTTTTAAAATAACTGATTTCTAAACGGATTATAAAAATTTTATAAATAAAATTTACAGATTTAAGTTGTTGTATATTTTAATTTTATCCTAATTTTGACTTGTCAAAATTTTAATCCGAATTATATCTGTTTTTTATTCAATTTAAATCTGTTGTAATCAGTTTCATCCGTTAAATCCGCGTTACTATTCTTTTTAATCTCTTTCTTATCTTTAATCTGTCAAAGTAGAATTATAATCAACTTTAATTAATCGCAATCGAAGTTATAATCGGCAGGGCCACTGATTTTGGCAGGCCAGCCCGGATTTTGATAAATCGGCGAATTATCCTGTCCGTTGGTCGAAGTCATTATTATTTCGCTCACCGGAACAGGTTCCAGATAATGAGGTTTGGGGAAAGTATAACCATCATACACGATAGATGTCGATACAATCTGATAAGGACGGAGATAAGTACTAAGTGAAGATGACGACACTGTCTGTCCGACTTTTATCTGATCAGCCGAATATAAACGGTAAATATCAGCCCAGAGATTAATACCTTCCACCTGATAATTCAGCATATGGTCGAGCGAACGCCAACGCTTCAAATCCATCAGTCGCATACCTTCGGCCACAAACTCACAACGACGTTCGCGACGAATATTGTAAAGTGTGGCATCCACAAAAGTTCCGCGCGATTTGGTAGCCAGATCGTTTTCGAGGTTCAGGTCGGTAGCAGCAATGGTAGCCTGATAATCGGTGCTTACACCTGCACGGGTACGCAAAGCTTTCCAGTAAGTATCACAATTTCCGCCCAGTTGTCCGTATCGTTCGTAATATGCTTCAAGATAAATAAGATATGCCTCGGCCACTCTGAATACCGGCGTTGCAGAAGTTCCGCTGGTAGGCGTAGCATCCTGACCGGCTTCATAACTTATCCATTTTTTAAGTTCGTATCCGGTTGGTGTTCCCTGATTTCCCGAAGAATAAATCAGCGGTTTGTAATTTACAATGGTATCAGTGCCGTTTACTACCAAACCTCCCGGCTTTACCGAAGAAGTAAGGCGAATATCGCGGTTTTGAAGCATCAGATACATGAGGGAATCGCCCTGATAAGTATTATCGGCATATACCGGCAAACCCGATTTTGTCAAAAAGGTTTCCACCATAGCACGTGTCAAACCTGTTCCTGCACCAGTACGTTGCAGATAATGAGTAGCTGAATGTGCATTTACACCTTGTAAATAATAGCGGGCCAGAATCACTTCCGGCGAAGCCATCACTGTGCCTTTTGTGTCGTTGAAGAGCGATGCATAATCAGCAAAAAGCGAACGTTTCGAAGCCACACTGTCGGCTGCCGCAATGGCTTGTTCGAAGAAATAATTATATTCCGACTGAATGCTTCCACCTGCAAAAGCAAAATTCGGATGAGAAGCAGCACCTACCCATTTCGGATTTCCGGGTGCAAAAGTAGTTCCCTGATGATATTTTTCCCATGTAGCTTCGAAAAGTGCGACACGGGCTTTCATTAGCAATGCTGCATCTTTCGTGAGGCGACCGCTTTCAGGAGCTTTTTCCATCAATAGAAGCTTCGACTGATCGAGCAGTCCCAGAATATAGCGGGCCACTTCATTGCGGGGCATACGTTTGCTTGCAGCAATAAGTCCATCGTAGTCTTCACTCAGCACATCGTCGATAATGGGTACATCGCCCAGATTCGAAAGCAGACGGAAATATTCATAAGCCTTGAAAAAATATGCTTCGCCTAAATAATGATTAATCAGATCAGGTGAACCGGAAACTTTTCCGGCAGGTACATCAGCCTTCATTCGGTTGATAAAATAATTCAAATTGCGTATGTGATCAAATTTCCAGTGCGAATCTTTTACAAGCGGCGTATATTTATCGCCACGATAAAAAAGCTGATTAGCCGATGGCCCTGCCTGATTGTCACTGTTGTTGTCGTCGGCATAAACACCACCCCAAAAACCTGAGCGCATCGAAGGAAACAACGAATAATATCCGTTGGTGTAATTGCGCATGTCGTCCACATTTTTCAGAAATGCCTGATCGTTACCAAAGTCGAGCGGTTCGCGTTGCAAAAAATCTTCGCACGAAACCAAAGACATTGAAAGTAATGCGGTTAGTATATAAAATAATTTCTTCATTTCAGTAATTCTGTAAAGTTCTCAATTTTAGTAATTAAAGTGTAATTTCGAGTCCTGCCGAAAACACCCTGAACATTGGATATGTTTTTCCGGGACCATATTCGCTGATACCACTGCCAATAGCTTCGGGATCGTAGATGCGCAGGTTTGTAAATGTGAACAGGTTTTCGCCCGAGAAATACAATCGTGCCTTCTGAACATGTTTCGAAAGTGCAGATGTTTTAGGTAATGTAAATCCTATCTGAAGATTTTTCAAACGCACATAAGCAGCATTTTGAATAAAGCGATCGGAAACCTGTATATTGTTATAATCGGTACGCAAACGACCATAGTAAGGATCGAGGTTAGCTCCCAGCGGATCGCCTGCATAGCGGAAATAATCGAGATGGTTGTAGAAAAGAGATCGCTGCCATTCACCGGCAAAACCAAAGAAAGTAGCACTGTTATTAAAGAACACATCACGTTTACCAATTCCCTGAAAGAACATCGAAAAATCAACAAATTTCCACGAAGCACCCAGATTCAGACCAAAAGCATAGCGGGGCGTTCCGTTTCCGATAACCGAAAGGTCGCCACTATCGTAAATGGTATTACCTCCGGCATTCACACTACCATTTTCGTCGAGGTCGCGATACATAAGGTCGCCACCACCCCAGTTTTTACCAAGGTTCGATTGCGAAGTGGTGCTCAACCAATTGTTCATTTCCTGATCACTTTTGGCCACTCCCACTACCTGATAACCCCAGATATCACCAAGTTTTTTTCCGGGGAAATATCCGTTCAGTGCGCCATCGGGCGTATCGTATTTTGTCACTTCGCTCTGATAATCGCTGAGTGTGGCTGTAGCCGAATAGCTAAAATCCTTACCCACGCGGTCGCGCCAGCTTATTTCCATTTCCCAGCCACGGGTACGAAGTTCGGCATTATTAGTTTTGGGAGGATTTGCACCATACACAGCCGGAAGCTGTTTGGCAGGCCCCACCATGTCGAGCGTCACACGCTGATAAAGATCGAATGCTGCGCTCAAACGGTTCGAAAAAAAACCAAGATCAAGACCCACACCTGAATTTTCAATTTTTTCCCATGTGAGCGAAGTGGCAAAAGGTTGCGGGCCAGGCAGCACGGTAGCTTCCTGATTACCAATCACAATACCGCCCATTCCCGAACTCATATACTGGAAATAAGGATAAAAGCTGCTGGTATTCTGATTTCCCAAAACACCGTACGAAGCTCTGAATTTCAGCATTTCGAAACCTTTTTCGTACAAACCGGCCCAAAATTCTTCCTGGCCGAGATTCCAGCCAGCCGAAACCGAGGGAAAAGTAGCCCAGCGCTGATTGGCCGGAAAACGCGAGGCCGCATCGGCACGCAAATTCAGTTCAAGCATATAACGATCGGCATACGCATAGTTCACACGACCGAAAATACCAAGGTTTGCCCATTCACCTTTTTTCTCGGACATACGCGGATTTGTTCCTGCTCCTGAAGGAAGAAACGGTTTACTGTCCAGCGTAATATTGTCCGACCCTACACGGATTTTCTCAGTAAAATAATACTCACTCTGCATACCAGCCAGCACTTTGAAATAATGGTTGTTAAGTTTCAACTCATAATCGGTACGGAAGTTTGTATTCATATAATTCACATGACCAAAAGCACGCTCGTAATAATTAGTTCCGGCAGCGGGCTGACGTAGAATCGTTCCGTTTACTTCGTTTACCACGCTTTTATCAGCTACTCCTTCGAGCACTGCAAAATAGTTTTGTGTTCCATCGGGCAAGGTGTAACTCAGGCGATTAAACTGACGACTTTCGCTCGGTTTTTCGATACGGCTTCCAAGGTCAAAATAAAATTTCCAGTTTTTCATTGCTTCGAATGTAAACTGTGCCTGGTTGTAAAACAACTGATTTTTTACAATATAGCGACCACCATTCAGCAATGAAGGAATAAGTGATTCGCGGTTATATTCACCATTGGGCATATACACAGGCATCAGTGGTGAGCGACGACCCAGATTGTGATAGAATAAATCGTTAAGTGCCGAAGGTTTATCGTTCGAAGTATCGGTAAGACGCGAACTCCAGTTAAACTGCAGACGATCGGTAATTTTAATATTCAGTTTTCCATTTACCGAAAGACGGCTGAATTTTTCGTCGGCATAGGTAAAAAGCCCGTTCTGTCCGAGATAATTGGCCGACACAAAATAACTTGAAGCCTTATTGCCTCCACGTACACTGACATTATGCTCCTGCGAGTAAGTGGCTGATTTCAAATGTTCGTTGTACCAGTTTGTATTTCCGAAACTGCGCTGATTCCACGCCCAGTCGTTAACACCTTCGGCTTTTTCGATACCAAAAGGCAATTCGCCACGCTGATAACTCATAATTTTGCCGAGCTGTCCGGCACCGAAAGGCGGATTTCCACCCGAGTTGCTGTATGCGTCGTTTACCATCAGGGCATAAGTGTACGAATCTACCGCACGGGGCACTGCCACAGGATTTGAGACACGCACATTTCCCGTATAGGAAACAGCCGTTTTCTGCTCAGCACCCGATTTGGTCGTGACCAAAATAACCCCGAAAGGCGCACGCGAACCGTAGATTGAAGCTGCTGCCGCATCCTTCAACACCGAAATATTTTCAATATCGTTTGGGTTAATGGTCGAAAGATCGCCTTCGATACCATCAATCAATACAAGCGGAGAGGAATTAGAGCCTTCGCCAATTGTTCCCAAACCACGAATATTAATGCTCATCGACTGTCCGAGTCCGCCCCCATTATCGTTTGTAATGTTCAGACCGGCAATCACACCCTGTAAACCCTGCACGGCATTCGAAATCGGTCGCGATTCGAGCGCTTTTGCATCAATAGATTTTACAGCGCCGGTTGAATTTATTTTTTTCTGTGTACCAAAACCTACTACCAAAACCTCGTCGAGCACTTTTGTGTCCGGTTGCAGTACAATTACAAGTCCGCTGTTTTTTGTTCCAACGCTGATTTCCTGCGTTTTCATTCCCACGTACGAAACCACCAGCACAGCATTGCGTGAACCTACGCTGAGATTGAAATTTCCATCGAAATCAGTAGTTGTTCCGTTGGTAGTTCCTTTTTCAATAACAGTTCCGCCAATTATGGTTTCATTATTATTATCGAGCACTTTGCCGCTCACCTTCACCGACTGGGCCATCACAGCCTGCAGCAAAACCGTCATTGCGGCGATTAAAAATATGATTCGTTTCATCACTGAAAAGTATTTGATTTATTGTTCGTTTTGTGCTTTCTGATCGAAAACAATTTTATACATCACAAGGCTGTCGCGGCTATAAATAAATTGCTGAGCCAATACCAGACGACGCTTTGTGGCCAGTCCGGCCAGAATTTTCACCTTAATGGTCGCATCTCCACCTCCGTTTACATTTTGTGTCAGATACCAGGCAATTTTTCCTTTAAAGTCGGGCGTTGGAGCCAGCCATCGTGCATTCGATATCAATGCAATGTGCAACTCGTTACGCGGCGCTGCCAACAATACAGGCTCTAACTCCACAAATCGGGCAGTTTTCGTGCCGGGCGTGTAAGTGGTATCGCGTGTAATTTGCAATTTATTATTGCTATCGAGCACTGGCACACCATTTTCATCCTTCAGTGTATCAGCTTTTATGCGCGGATAAAGATAAGTGGTATCGATGCTTCGGAGTACCTGCACCGGATATTCATTACCCAGGGTATCGTAAATCTGAACTACTTCGAGTTCTGTGGGGAGACTGAAATCTCCGGGATTCAGGGCTTTTTCCTCGCAGGCTCCCAACATGAGCATGGCTGCAATCAAAAAGCTGTAAAATTTAATCTTATTCATTTTTAAACGATTATAATTCTAAAAACTGCCTATTGTTTCAAAAAAGTGGCTGAAAAAAGCTTGCCTGTTCGCGTGTTCGCGTGCAAACTGTAAAAACCTCCGGGCAAAGCTTTCACATCCATATTTGTCTGTGTTTTGTCGCCTGTAAAAGTTTGCATCAACTGACCATTGGCACTGAAAATTTTCACCGTGTCAATCAGATCGTTTGCCGGTAACGAAAGTCGGATAAAGTTTGTAGCCGGATTGGGATATATCTTTATTACAGCACGTTGTGCCGAAATCGGGCGTATAGCACTGGGATTCATATTCACCTGCGTAATAACTGTATCCACATTGCTGGCCAGTGCATAATTCGATGCTTTGGGAATACTGTAAGGATGCGATGTAGCCACATCATTTCCCATGTCCCAATACATAATTCCTGCAAGGTCTTTTTCGTGAATATACTCACTGCGGTTGCGGGTTTGGTTTACACCTGTAATAAAACGATATTTCCCATTGCTATCCATTACCACATCCATGTCGGGAGTATAGGTTCCATCGAGCAGACCATTGCGCACACCAATCGGCGCAGCAGCAGTTTGTACATTTCCAGCAGCATCCTCGTAAGCACGCGATGTGGTGGTGGCGTACGACATTACGATTTTATCTTTGGGATAACCCTGAGCAATAAAACGGTTGTAAGCATCCACATAAGTATTCCAGCGGAAGACATTGGCACTCGGACCATAAATCTGGAAGGTGAAATAATCGACATGAGTCATATATTTTGTGGGAAAACTGTACGATACGTAATGAGGTGAGACAGTAAATATTTTCTCAGCAGGCATTATTTTGCCAATTTCTTCCAGAAGTAATCCATAATTATTAAAACATGTTCCGTCGTAACACCATTCAAAATCGAGGTCGATACCATCGAAATCGGCAGCAGCAGCCACAATACCTTCGGCCATTGTTTTGCGTTTGGTTGCATTAGCCATAGTCGATTCCCAACCATCGTGCCCCTTTACACTCATACGGATTTTATAACCACGATATCCATCGAAAGCACTGCGCACAATGTTCATAAAATGCTTGTACGAATATAAATCGTAACCGGGATTTTCGGCATTATCATAGTTCCAGAACGAATTCATGCGGTAAAACACTGTTTGCGCTTCCACAATTTTCCCGAATCCGGGCATTGGTAATTCCGACATGTAACTTTTTATCTGAGCTTCGGAAAGATCGGCATGCCAAATCACAGTTTCATCGAGTTTTCCTTTAAAATCCTTGCCGATGACAGCAGCCGTCTGATTAACTCCCTGTGGCAAAAGCGTGGCAGGAACTGTAGCAGGAACTCCTGAACTGAGCGGGAAATATCCTTTCCCATCGAAAGTGAACATAAAAGTTTTGGTAACACCCATATCGAGCGAGAAAGCCACCACACCCAGATTCCACCATGAGCCCACAGGTTTTGTGATCAATGATGTGGGAATGTTACGTTTAAATTCCTGACCGTTAAGACGCAGGATAAGTTCGTAAGTGGCCGGATTTCCCAAACGGACAGAGAATCCCTGATTCACAGAAGCTTCTTTCTGAAAAAGATAAGCACCTTCGGTCCACTCGTCGATGTAAAGCCATGTATGCAGCGAATATTTTGCGGTTGGGATAAGCGCCTTTGCTCCCACTTCCATGCCCGCACCAGCGCCATTGAAAGCAAGCACACCCGTGCGACCTTCGAATGCCTGCATTTGCACCGCATTGGTCAGTTTACCTTCGTTGTACGGAAAAGGCATGGTGATCGTTCCATCGGAGTGCGACTCCACACCAAGCATAATGATATCGTTTGAAAGCAGATACTTTTCACGATCGACACCACGATCGGCAAAGCGCGAAAAGTCGGTGTAAGCAGCCTGAATACGGTATTTGAATGCAGCATTATCGGTTACTTTTTCGCGCACAGCACCTGCAGCCGAAAAAGTTCCGTGATGTTTGAAAGTATAATCAACCACATTGGGACAAAGATTCTGATCGAATTTGTAGTACAAAACCATATTATTCCACTGTGGGTGATACTTGTTGAGGGTATTGCGCCAAAGCAAGTCGTTAGTAGCAAGTGCTTCGGACCAGATACGAAATTCGTCGATACGACCTTTGAAATTATTGCCCAGGAAAAGATTACTGCCCGACGACGGAATAATGACTCCGGTATTTGTGTTGATGGTAAGTGTGTTATTTACATACACTTTAAGACTGCCCGGCTGTGACACAATACTTATGTGCGCCCATTTAGCCGCAGCAATATTGACCGACACAATGTCAACCGACTGTGCTCCTGCAAGCAATTTCAATCGTCCGCTTTCACTTCCGAGTCTGAGTTCAAAAAGCTGGTCGGCATTACCGCGCGTAAAAACAGCAGCATTTGGAGTCCACACATCCGGATGCATCCAAAACTGCACTGTAAATTTGTCTGATTCGTTTATTTCGCTCACATAACCGGCATCCAGCGATCCGTTTGTATCCATACGGAGACTGTAATTATCGACCTGAGCATTTGCATGGCCAAAAAAGAGTGCAGCGAAGAGCAGCAGAGAAAAATATTTCTTCATATGTAAAAATTGATTCTTTAAGGTCGAACAAAAACCGGATTCACATAATTCGTTCCGGGTCTGTTATATGTATTTATTCAGAAAGTATTTGGTGCTATAAAATAAAAACAGAAGACAGGCGGCTTTTCAATATAATATTTAAAAAAACCTTAAAAAACTAATTCCGCGCTGAGCTTCTGTTTTTTCTTATAAACACACTTCAAATCTAAAAAAAATTATCTGATATTCAGTTTGGCAGTTTTTGCACCTGCTTTCAGAATATAAAAACCTTTTGGCACATCAAAGCTTTCGTTATCGGCAGTAGTAACAAACGAATTTTGAAGTTGTCCGCTAACCGAAAATACTTCCACGCGACTTCCGGCAGCAACATCGAGCAAACGCACATTATTACCAACTACAGCCACCTGAAGATTGCGACTTGCAGCAAGTACGTCTTTCACCGATGTGGTACCCGGAGCATAACGCACTAACTGACGAACAGCAGGATCTCCCACCGGATTTTTGATGAATTTTATTTCTTTAAAAAGGATAGTCATATTTCCGGCAGTGCCTAAGAATTCAATTTTCAGACGATTCGGATTTCCTGATTCCTCGGGAATCTGGGTATCGAATTCATAAACCAACCATTTTGTGGGATCGTAGTACGCTTCTCCATCATCGTTTGGCAGCGGATCGCCAAGTTCGTCGGTTGCCTGAAAAAAGTCGCTCGGGAAAGTTGTTGGTACATCGGCCAGTGCTGGCGACACATTGTTTTGCCAGTTCGAAGTATAGAATTTACCCAAAGCCGAACCTGTAGCGCTGATTACATTTTCGTAAATAGAAAAAACCAGACGCACACGCACTGTCTCACGAATCGGCGTCAAAAGCTTATCGAAGTAAAAATTCATATTGAACCATGCTCCGGCATAACCATCGCCCATTGCAGTACCCACATTATAAGTGGAAGTTTTGCCACGCATTACAAGAACTTTTCCAACCTGACCACCTAAATCAACGATATTAATGCCTTGCTGAATTGCCGCTGGTTGCGCAGCCTCTAAAGATGTAAAAACAGCAGGTCCACCGGCCAACATAAAAAATCCGTTATTGAAGTTATCCACAGGCACTGCCCAACCGGCAGCAGGATTAGCTCCGGCATTTACAGCATTTACAGTAAACTGCCCTTCAGACTGATTGGCAAACACATAACGTGATGGAGTAATGTCGGTTTGAGCAAAAGCTACCGAACACATAACAAAAGAAAGCAAAGAAAGTAATGTTTTTGATTTCATAATAATTAAAATAAAGTTGCAATTAGAGATTAGTTTTGTCGTAGCGAATAAAACAACTTCACTATCGACACTGCAAATGTAAAACAAGCCTTTGTGACGCATGTTCGATATTGTTTTGATTATGTCCGATATTGTACAGATTTTTGTCTGAACATCCTGAACCCCGTCAGAAGATTACTCAAAAGCACTTTTGCACAATTCCGAACATCAATGATACATTTCGGAACATAGCAGCGGTGATTTCTGTTTTTCTTTGCCCTGAGAAATCTGAACAAACAAAAAGCGTTCAGAAGCCAAAAATCAATATTCAACTTATAAATTAAAATGCCATGAAAAAAAACAAACTCTTTTCAGTTTTCACTATCGCCCTTGCACTGTGCAGCGCTCACACATTTGCCGGCAACTGGCAATTCAACAGTACCACATCGAAATGGGAAAAGAACATTACACCCTCTGCACTTAACTTTGCCACAATGTCTACCACAAGCCTGCGCACAATGGTAATGCCTTTGGCAGGAGGGGCAAATCCAAATCCGGCTATTACAAACAGTACAGGTGAGGATCTTACCAACGGTTTTTTCGCAGTCACAGGCGGACAAATTCAGGCCGGTGACATTACCGACCCAACCAATGTACGCAAAGCATTTACAATTGCCGACACATCACTCGTTGCGCCGAACACGTTGCGTTTTGCACAAAGCACAGCCCCTGTTGCCGACGACAAAGCCGGAAAGTTTCTGGGATATGTAAACCTGAACTGGTATATTCCATCGGCATACAACTACACAAATTATAATGTCTCATTCAAATCGCGTATTTATAATCCGGGCTCATTCAATTTACAAATGCTTGTGTACGATATGGGCGGCGGGCAATTGGGAACCACACAAACCTACGCCACCAAAGGATGGCATACAGCTACTTTCGAACAGACAGCCAACAGGCCATTCCGCTTTAAAATGAGTATTCCCAATACTGCCGGATTGTTTGCGTATTTCGAAACTCCTGAACTTATGCTCACAAGCAGCACCGAACCTGCCGTTCGACTCATAAACCTAACAAAAGCTGGTAACGGAACTGTAAGTGCTGCCACTGAAACAGTGCGCGATCAGGACACGCAGACCTTCACATTCACTCCGGCCGAAGGTGCATCGCTGGTATCGGTCACTTACAACGACAATACTGTAACTGTAACCGACAACAATGACGGCACTTTCAGCTTTACAACTCCTTTGCTGAATCAGGATGCCAATATGCATGTTGTTTTCTCGGGTGCAACCACTTCTGTTGAGAAAAACGCGATTGAAACAATAAAATACAGTTTCCAAAATGGCAATTTATTTATTCAGAATTTAACCCCCGGACAAAACGTGAAGCTATTCAGTATTTCGGGACAGAAAGTTTTCGATGCTCAAAGCATTCACAACGAATTAAATCTGAAAACTACAAACGGTGTGTACATTCTTAAAATCGATAACGAGAGTATGAAAATTGTGTTGTAAAAAACCAACTTATTCAATTTATTTTTCGATAAATAAAAAAAATCTGACAGCATCAACAGAAGCGGTAACTATTCCTGTTGGTACTGTCAGTTTACAGCAAAATGTAAATGCCTGGTATATTTTTCCTGCATAAATTCAGACAACACATTATTTTCAACACTGGATATCAATTAGTTTTTATCATTCAAACAAAAAAGATTATGACCCTCAGAGCTCTGATTGTGACAGGCATTGTTGTTTTATTAACTGCACTGACACCACAAACCCTGCATGCACTTATCCCACAGCCGCGTAAAATAATTTACCACGAAGCACAGTTCGAATTCAACCGAAAAACGCAATGGATAGTTGAGAACAAAGAGCAGGAAGCCATTGTACGCTCACTCAGTTCGCTTTTTACAAAAACAGCCGGATTCGAAAACACTATTCGATTGTCGGGTAAGGCTTCACGCAATGCAGTAATACTGCAAACCGACAAAGGACTCGAAAAGGAGGCTTATTCACTGGACATTACAGCAAAAAAAATAATTCTGAAAGCCTCCACCTCTCATGGATTCTTTCACGGAATACAAACGCTTCGTCAAATGTTACCTTCCGAAATCAATGGAAAAACACTTATGCCGAACGCAAAATGGACGGTAAAAGCTGTTTCCATCAGCGACAGTCCGCGCTTTGACTATCGCGGATTTATGCTGGATGTATCGCGTTTTTTTATGCCTGTGGAAGATATAAAACGACTTCTCGATCAGTTGGCTTATCATAAAATAAATTATTTCCACTGGCATTTGGTGGACGACAACGGCTGGCGCATTGAAATAAAAAAATATCCCCTGCTCACCGAAATTGGCGCATGGAAAGTGGACAGACACAACAATTTCTCCATGCGTCACAATCCCGAACCAGGCGAACCTGCCACAGTAGGAGGTTATTATACACAGAATGATATCCGCGAAATTGTGCAATATGCAGCCGAAAGGCATATCGAAGTGATCCCCGAAATTGAAATGCCCGCACACACCAATTCGTCGCTGGCTGCTTACCCGCATTTAACCTGCCCTGTGGTAAAAAATCACATAGGCGTTCTGCCCGGCATGGGAGGCGCTCATGCAGCCAATATTTATTGCGCGGGCAACGACAGTGTTTTTACATTTCTCGAAGATGTGCTCACCGAAGTGATGGCGCTTTTTCCCTCACAGTACATCCACATCGGAGGCGACGAAGCCACCAAAACAAATTGGGAAAAATGTCCGCTTTGCCAGGCGCGAATGAAAGATCATAATATTCCGAACGAGGAAGAACTTCAAAGCTATTTTATAAAAAGAATCAACCGTTTTCTGCAGAAAAACAATAAAAAACTAATGGGCTGGGATGAGCTTGTGGATAGCGAAATTCCTGAAGGAGCCACTATTTTTGGCTGGCGTGGCATGGGCAATGCAGCCGAAGAAGCCGGTAAAAAAGGTTTTAAATACATCAAAAGTCCTGCTCAGAAATACTACCTGCTTCGTTATCAGGGGCCACAATGGTTCGAACCATATACTTATTTCGGAAACACTACTCTGAAAGATATTTACCAATATGAACCGCTGAACACGCAATATCCCGAGAGCGTGACAAAAAATATGCTCGGTGTACAGGCCTGCCTGTGGACAGAATTTGTAAACAGCAGTCGCGATGCTGAGTATCTGATTTTTCCGCGTTTGTCGGCCTTTGCAGAATCGGCATGGAGTCTTCCCGAAAATAAAAACTGGGAAAGTTTTGTGCAACGCATAGATAAAACTACAGCAGACTACGCACATGCAGGCATCAACTTCGCCAAATCAATGTTCAACATTGCTCACAAAGCCGAAGTGACTGACAATAAAGTTCGTTTGACACTCGAAAACATCCGACCCGATGCCGAAATTCGCTACACAACAGATAAAAGCGAACCAACCAACAGTTCTGAACTATATCGTTCGCCGTTTTTTGTGAACCAGGGAACTACTGTAAAAGCGAGAGTATTTATCAACCAACAAGCATTCGGCGAGATTTTAGCACTCAACTTTCTTTCGCACAAGGCCATTGGCGCCAAAGTAATTTCTACAGAAGCAAATGCCGGAATCCTGACCAACGGTTTGCTCGGAAGCGAAAAACGCACCGATGGCGAATGGGTGGAAGTGTACGACCGCGACGCTGCCTTTGTGATAGATTTAGGACAAACAAACACTTTCAATAGTGTGAAAATTAGCTGGAATATCAATGCCGGAATGACATTACATTTACCCTCTGAACTGCATATATCGGTATCCGACAATGGAACTGAGTTTGTAAAAATACACACTCAGACTTACAGCGAGAACGAACGTTTTCAGTTTGGAATGTACAGAGATACAAAAGAATATCTTTTTGGCAAACAAAACGCACGCTTTATTAAACTTGAAATTAAAAACCCGGGAATGACCCCCGCTGGACATGTACGACCCGATACACAAACACGCTTTGCATTGGACGAATTGATTGTGCAGTAAGCTGTATAAAAAGTCATATTTATAAATATTATTCCCACAGCCACGTATTTAATAAATATATTTCATTTTGAAAATCAATTTTTTAAATTATTTTTGTAGGCAAATACAAAATCACAACACATTACACACTAAAAAAGACAAATGAGACGACAACTTATCCTCCTTTTAATTGCCTTTCTCAGTATCAATATTTCGGCCAAACTGCCCGAATGGCAAAGTCAGTATGCCACAGGTTATGGCAAAATTCAACCTCATGCTTATGTACTGCCCGTGGAAAACGAAAATGATTTTCGCCATGCAGCTTACGATAAATCGCCCTGGTATATGTCGCTCAACGGCACATGGAAATTCAACTGGGTGCGCAATCCCGAAAATCGTCCGAAAGATTTTTATAAACCACGCTATCACACAGGCAACTGGGCCAATATAAAAGTGCCCGGCAACTGGGAACGTCAGGGCTTCGGACTGCCCATTTACGTAAACGAAACCTACGAATTTGTCGACCCAATGTTTGGCATGACCAAACCTACTCCGCCCCTTGTACCCACTGAATTCAACGAAGTGGGCTCATATCGCCGCACATTTAAGGTGCCTGCCGACTGGCAAAACCGTCGCGTGGTGATTAGTTTCGAGGGCGTTTCATCCTTTTTCTACGTGTGGCTCAACGGACAATTGCTGGGCTACAATCAGGATTCGAAAACATCGGCTGAGTGGGATATTACCGATAAACTAGTAAAAGGCGAAAATGTACTCGCAGTGGAAGTGTATCGCTGGAGTTCAGGCTCATACCTCGAATGTCAGGACATGTGGCGCATTAGCGGCATAGAGCGCGATGTGTATTTATACAGCACTCCGAAAACGCATTTGGCCGACTACAAAGTGACTTCGGCACTCGACACCGAAACCTACAAAAATGGCATTTTTGAACTATCGGCAACCGTAAATGGTTCCGAAGCAGGTGCATTGCGCTATATTCTATCGGACATTTCAGGCAAAGTAATTCTGACTGAAACACAAAGTTTCAAAGCAGGCGAAAAAGCCATTCAGTTTAAAAACCAGCGTATTGCCGATGTCAGAAAATGGAGCGCTGAACATCCGGAGCTTTATTACCTGAAAATGGAAATGCTCGATGCGCAGTCGAAAGTAACCTACAGTACTGGCTCGCACGTGGGCTTCCGCACTTCGGAAGTCAAAAACGGACGCTATCACGTAAACGGAATTCCTATCCTGACCAAAGGCGTAAACCGTCACGAGCATTCGCAACTCGGTCGAACCGTGAGCGAAGAGCTGATGTTGAAGGATATTTTTCTGATGAAACAGCTAAATGTCAACACTGTGCGCAGTTCGCATTACCCTAACGACAAACGCTGGTACGAACTCTGCAATATTTACGGACTTTATGTGATCGACGAAGCCAATGTAGAGTCGCACGGAATGGGCTACGGAGCTGCTTCATTAGCCAAGGACACTACATGGTTGAAACAACATGTGGAGCGAAACATGCGTATGTACCAACGTTCAAAAAACCATCCTTCGGTGATGATCTGGTCGATGGGCAACGAGGCCGGCATGGGCATCAACTTTGAAAAGACTTACGAATGGCTGAAATCGGTTGAAAAACATCGTCCGGTGCAATACGAACGTGCCGAGGAGCAGCCTTTTACCGATATTTACTGCCGCATGTACCGCAGTGTGGACGAGATTAAAGCTTATGTAAACCGCGAAAAGAAACCCGAACGTCCTTTTATTTTGTGCGAATACTTGCACACTATGGGTAACAGTGGTGGTGGCATGATCGACTACTGGAATACATTCGAAAACAATCCGCAGGCACAGGGTGGTTGCATTTGGGACTGGGTGGATCAGTCGTTTTACGAAGTGGATAAAAACGGTCGCTGGTTTTGGGCTTATGGCGGCGATTATGGTCCCGACAATGTGCCAAGTTTTGGTAATTTCTGTACCAATGGCGTGGTCAATGCTTTCCGCGAACCACATCCACATGCTTACGAGGTGCAAAAAATTTATCAGTATATCAAAGCTGTAAACTTCGATGAAAAAAACGGCATTGTGACTTTTAAAAACTGGTACGACTTTACAAACCTCAATCAGTTTGTATTGGATTGGGAAATTGTAACCAACGAAAACAAAGTGATTAACAGTGGCACTACCGACACTTCGTGCGAGCCACATCAAACCGTGGATATTCGTTTCCCGTTGACAGAAGCCATTAAAAAGGCCGGAAAAGCCAGCGAACTCTATCTGAATATCAAATGGAAACCGCGCAAACTGAACGAATGGCAAAAGGCTGCCGACAATTATGTGGCTGCATACGACCAGAAAATTGTTAAACTCAACACAAAAACAACAGCGATTAAACATTCAGGCAAAGCGCTGAAAATTAATTGCTATAGTGTAAGCAACGACAAGGTGGAAATTGTGTTCTCAGGCAGAACAGGTATGCCCGAATCGTGGTTGGTGAATGGCGACAGTTTGCTCAGCGCACCAATGTTGTTGAATCTGTTCCGCCCCATGACCGACAACGACAACCGCGATTCGCAGGTTGGTCGTCTCTGGGTACGCGATGGTCTGCAAAACATTACCCAAAAAGCAAAAACAGTGACACTCAAAAAAAAGGGAAATACCGTAGTTTGCAATTCCGAAATCGAAATTCTGAATGCGAAATACGAAATTATTGCAATGCTCAAAGCTACATTAACTATACAACCCGACGGAAGTCTGTATATTTCGGGTGAACTTGTGCCCGATGCCGCTAAAGTAAATAGCTTTGCACGTACCGGCATTACATTCGGCGTGCCACGCGAATTCGAAACAGTAAGCTATTGGGGACGCGGGCCTTACGAAAGCTATATCGATCGCAATCAAAACGGTATGATTGGCAACTACGAAACCACTGTGGCCGAAATGACGCACTTTTATGTAAATCCGCAAGCTTCGGGCAATCGTACGAATGTGCGCAGCGCTTCGTTCAGCAACGAAAAAGGCACAAAACTACAGGCAAATTCATCGGCTGAGTTTCAGTTCAGCGCCTCTGCTTACAGCGATGCCAATCTCGACAAAGCCACGCACATCAACCAAATGGAAGATGCCGGATTTAACTACATACATCTCGATGCACAGCAGGCCGGCGTGGGCACAGCAACCTGTGGACCGGGCGTATTGCCGCATTACCGTGTGAAGCCATTGCCCACATATTTCGATTTTCAGCTTACAGTTAAATCTGTGAAATAAATTTTCTGATAATTAAACTTACATCTACTATATATGAACAAGAAATCAATCATACTATCATGCCTTCTGGCTTTTTGCCTCGCATTATCAGCACAAAACTATGTAGCTGTAAGCCCCGGAGCCAGCGACGAAGATATTCTGAAAGCAGCACTGGCTGTACGCCCTTCCGAACGCCAAATGAATTGGCAGGAAATGGAATATTACGGATTTATACATTTCGGAATCAACACTTTTACCGGACAGGAATGGAGCGACGGTACTAATCCACCAGAACTGTTTAACCCTACAGCGCTCGATGCCGAACAGTGGGTAAAAACCTTTAAGGCTGCCGGTATGAAAGGTATGATTCTGACAGCGAAACATCACGATGGGTTTTGCCTCTGGCCAACCAAAACGACTTCATATTCCGTACAAAAATCACCCTGGCGCAACGGTCAGGGCGATTTGGTACGCGAAGTAGCCGATGCCTGTCGTCGTCACGGTCTGAAAATGGGCATTTATTTATCGCCCTGGGATCGCAACCATCCCACTTATGGCGATTCGCCGGCCTACAATCAGATTTTTCGCGATCAGCTGACCGAATTACTCACCAACTACGGCGAAATGTTCGAAGTGTGGTTCGACGGTGCCAATGGTGAAGGTCCAAACGGAAAAGTGCAGCAATACGATTTTGAATCGTTTTATACTCTGATCCGCCGCCTGCAACCCAAAGCCGTCATTGCCATTATGGGTCCCGATGTACGCTGGGTGGGCAACGAAGCCGGACGCGGACGCGATCCCGAATGGAGCGCATTGCCTGTGGGAGCTGCCTCCCGCCGCACCATTGCCGAAAACTCACAGCAAAATGTAACCGAAAATATGTTTGTTCCCAAAGATGCGCGTGGTGCCGATTTGGGAAGTCGCCACTTACTCAAAGACACCGAAGCCATGATCTGGTATCCATCCGAAGTCGACACTTCCATTCGTCCGGGCTGGTTTTACCATGCTAATCAGGACGATAAAGTAAAAAGCGTGGACAAACTGGAGGATATTTACTATACTTCCATAGGAATGAACTCCACTTTGTTGCTGAATATTCCTCCCGATCAACGTGGATTGATTCACGACAACGACATCAAACATTTGCTGGAGCTCCGCAAGCGTATCGACAATACTTTTGCAAACAATATTTTAAAAAGTGCCAAAATAAAAGCCAAAAGCAACGGACGAAAATACAGCGCAAACCGCAACATTACCGATGCTGACAAACTAAGTTTCTGGAGAGCCGCCACAACCGACAAGGACCCTGTAATTGAATTCAGTTTTTGCAAGCCTACAAGCTGCGATCGCCTTCTGTTGCAGGAAAATATCCGCAACGGACAACGAATCGAAAATTTTATATTCGAGGTTTACAACAACGGACAGTGGAAAAAAGTAGCCGAAGGAAAAACGGTAGGATACAAACGCATACTTCGATTCGAAAAAACAACCTTCAGCAAAGCACGTATTCGCTTCACAGGCTTCAGGGCTGCCCCTGAAATTATTGAAGCAGGATTGTATTTAAGTAAATAACTGGCTGTTTTATCATTTGGATTTTATTGTTCTTCACGGCTTAATCAAGACAATATGAAATAAACACACAATCAATCATGAAAAAACACACTTTTCTTGCATTTCTGTGCCTTTCAACAATGCTGTTTGCATGGCCGACCAAAGCTTTAAGCAAAACCAACAGCACAGACTATGCAGTTTCTTTCGATGGAAACTCTTCGCTTAAACCAACCGGAACAATTCCACAGTTTGGTGCCACTTTTACCATCTCAGGATGGATTTTTCCGGCACTTAACACTTCAGGAACCATACGCACAATAGCCGCGTGGGCAACAACAGGCAGTGGCAATGTGGGAAACTTCTTCCGCATCGAGGGCGACGATAATCTGTTTTACGGACAATGGAACGGCTCCTTTAAAAAAGCCCGATCGACCACGCAACTTAGTTTTGGCAAATGGCAACATGTGGCATTGGTAAAGGACAATAACACCCTGCGTTTTTACATCAACGGAGTTGAAAGTACAGTTGTTTATACTAGTGGCAGTGCACCAATGGACAACAACTCGGTAAGCGATGGTTTTCGTTTTGGCGGGATTTATCAAAACGGCACCTTCAAAGAGGCTTTTAAAGGACAAATGAATGATCTGGCCTTTTACACATCGGCCCGCACTGTCGAACAAATTGCAGCCGAGTTCAGCAATGGTGTCAACACTTCCGAAGCATCACTTTGGGGATACTGGGATTTTAATGATAAATCAGCTGTGGCCACCGACCTATCGGGCAAGGGAAACACATTAACCCTGATGGGCAATATTGTATATACCGAGAAATTGGCCGAAGTAATTCCTGATGGCGGAAGTCTGAGCACCGGACATGTAAAAAACACTTCAGTTCACGGCTACATATCATCCAATGTTCCGGGTAAACTGTATTGGGCCGTTTATCCATCCTCGAACACAAACATTGGAATCGATCAGGTAAAAAACGGAACCAATGCTGTAAAATACGGAATCAAAGAATACAAAACACAACCTTACACCGACTTTTGGGTAATCAACGGGCTTACCCCTGCAAACACTTATACACTTTACGGAGTACTTGAAGTAACAGGTACCGAACAAAAACTGCTTTCCACCACATTTACAACCACCAACAACACAAAGGATTTAAGCTCACAAATTAAAGGCGTAAAAGCACTTATGCAACGCCTACTCCCCGAACGTGCAGCCGAATTTGAATTTGCGGCTATCGATCCTGTGGACGATGTACTGGATGTTTTCGAATTAATATCGGTTGGGAATAAAATTCGCATAAGCGGAAGTTCGGGCACCGCAATGGCTGCCGGCGTTCGTTATTATCTGAACAACTATTGCAATGCCTCATTTTCGTGGAATGGCGACCAAAACATCCTGCCAGCCACATTGCCTGTGATCACGAACACTATTCGTAAGGAAACCACTTACCGTCATCGCTACGCATTGAATTATTGTACGCTCAATTATACTATGTCGTTTTGGGACTGGGAGCGCTGGGAACGCGAAATTGACCTTATGGCCACACAGGGAGTCAACCTCTTTCTTTCGGGAATCGGCACCGAAGCCGTTTGGCAAAATGTAATGCAGAAATACGGATACTCATTCAGCGAAATACAAAAGTTTATTCCCGGCCCTGCTTATACCGCATGGTGGCTAATGGGAAATCTCGAGGGCGAAGGCGGCCCGGTAAGTCAGGAATATATTGACGGACGTGTAGCCTTACAAAAGAAAATCATTGCCCGCGCAAAAGAACTGGGAATGGAAGTGGTATTACAGGGTTTTTGTGGTTTTGCACCTACCACCATTGGTAGCAAAATCACCGGAATTGCAGTTCACGATCAGGGCGAATGGGTCAGTGGATACAAGCGTCCGGTGGTCGTAAGCGGGCCGAAAGCTTTTGAACTGGCAGCCAGCTGGTACGAAGAATCCATTAAATTGTTTGGTACAGCTAAATATTATGGCGGCGACCTGTTTCACGAAGGCGGGAAAGTGCCTGCAGATCTCGATGTCACACAATATGCAGCCGACATTCAGGCCGAAATGCTCAAAGCCAACCCCGAAGCAGTCTGGGTTTTGCAATCGTGGCTACACAATCCGAAAACAGAAGTAATTGCCGGACTTAAAAAAGATCAAACCCTGGTGATTGACCTTGGCAACGAACGCGATAATGGCTGGCTCAGAGATGCACCTGCTGCATTTACCAATATCCCATGGGTGTACAGCGTAATCCATAATTTTGGTGGTCGCATGGGGATTTATGCGCGTCTGCAACGCATTGCCGACAATCATTTCGAAATGCAAAGTCACGCACAGAAAGGCAACAACTGGGGAATAGGAATAGCACCCGAGGCCATTATTTTCAATCAGGTGGGTTACGATCTGTTATGGGACTTGGTTTGGAAATCAGACAAAATCAATGTGCAGGATTATGTAACAAATTTTGCTAAATATCGTTATGGTAAGGAATTTGAACACACAACAAACGCTTGGAAAATACTTTCGACCACAGCACTAAACTGTCCCGGCAGCAGTTGGCAGGATGGAGCATCCGAATCGGTTGTCAATGCGCGTCCCGGACTGGATATCGCAAGAGCCTCATCGTGGTCCACCACCAATTTGTATTACGACCCGAAAACCATTTTACCGGCATGGACTTTGATGCTGAAATCGGCCGGTGAGTTCAGCAACAAAACAACCTTCCGTTTCGACCTTGTGGATATTACGCGTCAGTGCCTGGTGAACTATGCTCAGGTATTACAAAAGGAAGTCACAACTGCTTTCCGCGCCAAAGATAAAGCTGCTTTTGCGTCCAAAAGTCAGCTTTTTCTCGAACTGATACTGGATATCGACAGTCTGCTCCGCACCCGCGAGGAATGTCTCGTAGGCACATGGATAGCCGATGCACGCGCTATGGGCACAAATATTAGCGAAAAAGATCTTTTCGAAAAAAATGCACGCGCACTGATTACGACCTGGGATACAAAGAAAGATGGCAGCCTGCACGACTACTCACATCGCGAGTGGGCGGGACTCACCAAAAACCTGTACTACGAACGCTGGAAACTGTTCTTCAGCGACCTGCAGGGACAGTTGGATGGCAACACAGCCAAAAACTACAATTATTTCAGCACGCTGGAGTTCCCCTGGATTACAAAATTCAGCGAAACACACAGCACACAGCCTCAGGGCGACGAAATAGAGATTTCTGCCTTTCTGTACGAAAAATACATGCCGTTGATTTTGGGGACTGATAAAAAGAGTTTTTCAATCCCGGAGAAACAGGAGGCAGGATATATTGCAGGACAGTTAAGCGTTGCTAATGCCACAAATTACAGCATTCAATCGCAGTCGGTAACAGATGCATTCAGCATCGATAATTCCGGAAAAATCACTGTCAACAAAGCAGAACAAATGCTTTTTGCAGTGCATCCTGTTTTCAAACTGCGGGTAAAAGCAGGTAACAGCTCCACACCCGAATTTGTAAGTTACACAGATGTGACGATTAATTTGAATACAGTAAGTGCCTTGCGTAATCCGGATAAAGCCACCGATGTGCAACTTTTCCCGAATCCCACGAAAGATGAATGTCACATCCTGCTTCCATCTGAGCAGGATGTAAAAATATCGGTGTCAGATACAAAGGGAAAAGTATATCTATCAGGTTGTGATAGCGGCAAATTACTGACTATCAAAACCAGCACATTTCCACGCGGAGTTTATCTGGTAAGTGTCAGTAACAAAAACCTCGATAGCAGCATGAAGCTTTTGCTGGAATAATATTCAGAACAAAGAGCAAAGAATATAGAGCAAAGACTTGGGAATTTGAGGCATTTAAACACGGAGACACAAGGACACTGAGAACAAAGACAAAAGACTTTCGAATGTGTGATTATTTGTGGAATCACTTCCGAAATGCGAAATCTTCAAATCTTCAAATCTTCAAATCTTCAAATCTTCAAATTTTCAAATCGCAAATACAGACCCTGAAACCCCTTACTTCACTTCTATTTTAAATGTGCTTGCCGGTAAACCTTCGCCATTCACCAGATTGGCGTCGCTGAAAGGTTTCCAGCCATAATACACAAATCCGGGCTTTTCGGACACAGGAATGATAACCCTGTCACGTTCGACAAAAGCCCGGATTTCTGTTTTTCCATCCGTCGAAAAACCTTTTATTTCGTTTCCTGCCGAAGTTTTTAACCCTTCGGAATATTGAAAAGTAATTTCAAGTTGTCCTTTCCGGTATTTTGCTTTCAGCGGAAGTGGTCCCGAGGGCATGATCTCCTGACCATAATCCTGCGCCAAAGCCCAGCGGGCAAGTCTTTCGCCCACATCTTTTTTGTTGGTGGGATGCACATCGTGCCGGCTGCCAATATCGCTGCTCACAGCCATGCCTCCATGTCGTACTTTGCGCAGCGTCTGTCGCTGAAGGTCGCGGAACTGCGGCCAGAAGTGCGACTTATAATGCAATGTATCAATCGATGAAAGTTGCACCCAGTAAAAAGGCATACGCTGATTTTTCCATTCCGCACGGTAATTCCTCACCATCAGCATGAACAATGCATCGTATTCCTCCACTCTTTCGGTTTCCTGCGCATTGCTTTCGCCCTGATACCAAAGCACTCCTTTTATGGCAAGTTGCGATAATGATTTTACACCACCTTCGAAAGCAAAACCCGGTTTGTAACCATGATTCGGGCCAAGATCGTCGGCAAAAGCATCAGGCTGCGATCCCACATTCTGTCGTCCGCGCTCACGGGGCCACACAGGCAGACTTTCGTTATTGAGCCAGTTGCCCGGTTTTACTTTGGGTGCAAATTGTTTGCTTGCAGCCAAAGCTTCGCGTGCAATAAAAGTCTCAATTGGCGCACCGCCCAGCGACACATTCACAATGCCTACAGGAACGCCCGTGCGCTCAGCCACCATTTTGGCAAAATAAAAAGCCACCGCACTTTGCGCCGCCAGCGTACTGCTATCACAAACCTGCCATTTCTCCCAACGATAAAATTTTTCGGGTGTCAGTCTTTTCAACAAATCCGGCTTAAAGGCTTCCCCATACACATAGCGTCCTGCAGGCCATGGATTGCAAAACCGCACCAAAGGCTGATTCGCACTTTTGAGGGCTTGTTTATAATACATCTCCTTTCCCATTGTCCATTCCATATTGCTTTGTCCTGAACAGAGCCACACATCGCCAATCAATATATTCCGGAGCACAATTTCCGCGCCCCCGGAGCGAACAATTAATTCCTGAGGAACAGCGCAACTCTTTCGGGGCGGAAAGTTTACGACCCAGAGCGAATCATTTCCGACCGTGGTACTTTTGGTTTTTCCCCCGAAAAAAATCTCTACGCCCTCACCCGGAATTCCCCGTCCCGAAACCCGAAACTTTTTATCCCGTTGCACAACCATATTGTCCGAGAAAATTTTGTCCAACACAGGCGTAGCATTTACATACATTAGAAACCACAGAAAAAAAACAGGGAAAATCAACAATCTTTTCATACAATATCTGATTTAATTAAATATCTGACAACTACTTTAAGAAACTGTTTGAAAGTATAACAAGCAGACCAAAATCTGCCCCCCCCAAAAAAAAACCCAATAAGCCTAGATTTGATATCGGATTTGAAAATTCACCACAAAATAACTCTAAATTATTTATTTATAAAAACACACTACTGACCTATAAAAAATAGTTTGAATTATTTTTTATAGTTTGTTAGATTCCTCACTACGTTCGGAAGGACAGGTAATCAACAAGTTAGGCTTTTGGGAGAAGCCAGACTGGCGCCTTCGCCGCCAACCTACCTCCTCCCAACCATAATCAATAGAAAGCATTGTCATTCAGAGCGTAGCGAAGAATCTCATATATTTAGCCGGTCAGTAGTGATTTTAAATAAAAAAAATTTTACATAACAGTCAATTCACCTTCAACACCAGCATTCAATTTAACGATTCATTAAAAAAACACTCACCATACACAACACCTATTTAATAAATTCCCATACAAATAATGCTCTTTTTACTATTTTTATTTGTTTTATAAAAATAATTTATATATTTGCAGCAGAATAACACACAAGCTTTGTTAAATAAACACTTCTAAAAAAATACGTTATGAAAAAAACTACATTATTTATTATTCTGATTATATTCGGAATCACAACACAACTCACTGCACAGGTGAATGGGACTGCGGCAATACCTTTAGCCTCTACGCCCGAAAAACCAGTGTATTATTACATCGAAAGTGCTTATAACGGCAGTACCGGTGCAAAACCCGCAACAGGGATTTCGAGCAATGGAATGCTTCTGTATTCGCAAACAACCGACAACAGCAATGCAAATTACGCTTTAAAAGAGAGCATAACAAACGTTGACGATGTTGCCACATGGAGACTGGAGGCCTCCGGAGCCAATATCAAAATCATCAACAAAAACACCTGGTACTTAAAAACCTCTGTAAACCCCACGCTCGTTACCTTAGGAGCAACAGCCGAAGAGAATATCCTTTCTCAGTATGCGAACACATTTCAATTCAGCATCAAACCTACCACCGGCAACCCGGTCATAGCCTGGCATAACGATGCAAGAGGAAATTACTTAGACAAGTATAGCAGCCAGGGAGCAAACAGCAGAACCGCCTGGTATTTTATCGTTGTACCCGGCTACGAAGACAACTACAATGATTATTATGCAAGCTATCAGGTTACATTGTTGGGCAATCAAATTACAGCAGCTACCAGTTTACTGACAAACACAGTGGAAGGTACTGAAATTTTCAACTACAGCGCTGCCAGCCGAAACAATCTTCAATCTGCCATCGATGCAGCACAAGCGGTTTACGATAACAGCACTACAAGTACTCAGCAAGCGATAGATGCAATAGCCGCTTTAAACCTGGGCATCTACAACTACAAGTCGAGCCAGGTAATGCCTTTCAATGTAAGCGACGAAACCAATACATACTGGTATCAAATACACGACAAAAGATCACCTGCTGTATACTGGAACATAGCCACAGTAGGCACAACAGCCAATGCATTGGGCAGAACAACAAGCTCTAACCCTACCGCCAATACACAACTTTTCAAATTTGTAAAAGCCCCCTATCCAAACACAGGATACTATATCTATAGTAAGTCTGATGCAACGAATGCCCTGTCATCACCTACCACCAACAACGGAGAAATCATTCGTATCGATTCAACCCCAATAAGCTGGTTGTTTGAGAATGCACAAACAGATCACTACCTGATATCAACTGAAACAAGTTTAAGACAACTGAATAGCTATACCGATAAAATTTCGTATTACAATGGTGGAGCTGCCGACGACGGCAACAACTGGATGTTTATTGAATTAGACTTGACGGTACTTAAAGATGCTTACAACCAAAAACGTACAGAAGCCCGCGAGCTTTATACAAATACGGCAAGTTACGAAGGTTCTGACTTTGGACAATTCAGCGCTGCAAACCGCAGCACACTTGATGGAGTTGTTTCAGCAGAAGAAGCTAAAGACGTGGAAACTTTAAGCTTTAATCAATTAGAAGAAAATATCAGCACATTACAATCAGCCATTGACAACTTCAAAAGCTCAGTAAACAAAAACATAAATTCACTTTTATCTGCTAATCCCGAAAATTATCGCTGGTACAGCATTCGCAGTACCGGTACTGCAACTTATGTTTCCGGAAAGGTAATTTCCTCAACCGGCAGAGTTCTGAGCAATAAGTTTACTTTTGAAGTTCCCGGCGAGCCAGTCACCGACACCCAGCTGTTCAGATTCGAAATATCAGACAATCAGGTGAAGATAAGAAATAAAGCAAACAGTTACTATATGGCTGCCGATGGGGCTATCTCCGAAACAGCTGCCAGCTTTGCTCTTGATCAATTAACGGACGGTTATTCATTCAACATCAAACCAGCCAGCGCAAATGCCATTCATGCACAGGAGGCTGGCTCACACATCGTAAACTGGCCCGGCATTGCAGGTTCAGCTTCCGCATGGGTATTCGATTATGTTACTGAAACAGCCAAACCGGTATCCAGAACCATTAGCGTTAGCTCAGCCGACACTAACAAAGGTACTGCAGCCATTGTAGGAAGCACCGAAAGCACTACAACTACTGCCGAAAATATAACCGTAAAAGCAATACCGCTACCAGGCTTTATCTTTAGCAAATGGACAGATGCTGTGACCGATGCCGATGTGAGCAGCGAGCCTTTTTTTACTTACACGGGTACTACCGACATCCAACTGAAAGCCAATTTCGCAACCCTCGGAACTGTAGGCCGTCCATTGACCACCGATGATATTATGCCTGTGTATTATTATATCCAGTCAGCCTCCGATGGTTCATACGTATTCAACGGCTACAGTGGCGACTTCCGCAACAATGTAATGATTTCACCTACAACTGCCGGAAATATCATTCACAACAAACTCAGCGCTGCCACCAGCAACGACCATGCATTGTGGCAAATAGTAAACGTAGAAGGTGTAACCATGCTTAAAAACAAAGCCACTGGCTGGTTTATGAACGGCTCACGTGCAGTAGGTACCACAGGAAGTGCATTTACAAGCACAACACTCGAGGCCGCACCTACACAGTATGTAATGAAAACCGCCGACCAGCCAAGCTACATAAACACATGGAAGAACAACCTCTGCGACCGCCTGAGTTTGGTGACAACTGCCAACAGCATGCTCGCATGGTACTTTGTGGTAGAACCGGGAAGTCTGACCAACTACAACTTTACCACCGGGAATGTAAATACTCCTAATGTGAAGTATATCATCCGCACTGCCAACAAAGTGATTACTGTAGACGGTGTTGAAAACTTCGAAGTATTTAGCATTAACGGACAAAAACAAAACAAAACACAGGCTCTGGAAAGCGGAATTTACATTGTACGCATCCAAAACCAGGCGTTTAAAGTAAACGTAAAATAACACTCATAGCTTTAAGTAAATTATTCGTTACTTTATAATAATTACGGCTGCTCTGAACTTCGGTTCGGGCAGCCGTTTTTTTAGCATTAACCAATCCACATTATTATACAACATAATAATTTAAAGCCCCTTACTTTGCACAACAAACACCAACAAAACACATATATACAAACATGCATTAAAGATATAAGCCGTATATTTTTAATATTTTTTATTTTGACCTCATTATTCTTTAATTTTATTTCATATATTTGCAGCGTGCTAAAAATCATTTTACACATAATACTAAAAAAAATTACAGTTATGAGAAAAAACTTTTACAAACTGTCGGCTGTGCTGTTATTGCTCAGTGTAACATTATCAATCTTTGCTGCTTCTACACCTGCTGCCAACGATGGCAAATGGTATTACGTTAAATCGCAACGCTTCAACACCGGAGGTCCATGGTGGACATTTGACACAAAAGTCATCCCCGGTGCATTTACCAAAGCCGACAATCAGAAATTCACATTGGTATCGGTGGGCGAAACCGACGAGGTCACAATCAAAGAATTTGGCGGCACACTCATGGCTATCGAAGGAGCATTCAACGCTACCGGACCTGCTATCGGATGGACCATCACTTCGAATATTGTAAACGGCATTCAGGGCTATGCATTTCCCGGCGAAGAACAAGGACTACATCAGGGCGCCGGTGGTTGGGACTGGGAAGTCAGAGCTGACGGCTGGTATGACCTCACCGATTTTTGCACCTTCTTTTTCTACGAAGTTAGTGCCGATGCAGAACTCAACATTGCCATTGACGAAGCCACAGAAAGACTAAACACTGTCACCATTGGCTCAAGAGGAGGACAAACACCTCAGACTGCTTACGACAATTATCTGGCTGCAATAAACACCGCTAAAACAACTCTTGGCTCAACCGATGCCGGAGCAATTGCAACTGCTATTGAAAATCTGAATACTGCAACCGCAACTTTTATAAGCGCAAAAGTCACCTTTGTACAATCATCTACATCCGCCACACCCATCTGGTATCTGATAAAAACAGCCGGTCGCGGAGGCCTGGGATCAACCCTGTATACCAATGGCTCCAACGCTCAGATGCGATGGAATTCAACCGACAAAAACGTGGCAGCCGACGGAACAAGCACCGGGGATGCCGCTCCTGCTTTGAAATACCTTTTCCGCTTCGAACTACAGAGCGACAAATCGTACAGAATTGTAAATGCCTCATTGCCAAACGGAGAAGTACTGCAGGCAGCTGCAGGAGGATATTCAAGTAATGAAATTAAATATGGCACCCCTTCCAATCCGACCAGCACATGGAATCTCATTGCACTTGGATACAACGCCACACTCAATATTGACGAAATCAAATTTAAATCTACCGGCAACGGAACTGTTTTCCACGCTGCAGGTGGTAACACCATGGTTTCGTACGATGGCGGTGCAGGGTCAGCTTCGGCATGGTATGTAGAGCAATATACCGGGAATGTAAGTTCACTTTACAAGCCCGAATTAGAAGCCAAAATTGCCGCAGCACAAACCTTACTGACAAACACAACCGAAGGAACTACGTTTGGACAATATTCAGCTACTGAACGTACTGCATTGACCCAGGCCATTGCAACAGCACAAGCCATATACGATGAAGCCGCATCCACAGAAACCGAAACAGCGATTATTAATCTCAACAACGCTATCGACAGCTACAAAGCCACCATCAACACCAACAAAACAAGTCTTTTGTCTGCTAATGCAAACAATTACAAGTGGTACAGCATTCGCAGCACAAGCACTGCTACTTATGCAATGGGAAAAGTGATATCTTCAACAGGCAGACTGGAAAATGAAAAATTCACTTTCGAAAATGTAAGCGATCCGGTAGCAGACACCCAACTGTTCCGATTTGAACTATCAGGCGAAAATGTAGCCATCATCAACAAAGCAAATGGCTTTTACATAGCTACAAATGGAGCCATATCAGCTACAAGCACAGCATTTCCATTAATCCTGTTGTCCGATGGATATTCATTCAATATCGGAAGCGGTGGAAATGCCCTACACGCTCAGGCTACCGGCTCACACATGGTAAATTATCAGGGAAGTGCAGGCTCAGCATCAGCATGGGTGTTTGACTTTGTAAAGGAAGAAACCAAAATTTCAACCGGCACAAACCACAATTTAATGCAGCAAACTTATATCATCCGCACTGCCAACAAAGTGATTACTGTGGACGGCGTTGAAAACTTCGAAGTATTTAGCATTAGCGGACAAAAACAAAACAAAGCACAGGCTCTGGAAAGCGGAATTTACATTGTACGCATCCAAAACCAGGCATTTAAAGTAAATCTAAAATAAAGCTAACAGCACAATGTAATTTCACACATTCACTTGTAGCAATAATTACGGCTGCTCAGAACTTCGGTTCGGGCAGCCGTTTTTATTTATGGCAGACAACATTTAACAAAACACACATCTACAGCATCCCGAAACGAGCATCAACACAGGACAACCAACCGGACACTTACTCAATGGTAGTATTTCACATTCAGACTTTTGAACGCTAAAAAAAACATCAATACTTCAAATATAAAACACAAACAAAATATCTTAAAAAATAACATCGCATCTTATTTTCACCAGCACAATTAACCAGCAACACAAAACAACAACATGATACTTAATAAATATACTTACAAATTGAGTGTATTTTACTATTTTTATTTGTTTTTGAAAAACTTTTCATATATTTGTGACGTTATTAAGCTCATTATACTTCAATATTTAAAATTCACAAACAATTATATATGAAAAAGATTATACTCTACGTAATTCTGGCACTGCTAGGTATTACAACACAAGTCACGGCACAGCTAACTGGCACAGCCGTAACTCCAACAGTTTCTACGGAAGCTGAACCTATATATTATTACATTGAGTCTGCAGCTGTAACTACAGTAGGAACTCCTGGTACAACTGTTACCGATATTCTTCCAATGAAAAACAAAGGATACGTTATGTATTCACCAACAGCAGCAGGAAAGACCAAATACCGCATAAGTACAGGTGCGGATGATGAACAATGGACACTTGTCAGTATTAGCGGAACCACTTATTTGAAAAATAAAGGCACGGGACTCTATTTTAGACAATCTCATTCAGTTGGATCTACTGCTAACGAAGCATTTACTTATACTTCTTTGGGAAGTGATCAATACTCTATAAAGAGTAGTACTAGTTCTAGTTACTTATTAGCTTGGAATAATGCCACCTGCGACCGTTGGAGCTCAGCAGGTTTAGATCAAAATACTGCCTGGTTTTTTACAGCAGCACCAGCCTACAGTGGCAACGCACTTAACCTCAACGGCAGCACCAACTTTATGCGCATACCGCACAATGCAGCGTTTAATTTTAGCAATACCGAAGCGTTTTCTATTTCCTTCTGGATAAATTCCAATCTGGTGGCTGGCAGAAATGCCCGTATAATTGCAAAACGCGGACCAAACGAAGCTGCAACTACCGATAAATCGGGATACGAGATTTGGGGATTGAACACAACTACAAACTTCCTTGCGGTTAATACTACCACCGGAACCTCAAACACCAACCTGTATTCAGTATGGGGAACTGTAGCCGGAACACCAACCACCTGGACGCATATTGCTTATGTGGTAACGGGAACCGGAACCGACCGAAACATAATCATGTACCAAAACGGGCAAGTGACTGGTTCTGCCAAAATTTCAAACAAAGATGTAAGCACATTCTCAGTAACTAATGGATTTGATGTTTTCATCGGAAAAGGTCAGTATGACGGAGGATCAGGCAAAGTAAACGGTAAAATGGACAATATCCGTTTCTGGAACAAAGCCCTGTCGGCCGTTGAAGTAGAAAGCGACCAGGCGACTGTCGTAAACGCTTCCACTCCCAACCTGATTGCAGCCTACGATTTCGAAACGGTCGATCTGAATGCAATGACCGTTGCTGATATAAAGGGCACACACACTGCGAATCTCGAAGGATATTCTGCACTTACAGCAAGCGTAGAACAGTTTGGCATGAGCGGTCGTGGCAACACCAACGACCCGATTTTAAGAGCCACCGTCACAGTAAGCGCCACCGATGCAGTAGGACAACCCTTAGCGGCAGTGAATCTGAACAACGCCATTCTTAACCTCACCGGCACCACCAGCCTTTCCGATATTACTTCGCTGAAAGTATATTCTACGGGCACAAACGTAAACTTCGACCCTCGCGATCCTATTACAAAAGGTGCAGTTTTATTGGCTAGCTGCTCGCCTGCTGCAGGAGATATTAGCTGCACGCTGAGTGGAACATTGGCAGCAGGCACAAATTATTTGTGGATTACTGCCGACATTGCCAACAATGCAACGGAAGGAAATCAGATTGATATTGCACTGAAAAGCATTACCTACAACACCGACAAAATCCATACGCTTGCGGCAAACAACCCGACCGGCACCACCAACATAATGCTGGCGCGTAAACTAATTGTAGCTCCCGGCGATGCTGGCTCTGCAAATTACCGCATCCCGGCAGTGATTACTGCAAAAGATGGCTCAGTGATTCTGTTTACCGACAAACGCAAATTCAACAATACCGATCTTCCACAGGATATCGACGTAGTAACGCACCGCAGTACCGATAATGGTAAAACCTGGTCGACAGCCACTACTATTGCACAGGGAACAGGTGTGGGAGCAGGTTTTGGTGATGTGGCAACTGTGAAAACAAAAACAGGTAAAATAATTTCACTTTTTGCAGGTGGCGCTGGTTTCGTAGCATCTACTTCATCGAACCCTATTAAAGTGTATAAATCTGAAAGTACCGACAATGGAATAAGCTGGTCGGCTCCAACAGACATTACGTCTCAGTTATACGCTCAGGGCTGTTCAGACCCCACACGCGCAACATGGAGCGGATTATTCATTGCATCTGGACAAATGCTTTATACAAGCACCGGTCGTATAATGGCCGTAGGGTTGGTTCGCGGAGATGGATCAGGAACCAATAACAACTACATTGTTTATTCGGACGATGAGGGTACTACATGGACAATGTCGAACAGCAAAGTGATAAGTAGCGGTGATGAAGCTAAAATAATGGAACTGGCCGATGGAACATTTATGGTCACCAGCAGAAGAGGAGGAGCATCAGGTCGCCTGAAAGCAACTTCACCCGATGGACTTACCTGGACCGAAACCAGCAGCAATATCAGCGAGTTAGTAGAACCTGCTTGCAATGGCGACTTTATACGCTATAGCAAAGCCGGCGAAAGCACTACTGGCAATATTTTATTACACTCCATTCCAAACAATGCCTCTTCGCGCCGTAATGTATCGGTATTCTACAGTACTAACGAAGGAACCTCATGGACTTTGGGGAAATCGATTGTTCCCGTAATGGCCAACAATGGTTTGTCTGGTTATTCTGCCCTTACAGTATTAGCTGATGGAACAATCGGTGCTTACGTGGAAGTGGAAAACTACTCGGGTGTATATGGATTGGTATATATGAACTTCTCGCTCAACTGGCTCACAAGCGGATTACAAACTTTTGCCGAAAACCGTTGGACGGGCGCCGTGAGCAACGACTACAGTAATGTGGCAAACTGGTCGGCCGGAGCAGTGCCTCAGGGTGAAACCCCCGACATAGTAGTGGCAGGAAATGCAGCCAACCCACTTTTGCTTAGTGGCACTCAAACATTTGGAAGCATCACTGTAAATCCGGGAGCACGTCTTACGCTCGACAGCGAAAATATCACCGCCTCGTCGATCAATATTATCAGCAATGGCACAGGCATGGGAACTGTACTCGACAACACAAACCTGACCACCAGAAACGCAACGGTAAAAGTGCAACTCACAGGAAAAACAGGAGTGAGTACAAACGACAACTGGTGGTACATCACCACACCTGTTACAGGAGCTACGAGCGATGTATTCAAAAATGATGTATCGAACCTGTTCGGTTATTACAACGAAGCAACAGCCACTTATCCTCAAATCACCACTACCACTTCGCTAAACAAAGGGAATGGATATTTGGTAAAATTAGGAGGAGCAAATGCGTATTACGATTTAGCAGGCACACTCAACAATGGCGATGTCACTGTAAATCTGACCCGCACAGGCACAACCAACGCCAAACGGGGCTTCAATCTGGTTGGAAATCCTTATCCTTCGTATATCAATTGGAACACCTTACTGGGCAGTCGCACCGACATTCGCCCCACCATTTGGTACCGCTCACGCACAGCAGGAGGTCAAATGGTCTTCGACACATGGAACGGACTTACCGGAACAGGAGCAGGCAAAAACGGAACTGTAAGCCAATACATTCCACCAATGCAGGCATTTTGGGTAAAAGTTGACAAGGACGGAACAACAGGCGATCCGGTTTTGAACACAGTACAACTCACATTCAGCAACACAGTTCGCAGTCACCGCCCATCGGGCAATGCCACAAGCTCGCTATTACGTGCACCGCAACAAAACGAACTGCAACTTATCCGACTTCAGGTAAGCAACGGCAGCAATCGCGACGAAACCATACTTATGGCTTCTGAACTCGCTTCGAATGGCATAGACCGCTATGATGCTGAAAAAATGCAAAACAACAATACTGAAATACCTGAAATAGCAATATGGATGAACAATACCGAGACTGCTATCAATGCTGTAAATCAATTCCCGCTAAACACTGAAATTCCGTTGATTTTCCGTCCCGGAAAAGATGGAAATTTCAGTTTGTCGGCAACCGAAATAAAAACTGCAGAAGAAAACATTGAGTTTATTCTGAAAGACAGTAACGGAGATACAGAAACGATATTAAACAACGGAGATAAATATTCATTTGCAGCAGCTACTACAGACACGAGAAATCGTTTTGCGTTTGTGTTACGGACAAAAGGAACTACCACCGGCGAAACACAATTCGGGCTAAATCCGATAAAAGCTTTTGCCAGCGCACAACAGCGAATCATTGTGGAGAATATACATACCGGCAACAACATTCTGATATTCAGCGCTACCGGACAATTACTGGAAAGCATAACTGCCAAAAGCCAAAGAACAGAGTCAACGGGTAATTTTACAAAAGGCGTGTACTTCGTAAAAGTCAGCAATTACGTTCAGAAAATCATTATTCACTAAAAAGCGAAATCACAGCAATGAAGAAACCATATAACGATATCAGTACCGAACGTAAAAAGTACGAAGCACCCGAAATAATGGTGGTTAAACTCGACACAGCCATCTCACTCGAAATGGCCTCCGACCCGTATCCGCTTGAGGAGCCTGATAACTGGTCGCACAACTCAAACCACATTGCCCCTGACCCATGGAGATCAAACCTCGGGTAAATATTGAACATAGTAGAAAAAGAGCCTTTCGGGGCTCTTTTTTTTGTGTTTACAGGGATCAGGTTGTATATTCAAAGTTATTTCTAAAACATTATAATCATAATTAAAAAGGTAATAAATAAGATATAATACGCATATATAGGAGCATTTTATATGCGTTTTATATGTGTTTTATATGCGTTTTATATGCGTTTTATATCATAATATGATTAGCGCAAATAAAGAGCAAAGAACAAAGAGTCAGAAGACTATAATGAAAATATCGCATATAGTCGGAGTGCGACCTGAAGTCGCTCCCCGACTGCACAGCCTTATTCAACGTGTTATTCTGTATTTTCAGTTTGTGCTGTGTGCCAATAATCCTCATAATAAGAATTTTGTACAATTCCGCACCAAATTCGTACAATATACAACCTGAGACTTAGAACCGGTTTATTCAATTCTATTATCTTTGTGAATGAAACATTTAGCACAGTGGCTTGTTTTAATAAAAGCAACCCTTAATACTGCAAACATTACGAATGAAAAGCATAAAAATCATACTTCCACTGTTGGCGACGTGGCTCACGATGGGAATATTTGCCGCCAACGATATTTATTTTTCAAAAATAGGCATCGAACAGGGATTGTCGCAGCTTTCGGTAATGACCATTTATCAGGATGAACTTGGGGCACTGTGGTTTGGTACCCGCGAGGGTGTAAACCGCTATAACGGTCATTCGATGGAAGTATTCAGGCCCGAGCCGAACGACAGCAACTCACTGAACGGAAGTCTGATAAAAAAGATCACCGGTAACAAAAACGGACTGATCTACATTCATTCGCAAAACGGCCTCAACGAATTCAACCTTCGCAGCCGAAAAATGCGACGCATACAAAAAGAAGAAATCGATGCCATTGCACAGGGAATAAGCAAGCTATGGGTGGCTGAGAAAAACAAAATCTACACCTACGATACCGGCAAAAAGGAGTTCTATACGGAAATTTCTGATCCGGATATCCAAATAAGGGTGTTGCTCGAAACTGCCGACCAGCGATTGGTCGTGGGTACTGTATCATCCGGACTTTATATTATCGACCAAAACAAAAAAATCCGTCAGGTACTGAAAACCACAAGTCAGATTTCGTCGGTATTCGAGGATAGCAAGAAAAATATATGGGTGGGCACGTGGCTCGAAGGTCTTTACAAAATTGAACGCAGCGGGAATATTGTGCAATATCTCCCCGGCAAAACCGACTTCCGCATCTCGTCGGAGTTTGTACGGGCTATTTGCGAAGATTCCAACGGCTTTATCTGGGTGGGAACCAAAAAAGGCCTCGACCGCCTCAGTGCTGAATCGGGCAACCTGAAACATTACGACTCCGACGAATACAACAACCGCAGCCTTTCAAACGAATCGGTATGGGCACTGCTGCGCGACAGTCAGGGCAGCATTTGGGTGGGTACTTATTTCGGTGGCGTAAACTTTTTCAATCCGGACATCGATTTCTACAGTTTTCACGACCTGCGTTCGGGTGAACTCCGCAACAAACCCTTTCCCATTATCAGCGAAATTGTGGAGGACAATCAGCAGCAACTCTACCTCTGCACCGAAGGCAACGGACTTATTCATTACAACCCCGCCACACGTACCTACAAAACCATTTCGCATATTCCGGGAAATCCCAACACGCTCACCGGCGACAACATTAAAACCTGCTATTTCGACAGAGCAAACAACGAACTCTGGCTCGGAATGCATTTGGGAGGTGTCAGTAAAGTGGATATCCGCAGCGGAAAAATCACGCAGTTCCGCCACCTGAAGCCCGAGTGGGAACAATCAGACATTGTGCGCGCCATTGTAGCTTACGAAGGAAATTTACTGATAGCCACCTACAACGGACTCTTCCTGCTAAATAAATCAACCGGACAGATTTCACTTTTCTCGGAAAAGCTACACAAAACCGTAAGCTACTTCGTTGATTTAAAAATAGATGCTCAGGGCAATTTCTGGATAGCCAGCAGGGGACTTTACCGCTACAACCCGAAAACAGGCAAAACCGACAGTTGGTTTTTCAGCATGGGCGACAGCACCAGCCTGAGCAACAACAACACGATGAAAATTCTGATCGACTCAAAGCAACGAATATGGATTGCCACCAACGGAGGCGGCGTAAATCTTTACAAGCCTGAGCAAAACAGCTTTGTAAGATATAGCAGTGCCAACAGCGGACTGAAAAACGACTTTATCAGCAATCTTGCCGAGTCGCGTTACGGATACTTGCTTATTGCCACTACACAGGGTTTTTCGATGCTCGATGCCGAAAACAATAAAATTTCGAACTACGGTCCCGAGAACGGGTTTCCGCTAAACTCGCTTTTCAACGGAGGCATGCAGCTGACAGCCAAAGGTGAGATATTTATGGCCGGCATGAATGGCATGGTGTCGTTCAACGAAGAAAATCTTTCGAGCCCGCGCCGTTCTTTCAACCTGAACCTCACTTCGCTGTGGATTAACAACAAGGCTGTAGAGCCGGGCGATGAAACCAATGTCCTCGATATTTCACTACCCTTTACCGAAAGCATTAAGCTCAATCACCGTCAGACCATGATCACCATTGAGTTTGCCTCCAACAACTATATCGCAGCCAATCAACCGGTGTATCGCTATCGTCTCGAGGGTTTTTCGGATGTATGGACCGATCTGCCGCAGGGCATCAACAAGCTAAACTTTATGAACCTCAACGAAGGCAAATACCGTTTGCTGGTGGAAGCCTTTTCGCCCAACGATGGCGAAGTGATTGCCCGCACCGGACTGGGCATTACTGTTTATCCGCCATTCTACCGTGCCTGGTATGCTTATCTGCTCTACATTTTGCTTATCAGTTTTGCTTCGTGGCGACTTTCGGTTTTCAGCCGTTCGAAACTCCTGCTGAAAACATCGCTCGAATACGAGAAAAAAGAAAAAGTCCACCTCGAGGAAGTAAACCAGTCGAAACTGCGCTTTTTCACCAATATTTCGCATGAATTCCGTACACCACTTACGCTTATCAAAGGGCAGGTGGATATGCTGCTGCAAATGCACAACATTCAGCCATCGGTGTACAATCGCATTCTGAACGTGAAACGTAACACCCTTACCATGCAAAACCTGATCAACGAATTACTCGAATTCAGAAAAACCGAACAGGGACATTTACATATAAAGGTCAGCGAACAGGATTTTGTGAAATTTATTTACGAGGTATATCTGTCGTTCAACGAATATGCGGTCTATCGGGACATTAAGTTTAACTTCGATTGCCGGGAGGAAAAAATCCCGCTCTGCTTCGATGCTGCACAGATGCAGAAAGTTTTTTACAATCTGATTTCCAATGCGTTTAAATACACGCCCAAGGATGGAAGCATTGGCATTTCGGTGACCGAACAAGCCGACCGTGTGGAAGTAAAAATAACCGATAGCGGCGTAGGCATTTCGGCTGAGGCCATTGAGAAAATCTTCGACCGTTTCTATCAGGCCGAAAACGGACTGCAAATCAGCAACATGGCTCCCGGCACTGGCATTGGACTGGCACTTACCAAAAGTATTCTGGAAACACACAAAGCCGAAATTCATGTGGAAAGTCAACCACAGGTAGGTAGTATTTTTACAATAACATTACGAAAAGGCTCCGCTCATTTCAGCGACGAACAAAAAGTGACGCAAACCGCCGAAACAGATGCATATCTGCAGCAGGTAAACGAAATAGACGATGAATTTATGCAGGAAGTGAAAAGCACACAACTGCAAAACAACGAGCCTGTGTTTTCGATGCTGATTGTGGAAGACAACGACGAACTGCGCGAAATGCTAAAGAGTATTTTCGAACCCATCTACAAAATATATACGGCAGTCAACGGTGCCGAAGGACTGGAAATGACCATCGCACATCAACCCGACATTGTGCTAAGCGACCTGATGATGCCCGAAATGTCGGGCAGCGAAATGTGCTCGAAAATCAAAAATAATTTCCAGGTGTGCCATATTCCTGTCGTTTTGCTTACTGCACAAACAGCTGTGGAATATAATATTGAAGGTCTGCGCCTCGGTGCCGACGACTATATCACCAAACCCTTCAATGTAAAAACCTTGATTACACGTTGTAACAATCTGGTAAACAACCGCAGGGTACTTCAGGACAAGTTCACAAAACAAACAGGTTTCAGTCCGCGACTGATAGCCACCAATAAAATGGATCTGGAGTTTCTGGAAAAGGCACAGCAAATTGTAGAGCAACACCTCGACGACAGCGAATTCGATGTGCCGGCTTTCTCACGCGAAATAGCTTTGGGACGTACCAAACTGTTCACCAAACTGAAAGGCATCACCGGACAAACGCCCAATGAATTTATACAGAATGTACGTCTGAAAAAAGCGGCTTCGCTCCTCAGCAACAATCCTGAATATAACATTTCCGACATCACCTATATGCTGGGATTCAGTTCGCCCAAGTATTTTGCAAAATGCTTTAAAGAGCAATTCGGTGTTTCACCCTCGGCATACCGAAAAGGTGACGACAGCAACGAAGAGGAGGAGGAAGAAGATTGATTGGAGTTTAACGTAAAAAGGAGATGAGTTATTTAAAATTGAACCCCTAAAATAATCAGCTATGTTTTTAGAAATTAGTAAAGCGAAGTATATTGAAGACTACAAAATAGAGATTCAATTCAATAATGGTGAAATATATCTGGTTGATTTGGCCAATGAGTTGAATGGGACTGTTTTCAATCCACTGAAACACAAAAGTTTTTTCAGAGACTTCAGCATACACTACAATACAATAGAATGGAAAAACGGAGCCGACTTTGCACCTGAATATCTTTACAAAATTGCCAAATTTCAAAATCAGATAGCCAGCGAACCCACAGAGGAATACGAATTGCCCTGAACAAGGGAATACGAACAATAATTGCATTTTAGTAACAGGAATAATAGGATTATTGAACGAAAGCTATTATTTTTACAAAACATTTCAGAACAAAAACAACAAACAGATAATATATTGAATTAAAATAAGATACTTATCAATAGCATTCGGTCATTGATTGTGCGCTGAATGGAAGAAATTTTATTCTAATTTTAATTCTGGCTAATTTGCCACAATTAAATCATGTACTGACTAAATACAATGCTGTGAAAAGTAAGCAAATCAATGTTACAGGTACAGATATTACGATAGTTGAATATCAGGACTCAGACTTCATATCATTGACGGATATGGTGAAGGGGTTCGGCGACGATTCAATGATTTACAGTTGGATGCGCAATAGAAACACTTTAGAGTTTATTGGAATTTGGGAGGAAATACACAATCCTGATTTTAAAGCTAACGAATTCGTAACCTTTAAATATCTGAGCACAAGAATTAAAACATGCAATGACACGCTAATCTATGAAAGTGAACATTGACACGAAACAAATTCTAAATTATTGGATTGAAAGTGCTGAAAAGGATTTCAAAACTATGAATGATTTGTATGAAACAAAAAACTATATTTGGTCACTTTTTATCGGACATTTAGTAATTGAGAAACTGCTTAAAGCTCATTATGTAAAAAAGCAACAGAAACATCCATTATTTATCCATGATTTACTACGTTTAGCAAGAATATCACAGATTGAATTAACAGAAGAGCAGGAGGAATGGTTGGATGAAATTACAGCATTCAATTTGAACACACGATACGATAACTATAAGCAGGAATTCAGAACGCGCTGTACTAAAGAATATACAGCACAATGAATAAATAACATTATAAAAATACGGACATGGTTAATCAATCAATTATAGAAACTGCTGAACGATTTACAAAACTAATACCTGCCGAATGGGATGTAAAAAAAGCATATCTTTTTGGTTCGTATGCGAAAGGAAACGAACGCGAAGAAAGCGACATTGATATTGCCGTAGTATTGGGTAATATGCCCGATTTTTTTGATGCGCAAAAACAACTAATGCGGTTGCGACGAAAAATTGATTTACGCATAGAACCACATCCTATCAGCGAAAACGAGTTTAATGCGTCAAATCCGTATGCATTAGAAATTCAGAATACAGGAATTGAACTATCTATACAGCCTTCTAATCAATTAGCCAGCGAGCCGGAGACTGAATATAAAATAACAAATATGGAAACAATTAGCATTCAGGTTAATAACCCAAAGGCAATGCAGTTAATTAAAAACCTTGCTGATTTAAAATTAATTACAATTCAACCAAAGAAAGTTGATTTTTGGGAAACGATGACTGACCAAAAGCAAATGGAAGTAGAAAAATCGCTTTTAGAAATCGAAAAAGGAGAAACAGTTGATTATGAAGCTGTAATGTCAAAACATCGAAAATGAGAAAAGTTGTTTTTTCAAAATCAGCTTCGTTTGGAATCGACAAGTTGCTTCATTATCTTGAATCCGAATGGTCTGTTAAAGACAAACAAAACTTTATTCAGAAATTAGATATTGCTGTTTTACAAATATGCAAATATCCACTTAGTACAGAAAAATCAAGTTTGAAAAGTGGATTGCACCGGTTAGTAATTACAAAACAAACTACTTTATATTACACTCACAACGAAAAACGAGTTTTTATTGTTGCTATTTTTGATACCAGACAAAATCCGAACAAATTAAAAATAAAAAAATCAATTTCGACATATTGATATAAACAGATATTTTACAACATATTAATTAAATAGCATTCTGCTATTGTTCGCACACCCAAGGAAACCTGAGAAATTTCAAAAAAAGCGAACCACAGAAATAGAATGATTAAGCAAAATGTTTGCGCCCAACGGCGTGGACGTTTGACTTATCATTTCTGTGTGCCCTTCTCAGGGGGTCTTGGGTGTGGATAAGGATTTTGTCCACGCTTTTTGCATCCAAAGCGTACTAGAATCTTACCTGAATAATGGCAGAGGCGTAAGCTGAAACCATGATAAAAGACATTCTCCAAAACAACAAAGCCGTAAGTTCTAATGCTCAAACATTAGAAATTCTTCACACGCATTTCCCACAATGCTTTAACAAAGAAGGAAACTTTGATATAGATAAATTCAAAGAACTGGTACGTGCGGATGTAGATGTCACACACGAAGGTTACGACCTCAATTTCCTGGGAAAAAACTATGCTAAACTACTGGCTTCGGTTGACACTACGACTATCATACAGCCTGATACAGAACACAATGCAAAACCCGAAAACGCCAACAGTCAAAACCTGTATATCAGTGGCGATAACCTCGACGGACTGAAACACTTGCTAAAATCGTACACCGGAGCAGTAAAATGCATCTATATCGACCCGCCATACAACACAGGAAGTGATGGTTTTGTGTATAACGACAAATTTAATTACTCAGCCGAAGAACTTACCTCAAAATTAAGTATAAGCGACGAACAAGCACAAAAGATTCTTGTCCTTACCCGACGTGGTTCTGCTTCACATTCGGCTTGGCTTACTTTTATGTACCCTCGCTTATTGCTTGCGCGTGATTTACTTAAATCGGATGGAGTTATTTTTATCTCAATAGATGATAACGAACAGGCAAATCTAAAACTGCTTTGTGACAGTGTTTTTGGAGAGGAGAATTTTGTAGAAGTACTAAAATGGAAAAAGAAAAAACAACCTTCGTTCTTAGCAACACATACAGCAAAAGTGATGGAGTATATTCTTGTTTATTCAAAAAACAAGGAAAAATTGGAGAAATTATCTATAGATGGAACTTCTGACTCGACGAAAAAGGTTATAAACGTTTCAAACAAAGAATGTCAAAGGCATTTCAAATCCAATTGCAGAGTTAAAGGAGAATCTAATAGAATAATTAAAGCCGGTAAATATAAAATTAAAACTATGGAAATAGAATATTTAAATGATATTTATATCAAAAATGGATATTCTACAAATGAAGTAAATGTAATTTCAAAGTTTTCAGTCTCTCAAGACAAAATTGATGATTATATTAAAAATGACCTTTTGTTTATAACAGCACAAAATGGATTAAGAAGGGATGTTGCAATAGAAGAAATTGGCAAAAGAAAATCTATAACGGACTTACTACTATCAGATTGGGGCGATAATCAAGAAAGTGATAAGGAGTTCATTGATCTTTTTGGCGAGAAGTATTTTGATTACAATAAGCCAGTATTATTAATAAAAAATCTAATCTTATCAAATTACACAGAAGATGAAATTGTATTAGATTTCTTTTCTGGTTCAGCAACTACTGCTGAAGCCGTTATGAGGGCAAATATTGATAAAGGGAACCGTAGATACTTTTTAATCCAATTGCCTGAAAATTTAGATATAACATACGAAAATGCAAATCCAGATGAAAGAATAAAATTTAAAACACTATTTAACTTCTTAGATTCTGTAAATCGTTCGCATAATCTTGACCAAATAGGTATTGAAAGAATAACACGTTCTGCAGTTAAAATAAAAGCCGAAACAGGTGCAGATATCGACTATGGTTTTAAACATTATACATTAGTTGAACCATCGGCAGACACATTGGACAAATTGGAAGAGTTTAAAGCCAGCGAATTGTTTAGCAATAACGACACATTGAGTTTGTTTGGAAAAGAAACAGTGCTCGAAACTTGGTTAGTAAAGGATGGTTACGGCTTTGGTGCAAAAGTACAGGAAGTAAAATTAGCGAATTATAAGGCTTATTTGTGTGGCAAGCATCTATATTTTATCGAAGCAGGCATAGATGAAAACGATATGGTGGCACTGCTCGATAAATACCAACAAGAATCTGCCTTTAGTCCCGAAAACATTGTGGTGTTCGGTTATAGTTTCAATTTTTCACAAACCGAAATGCTTCGCAAAAACCTGTTTGTGCTTAAAGACAGTCACAAAAATCTGAAAGCAAACTTCGATATTCGTTACTAAACTATGGAACTAATTCTACAAACAGGGCTTACACATCAGCAGTGCGCTGTTGATGCTATTGCTAAGGTATTTCAAAAAGCGGAAATCAATCAGCCAAACCAATATTACACAAATCCGAATGTTTCAATTGAAAATGGCATTTTTGAAAACATCAAACAGATTCAAATCGAAAATGAAGTGCACTCATCATTTCGTACCATTGCCAATACCGAAAAAGCCCTACATTTGGATATAAAGATGGAAACAGGTACAGGTAAAACCTATGTTTACACCCATGCCATTTATGAACTTCATCGCCTGTATGGAATTAATAAATTTATCGTAGCTGTGCCCACATTGCCAATAAAAGCGGGTGCAGAGCAGTTTCTGGGCGACAGCTATGTACAAAAACACTTTGAAAACACTTGCGGCTATGGCGCTCAAATTGAACTTTATACGCTGAAAGCACAAACAAAAAAGAAAGGAAAAACATTTTTCCCAAGTGCAGTACGTGCTTTTGTAGAAGGCTCTAACCAAACAAGCAATAAAATCTTTGTATTGCTCACCAATATGCATTTGTTGACTAATGCCACCATGCTTTCACGTTCCGATTATGACTTTGGTATTCACGGATATTATCGACCTTTCGATGCATTGGCTGCAACCAAACCTTTTGTAATAATTGATGAGCCACATCGCTTTCAGCGTGACCAAAAGGCCTTTGAAAAAATTACGGATGAACTAAAACCGCAATGTATTATTCGTTTTGGTGCTACGTTTCCGGATATTACGGTTGGCAAAGGGAAAAACAAAGTAACAAAAAAAGATTATCTCAATTTACTTTACGACTTAAATGCTTGTGCATCTTTTAATCAGAACCTCATTAAAGGAGTTGCAAAGGAGCATTTTGAGCCTTTATCATCGAAAGACGAAAAAATAAAAATCACTTCTATTGAGAGTAAAACCTCAGTGACGTTCAATCATATTTTGGCTACAGTGCGTAAATCTTATACCATGCAGTCGGGCGATTCGCTTTCGGTAATTAGTGATGAACTGCGAGGCTTGACAATTTCGGGTATTGGCTCAAACTTTGTTGAGTTTTCGAACGGACAGGAAAAACGGGTTGGCGAAGAGTTTACGGTAGATATTTTTTCCGATTCGTATCAGGAACAAATGATTCGGTTGGCTATTCAACGGCATTTTGAGACAGAACGAGCCAATTTCAACCGACCATGCAAAATTAAAACATTAGCACTTTTCTTTATCGACAATATTGAATCCTATCGTGGCGACATTAACGGCGATAAATGGCTGCACACAATTTTCGAACAGCTACTAAATGAACGTATTGAATATGAACTAAAACAATCTTGTTCGGACGAATACCGTACTTATCTCGAAGCAAGTAAAGCTGATATTTCAGCCTGTCATGCCGGTTATTTTGCGAAAGATAATACGGATAGCGATGAAAGTATTGCCGAAGAAGTGGATGAAATTTTACACAACAAAAAGAAACTGTTATCCATTGTAAATGAAGATGGTTCACTAAATACGCGCCGATTTTTGTTTTCGAAGTGGACATTAAAAGAAGGTTGGGACAATCCAAATGTATTTACCATAGTCAAATTGCGTTCGAGCGGAAGCGACAATAGCAAAATTCAGGAAGTGGGTCGCGGGTTGCGCTTGCCGGTTGATGAATTTGGCAACCGAATTTCGAATGAAGAATTTCTGTTGAACTATATTGTAGATTTTACTGAAGCTGATTTTGCCAATCGTTTAGTTGCTGAAATTAATGCAGAGTTGCCTGAAAATAAGGCTCTAGAAATTTCAAATGAAGAAATGGAGCGTGTGGCAAACTTAAAAGGGATTACTTCAAAAACACTCTTCATAGAATTGCTAACCAAGGACTTTATTGATACCGACAAAGTAATTATATCAGATAGGATTGATGATTTCTATCAGGACTACCCCGAATTTAACACGACACGACTTACTGGTAATAAGGTAATTGACAAGAATAAAAACCAACGAAATACAGTCAAAGTTCGATTAGCTAAATTCAATGAGCTAAAGGAATTGTGGACTGCCATCAACAAAAAATATATTCTGTTTTTCGACAAAAGCGTTGATGAATCTATTGCCAATGATTTACAAAGTTTATTACATGATGGCGTTTTTAGTTTACAGGAAATAAGTTCTGACCGCCAAACTATCAAAGCAGGTAAAGACAAGGCAGAAGTTTTAAGCGATGCAGGAGCTATATTCTTCATTAGTGGTAAGAAAATGCCGTATAATGTGTTTCTTAAACGAATAAACAAAGCCACTTCAATTCCTATAACAATAATTCATAATGCTATTGTTCAATATGTTGCTTCAAAGTCAGAATTCAATCTTTCATTATTTAACGAAAACTCGCTTTCGCGTTTTATATCTAAATTCAACGATTGGAAATACAACAATTTAAACGGTCGCTTTAATTACAAACAAACCACATACACACCTACTTCAACAAAATTGACAAATATTGATGGATCAATAAATGAGGAGGTTGTGCAAGGTGAAATTGGTGTAAATCTATTAAATGGTCAGCCTTCTGAGAAATATCTCTATGATGTAATTGCTTATGATTCTGACTTGGAAAGAAAAAACATAATGGAGAGTATTCAGGATGTTATTGTGTTTGGTAAAATCCCCAGAAAAAGCATCTCGATTCCCACCATTGGGACTGATTCATATAGCCCTGATTTTATGTATGTTGTAAATAAAAAGGATGGGCAAAAAGAATTAAACATCGTGATAGAGTCAAAGGACTACAAATCCGAATCTGATTTACGAGGTGAAGAAGCAATGAAAATTAATTGCGCTGAGAAATTTTTCAATCAACTCACTTTGGATGGATATAAAGTTGCCTTTAAAAAACAATTAAATACCAGCGGAGTAAAATCAATTATTGAAGAAATTAGTTGTCAATCTTAAAATCAGCATTTATCGCCCCCGACGCCGTAGGTGTCGCAAATTTATAGAAAAAATGCCATTCATGGTTGTTATTCGACCCCTTTCGGGGTCGTATGGGCGATGGGTTGGATTGTGTTCTCTATAAGTATGTTATCCCGTTGGGATAATGAATCATATTTAGTTAATGTGAGGTTAGAAAAAAATACCCAATAAATTTAATCACTACTGACCGACAAAAAATAGTTTGAATTAGTTTTTTTAGCTTATTAGATTCCTCACTACGTTCGGAATGACAGGCAATCAATAAGTTAGATTTTTGGG
>JAFGVV010000061.1 GCA_016937795.1 Paludibacteraceae bacterium
AGCTTTTTTTTGAGCCTCTTGTCGGATTCGAACCAACGACCCCGAGATTACAAATCACGTGCTCTGGCCAACTGAGCTAAAGAGGCAAGTGGATAAGCCCCCTACATCGCACCGCTACAACCTACTACCCTTGCTGCGGTCAAGCCCTGGGGGAGTTCGAAGGGAGCTGGTCGTGTAGGACTTATCCGGCGACAAAAGTACTGCTTTTTCCTGAATTTACAAGGCTTTCGGTATATTTTTTTCTGTCAACTATCCTACCCTCTTCATTATCAGAAATGTATTTCAAAAAATATTTTCTCAATATTAAAAAACCGGATAATCACTTACCCGGTTTTTTGTTGTATGCACAGTTCGTATTATGGCAGATAGGCACTGTAGACATACCGAAACTAAAAATTGAAAGTTTTACAAACTCCGAAAAGCTTGTTTTATTTTAAAATAAATTCTGCTCTTATTCTTTGTCTTTTTTCACCACAACTACGTTATCGACACACACAAAAGCAGGCGTATTCATCCATTCGCCAAATTTATCGGTAGAGTCGAAAAGAAAACTTACTTTATCCACATTTCCAAGCGCGCTAAAGTCCACTTTAGCCCAATTATCAGAAATAAAGCTTTTTCCATCTCTGAAATCGGCGAGATAATACTCAACAGTCCCCTGTTCTTTATTGTCGAGATAACCTGTAACAATCACTTTAAACCAATCACCCGCAGCAAATACCTTACCGAAACCACCCTCTTTAATTTCGTAATAAGCCCATGTATTATTTGTAAGCATAGCGCTTTCGATACTATATTCCACACCGGCTTCGGCAGGAAGCGAAATAGAGGCCGAATCGTACACAAGCGCATATTGTTTCGAACCTGCTGCTCCTGAGCCTGCAATAGCTGCGTATTGATTTTCATATCCTTTTGTAGTCTTGTCGGTTTTGGCCGAACATGCAAATCCATTCCAGAAATACATCATATAACCATCGTACGACACCGAATCGTATTTATTTGTGAATGTAATTCCGGAGATAACCAAATCGCCGGCGCCATCTGAACCATTCCAAACGCTGTCGGTTAGACTCACATTTTCGAAATCGACAAGAATTTGAGTTTTTGGATTTTCGGTTTCGCACGATACAAGTGCAAAAACTACAGATAGCAGCAAAAGTGCCAATTTGTTTGTTTTCATTGTTCTTTTTTTTAAATATTTAATTGTTAGATAATTACAAAAACGCCCGATAGATGTAAATACACACAATTGCTTATTGAAAACAATAAAAACAAATTGAGAAATGAAGAATGGAATACAACAGTCACGAAGATTACAATCCGATTTTTGCAATATTTTCCCGAAAGCAAAAATGTATTTACAACGATTGTGGCAGGTCTTCTGACTTACTCCCGTATTTGAACGCCTTCCCGGCCTCCCCTAACCCCTCCGAAGGAGAGGAACATCGCTCTATATCAACAGATATAAAAACAAGGAGGTGCCCAGTGGCAAAAGTGTTGTTCAATACGTTTTTTTAATTATCAATTGTACATTGTCAATTGTAAACTAAAAATGAGCTTACAGCAGCGGGTACTGTCCCGGATTTTCACCGGATTCCCTTTTATCAAACCTTCCGAACGGAAAGCCTGATACCAAAATCGCTGCAAAGATAACAAAACTTCACAAAGATTTGTCAGTAAATACGCAATTAATATTTCATTTTATCAGCAATAAATGCTAATAAATTAGAAATAAATTATTTACGCAAATAAGAAAGCGAAACAACACATTCCTGTATTATTTCGCTTTAAAATTATTGATTGAGAAGTTGAATAAACTATCTTCCTGATTGTTTAATAAAATTACGTAATTCGTAATTAAAATCCTCTTGTTCAATCAGTTCTTCGAGATTGATATGCATGCGATACCGCCAGCTGCTTTTCGAGTTCGAAGGTACATTGATACGTTCTTCGTTAGGATTTTCACGACGCAATTCGTTGGAGATGCTCAGCAAATCCTGCCACTGGAAAATAGCCCACATGGCCGGCGAATAAAGATGTTGCAGCAAAATGTCGCGACAAATCCACCAATCGCAAAAATAAGGCGCTTCACCCCAATGTCCGAGTTGCGAGTTGTAGAATCGCTGCGTCACAGCGCGATCTTCCTCCCACCAGCCACGTATGGTGCTCATATCGTGCGTCGAAGGTGTTACAACCGACAAATAAGGCGCATCAGCTGGATGGAAGAATTCAATTTTATTCGATTTCGGAGCTCGTTGTACTTCGAGACTCAAAATGGCCAAATCCTTCATGGCAGTCGTCACACAATCGGTCATCATACCCAAATCCTCGCCACAAATCAGCATATTGGTCGAACGCTTAAGTGCAGGCAGTTTTTCCATACCCGATTGATACCAGTGCGCATCCTGACGGCGATAAAAATAATCTACATAAATTTCGCGCAAGCGATGTTTGGTGTAGTCGTCGAGATCGCGGAACGAGCGCAAACTATCCATCCCATAACGCGGAAAATACTGTTTGCCCTGACTGCCTTCTGCTTCGAAGAAAAGCACATTCGAAATCAGATCGAACAAGCCCCATTTTATCTTTTCGCTTATTTTGCCTTCTGCGTACATTCTCTCAATAGCTTCCTGACTCTGATACTGCGGTTTCAGGCGTAAAATCCAGCCATCTTCAATTTGCAAACAATTGGCTTTTACCCACACAGCATCATCACCCAGAATATCCCACAAAATGGCATCAGTAATATAAGGTTTACAAAAACGGTTGTAATCGAACCAGATACCTTTATCCGAAAACTCATTTATATGCACAGGTACCGAAGGGAATAAGTGTCCCATGATACCTTCCACCTGATTGTTTGGAATTTGCCAAATACGGAAAAATCCCAGAATATGATCGATACGGAAAGTGTCGAAATAGTTTGCCATTTGCGCAAAACGCTTTTTCCACCAATCGAAACCGGTACGTTTTATCATATCCCAGTTGTAGGTAGGCAATTCCCAGTTTTGACCTTTTACGGCAAACATATCAGGCGGTGCACCGGCCTGCATATCCAGGTTGAACAACTCGGGTGAAACCCAGGTATCCACACTGTTACGGTTTACTCCAATCGGGATATCGCCTTTGAGTACTACGGAATGCGCGTGAGCATATTCAGCTGCATCAAGCAACTGTAAATGCAAATGGTATTGAATGAAATAATTGGTTGCAATATCGTCGAAATGAGCCTGGTCGGGCGCGCTGAATTCTTTGATTTTTTCGGCGTTGTATTTCGAGAAACCATCCCACTGACGATAATCGGAAGTGCCAAACTTATCGCGCAAAACACAATAAGCAGCGTAAGGAACAAGCCAGTATTCGTTCTTTCCGAAGAATTCGAGATAGGCTTTATCTTTCAGAAATTTATCTTTTTTGGCAAGATATAACTCTTTGGCATAAGCCAGTTTATAACTTACAACTTCGAGAAAAGGTACAAGAACCTGCGCATTCAGGTCTTTTTGTTTTTGCTTATATTCTTTTTGCAATTCGTGTGTCGCAGGTAACTTACCCATAGCAGGTAAATTCAGAAAAAGCGGATTCAGCGCAAAAGCCGAAATAGCCGCATAAGGCAACACATCAGCATCGGTATGTGTACCAATCGTATCGTTGAGCGGAAGCACCTGAATAAGTCTCAGTCCGGTTTTTTCAGCCCAGTCCACCATCAGTTTCAAATCGCTGAAATCGCCCACGCCAAAGCTTTGTTTCGAGCGCAGACTAAACACCGGAATACCCACACCTGCACCTTTCCAGGCCGGAAGTTGTAAAGCTGCAAAACCATCGTTCAGCACCACCAGCGAACTTTTGGCATTGACTACAGGCGCTACTCTGTCGGCTCCCGATTCGAATTGCACAAAGTTTTTATCCTCGGGATCGTACACACCATATTTATAATGTACATCGGCGTTTAATTTCGATAAATCAACCTTCCTGAGCCAATATCCATCTTCCGATTTCTGCATCATTACAGGTTTCACAGTCGACCAGTTTCCCAGCGCATCGCAATTACCAACAACACACAATACATGGTTTTTTGAAAGCAAAGGTGCTTTCACTTTAAAAACATGCGTGAACTTCGTTGTTTTATCTTCGCCAACCGAATGTTCATCGGGCATCAATACATTTTTGAAAGGCGCTGTGCTGAAAGTGTTTTCTAGCGCTGCGGGCGAATTCCACTGATCGAAGCAAAACAGGTGAGCCGTTTTGGCCGGATTTGCATCCAATATTCTATCGTCGCCCCACTCCTCGGTGTAGAGTCCGTTATTTTCGTTGAACAACACATATTTGTATCTGACAGGCTCAGCAGGCATTTCGGGTAATTCAATTTCGCCCGTCCAGTCCTCTTTGTGCTGAAAACTCAGAGCCAGTGCTTTCGTCAAATCACCATTTCCCAACTGAGGAATATTTCCGGACACCAACAAGCGTTGCCCCCAGTATGTAAAGTACGAAATTTTAAAATGAATCTTCATAGAGTCTTGAATTTTAGCTTATTAATTGGCTAACTGTGAAAAATGAATTCAAAAGTAATGTATAATACAGCAAAACTCAATCAGCTTAACAGGAAATGTCGCAATTTTCATTTCAAACGTTTGCGGAAAAGTACTGATTATTGATACAGATATGGTACAAGGCAAGTCATAAGACTCTATTGTTCTTTTCAAAACATATCACGCTATTACAAACCGTTGAAAAATGCATTTAAAAACTATCAAATTTTCAGGAAATAATTATCCGTATTTCCGTATGTTTTTAAGATTAATTTCCGTACTTTTGCAGAAAATTTCGGTAAAACTAATAACATAAAAAAATTCATGTCAGTATTTACTGCCCCCTTCAAGGTTTTTTCAGGAACTAACAGTCGTTATTTAGCTGAAAAAATTTGTGAAAGCCTCAAATGTCCGCTCGGCAAAATGAAAATTGAGCACTTCTCTGATGGCGAGTTTTCAGTGTCTTACGAAGAGTCGATCCGCGGCCAGTACGTTTACCTTGTTCAGTCGACCTTCCCCAATTCAGACAATCTTATGGAATTACTGTTGATGATTGATGCTGCCAAACGCGCATCGGCATACAAGGTAATTGCCGTGATTCCGTATTTTGGCTGGGCTCGTCAGGACAGAAAAGACAAACCCCGGGTATCAATCGCCGCCAAGCTTATTGCAGATATGCTGAGCGTAGCTGGTGTCGACCGTGTGATTACCATGGACTTACACGCCGATCAGATTCAGGGCTTCTTTAATGTACCGGTCGACCATCTCTATGGCTCGACCATTTTTGTACCATTTATCAAGTCACTAAACATTGAGAATCTGGTAATTGCCTCACCTGACGTAGGTGGTTCGAAACGCGCAGGCTCGTATTCGAAACATCTTGGTGTTCCAATGGTACTTTGTCATAAAACACGCGAGAAAGCCAATGTCGTTGGCCAAATGACCATAATTGGTGATGTGGAGGGCAAAGATGTAATCATCACCGACGACATGGTGGACACGGCAGGAACACTCTGCATGGCAGCCGATCTGATGATGAAAAATGGTGCTAATAGTGTACGGGCCATTGTAACGCACGGTGTAATGTCGGGCGCAGCATCTCAAAGAGTAATGGAATCGGCACTATCCGAAATTGTTTTTACAGATTCAATACCTTTTGAATGTAAAAAATGTGATAAAGTACGCATTCTTTCAATTGCCGATATGTTTGCCGACACCATTTACCGTGTGCAGGAGCACAAATCAATCAGCGAACAATATTTAATGTAACAAATTATATCAATATAAAAAGCGGACAATCTTCAGCATTTGAGGATTGTCCGCTTTTTTTATAGCAATTCAAGCTTTGCGAATTTCAGCAAAAGGCTTTTTTTGCCTTTTTCGCCGAAGTCAATTTCTGCTTTTTCATTACCATCGGCAATAGTTGTTTCCAGCACTTTTCCTATACCAAAAACAGCATGCTTCACAAAAGCACCTACAGGTAGATTTTTGTTCTCCACTACTTGCTTCGTTCCTTGCTCTCGCGCTGCAATCTTTATCAACTTCTGCGCCGTCTGACGTTCGACTGGTTTAGTAACTTTACTTGAACTAAAGCTTTGATGCTGAAACGACTTGCGTTCAAACTCAAAATCGAAACTCTCGTCCTGTCGTTGAAGCCACGAAGGCTGAACTTTTTCCTCCGGGGCATCAAGATATTGCGGGTCAATATCCTTGATAAAACGACTTGGATTCGAGTTTGTTGTTTTCCCGTTTCGAAAACGCGATTTAGAGAAACTGATAAAACACTGCTCCTCAGCTCTTGTTATAGCTACATAAAATAAGCGTCGCTCCTCTTCAAGACTTCTTTCGCTTTCGAAAGCGTAAGCCGATGGGAACAAATCTTCTTCCATACCCACAATAAACACAGCTTTAAACTCCAGCCCTTTGGCTGCATGCACAGTCATCATGGTTACCTTTTCGGTGTTTGCATCGTCGGTATTATCCTGATCGGTAAGCAGCGACACTTCCGACAAAAAGTCACCAATATTAGCTGATTCTCCGGCAGTAACACGTTGCTCACAAAACTCATGAATGGCTTTAAGTAATTCCTGTACATTTTCCTGCCGACTCATGGCTTCGGGCGATTTATCTACATAAGTGTCGTTGATAATGCCTGTCATTTTTACAATTTGCATCACAAGTTCATAGGCATTCAAGCTATCCGATTGGGAAGCAAAAAAACTAATCATTTTACGAAATCCGGCCAACTTAGTAGCTGTACCGGCATTTACCGCTAAATTATATGCTAACATATCCTGCAACACATCCCAAATACTCACTGCATGCGTCTGAGCACATTCGGTAAGTTTTCCGACAGTAGTATCACCTATTCCACGTGCAGGCACATTAATAATACGTTTTATTGCTTCTTCGTCGTTATGATTATTAATTAATCGGCAATATGCAATCACATCTTTTATTTCCTTGCGCTGATAAAACGACAATCCACCATAAATACGATACGGAATGGCTTTTTTTCGCAATGCCTCCTCGAGCACGCGCGATTGCGAGTTGGTACGATACAGAATTGCAATATTTTGATAACTATAACCCTGTTTTCTCCGCAACTGATTTATGCTATCGGCAACCACAACTCCTTCTTCAAGGTCGGTAAATGTGCTTAAAAGCTTTATCAAATTACCCTTTTCCTTTTCCGAAAAAACATTTTTTCTTATCTGCTCTGAGTTTTTATCTATCAGGCTGTTAGCTGCATTTACAATGGTTTGTGTCGATCGGTAATTCTGTTCGAGTTTAAAAACCTGCGCATTGCTGTATGAGTTTTTAAATTTAAGAATATTATCGATATTTGCACCTCTGAACGAATAAATACTTTGCGCATCATCGCCCACCACACAAATACGCTCGTGTTGCTCCGACAACTTGCGAACAATCAGATACTGAGCAAAATTAGTATCCTGATACTCATCGACTAAGATATACGAAAATGCATTTCGATACTTCTGTAACACATCGGGGTGATTCCGAAACAGAATATTAGTTTGAAGCAACAAATCATCAAAATCCATTGCATCAGCAAGTTTACAACGCTGTGTGTAAATATCGTAAACATCGACAATCCGAGGCACTTTGCTATACATATCTGCTTTCAACAAATCGGTATTTCCCCGATAAGCATCAGGAGTTATCAAATTGTTTTTGGCAAACGAAATACGCGAATGCACAAGGCCCGCTTTATAAGTTTTCTCGTCGATTTTCAGGTCTTTCACAATCGACTTTATCAAACTGTTTGAATCGGACGAATCGTAAATACTAAAATTTTTCGAATAACCGGTTTTTTCTGCTTCGGCACGTAAAATTCTGGAAAATACAGAGTGAAATGTACCCATCCACAGATATCGCGCAGTACGCTCGCCTACCATTTGAGCAATACGTTCTTTCATTTCACGCGCTGCTTTGTTGGTAAAAGTAAGCGCCAAAATTGATGTTGGATGAATACCTTTTTTGAGAAGATAAGCTATTTTATAGGTCAGCACACGCGTTTTCCCCGATCCGGCACCCGCTATCACAAGCGAAGCCCCATCGACATACTCCACAGCTTTGCGCTGACTTTCATTAAGTTCGTTCAAAAATTCCATACATAAATCACTATTTTTTTTTACCCGATAATTATATTTATTTTCCGAGCATAGATTTACAAAATTAGTAAAAGGATTTGTTTTCTCCTCAAAAATCTTTTCAACAGAATTGTTTCGATAAAAATGATATATATTTGCATACTGATTTGTGCGACAAAACAGACTGTCGCAAGCTAAAAAACTAAAGACACTAAGATGCAAAGAATTAGCAAATGGCTCTTAAAAACAGCAGGTTGGAAGGTAATTGTAAAAGTTGACGAGCCTGTAAAAAGTATAATATGTGTAGCCCCGCACACCAGTAACTGGGATTTCCCGATTGGAAAACTTGCCTACTGGTCACTGGCTCGCAAAGCTTCATTCCTGATAAAAAAATCGTGGTTTTTCTTTCCCATAGGTTATATTTTCGATGCCATGGGTGGCGTACCAGTAGATCGATCGCGTAGCACATCCATTACGCAACAAATGGCAGAGGAATTTGAACGTCGTTCTGAATTTCATTTAGCCATTACACCCGAGGGCACCCGCAGTTTATCGCCCAAATGGAAAATGGGATTTTATCACATTGCACAGATGGCTAAGATTCCTATTCAGATCGCATGCCTCGATTATGAAAAAAAAGAAATATCCATCGAAGCGCTATTTTATCCTACCGGCGATGAAGCAGCAGATCTGACAACTATTCAATCCTATTATACAAATGCAAAAGCACGTTTTCCTGAAAAATTTAATCTTTCGGCACAAAACCGCCAATAAGCTAAAGGAATAAAATATTATCTTAATAAACATATGTGTTCGATGTCTATAAAAAGATAATCATTTTCTCCAAACAAGTAAAAAATCAGAACAAAAACGGACAATCAATGAATTAATGCATTTTTAAGGGCAAAAACACATAAATATTTGTCGGTTAAAGAATTATTTTGTACTTTTGCAAGCAGAAAGAAAAAAGATGGAGGGGACAGCAGTCCCCTTCGTTGTTAATTCAACTTATCAAATGATTTTAAAAGATACTGTAAATCAGATTATTGAGTCACATTTAGCATCAACAGACCATTATCTTGTCGATTTAAAAATAAGCAACGACAACCGGATACAGGTTGAAGTAGACTCATTCGAAGGCGTTGCGATAGATTTTTGTGTTGATTTGAGCAAACATATCGAATCGCAACTCGACCGCGAAGCCGAAGATTTTGAACTCGAAGTAAGCTCAGCGGGACTCACAGAACCATTCAAAGTACTCAAACAGTACGAAAAAAATATCGGAAACGAAGTAGAAGTACTTACCCTGAAAGGTCAGAAACACAATGGTATTCTGAGCGCCGCCAGCCCCGAGAGTTTTAGCATCGACATTGAAAAAAGCATAAAACCAGAAGGTGCCAAGCGTAAAACTACCATCACAGAAACTTTAGTTTTCAACTATCAAGATATTAAACATACAAAATACATTATCAGATTCAAATAAGCCATGAGCAAAAAAGAAACAATAAATTTAATCGATACCTTTTCGGAATTCAAGGAACTGAAAAGCATCGACAGAAGCACGCTAATCAGCGTTATGGAAGAATCATTCCGAAACGTAATCACCAAGATGTTCGGGTCCGATGACAACTACGACGTTATTATCAACCCCGACAAGGGCGACTTCGAAATTTACCGTAACCGTACTGTGGTGGATGATGATGAATTGGAGGACAGCAACCGCGAAATTTCACTTTCGGAAGCGAAGAAAATTGACGAAGATTATGAAGTCGGCGAAGAAGTGGTTGACCCGGTTGACTTTATCAGCTTCGGGCGTCGTGCCATTCTGACATTGCGTCAAACACTTTCGTCGAAAATTCTTGAGCTTCAAAAAGATAGTGTATTTACTAAGTACAGCGAAAAAGTAGGCCAGATTGTAAGCGCCGAACTTTATCAGATATGGAAAAAGGAAATGCTCCTTATCGACGATGAAGGAAACGAACTTTATCTGCCTAAAACCGAACAGATCCCAAGCGATTTTTACCGCAAAGGTGACACTGTACGAGCAGTGGTAGCAATGGTGGAGAATAAGAATAACAACCCTAAAATTATCCTTTCGCGTATTTCACCTGTTTTTCTCGAAAGACTTTTCGAACTTGAAGTTCCTGAAATTCATGAAGGTTTGATTATTATTAAGAAAATTGCACGCATGCCGGGCGAAAGAGCCAAGGTAGCAGTGGAATCGTACGACGACCGTATTGACCCAGTTGGAGCTTGTGTGGGTGTAAAGGGTTCACGTATTCACGGTATTGTACGCGAATTACGCAACGAAAACATTGACGTTATTAATTTCACCAATAATGTAAGCCTGTTTATTTCGAGAGCTTTAAGTCCTGCAAAGATTTCGTCGATTCGTTTGAACGAAACAGAGAAAAAGGCCGAAATATATTTACGTCCCGAAGAAGTTTCGCAAGCCATTGGTAAAGGCGGACTCAACATTAAACTCGCAAGTATGCTTACCGGCTATACACTCGATGTATTCCGCGATATAGACGAAAGCGAAGAAATTGAAGATATCTATCTGGACGAATTCAGCGACGAAATCGACCAGTGGGTTATCGATGCACTGAAAGCTATTGGTTGCGACACAGCAAAAAGCGTATTGGCAGTTCCACGCGCCGACCTGATTCGTCGTACCGACCTTGAAGAGGAAACCATTGATGAACTTATCGAAATACTGAAAGCTGAATTCGAGGAAGAGGAACAATAATCCCAATAATATTATTTCTTTGATTTTCGAGCTATTTTATTATTTCAAAACAAAATACTTTTTACAAAATATATGTCCATAAGATTAAGTAAAGCCTGTAAAGATTTAAATGTCGGATTATCTACCGCCATTGAGTTTCTGGCAAAAAAAGGTCATAAATTATCCGCCGATCCCAATTTGAAATTGTCTGATGATTTACATCTTTTACTTGCAAAAGAATTTAATAAAGATATGGCTCTGAAAATGGAATCAGAGCGATTGAGCCAGGAACGTCATCTGAAAGAAAAAGCAGGTACTGTAGCTTTGGAAGGTTATATTCAGGCAAAACCGGTTGAGAAACCAGTAGAAGCCATAAAAACAACGATCCCGAAAGACCAAATGCCACATATTAAGGCTGTAGGTCATATCGATCTCGATGCTTTAAATAAACCTTCGGAGCACAAAAAAGAAGACAATACAGAAAAAACAGCTGTTCAGGAAACCAAACCAGAACCAGCTGAAATACCTGTACCCGTACCGGAACTAAAGCAGGAATCTGTTAAAGATACGGAAATAGTTAAAGTTCAAGAAGTGGCTAAAGATTTGGCACCGATAAAAGTTGAGCCGATAGAAGTTGAGCCGATAAAAGAAGAAGCTAAGGCTGAACCACAGAAAATTGACAAACCTGAGGTAAAAGAAGAAGCTAAATCAGAGCATGTTGTAACAAAAACAGAAGTAGAAAAACCTGTGAAGGCGGCTGAAGCAAAACCTGAAATGACTCCAAAACCACAAAAGGTAGTCAAAGAAACAAAAATAAATGAGAAAGCACCCGAAAAAGTTGCTGTCAATGAACAAATTTCGGAAAATGCTGCTGAAGAAGATGAAGTATTTACACTGAGTCGTCCGGTCATGGAAAAAGGCCCGGTTGTAGTAGGTACTATCGACCTTAACCTACTGAATCAAAGTACGCGTCCGAAGCCCAAGACTAAAGAGCAAAAAAAGAAAGAACGCGAAGAAAAAAACAAACATCACGAGCCTAAAAAGCCAGGATTAACAGGCGACGCAAACGCTTCGAAAAAGAAAAAAAGAGAACGGTTTACCAATCAGAAAGTTGACATCAACAAAGTACAACAAACTGGAAGTACTATTGCTCAACCCAAAAAAGCAACTCCGGGACAACAGTCAAATGCCAAACCAGGTAAAGACAGAAACCGCAAACCACTGAAAACAGTTGTAAACGAGGAAGAAGTACAAAAACAAATCAAAGAAACACTTGCTCGATTAGCCGGTGGAAACAAAAAAGGCAAAGGTGCCAAATATCGTCGCGATAAACGCGAAAATGTGAGCGCACGTCAACAAGAACGTGAACAGCGCGAGCACGATGAAGAAAGTATCCTGAAACTCACTGAATTCGTTACAGTAAGCGAACTTGCTGTAATGATGGATGTAAATGTAAATCAGGTCATTGCTACATGTATGAGCATTGGCATGATGGTATCAATCAATCAACGACTCGATGCTGAAACAATTAATATCGTAGCTGAAGAATTCGGATTTACAACTCAGTTTGTAAGTGCCGATGTAGTTGAAGCAATCGGACAAGACGAACCAGACAGTGAAGAGGATTTACTACCACGCGCGCCAATCGTTACGGTTATGGGGCATGTCGATCATGGAAAAACTTCGCTGCTCGACTATATTCGTAAAACAAATGTAATTGCCGGTGAGGCTGGAGGTATTACCCAGCATATCGGAGCCTACAATGTGAAACTTGAAAATGGTCAGCGCATCACATTCCTCGACACTCCGGGTCACGAAGCGTTTACTGCCATGCGTGCACGTGGTGCTAAAGTTACCGACATTGCAATTATCATTGTAGCTGCCGACGACAACGTGATGCCTCAAACTATCGAGGCTATCAACCATGCTTCGGCAGCAAATGTACCCATGATTTTTGCTATAAATAAAGTAGATAAGCAAGGTGCAAATCCCGAAAAAATTAAAGAAACGCTGGCTAATATGAATTACCTTGTGGAAGAATGGGGTGGTAAATATCAGTCGCAGGATATATCGGCCAAACAAGGGCTCGGAATTGCAGAACTACTTGAAAAAGTATTACTCGAAGCTGAACTGCTCGAGCTAAAAGCCAATCCGAACAAGCGAGCTGTTGGTTCGGTTATCGAATCGTCACTCGACAAAGGACGTGGATTTATTTCTACCATTCTGATTGAAAACGGAACACTTCGTCAAGGCGATGTAGTGTTGGCCGGAACACATCATGGTAAAGTAAAAGCAATGTTCAACGAACGTAATCAGCGTATAAAAGAAGCCCGTCCTGCCGAACCCGTTTTAATTCTCGGATTAAACGGAGCGCCACAGGCCGGCGATAACTTCAACGTTATGGCTACCGAACAAGAGGCACGTGAAATTGCAAACAAACGTGAACAATTGCAACGTGAACAAAGCCTGCGTACCAAGAAACACTTTACACTCGACGAGCTTGGTCGTCGTATAGCACTGGGCGACTTCAAAGAGCTTAACATTATTGTAAAAGGCGATGTGGACGGTTCGGTGGAAGCTCTTGCTGATTCGCTGTTGAAATTGTCAACTGAGAATATTCAGGTTAATGTAATTCACAAAGCGGTGGGGGCTATTTCCGATTCTGATATTCTGCTTGCGGCAGCTTCGAATGCAATTATTTGCGGCTTCCAGGTTCGTCCTACGACTTCAGCCCGAAAAATGGCCGAGAAAGAGGAAATTGATGTGCGCTTATATTCCATTATTTATGACGCTATCGAAGAAATCAAAGCAGCAATGGAAGGTATGCTATCACCAGAAATCAAAGAAGAAATCACAGCTACCGTGGAAGTACTCGAAGTCTTCAAAATTACGAAAGTGGGTACTGTGGCAGGCTGTTTGGTTCGCGAAGGAAAAATCAAACGTTCGAACAAAATCAGAATCATTCGCGATGGCATCGTAGTGTACACAGGCGAACTCGACTCGCTGAAACGCTTCAAGGATGATGTAAAAGAAGTGGGGACAAACTACGAATGTGGTTTGAACATTAAAAATTACAACGATCTTCGTGTAGGCGATATGATTGAAAGCTACGAAGAAACAGAAGTAAAGAAAACACTTTAATCGGTAAGATAACACTCAAAAAAAACAGACAGTTTGGAAGATCTCTCCAAACTGTCTGTTTTTTTTTGCAAGTGTATTTTTATCTCAGTAAATTTACAACACCTTTCATTTTGTACTTTTTCCCATCACTTCCCACAGCTTCAATCAGGTAAATATATCCTCCCATAGCTGCTTCTCGTCCATTAATGCGCCCATCCCAACCTTTCTGAGGGTCGTTCCAACGAAATACTCTCCTACCCCAACGGTTATAAATCCAACCATTGAAACTGATTAGTGAACGATAGGCTACGCGAAACTCATCGTTTAACTGGTCGCCATTAGGCGTAAAAACCGAAGGAACCTGGAGGTCTGAATCCGACATTTTAAGTCTTACCGAATCTGCATAAACACATGAAGCATTACTTGTAACAAGTTTTACCAAATACTCACCTGATTCATTAAAAGTATAGCGTTGATCGCGGTCGTTGCGTACAAAAAGCAACTGATTGTCCTTATAAATCTCCCATTGATAAAACTCAGCCACAGGCATATTAGCATTACTCAAAAACAAGATATCCATTGGCGCAGAACCTTCAAGTGTTGTAGCTGCTGATGGTCTCTGATCTTCATTAAGTTGATCGCGCGTTGTGGCAGCACTTGTAATATGTGCTTCCACACGTTTGGCAAAATACAAATCGGATTCCAGGCGAAACGGCGATAGCGAAAGCCCCAAAGCAAACTGATCGCCTTCGATGCTGAAACGCGTATCGCAAAGTGGAAGTTCTGCTACAAAAAGATCGTTCGATGACAGTGTAATTTTCTTTTCTACTTCATTGTCAATCCATTCGGTGGTCCATTCTTTGGTCTTATATTTCAGAATGAATTCCCTGTCGATTTTGTACAAAATGCCGGCAGGAGTTTTATAGCTCAGATTCGGCACATTTGCATCGAGCACCAATTGAAGCCCTTCGCACTCGTTATCCTGAGCAGGTGCAATAGAAAGGGCGTTCATCACCGGTAAATAATTCGAATAATCGAGTACCCAAATACTGGCTTTCCGTTCGCCATCCACCTCGAGTATATAGCCTGTTGCATCTTCTACATTAAAATTGTCGGACTGATTTGTCAGAGGATTCGATAAATCATCGTATTTATACCAATTCAGAGTGCTGTAAGTGCCATTAAATTTTATCGCACTATTATTATCAATTTTATTAAATACAATCAAATAATCAATTCCGGAATATTTTTTATTGAAAACAAGTGCATCACCATCCACCGAAATTTGGGCAACAGTTTTGGCAAATATCAGTAAAACAGTAAAAATAAGTGTAAAACGTTTCATTGTAATAACTTTATAAAAAATCAGATGTATAACAAGGAGTATTGAATTTTAACAAATCATATATATTATACAGCAAAATTTCCCAGATCATAAAAATGCTTGTGTTTAAACTACAGAGAGCTAAAACAAGTGAATTATATTACCTGCAAATGTACATCATAATTACCAAAAATAAAAATTCATTGATTATCATGTTAAATACATGCATTCAGCATATTTTTTGTACATTTGCATAAAGTAAATGGTTAAACAAATATATTCAATGCATTTAATTCTGGCACGTTTTATGAACGGGCAAGTCAAAAAATTATTGTTTCGCTTATTATGAACAAAATAATCAACTTCTTAATTATATGTAGTCTTGTACTTACAAGTTTTACATTGTCGGCTCAGCAAATCACTTATCCCACCAAAAATATTAACGGCAAAGAGTTTTACATCTATACAGTACAACAAGGCGAAGGATTGTTTTCTATCAGTCGTCGTTTTGCGGTTACTCAATCGGAAATAAACAACCTGAACCCCGAAATTCACAATGGATTAAAAGCCGGTCAGAAAATTCTGGTACCTGTAGTGAAAACTGATTTCAAATCATCAGAAAACACAGTTGAGACAAACAAAACGATAACTACTTCCGAAAAAAGGACAATACAGACTACAGATAATCAGGAATTTATTACACACGTAGTAAAAAAACGCCAGACTTTGTTTGCCATTAGTCGCAAGTACAGTGTAAGTCAGGAGGATATCATAAAAGCCAACCCAGAACTTGCAAATGGTCTGAAAACAGACATGGTGATTCGCATCCCACAGAAATCAACCAACAACCCGGATGCAAAAAATAATCATCAGAAATTAGATAAAAGCACTACATCAACTGATTCAGTACACTTTATAATCCATAAAATAAAAAGCAAAGAAACTTTATATTCTATCGGGCGCATGTATGGTGTTTCGGTTGATGAAATAAAAAAGCACAATCCTATTACTGAAAACTATTTACGATTCGGTACAAATCTCAAAATTCCTGTAAAAATTGAGAAATCAGATGAAAATATCATAGTAAAAACAGATACTATTTCAGGAAACACATTGGTTACAAACAACGAAGTCCTGATTTCAACACACGTTAAAACAAACAAAAAACCTGTCAGGATTGCATTTCTTTTACCGTTGATGGCCGAAAATGGCAAAACAGATGCTGCTACCGATCGATTTATCGATTTTTATGCAGGCGCACTTATTGCCATTCAGCAAGCTAAAACCAATGGCGTAAATCTCGAAATTTTGACACTTGATGTAGAAAAATCGGACGAAAAGATAATTGAAACATTACAATTCAATAATGATTTAAGTAAAATGGACTTTATCATTGGCCCTGCTTATAGCAATCAGGTACCTTATGTGACTGAATTTGCAAAAAAAAATAAAATCCACACTCTGATACCTTTCTCATCGAAAGTAAATGATATAAACCACAATCCCTATGTACTCCAATTTAACCCCGGACTCGAAACCGAAGTTGCTTTTGTGGCTGATTATCTTGCAAGAAAGCATAAAAACGACAATATTATATTTGCTGAACTTCAGGGCATCAACTTCCTTGACGATGGCAATGAGTTTTCAGTAGCATTGCGTAATCAACTCGATATCAATCAAATAACATACAAAAGGGTAAGTTTCAGAACTGACACAGCTTTGCCACTTTCCGACCTGAAAAAAGGAAATAAAAATATATTAATCTTTAACACAGATAAGTACTCAAACGTTAGCCATTATTTACCTTTGGTAAAAGCATTCGACCAAGATTCTGAATATGTAATTTATGAACAATATAGCTGGCATTCGCATAATATTGACAATTTCAATACATTTACGGTTTCACCATTCAAAAGACCGGCGAACAATGGAGAAATAAATCAGTACAAAAAAATGTTTGACGACACTTTCAACTGGTCTGCAAAAACAGAAAATCCGTCCTTCGACCTTTTGGGGTACGACCTAACATCCTATTTTATAGCTGCATTATATTATAAAGGTGCTGATTTTATTAAAAACAACGACATGGAACTGCCCGAGGCCGAAGGTATTCAATCAGAAATAAGATTTATCAGAAACGATAAAAACTCTGGTTTTATCAACAAAAAGTTGTATCTCACCGAGAAAAAATAATAATTGTTTATGACAACTAAATTATTAAAAGTGCTGATTTTGGCACTTTTTTTACTTTCAAATATCGCATCCAAAGCTCAAAAACGGCTCGATTTCCCTGAAACTTACTTTGGTTTTCAGGGTGGTGCAAGCGGTTCGATGCTAAACTTCAGCCCAACTGTCTCTCAGGGATTTCTTTTAGGATACAATGGGGGCATTTCGTTTCGCTTCATTGCTCACAAAGTGGCAGGTGTGCAGGCCGAGCTCAATTATTCACAACGAGGCTGGGCCGAAAGCGACGAACTTTATGCCCGACAACTGAATTATCTGGAATTACCTTTTATGACCCACTTTTATTTTGGTCGAAATTTCAGGTTTCATTTCAATATCGGGCCACAGTTATCATATCTGTTATCTGAAAATGTACTTGTCGACAACACAGTAAATTCTGAAGCCGAGCAACACACCAAAACAGTTCACAATAAATTTGATTATGGTTTCTGTGGTGGACCGGGCTTCTCGTTTCGGTTCAACAGACAGGTAATTATACTAGATATTCGTGCAGCTTACAGTGTAAGCGATGTTTTTTCGAATGCCAAACGCGATTATTTCGATTATTCGAACAATATGAACGTCAAAGTAAATCTGGGCTGGCAATTCAGACTGAAATAACTCTGAATCAAATTATTAATCAACAAAGCGTGGAAATTTCCATGCTTTTGTTGTTTAATGCAGTCAACAAACTGAATACTATTCAAAAAAACATCTTTATTATTGTTGATTTAGCTCCTCAAAACTATTATTTATTCTTAATTCCTTTTTTTATTCAAATAAAAGCACTAATTTTGGTTGACCAATTTATCAGTACAAAATTTTGCCCATATCAAAAACAATAACATAAAACATAAAGTACAATGAAAACAAACTACGAAGTGCGTTATGCATCGCATCCACAAGATGCCAAACAATACGACACCGCACGATTAAGAAAAGAATTTTTGGTTGAAAAGATCTTTACAACTAATGAAGTAAACATGGTATATACACTATTTGACAGACTAGTTGTTGGTGGAGCAATGCCTGTAAACGAAACTTTAGTGCTTGAAGCCATCGATCCGTTAAAATCAGAATTTTTCCTCTCGCGTCGCGAACTTGGCACTTACAATGTGGGTGGTCCTGGAAAATTAACTGTAGATGGCGTGGTTTTCGAACTTAATTTCAAAGAAGCGCTTTACCTTGGAGCCGGCGATCGCAAAGTGACTTTCGAAAGCATTGATGCTGCGAATCCTGCCAAGTTTTATTTTAACTCAGCCCCTGCGCACAAAACTTTCCCTGATCGTAAAGTGACAAAAGCAGATGCCATTGTAATGGAATTGGGATCACTCGAAACTGCTAACCATCGTAACATCAATAAAATGCTGGTTTGCCAGGTGCTCGAAACCTGTCAGTTGCAAATGGGTATGACCGAGCTTGCCACAGGAAGTGTATGGAATACCATGCCTGCACACACACACAGCCGTCGTATGGAAGCATATTTCTATTTCGAAGTGCCCGAAGAACAAGCTGTTTGCCACTTTATGGGCGAACCAACCGAAACACGCCACATTTGGATGAAGGGCGATCAGGCAGTTATATCGCCCGAATGGTCGATTCACTCAGCGGCTGCTACAAGCAACTATACATTTATCTGGGGAATGGCCGGCGAAAACCTGGACTACAGCGATCAGGAGTTCTCGAAAATTGTAGATTTAAAATAAATCTGCATTCGTCAACTCATATTTTTTTTCAAAAATAACACAAACTCCGGAGGATGCTATTATATTCCGGAAAAAATATAATAAAATTATGAATCCATTCGATTTAAAAGCTAAAATTGCTCTGGTTACCGGAGCTTCATATGGTATCGGATATGCCATTGCCACCGGACTTGCTGGTGCAGGTGCGAAAATTGTTTTCAACGACATTAACCAGGACTTAGTGAACAAAGGACTTGAAGCTTATAAAGCAGAAGGTATTGAAGCAAAAGGTTATGTGTGCGACGTAACCAACGAAGCACAGGTAAATGAAATGGTAGCCACTATCGAAAAGGAAGTAGGAACCATCGACATACTTGTAAACAATGCCGGCATTATCAAACGTATTCCGATGCACGAAATGACTGCTGCCGAATTCCGTCAGGTAATCGATATCGACCTCAATGGTCCGTTTATCGTAGCCAAAGCAGTTATTCCTTCGATGATGAAAAAACGCTCAGGAAAAATTATCAACATTTGCTCAATGATGAGTGAGCTGGGACGCGAAACTGTTTCGGCTTATGCTGCTGCCAAAGGTGGACTGAAAATGCTTACCAAAAATATTGCTTCGGAATATGGTGAGTACAACATTCAATGTAACGGTCTTGGTCCGGGTTATATAGCAACTCCGCAAACAGCTCCATTGCGCGAAACTCAGGCTGATGGCTCACGTCATCCGTTCGATCAGTTTATCATAGCTAAAACTCCTGCAGCCCGCTGGGGAAATGCTGAAGACCTTGTAGGTCCGGCTATTTTCCTTTCTTCGGCTGCTTCTGACTTTGTTAATGGTCATGTGCTTTACGTGGATGGTGGAATTCTGGCTTATATCGGAAAACAACCCAAATAAAATGCAATTCGGGAAACAAGTAACCGGAATCAAAAAATTAAAACATAATTTCCTTCCTGTTATTTAAAAACCCATAAAATAATTATTTTTGCAAACGGGTAAGCATATTTGTTTGCCCGTTTGTTTTTATCTATCAATGTAACAATTTAAATATTACAGCATGAAGAAATTATTTTTAATGCTTTTGGCTATTGGCACGTTTACATCCTGTAGTTCGTTGTCGAAAACTATCACCGTCACAAACAATGCTGATTTTGCACGAAAAGGCGAAATGGTAGAAGTTCGTTTGGCCGATTTGCAAATAAACCCTGCAAAAACCACATTTATTTTGAAAAATCAGGATAAAGAAGTCGCGTATCAAATTGTAAATAAGCAAAATGCAAACGAAGCACTTATGATTTTTCAAGCCTCTGTAAATGCTGGCGAAAAAGCTGTTTTCGAAATTTCGAAAGCTAAACCGGCAGCTGTGAAACCACTGACTTTTGCCCGTCAGGTACCCGAACGTAAGGACGACTTTGCGTGGGAAAACGATTTAGCCGGTTATCGCATGTACGGACCTGCTTTGGCTAACGAAAACCCGAGCAATGGTGTTGATTTGTGGCTTAAACGTACTTCGGAACTGGTGGTCGACAAACGTTATCACGACGAGCTTGTAAACGGAAAATCATATCATATCGATCACGGTGACGGACTCGACTGCTACAAAGTGGGTCATACACTTGGCGCTGGCGGCATATCGCCTTATGTAAATGATAAACTTTGGGTTGGTAATTTTTACAACAGTTATCGTGTGATTGAAAACGGCCCACTTCGTTCGGTTTTTGAATTGAAATACAATGCTGTAAATATCGATGGTGAGACTTATAGTCAAACACTTACAATTACTTCGGATGCAGGATCTTTACTAAACAAAGCAATCGTAAAATTCGAAGGAGCCGATAAAGAAATGAAACTTGCCGGAGGAATTTTTATTCACGATGGAAAAGGTTCGATAAAGGACAATGCCTACAAAGGATTTATTGCTTATGCCGAAAATGCAGTTTCGGATGCAGGAGTTCCTTCAGGCAGAAATTATGTGGGTGTTTTGATTCCAAAAGGTGCAACCGAATCGCAAAAGGACAAGGAACATGTGTTGATTATGACCGACTACAAACCAGGCACCGAATTCACTTACTATTTTGGTGGAGGCTGGAGTAAATGGGGATTTCCCACTGATGCAGACTGGTTTAAAGCCATGCAAACATTCAGCAACAAACTGCAATCGCCATTAAAAGTGGAAATAGAATAATCATTATCAGAACTATTATTAAAAAAAAAACAGACCGTTGAATTTTCTTCAACAGTCTGTTTTTTTTAGTATTTTACAAGTGCATTTTTTGAACCTTTCCACGAACAGCCCAAACAATAAAGCACTGTGAGGTCGTAACCTTCGAGTGACTGATCGGGATGTAATGGTTCAACTACAAATTGCTCGTTTACAGTCACAACCACCGAATCACCCGATTCATTTTTCACCCGAAAGCGACCTACTTTACATTGGGGACAAAGTTTCTTTGACATCTTTCTAAATTTCTGAATCTGATTTTGTTTCTTCTTCAGTTTGTAAAGGTGCGTCAACATCCGATCTTTCGTTCACAGGTACAAAACCAGTTTCAGGATTATGATCGTCGTCCACGATCACAGTTTTTTCAACCACCATATCATTGTCGGCAATCACTTTCAGGCGCACAAGGTCAAGGCCTTTGAGATTTTCCATCTCATGCAATTTCTGGTCTTCGAAACGAAGAATTCTTCCCGGAAACATTTCAATCCAACTCAGATTGTGAGTAGCCATCATTACTGTTGTACCTGATTTACATATATTGTACAACAACTCAATGAGTTGCTGACCGGTTTCAGGATCAAGATTTCCTGTAGGCTCATCGGCTATAATTATTTCGGGCGAATTAAGCAAAGCACGTGCGATAACAATACGCTGTTGCTCGCCTCCCGAAAGCTGATGAGGCATTTTGTAACCTTTATTGGCCATTCCTACCTGCTTTAACACCTGTGCAATTTGCTCGGCAATAGCTTCTTTGTCTTTCCATCCTGTGGCACGAAGTACAAAGTCGAGATTGTCGTTTACAGTACGGTCGGTAAGCAGCTGAAAATCCTGAAATACAATGCCAATTTTGCGGCGCAGGTAAGGCAGTTCACGTGTACGTAAAGCTGTGAGGTCGTAACCAAGTACACCTGCCGCACCACTTTCGATAGGCAATTCGTTGTAAATTGACTTCAAAAGTGAGCTTTTTCCACTCCCTACTTTACCAAGCAAATAAATAAATTCACCCGAATGAACCTCAAGATTTACATTTTTGAGAACCTGTAATTCCTGTTGATACAAGTTTACACCTACATATTTAATCAGCAGCTTTTTAGCCATTTTGGGAAATTTTATTTTTTGAGAAAATCAAATGTCTGTTTTTCAGAACGCAATCAACATATACTATTTATGTCTCTTTTTCAGTTCGCGACCAATATCGTCGAGCGAATAACCTTTGGAACGCAACAACACAATAAGGTGATACACAAGGTCGGAAGCTTCGTAAAGAAATCCTTCTTCGGTGCCATTTGTAGCTTCAATCACAGTTTCCACAGCCTCTTCACCCACTTTTTGTGCCATGCGGTTGATGCCTTTATTGAACAATGAGGTGGTATACGAACCTTCAGGCATTTCGGCATGACGCACTTCGATAAATTCCTGCAAAAATTTCAGAAAACTAATGTCTCCCTGATTGCTTTCGCCCCAACAAGTATCAGTTCCGGTATGGCATACAGGTCCTACAGGAATTACTTTTATCAACAAAGTATCATTGTCGCAGTCCACATTAACAGACTTCACGTTCAGAAAGTTACCACTCTCCTCTCCTTTTGTCCACAAGCGGTCTTTTGTACGGCTAAAAAATGTAACCTGACCCGTTTCCTGTGTTTTTTTCAAGGCTTCCTCGTTCATATAACCGAGCATAAGCACTTTGGAGGTCATATAGTCCTGAATAATAGCAGGAACCAAACCATTTGATTTTGAGAAATCTATATTCATATTGTATATTAATTATCAGATTGAGAACTGCGAAAATACAAAAAATAGCTCAGAATGACAAGCGGGTAATGTGTTTCGCGTTTCAAGGTTTCAAGGTTCCAAATTTCAGGTTCAATTTTCTTGTCTGCCCGTCCCCTTGTTTCCTCGTTTCCTACTCTTCGTACAATCCATTTTCCTGAATGAACGCAATTACTTCCGGTTCGAGCCACTCATCAACAGGTTGATTTTGAGCAAATGCACTGCGTATTTCAGTGGATGAAATATCATAAAATGGCGTTGGCAAAAGCTTCATTTGCGGAAAATGCTGCGCCACAGTTTCGAAATCGTAACCACGACGCGGATACACCAAAACGCTGTATTTTTCGAGAATTTCGGGGTAATCTTTCCACTTATCGAAAACCAGTGCATTGTCGCTGCCAATGAGCAAAGTAAAGGTGTGCTCAGGATACATTTTGCTAAGTACATTCAGCGTATCAATGCTATACGAAGGAACAGGCATATCGAACTCCACATCGCTGGCTTTTATGCCTTTACGATTACTGATAGCTGCAATCACCATATCGAGCCGCAAAAAATGATCAATCAGTTCTTTTTGCTCTTTCAGTGGATTACATGGCGACACCACCAACCAAACTTCATCGGCCAGCTGTTGATCAATCACATATTCAGCCAGTTGAAGATGTCCTTTGTGAATGGGATTGAACGATCCTGAGTAAACAGCGATATTCATTTTTTTATTTGCTTAAAAAATTGGAAATTACTTTTTCGGCCTCCGTTTTGGCTTTTTCGAGGTCGTCGTTTACAATCACCACATCAAAGCGCGGAGCAAAACTCATTTCGTATTCAGCTTTATCCACACGTTTGTCGATCATTTCAACCGTATCCGTTCCGCGTCCCTGCAAGCGTTCGCGCAACACATCCACCGAAGGCGGCGCTATAAACACAGCCAAAGCTCTGTCGCCATATTCATTCTTAATATTCAGTCCGCCAACCACATCAATATCGAAAACCACATTTTTGTTTTCGGAACTTATACGATCGACTTCGCTACGCAAAGTACCATAAAATTTCCCGGGATAAACTTCTTCGTATTCCAGAAATTCATTGTTTGCAATTTTAGCACGAAATTCGTCTTCACTCAAAAAATAGTATTCCACACCGTGTTTTTCGGTGCCACGGGGCGGACGACTTGTAGCCGAAATGGAAAATTCCATTCCAAAATTACATTTTAAAAGATGTTGTACCAAAGTACTTTTGCCTGCACCCGAAGGAGCCGAAAAAATAATCAGCTTAGCGCTCATAAAAATTTTATATACCGTATTTATTTAAAAGACAAATCACCCGTTAATGAGTGGGATTGAACCCAAAACCAATCACGAATTACTAATTAACTAGTCACTAAACTATAACACATTCAACACCTGTTCCTTTATTTGCTCCAAATCGTCTTTCATAGCCACTACAATTTTCTGCATTTCGCTATGATTCGATTTTGAGCCTAAAGTATTGATTTCACGACCAATTTCCTGCGCAATAAAGCCAAGTTTTTTGCCCGGCGCTTTTTCGTTTTGCATTGTTTCGATAAAATAATCGAGATGATTGCGCAGACGTACTTTCTCTTCGTTTACGTCGAGTTTCTCGATATAAAAAATCAACTCCTGTTCCAATCGGTTATTGTCGTAATCGATTTTTTCGGACAAAGCCTGAAGATTTTCCTGGAGACGGGTTTTAATTTTTTCAACTCTTTCCTGTTCGAAAGGTTCAATTTGTGTCAGCAATTCGCCGATATGCGCAATGCGTGCATTGAAAACAGCCTCGAGCGATTTACCTTCCTGAACACGAAACTCACGAAGCTGATTCACTGCTTCGGCAATGGTTTTGCGAATTTCGAGCCATTCATTTTCATCCAGTTCTATTGTTTCAGTTTTCATTGTATCGGGCAAACGAAGCAATACTTCGAACCAGTTCGAAGGCACCTGAATACCAATATTCTCTGAAAGCTGACGAATTTGCTGATAATATGATTCAATCACCGACTGATTGATTTGAGTCACCGATTCCTTGCCCGAATTATCGACATACAGCGCAAAATCAACTTTACCACGCTCTACCTGCTGCGATAGTTCATTGCGAATTTCGATATCTTTTTCGCGATATAGTCCCGACACACGGGTCGAAACATCGAGTTGTTTACTGTTCAGCGATTTGATTTCCACCACAATTTTTTTGTTGGCATACTCGCAGGTGGCTTTTCCGAAGCCTGTCATCGATTGAATCATAATGCTTTGTTTGTTTTAATAATTATGCATGCAAAAGTACAAATTATATTTTTAAGGAAAGGCAGAATAGACGTATTATTATGGAATAAATGGTATAGGATTTTGCTAAAGGCTAATTTTGGATCAGACTATTCAGTTTAAAAATTAACAAATTAAAAGATTAATATGTTTTTACTTTCGTACCATAGCAGTTTCAAATGCCAGCATCATGTCGTTGTATTTAATTCTTATTTAAACCACACTATATATTTCATTCCGTAAACTAAAACATTTATTAGCTTTCAGTTTATAGATATTATTCTTATCTTTGTCAGAATTTTACCGAGCAACAGACATTCCGCTGTTCGGTCATTATGCAACTAAATCAAAGAACTCATCATAAATAATTTATTCTCAATACAAAATGGAAAAAAAAAAGAAATTCATTTTGCCGGAAAACGAATTGCCGACTAAATGGTATAATATTGTGGCAGACATGCCCAATAAGCCAATGCCCATGCTTCATCCGGGCACTCGTGAACCTATAAAAGCTGAGGATTTGTATCCACTTTTTGCTAAAGGACTTGCTGATCAGGAAGTGAATCAGACGGATGCATGGATTGAAATCCCCGAAGAAGTACGCGAAAAACTAAAAATATACAGACCTACCCCGCTTGTACGTGCATATGGATTAGAAAAAGCATTGGACACACCGGCTCATATATATTTTAAAAACGAAAGTGTTAGTCCGGTGGGATCACACAAACTCAATTCAGCGCTTGCTCAGGCTTATTTTTGTAAAGAAGCCGGGGTAACAAATGTAACTACGGAAACAGGTGCCGGACAATGGGGCACAGCAATGGCATTTGCGTCCAAAGCATTCGGGCTCGAATTGGCTGTTTATATGGTAAAAATCAGTTACGAGCAGAAGCCATATCGTAGGTCGCTAATGCAGACCTGGGGTGCTCAGGTAGTAGCCTCACCAAGTATGTCAACAAAAGCAGGGCGAAAAATCATCACCGAAAACCCTAATTATCAGGGAAGTTTGGGGACTGCCATTTCAGAAGCCATTGAACTTGCAATGAGTACACCTAACTGCAAATACACATTAGGAAGTGTGCTAAACCACGTTTCGCTACACCAGACTGTAATTGGTCTCGAAGCGGAAAAACAAATGGAAATGGCAGGCGAATATCCCGATGTGGTGATTGGCTGTTTTGGTGGCGGATCAAATTTCTCCGGAATTTCGTTCCCATTTATGCGTCACAATATTAAGGATGGAAAGAAAACCCGTTTCGTGTCAGCCGAGCCCGCTTCATGTCCGAAACTTACACGCGGAGTTTTTCAGTACGATTTTGGTGATGAAGCTGGTTACACACCATTGATTCCAATGTACACTCTTGGCCATAATTTTGCACCTGCACATATCCATGCAGGAGGTTTACGCTATCATGGTGCCGGTACCATTGTAAGTCAACTTATGAAAGATGGCATGATGGAAGCTACTGACATCAATCAGCTCGATTCGTTTAAAGCTGGAGTACTTTTTGCACAAACTGAAGGTATTGTACCAGCACCCGAATCGGCACACGCTATTGCAGCAGCTATCAACGAAGCACTGATAGCCAAAGAAGAAGGAACAAAGAGAACCATTCTATTCAATCTTTCAGGACACGGACTTGTAGATATGACCGCTTATGACCAATATCTGTCGGGCGACCTTGGCAATTACAGTCTGACCGAAGAAGACATTGCAAAAAACATCGAAAAACTCGAAAAAATAATCTGATAGTCGGCAAACCATCAGCTAAAAAGGGCTTTTCTTCAGCATTTGAAGAGAGCCCTTTTTTCGTTATAGACTATAAAAAACACCGATTTTCAGCTAAAATATTTAGCCCTTCGTATTTGTCAATCAAATAATTATTCGTATCTTTGCCCCGCTTTAATAAAATCAAGAATATAAATTTTAAAAAGTTAGTAAACAGTATGTTAAATCATTATGAAGCCGTTTTCATTTTAACTCCCGTTTTGTCTGACGTTCAGATGAAGGAAGCGGTAGAAAAGTTCAAAGCCATTCTGACAGAGAATGGTGCGACAATTACCAATGAGGAGAACTGGGGTTTGCGCAAGCTCGCTTACCCAATCCAGAAAAAATCCACTGGTTTTTATTCGTTACTTCAGTTCGATGCCGATCCTTCGGTTATTGCAACACTCGAAATTCAGTTCCGTCGTGACGAGCGCGTAATTCGTTTCCTTACCTTCCGTTTGGACAAATACGCATATGAGTACGCAGAAAAAAGAAAAAATGTAAAATCTAAAGAAGTAAAGGAGAACTAAATCATGGCTGCAAATAACGGAGATATCAGATACCTCACCCCACCATCGGTTGATGTAAAAAAGAAAAAATACTGCCGTTTCAAAAAAAGCGGAATTAAATACATCGATTACAAAGATCCCGAATTTTTGAAAAAATTCCTCAACGAACAGGGAAAAATTCTTCCTCGTCGTCTTACCGGCACTTCGCTGAAATATCAGCGTAAAGTGGCACAGGCAGTTAAAAGAGCACGTCATATTGCGTTGCTTCCTTATGTAACCGATATGATGAAATAATAAACAAGGAGGATAAAGCATGGAAATTATATTGAAAGAAGACGTTATCAACCTTGGTTTCAAAGGCGATATCGTAAAAGTAAAAGATGGTTACGGACGTAACTTTCTCATCCCAACAAGAAAAGCTATTTTGGCTACCACCTCAGCGAAAAAAATGTTGGCAGAAGATTTGAAACAACGTGCACACAAACTGGAACGTCTGAAAAACGAAGCAGCTGAACTGGCTGAAATAGTAAAAGACATTACCCTTACAGTAGGTGCCAAAACAAGTACAACCGGAAAAATCTTTGGCGCTGTGGGTCCTATCCAGATTGCCGATGCATTCGAAAAAGCCGGTTTCTCAGTTGATCGTAAAGTAATTGTTCTCAAAGATGCAGTGAAAGAAATTGGCTCGTACAAAGCCACTCTTAAACTTCACAAAGAAGTAACTGTAGAAGTTGCTTTCGAAGTGGTTGCTGAATAACAATATACCGGTCAATTCAAAATCAACAAAAACCGATGCGCTGATTAATAGTGTATCGGTTTTTTTATGTTTTGACAAATAAATTATAAAGGCTTGCAGGTATCTGACGATACTTCGCAGGCCTTTTTTTATACTGAAAAAAAACGTGGTTTTACTGAAAAAGCATTGTTTTATAACAGAAGTATTCTACATTTGTTATTCGGAAAAAAGTTATTAAACATATGAAAAATCATAAAAAACAAAGTGCTCTCATAAATATTGAGTTCGTAATTGCTTTCGGATACATTATTATTTGGTTAGTGATTTACGCCCTTTCGTATTTTAAACTCCGGGCATATAATGAAATACTATGGGAAAAAGTATTGTCTGAATGGATTCTGACCACAGCACTAATGATTTTATTCTTTCTGAATGCATATCTTTTTGTTCCGCAACTCATTTTTTCAAAGAAATATATAAGTTATATTATCCTGACATTAACTATCACAACAAGCATCATAGGCTCAGCGGTATGGTTACAACAGGATTTTAAAACACGTAACCCTTCGCAAATGCCCCCAATGGAAATTGGCCCTGGCCAACCTCCTATGGAACTGAGTCAATCGATGCCGGCACCAATGGGCTACAAGTCAGCCGATCAAAGCATTCCCAAATCGCCTCTACTTATATTTATCGATTACTTAATAATTGGCCTATTGGTTGTGGCAGCAGGAAGCACATTACGGATTTTGACCCGCTGGCTCAAAGAAGAAGAACGCCGCAAAGACATTGAAAAAATTCAATTGCGCACTGAACTCGAATTGCTACGTCATCAGGTAAACCCGCACTTTTTAATGAATACGCTTAACAATATTCATGCATTAGTTGACATAGATATTGAAAAATCGAAAGATGCGATTATCAGATTATCAACACTAATGCGATACTTGCTTTACGACAGTTCGAAAGGCAAAACAAGTCTGCTGAAAGAACTCGATTTTATTGATAGTTACATCATGCTAATGCAGTTACGTTATTCCGAAAAAGTAGAAATACGTACCGAGATTCAGGAGAACTTACCTGACACTCAAATTCCATCAATGCTTTTTATTTCATTTATTGAGAATGCGTTCAAACATGGTGTTAGTTACAGGCAAAATTCGTTTGTGCATTTCAGAATGAAAAAGGTTGGCAACTCGTTACTTTGTACTGTGCGAAACAGCAAACACGAAAAGCCTGCAAAAGAAAAAAATCCATACTCAGGCATAGGTATGAATAATGTAAAAAGAAGTCTGGAACTACTATATCAAAACAACTACACACTTAACATTAACGAAACCAATACAACATTTGAAGTAACATTGAGTATTCCAATCGGATAAACAAACACAAACGACATGAAAATAAAATGCGTAGCTATTGACGATGAGCCATTGGCAATCAAACAAATAAGTTCATACATCGAAAAGACACCATTCCTAGAACAAGTAGCTTTGTGTCAGAGCGCCTTTGAGGCTTTGGAATTATTAGAAGAAAAGGAGGTGGATTTACTCTTCGTGGATATTAATATGCCCGATCTGAATGGGCTCGATTTTGTGAAATCGCTCAATAAACGCCCTCAGATAATATTCACTACTGCCTATAGCGAATATGCCATCGAAGGTTTTCAGGTTGATGCCATTGATTATTTGCTAAAACCTATTGCCTACACTTCGTTTCTGAAAGCTGTAAACAAAGCCCGTATGTGGTTCGAGATAAAACTACAAAAAACATTGGTTGATAACGAGTTAAACAAAGAGTTGTTCGTAAAATCGGAACATAAAATTGTGAGGATTGTATTGTCCGATATTTTGTATATCGAAAGTGCAAACGAATATATCAGGATTCATCTTGATAATAATGAAGTAATTACCACACTCATGCGATTAAAAAATATCGAAGAGCAACTTTCAAACACTCATTTTATGCGGGTACACCGTTCGTTTATTGTAGCGCTCGACAAAATTAAAGAGATTGAACGAAATCGTATAATTATGGGACACAAGATTGTGATTCCGGTAGGCGATCAGTACCGCGACGTATTTCAGGAATATATGGATAAGAAAATGCAATAGAGATATTAGTTAGTTGATTTTCAATATGAAGACGTCTTGACTTTTTTGGACACATTAGTAACACATAGTTTTTTAGTTCAAAATTAATTTTTCGACCACAGTAGCTAAAAATATCGAAGATATTTTTGAACTATGTGTACTTTTTTCTTAAATAATTTAACTATTAACTCACTTCGTGTCGTTGACCGTTGGTTGTGCTCTATGTGACAAAAGTCGAGATAACTTCAATATAATACAAGAAAAAATCATGAAACGAATTTTATTATTATTTAGCGCGATGCTAATAGCATTGAGCATGTGGGGACAATTATCAAAGACAGTAAATGTAACAACATCAGGAGAACTTAAAAATCTGATTTCTGTGTCCGAAGCCAATGCAATCACCACACTTGTGTTGTCGGGAAATGTGGATGCAAGGGATTTTGCCTTTTTGCGCGACAAGCTAAAAATTGTTGCAGATATTGACATGACCTCCACCACAATAAAAGCCTATAGTGGTTCTGAGGGTACAAACAGTGGAATAAACACTTCGTATCCGGCCAACGAAATTCCGCAATATGCTTTTCACAACCCACTTCTGAAAACCTATAAATCGAGTCTTACAAGTTTCAAATTTCCGGCAAATACTACCAGCATTGGTTATCTGGCATTTTATTATAGCTGGAATCTCTCGGGTTCTGTTTATCTGCCTGCCAGTTTAACAAACATAACTGACTACTCCTTTTATGGTTGCGCATCGATTACAGCATTTACAACTCCAAACTCCAATAGACGTTATTCAACGCTTAACGGAGTCATTCTGAGCAAAGCACAGGACACATTATTTGTGTGCCCACCAGCCAAAGCAGGAGCATACAGCATTCCAACCACAGTAAAACACATCGGTCCATCGGCATTCGAAAACACCTATGCGCTCACATCCATTTCGTTACCTGCATCTTTGGAGTCGATAGGCAGTTATGCGTTTTGCTACAGTGCTGGGATTAGCGGGAGTTTGTCACTACCAGCAAGTCTCAAAAAAATGGAAGATGGAGCGTTTTATGGATGTTGGAATTTGACGGGCACCGTGTTCATCCCTGCAACACTTACCGAAATGGGGGAATATTGTTTTTTGGAAAGCAATAATATACAATCGTTTAACGTAAACAGTTTAAATCCGTCCTACAGTTCATTCAACGATGCATTTTATAGTAAAAACAGAGATTCGCTGTTTATTTGTCCGGGAGGAAAAACAGGAGCATTCGAAATACCTGCTTCGGTAAAACTAATTGGCAGTCACGCTTTTTACAAATGCAACAAAATTGGCACTACAATTAGCATTCCTGCAACAGTAGATTATATCGGATATTACGCCTTTTATGGCTGTACACTGATAAGCAATTTTTCGGTGAATAGCACGAATCAGTATTTTAAAAGTGAAAACGGATTACTTTTTTCCAAATCGGGTGACCGGCTTATCAGCTGTCCGGCTTCAAAATCGGGAGCATATCAGATTCCAGCCACAGTCAAATCGGTCGATCCTGCCGCAATGGCATTTTGCAACAAATTAACCGGCACACTCTCAATCCCGGCAGCCACAGAAGCAATTGGCGATTTTGCATTTTATGGCTGCGATTTAATTGAATCATTTGCAGTAGAAGCAGGAAACACAAGATATTCGTCGCGCGATGGCATTGTATTTAACAATGCAGGCGACAGTTTACTGATTAGCCCGCTGAGCAAGTCGGGTATCTACAACATTCCATATGGAGTAAAACACATTGGCGTATCAGCTTTCGATGGCTGCACAAAACTCACCGAAATAAACCTGCCTTCAACGGTTGAATCAATTGGAAATTACGCATTTGAGTACTGCAGCGGACTCACAGCATTCGAAATACCACAAAACACACTAAATATCGGAGCTGGAGCCTTCTATAGTTGTAGCAATTTACAGGAACTATCTATTGCAAATACACTTCCACCGATTGTTGACTATTATACTTTCGACCTTATCAATAAATCTGTGTGTGAACTACTTGTACCATCGGGTACAGCAGCGAATTACCGAATTGCACCTTATTGGGGAGAATTCAGCACTATTCAGGAAAAGGTATTTATAAATGGACTGAAAGCAAATATCAATAACCGTATTACTATCGCCAGAGGAAACAACAATATAATTATTAAAGGATTAATTGCATCCGACATAATTGAAATATATAATATTCAAGGAAATTTAGTTTTAAAATCAAAAGCTAATGAAGAAACTATGATTTTCAACCTCAAAGGAGCCTCTGTCTATTTGATCCGAGTTGATGGACATGTTTCCAAAGTAGTTTTGTAATTGCCGTTCATTGATAATCTGAACATAATATACGTATTTACTTATATTTCATAGCTGTTTACTGAATTCATTTTGAATAGTTTAATACTCAATGTAATTTTGAGTCATTATTCAAACAAACAATTTTACAAGAAAAAATTAAAAAACAGCATTATGAAAACACTTAAATTATTATCGATGTCGCTATTATTTTCGTTCAACCTTATTTCGTGTGAACAAAGCGATTTGTTCGTAAACGAATTGGAAGTATCAACTTCGAACGAAACCTACGAAAGCATTGCTTTTGAAGCAATAGAATTTACAAGCAACCCTGACTCACTGCTGAGTAACGAAGAAATGGGTTTGTATTTAATGCGTGAAGAAGAAAAAATGGCTATGGACATTTATGCTTATTTCTACGAAAAATACCAGATTCCAATTTTCAACAACATTGCAAAAAGCGAAAGCAAACATACAAGTGCAGTGCTACGACTTGTTAATTATTTCGGATTGAAAGATCCTGCATTAGAACCTACAGCTGAGTATTCGAACGAAGAAATCCAGCATCTATATACAAAGCTAACTTCCGAAGCTAATACGATTGAGGAAGCACTCTCAACAGGAGCATTTATCGAGGAGTACGATATCGCCGATTTGAAAAAACTAATCGCTGAAACTCAAAATGCTGACATAAAATTAGTGTATGCAAATCTGCTTAGAGGTTCCGAAAATCATATCAAAGCCTTTGCCAAACAACTAAAATTCAGAGGCATTGAATATGTACCACAAATTCTTTCTCAGGAAGAATATAATTCAATTATAAATGAATAAAAAGATGTTGAAACTATCGATATTTAATTTCACTGATAAAAACAAACTGTTTACTGATTTTACTTTTATCATGGCAAATCTGATATTATTTTTGAACATAAGTAATAGGAACAAAATAATGTCGCATTTTAAATTTATTACAATAAAGACATTTAAACCTTTTGAGGCTCTTTTGAATGTATTTTGTACTTTCAATCGGTTGTTTAGCCCGCTAAACGCCCTCTTTCAAGTCCAAAATCCATTTCAAAATAGCTCTCAAAAATTA
>JAFGVV010000062.1 GCA_016937795.1 Paludibacteraceae bacterium
ATTCCCACCATGATTCTTTTCGAAAACGGCAAAGAAATAAACCGTTTTGTGGGAGTGAAAACAAAGGATTTTCTGAAGAAAAACATGCAATAATTTACAATTTACCCATTTACAATTTACAATTTCCGGAATGAAAAAAATACTTATTCTTGGAGGTGGATTTGCCGGTGTGCAAGCAGCCATCGAACTTCAGAAAAGCAATAATTTTGAAGTCACATTGGTTTCCGACCGCGATTATTTATTTGTGTATCCTATTTCGATATGGATTCCGGTACGTCTGAAAAAATTTGAAGATGTAACTGTGCCACTCGAAAAAATCAGCAGGAAATATAAATTCAATGTCATTATCGACAAGGTAACCGGCATTTCGGCAGCCGAAAACAAGGTGATGCTGGAAAAACAAACACTTACTTACGATTATCTGGTGGTAGCATTTGGCGCCGATAAATTGCAAATGAAAGGCATGAACCACACCATGAGCATTTGCGGTAAACCAGAGATGAGCATCAAGCTACGCGATCGGCTCGACAGCCTTATTGCAGGTGGAGGAGGGAAAATTGCCATCGGTTTCGGAGGAAATCCCAAAGACAAATCGGCTGTGCGCGGTGGGCCTGCTTTTGAGCTTATTTTCAATATCCAGCATTATTTGAAAAAGAAAAAATTAGCCGATAAGTTTGAACTCACATTTTTTGCACCTATGGACGAACCCGGTGCTAAGATGGGACCCGGTGCATTGGGCATGCTCGACAAAATGTTTCAACGTTACAATATAAAAGTACGTTTTGGTAAAAAAATCACCGAATTTGTGGAGGATGGCGTAATGTTCGAAGACGGTTCGAAGCTTGACTCGGACATGATCATGTACATTTCGGCAGGCACTGGCTCTGCAATTCTGAAAAACACCGACCTTCCACTTTCCGAAGCAGGCTTTGTAGTGATAAACGACTATGGACAAGTGCCCGGCTTCAACAATGTATTTGCTGCCGGCGATGCAGCAGCCTACGAAGGTCCCGAGTGGATTTCGAAACAGGGACATATTGCTGAAATTATGGGGCGGAATGTGGCAGATAACATTATGGCTGTGGACAAAGGATTGTTTCCCAACAAAGGCTATCAGGAACATTTAAGCATACTTTGTGTAATGGATACAGGCGATGGTGCTGCTTTTGTGTATCGAAAAGGACAAAAAGCATTTTTAATACCGCTACCATTTGTAGGGCACTGGCTCAAACGTGGTTGGGGCGTATATGCAAAACTCACAAAAGTGGGAAGAGTGCCCCGATTGCCAAATATGTAGCATGGCATGTTCTGTTACAAATGCCGCATTGGATATTAAGCCCTAAAAAACATCTTGAATTATAATCCATGAGGCTGTCTCAAAAAGACAGCCTCATTTTTTTTGAATTAGCCATTCACAAATCGATGCCTGAAACGAGCCATGAGCAAAAACTCACACAACGAGATAATGATCATTGGCAATTTCCGGCTGATAAAGAATCAGTGTTGTCCGCTAAAAAAAAGACTTATAAATCTGATCCTTCCCTCGGAGCAAAGTTTTACTCTCAGGGAGCAAACGATCCCTCCTTTCGAGCCGATGACGCCTCCATCCGAGCCGGCACTGACTCCCGAAGCACAAAACCATCCTTCCCGCAAGCAAAAAACAATGTACTGAGATTTTAATAAACAGCTTGTTTTTTATATCTTCGCAAAAAATAAATTGCGAAGACAAGCCCGGGCGATGAATACAAATACTTTACAATCGGAATTCAACAATACTGCATCGACTGACAATCATGCAAATTTTGGTTTTACAGTAAACTCGGTGGGCTATAAATCCATTTTGCCGGATGAACATTTACGCAGGGACAGTCAGATAAAAGACATTCGCTATCACTTTAAAAAAGGCCGCGTTTCCAATCAGTTCAAGGTCATTTATATTACCAAAGGGGCGGGTTTTGTGAGTTTTGAGGATGGCGAAGAACTTCGCATTGAGCGCGGTATGATACTGATTATCATGCCCAATCAGAAATATCAGTACTACCATATGACCGAAACGGAATGGAAGGAATACTTTATCCGTTTCGAGGCAAATGCCGTTTATTCGCAATTAATCCGTTCGCTTTTTACCGAAAACGAGCAAATTGTGGACGTAGGTTTCAACGAGGAACTTGTGCGGCTTTTTCAGCGCTCCATCGATGTGGTTCGCAACGGCCTGAAATCCTCACAGGTATATCTTTCGGGCATTTTACTTCATATTTTGGGGCTCGCCATGGCCGAATCGCGCAACAAAGCCCTTGAGAAAAAAGAAATGCAAATTGCCGAGCAGGCCAAAATTATTATGAACGAGCAGATTTTCAGCGAAATTGACGCCCACCAGATTGCCGCCATGCTGAATGTCAGTTATTCTACCTTCCGGCTGAACTTCCGCAAATATACAGGGCATTCGCCTGCCAAATACTTCAACGATTTGCGCATCGAAAAAGCCCGCGAAATGCTTTGCGAACGAACAGATTCCATCAAAGAGATTGCATTCAAACTCAATTATTCCTCGTCGAACCATTTCTCCTCCATATTTAAAAAAGCAACCGGCTACTCACCCAAAGATTATCGCTGTATGCAAACGGGCGAAAGCAGCGAATAAAAAAACGGAAAAAAAAATGTGGGCTTACCTTCGAAATATTATCAGACTTTCAGCGCTTGCACCTACTGTTTTCAGGCGGGTAAAACGTCAGCAAAAGTTTGTGGAAAACATTCTTGAAACACTGCCCGACACCTACAAACACATTCCCGACAACGAAGATATCCGAAAGATAAAACTGTACGGCATCAGCATTCCTGCACTTATGGGCGAGGCCTTTTGTAGTTTTTGCAATGTGCCTTATTCGGAGAAAGAGCGATCAGCCATTACATATTTTGCAATGCTTACGGGCCCTTTCGACGACCTTTTCGACCGACACGAAATGACCGACGCGCAAATATCGCATCTGCTCGAAATGCACCAAACCGATAACGCACAGGGGAAACTTTTGCAATATTTCTTTCGCAAAGGAATGGAAACAGCAGCTCAAACTGAGCACGCAAAGCAAATTGCCATGCGCGTTTTTGCATCGCAATCGGCAGCCCGGGCACAAAAATCGGCCATTACCGACACTGATATTTTAAAACAACTAAGCTACGAAAAAGGCGGAGCGTCGATGCTTTTTTACCGCTGCGCATTGCCCGAAAACATGCATAACCCCGACGATGAACTTGTGCATCAGCTCGGAGCCACCGGACAATTAGCCAATGATATTTTCGACATTTACAAAGATTTGCACGAAGGCATTTCCACATTTGCCAATCAATGTATTTCCATTCAGCAATTGCGAAACGAATATCAGCAACAATTGCAGCACATTGCCACGCTTATTCAACAGTCAAAAAACAACGTTGAGTCAGCAAAAACATTTGCGCTGCAATGTGCTCCCGTGTTAACGCGGGCATTGGTGGCACTCGACCATTACGAGAAAGCCTGCACGCATACAAACGGAAACTTCGATCCCGCCAAACTAACGCGCAAACAACTCATTTGCGACATGGAAAAACCTTCCAATATTTTCAAAATGATACATTATGCGGCAAAATGGCTCACAACTTTGTGAGAAAGCAGCTTAGCAGCCCAAAAGAATCGTTTAAAATTTGTACTTTTGTAGTCCCGAAATTATTTATAAAAAACACCCCGAAACCGTTTTCTGCTTTCATATTTTTACGGAAAAAGCATACGGCACGGGCTAATCTCAAATTTTAAATGGCAAGAAAGATTAAAGTACTTCCGATACTCGAAAATGTACAAATTACCGATATTGCAGCCGAAGGAAAAGCCATCGCACGCGTAAACGATGTAGTGGTGTTCGTTCCCTTTGTGGTGCCCGGCGATGTGGCCGACCTGCAGGTGACCCGCAAAAAAAGTCACTTTATGGAAGCGCGTCCCATTACCATCCACCATTATTCCGACAAACGCATCGACCCTGTGTGCGAACATTTCGGAATTTGTGGAGGCTGCAAATGGCAAATGCTGCGCTACGACGAACAAATAGCACACAAACAAAAGGAAGTGACCGACAATCTGACCCGCATTGGCAAAGTTGAACTTCCGGCCATCAGCCCCATTATTGGTTCGGCAAAAACGGAATTCTACCGCAACAAACTCGAATTTACCTTTTCGAACAAGCGCTGGCGTACTTACGAGGAAATGAACGAAAACAAGCAATTCGACACCATGAATGCTGTAGGTTTTCACATTCCAGGCCAATTCGACAAAGTGCTCGATATCAACTATTGCTGGCTTCAGGGCAGTAAATCGAACGAACTGCGCAACGAAATTCGCCGCTATGCGCTGGAAAAAGGGCTCACATTCTTCGACATACGCAATCACGAAGGTTTTCTGCGCACCATGATGGTTCGCAGCACTTCCACAGGCGAACTTATGCTCATTGTGGTCTTTTATCACGAAGATGTGGAAGCCCGCGAAGCACTTCTCACACATTTGGCTGAAACATTCCCGGAAATTACCTCGCTGCTGTATGTGATAAACTCAAAAGCAAACGATACCATTACCGATCAGGAAATTATCACATTCAAAGGAGCCGATTGCATTTATGAAGAAATGGAAGGATTGAAATTCAAAATCGGTCCGAAATCATTCTATCAAACCAACTCCGAACAGGCTTACGAGCTTTACAAGGTTGCACGTAACTTTGCGCAACTTACAGGAAACGAACTGGTTTACGACCTTTATACAGGCACAGGAACCATTGCTAATTTTGTAGCGCATCAGGCCCGTCAGGTAGTGGGAATCGAATATGTGCCCGAAGCCATTGAAGATGCCAAAATCAATTCAGCCATCAATAATATCGACAATACGTTGTTTTATGCCGGCGATATGAAGGATATTCTGAACGAGGATTTTATCCAAAAACACGGACGTCCTGATGTAATTATTACCGACCCGCCACGCGCCGGAATGCACGAAGATGTGATTGAAGCCATGCTTTTTGCCGACCCGAAACGCATTGTGTATGTAAGTTGCAACGCTGCCACACAGGCCCGCGACCTTAATTTACTCGACAAAGCTTACAAAGTAACGGCAGTGCAACCTGTGGATATGTTCCCGCATACCCATCATGTGGAAAATGTGGTATTACTCGAAAAAAGAGATTTGTAAAACGAAATGAAAATCATCACGGCTCAAAATATCGATTTTCTGAAAGATGGCTGCGTAGCTACTGTCGGCTTTTTCGATGGTGTGCATCGCGGCCACCGCTTTCTGATCGAAAATCTGAAAGCCAAAGCTGCTGCATCCGGATTGAAAAGTTTAGTCGTCACTTTTGCCATTCACCCACGAAAAGTGCTACAATCCGATTTTCAACCTTTGCTGCTTTCGTCGCTGCACGAAAAACTCGAACAGCTATCTTCTACCGGCGTTGATGCCTGTGTATTGCTCGAATTTTCGCCTGAAATGGCACAACTCACCGCGCAGCAATTTCTGAAAACCGTACTTTTCGATCGCTATCAGGTGCGGGTATTGCTCGTGGGTCACGATCATCGCTTTGGCCGCAATCGCGCCGAAGGTTTCGACGACTATGTACGTTATGGCGAACAAATGGGCATGAAGGTTATTCAGGCTGAACGATTTTATACCGCTGAATTTCCTCATATCAGCTCTTCGGATGTACGAAAAGCACTTCAGGAGGGCGACGTACAGAAAGCTGCCAACATACTTACTTATCCTTATGGCTTTGGCGGACATGTGGTGAATGGCTTCCGTGTGGGACGAAAAATCGGCTTCCCCACTGCCAACATAAAACCCGACGAACCGGACAAACTGATTCCTGCTTTGGGAGTTTATGAAGTATTGGTGAATATTGACAGCGAGCGGCACCGCGGCATGATGAATATCGGACATCGACCCACACTCGAAAATGGGGAGAATATCAGCCTCGAAGTACATATTTTCAACTTCAACCGCGACATTTACAACACCCGCGTCAAAGTCAGTTTTGTACGACGCATTCGAAGCGAAAAGAAGTTCAACTCTGTCGACGAACTGATTACTCAACTCGAAACCGACAAAAGAAATATACTTGAGGGGAAATAATTCCAAATGATTTTATATTAAATCAAACGGAAATAACAAATTTTTCTATCTTTGCATTGTATAACCACAAAACAATGAAAATGAGTACTGAAGAATTAAAACTACAAATTTTCCGACAAGTAGATGCCTTGGATGCAAACAAACTCAGAGAGCTCCATGGAATTATGCGCAATTTCATCAATAGCAACAAAAACATTGATGATTGGGCACAAATGAGTGATTCTGAAAAGCAAGGAATTGAAGATGCGATATTTGAACTATCTCAAGGTAAATGCATTGTACATAATGATGTAATGGCTAATTTAGCAAGAAAATTCAATCGTGCATAAAGAAATTGTTTGGTTTCTTCGTATCTTTGATAGCCGACAGAATCCTGAAAAATTAAATTTAAAGACATAAGATTCTCATATTAAAATGCCAACCAAAGAATACAATCTTTAGTCGGCATTTTAAATAAATACAGCAGTTACGCTTTTGGTTGCCAATAACAAACTTTAGGCGATTCGATAGCACCTTCAGCTTTCAGCTGTTTCATGGCTTTATCCACTTCTTTACGGTCGAGACCTGTGAGTTCAACCAACTTACCTGCGTTTATTGGCGCACCGGCTTTTTTCATTGCGTCCAATACCTGATCTTTTGTTTCCATAATGATTTTTCTTTTTTTTATATCAAAACCTGTCCGCCTTGGCGGATATTCAAATCCCAAATCTTCAAATCTTCAAATCTTCAAATCTTCAAATAGTATCACGGCGTCTGAATATTCTTTCTTACTTTTTTCAGGAAATCCTGCATCCGTTCAGCGTCCTTATTTTCGATAATATCCAGAAGCGTTTTCAGTTCGGCACGGATATTATCAATTTGCTGAGGCGAATAAGGGTTAAACAAAATTTCGGAAAGCAGATAATCATCTTCCGAGAGCAGACCCTTGGCAATATCCATATGTCGTTTGAAAGTTGTTCCAGGCGCTTCCTGATGCTTCATCACCGAAGCAAAAACAAGCGTTGAAGCAAACGGAATTGAAAGCGAATAAGCAATTGTTTCGTCGTGCGCATCGAAGGTATATTCGAAAATACGCAAATGCAACGAGCCATACAAATCTTTGAAAAAGGCCTTTCCCATATGATCCGACTCCGAAATAATGATGGCGCTTTGCGTACTCAGATTATCGAGTGTGGCAAAAGTAGGTCCGAACATTGGGTGAGTGGACACATATCGCATTCCTGTGCTTTCGTAATACTCCTGAAGCCCTGTTTTTACCGAAGCAATATCCGAAATAATACAGTTTTTCGGAAGATAAGGTAAAATGGTTTTAAATGCTTCGATGGTATATTTCAGCGTCACGCAGTTGATAACTAATTCCGGCTCGAACTCACGTACTTCTTCGTATTTGGTCATTCGAAAAGTATTGAATACAAACCTTAAACGTTTGGGATCGGTATCGAAAAGTGCCACTTCGTGCTGTATACACAACACATCGGTCAGGAAGGTACCCATTTTTCCGGCACCAAGAACAAGAATCTTCATTTTACAAATTATAAAAATTGAGACACAAAAGTAAGAAAAAAGGCTGTATTTCTCACACGAAACACAGCCTCAGAATATTTTTCAGAAATAAAAACTATTTACACAACACCCAGGCAGTTTCGAACCGCTCGTCGGTAAGGCGTAATTCCTCCATAAAGCGAATAGCCTCCGCACGATCGTCGAACGACTTAACAGCCACACGATATGTTTTGATTTTCGACAAAACATGTGCACATTCGAAATTTTCGGCTTTAAGCGTTTCGCAATAGCTATCAGCAGACTCCTGCGAAGGCAGGCTGGCGACAATCACATGATAAAGATCAGCGTCGTTATTCTCCACTTCACCCGTTTCGGTAACTGTCTCAACGAGTTCGGGACAAGGATCAGCCACTGAATCAGATTCAATCACAACAGGTTCGGGAGTCGGCTCCGGCAATTCATTTTCAAGAAACGAAAGCGACAACAGATTTGCAGATTCAGTACGCACAGGGTCGTTCAGTTCAGGCGAAATGAACAGCATACTTATCACCAAAACAGCTGCTGCTGCGTAACGCCACAAATACCGGCCAGGCATAGTCATTACCTTTACAGTAGTTTGCTTTTGTGCTTTTGGAGTTGCTATCACGATATTTTGCAGGCCTGTATTCAGCGGAATAAAACTCAAATCGGTTGCTGGTGTGAACAGCATTGCATTATGACCATTTAGCTCAAATACACCCAAACGCCCCATAGAAAGAGATTTACTATTGCGGAGCATATCCAGCATGGTATTTACCTGAACATTCAGCATTTCCATAGCCTGACGATAAGTGATACTTTCGGCGCGGGCAATTTCGATAGCCAGCAAACCATCGGCATGCTGCATAAGCGGATTAAAAGAAACAGTGCTGTATGGGGCAATAATTTTTCCGGCTTCGATACGTGCAGGCTGAGGTTGTAGTACAAAACCACCCAAACCGGGCACTACTACATACTCGTGATAGTTGAGTAATCGTTCGATATGTTCGTATATTTTTTCCACATTGCAAAAGTAAGACTTGCAATCGGGATAAATTATTTTTTCAACAAAAAGTTTTCAACAACTTGTTAAGCATAAAAATCATTGTATCTTTGTGTAATGAAAGGCAATTGTTTAACAACAAAAACCTACCATTAAATACCGGAATAAAAATAAAGTTATCAACAATACACAGATACCATCCAATGAAAAAAAACATTCTGATTACCGGTGGAGCAGGCTTTATAGGCTCACATGTGGTAAGACTTTTCGTCACTAAGTACCCCGATTATCACATTTTCAATCTCGATGCGCTGACCTATGCAGGCAATCCCGAGAACCTGAAAGATATTGAAAATGCTCCGAACTACACTTTTGTAAAAGGCGACATTACCGACGAAAAATTCGTCCCTGTATTATTCAAAACACATAATTTCGATGGAGTGATACATTTGGCTGCCGAGTCGCATGTCGATCGTTCGATTACCGATCCGTTTGCCTTTATCCGCACCAATGTATTTGGCACCTGCAATCTGCTCAATGCTGCCAAAAATGCATGGAAAGAAAACTACGAAGGAAAACGCTTTTACCATATCTCAACCGATGAGGTTTACGGCGCACTGGAATTCGACGGCAGTTTTTTCACAGAAGAAACCAGCTACGATCCCCACTCACCCTATTCGGCCAGCAAGGCTTCGTCCGATCATTTTGTACGCGCCTGGCACGACACATATGGTCTTCCGGTAGTGGTTTCTAACTGTTCGAACAATTACGGAGCAAACCATTTCCCTGAAAAACTAATTCCGTTAGCCATTCACAATATCAAAAACAACAAACCAATTCCCGTTTACGGAAAAGGCGAAAATGTGCGCGACTGGCTCTGGGTAAACGACCACGCCCGTGCCATCGACCTGATTTTCCACAAAGGTATAAATGGAGAAACATATAATATCGGCGGACACAACGAGTGGACCAACATCGACCTGATAAAGAAACTTTGCGAAATTATGGATCGTAAATTAGGTCGTGAGCCAGGCACATCGGCTCAGCTGATCAATTTCGTAAAAGACCGTGCAGGCCATGATCTTCGTTACGCCATTGATGCATCAAAACTACAGCGCGAACTGGGCTGGGAACCTTCGCTACAATTTGAAGAAGGACTTGACAAAACCGTGGACTGGTATCTCTCGAATCAGGAATGGCTCGACAATGTGACGAGTGGTAATTATCAAAAATACTATGCTTCGCAATACGAAGAACGATAAATAATAATTGCAAAAAAGCTCCCGATACTTAATAGCGTCGGGAGTTTTTTTTTATTTACTGAATTATTTCGGAGCTGTGCGGTAAAGATAAATACCTACCAGCAAAAAGACAAAGTTGGGCAGCCAAACTGCTGCAAAAGGCGACATAGCGCCACTCACCGAAAAAGTGGTAGACAGTGTGGAAAACAGAATGTACAATGAACTGAGCGCAAGTCCTATCCCAAGATGCAGTCCCATTCCTCCCCTTACCTTTCGCGAAGAAAGCGACACACCAATCAAAGTCATGATAAAAGCGGCCAATGGCATCGAATATCGTTTGTAATACTCGTCCTGAAATGCCTGAATATTCCCCACACCTCTGTTTTTCTGTCTTTCGAGGTATTGGCTGAGCTGAGTGTTATTCATTTGTGCACTTTCTTTCGAACTGATAAAAAACTCTTGTGGCTGCACATTAATTACAGTGTCCATATCCATACCACGTGTAAGTTTCTCACGCATACCGTTAAAGTCGCGTTGTAAATAATTAGAAACCTTCCAATTATATGCCGAATCCCAAGTAATGGTTTCGGCTGTAAGGCGTGACACCAAGGACTTTCCATCGAACTTTTCCAATGAAAAACGATATCCTCTGTTTTCTGAAATCTCATATCGTTCGATGTACAGGATTACGCCTTTCTCAACCTCCATTTGTACGTTACGGGCATTATTCGACTTGAATTTCTTTACATATTTATCTTCAAAATCGAGCAATTTTTCGTTGGCAGGCGGAATCACATAGCCACCCAATACAAAAGCAAGACCAGCAATCACTGTAGCCGACACGAAATAAGGCAACATTAAGCGTTTAAAACTTACACCACTAGCCAAGATCGCAATAATCTCGGTATTATTGGCCATTTTCGAGGTAAAGAAAATTACTGCTATAAAAGTAAACAATGGGCTAAACATGTTCATATAGAACGGAATAAAGCCCATGTAATAATCGAAAACAATAGCCTTGAGAGGTGCATTATTATCGAAAAAATTATCAAGTTTTTCAGTGAGATCAAAAACTACAGCAATACTCAGAATCAGCACAATAGAATAAAAATATGTGCCCAGAAACTTTTTGATAATATAAGTATCAATACGCTTCAATCCTATTTTGCGATAGTCAAAACCCATATGGAAAGTTTATTTTTCAGTTTCAAACAACATTACTGCCTAAATCAGAGTGATATAAATACTCAGACTGAATATTTTGTGTAAAAGTAATCAGATTTTTGATTGTGACTTATTTTTTGAAGTATTTTTTCACAATTTATCGAATCATTAGCGTTCCACTACAAAGACATCAGAGTCTGCGCCCCAAATGCTCAATCATTCCACGTTTCCACTGACTGAAATCGCCGGCAATAATATGCTTACGTGCTTCACCCACGAGCCACAGATAGAAGGCCAGATTGTGAATAGACGCTATTTGCATAGCCAGAAGCTCTTTACTGATAAACAAATGACGAAGATACGCTTTAGTGTACACACGATCGACATAAGAAGTGCCAAATTCGTCGAGCGGCGAAAAATCATTTTTCCATTTTTCGTTACGCATATTCATAATTCCCTGCGAAGTAAAAAGCATTCCGTTACGACCATTGCGTGTAGGCATTACGCAGTCGAACATATCCACACCACGCTCAATGCCTTCGAGAATATTCTGCGGTGTACCAACTCCCATCAGGTAGCGGGGTTTATTTTCCGGAAGAATTTCGTTTACAATTTCGATCATCTCGTACATTTTTTCGGTAGGCTCACCTACTGCGAGTCCGCCAATGGCATTTCCATCACGATTTTGCGAAGCTACAAACTCAGCCGACTGACGACGCAAATCGGGATAAACACAACCCTGCACAATGGGGAAAAATGTTTGCGAGTAACCATATTTAGGTTCAGTAGCATCGAAATGCTTCACGCCACGCGCCAACCAGCGGTGCGTAAGTTCCATCGACTTTTTGGCGTAATTATAATCAGCATCACCGGGCGTACACTCGTCGAATGCCATAATAATGTCGGCACCAATAGAGCGTTGAATTTCCACAGCACGTTCGGGTGTAAACAGATGCTTACTACCATCGATATGCGAACGGAAAGTAGCACCTTCTTCATTCAGCTTACGGTTGGATGTAAGCGAAAAAACCTGAAAGCCACCACTATCGGTCAGAATTGGACGATCCCAACCATTGAATTTATGTAAACCTCCGGCCTGTTCGAGAATTTCGATGCCCGGACGCAGGTATAAATGATAAGTATTACCAAGTATAATCTGTGCTTTGATATCCTCGCGAAGTTCGTGAAAATGCACAGCTTTTACCGAAGCCACAGTACCCACCGGCATAAAAATAGGCGTTTCAATTTGCCCGTGATCGGTGGTAATTAATCCTGCCCGCGCTTTGGACTGAGGATCGTTATGTTGAAGTTCAAAAGTCATTTAGGTGATTGGGGATTGGCTAGTTGGGTGATTGGTTGATTAGGTAATTGGGTAATTTGTTAATCAGATATTGTTTTTAGATAATCGAAGTACCACATCCACTCATCAACTCATTCGTATAAAATTTTCCAGTATTTTTTGTCCTGCTTCTCCTGATTTTTCAGGGTGAAACTGAGCAGCATAAAAGTTTTCCTTGTGAAGTGCCGAACTGTATACTCCGGCATAATCAGTACGGGCAATGGCACTTTCGCAATCTTCCACATAATAACCATGTACAAAATACATATACGCATTGTCCGAAACGCCTTCGAAAAGCTTAGTACGAAGTTGTGTTACATTGTTCCAACCTATCTGCGGCACTTTCAAACCTGCATTATCAGGAAATTGCCTCACTTTTTCAGCAAAGATACCAAGACATTCAGTATTGTTTTCTTCCGAAAAAGAACACATCAGCTGCATGCCCAAACAAATACCCAACACAGGTTGCGTGAGTGACACAATAAGCTTATCGAGTCCTTTTTCCCTCAAATACCTCATGGCCGACGATGCCTCGCCCACGCCTGGAAAAATAACACGATCGGCCGAGCGAATCTCATCGTGATCGTCGGTCACTACTGCCTCCACTCCTATTCTTTCGAGCGCAAAAAGCACCGAACGAATATTACCTGCATTATATTTTATAATTACTACTTTCATTTTTTCATTAAGACAAAAGTCAGTTTTACAACGATTTAAGACGTACAAAGCGCCCAATATCGGTGCAGCTCCTTACACTAATTTATTGGTGGCAGTATCGGGAAAAACCACAGCCGGTTTAAAGCTACGGGCTTCGTCCATTTCCATCATGCCATACGACATAATGATCACCACATCGCCTGGTTGAACCAATCGGGCGGCAGCACCATTGAGACAAATAACACCCGATGCGCGTTCGCCGGGAATGACATAAGTTTCGAAACGTGCTCCATTGTTATTATTTACAATGGTTACTTTTTCGTTGGCAATAATATTGACAGCATCCATCAAGTCCATATCGATAGTAATACTACCAATATAGTTCAGATTTGCCTCAGTTACTGTAACGCGATGGATTTTCGATTTTACAACTGTTACTAACATCGTATTTTTAGTTTTGATTGATCATTGATTTGTTTAATTATATCTAACATTGTCGATAAGTCGTACATCGCCACAAAACACAGCTACACAACCCACAGCAGGTTCGTCCCAGCTTTTAAGTGTTTGTAATGTAACTGCATTGGCAATCTCGAAATACTCCACGCGCAATCCGGGAGCATTGGCAAGTTTTTCGACCACTAAGCGCTGTAGCTCTTGGATTGAGATATTTTTCGATAACGCTACGCTTTCGAATAAAACTGACGAGATATACGAGGCCTGAAGCTTTTGCCCATTCGAGAGTCTTTCGTTGCGGCTGCTCATTGCTAGTCCACTTTTTTCGCGCACAATGGCACAGTCCACAATTTCGATATCAAAATTCATTTTTCGAACCATTAAATGAATGATAGCAAGTTGCTGAAAGTCTTTTTCGCCAAAATAAGCCTTGTGAGGATTTACAAGCGTAAAAAGCTTACTTACGATTTGTACCACTCCATTAAAATGCCCCGGGCGAAACATACCTTCCATTACCTTGTCGAGACCTTCGAAGTCGAAGTCAAAACGTTCGTTCATCTCAGCAGGCGTATAGATATCGGCAGGCTCGGGAGCAAAAACAAGCTGACAACCCGCTTCCTGCAACATTTCAGCATCCTTGTCTAAATCGCGTGGATATTTTTTCAGATCTTCGGGATTATTAAACTGAGTGGGGTTTACAAAAACACTTACAACGGTCACATCGTTCTGACTCACTGAATTTTCGACAAGGGTAATATGACCGCGATGGAGTGCACCCATTGTAGGAATAAACCCAATGCTGAAACCCGATTTCCTGAAATTATCAATTTCAACTGAAAGTCTCCGGGGATCCGATATTATTTTCATGCGTAATAATAAATTAATTTATTCCGGCTGATTTATGCGTTTAAATCATTCATCGAAAACACAATGACAAACAAAGCAATCGTATAATTATTCACAAACCACACGAAATTTCAGCCAAAAATTGGCTACAAAAGTACTAAAACTTATTTGGAAATAAACTTTGGGCCATATTAAAAACATATAATGATGATACAATCGATGCCTGAATTTACAAAAAACTGAAACTTATAATAAGCGACAAAGATGAAAAATAGAAAACAGACAACAAACACACATAAATTAACGGTCTGCTAAATTAGTTTTCTATATATTGTTTTTCAGGTAAATAGCTCCAATCGCTTAACAAAAATCAAGTAAAACTTGTGTATATCCGATTTTTTTTATATATCTTTGCATACTCAATAGAATTATTTTTAGGCCCCATAACAAAAGCATGAAAAAAGTAAACAAAGTTCTTTATATCTCACAGGAAATTTTTCCTTATTTGCCGGAATCAGAAATTGCAAACATGGGTCGTTTTTTACCTCAGGCCGTACAGGACAGGGGCCGTGAAACCCGCACTTTCATGCCAAAATTCGGAGCTGTAAACGAAAGACGCAATCAACTTCACGAAGTGATACGCCTTTCGGGAATGAATTTAATTATCGATGACACTGACCATCCACTCATCATTAAAGTTGCATCTATTCAGGCAGCACGTTTACAGGTATATTTTATCGACAACGAAGATTATTTTCACCGAAAAAACACTGTAGCCGATGATAATGGCGAAGAATATGTGGACAATGATGAGCGTACCATATTTTTTATACGTGGTGTAATGGAAACTGTAAAAAAACTGCGCTGGACACCCGATGTAATCCATTGCGAAGGCTGGATGACTGCACTTGCTCCATTGTATATCAAAAAAGCATACAATCAGGATCCCTTTTTCAAAAACTCTAAAGTAGTATATTCGGTTTTTGGGGATGAATTCAAAAAACCATTCCGACCTTCTTTTGCCGAAAATCTCAGATTGGAGGGTATAGAAGATGATGACGTTAAAAACATTCGCAATAAAGAGCTTGATTTTGCTGAACTCACAAAATTTGCCATCGATTTCTCCGACGGAGTGATTCAATCGAGCAAAGAAATTAACCCTAAAGTACTGAAGTACGTAAAAGAAAAGAACATAAACTTCCTTGAATATCAGGACCCTGAAGATTATGCCGACGACTACGTACGTTTCTACGATAGCTTAGTGTAAACTACAATTGATTGAGGATATCAAAATTCTTCTTAAAAAATCAAATTATTTCATTGCAAACAGCATTAACAAGACAAAAACAACCTACTTTTGACCGTTGAATGAAGTCCTGAAATATCATCATAGCCGATATTCAATAGTTTTAATTTCGAAAACCATACATTTTTCATGGAATAAGCATTTAAACAGGCGTTTAATCTATTAAAAACATGTTTACTGCGAGTTCCGTGCGACCTTTAAAAAACAATTATTTACGCATGAAATTTCAATCGTTTTTTATTGTAATTCTTTTGTCGGTATTGGCATTTGCATGTACCGACGATTACACCGACATAGGTTCTGCTATACAGCTTCCAGGCGATACGATTATTGTTGATGCAAAATCGTTAAATTTACAAACTGAGAACATAATGCTGAACTCCATTTACTCACGCCCTGATTCATTCCTATTAGGAACATTCGTGGATAATATTTCGAACACAGGTACTACCTACGCCGATATATTTGCGCAATTTATGCCTCCTGTCGATTTTAGTTACCCTGAAGGATCGAAAGCTGATTCAATAAAACTTTTCATGTATTATTACTCATGGTTTGGCGATCAGTATTCGCCCATGCAGGTAAATCTGTACGAAATGAACAAGGGTAATATCTTTAATTATTCCCAAGCTTATCAAAGTAATCTGAAACCAGAAGACTACGTGGATCCGAATAACAAAATACTGCTTGGTTCAAGAATTTTCACTGCCAAAGATGCCGTGATACCACGCTCAGACACCACAGCGGTAGTTTTTAAGCTTAGCGATAATTTCAAAGATAGATTTTCGACACTTATGCACAATCGCAGGTTCAACGACATTGCCTCTGACACAGCCAATAATATTTCAAAATTCCATAAGCTTTTTAACGGAATATACATCACTACCGATTTTGGCTCAGCCAGTATGTTATATGTGCGAAGCATTGTGTTGCGCTACTATTTCAGCTATAAATACCTTGCACCAGGCGATACCACCTCAACAACTGTTAGCACTTATGTAAACTATGCAGCTAACCCGGAAGTTCGTCAAATAAATCGATTCCAGCATCCCAAAAAAGAGGCCATCAATTTGTACTACAACAGCAGACCCGAAGTGAATTTGATTTCATCTCCTGCCAATATTTATACAAAAATCAAGATTCCGCTCGAAGACATTAAGAAAAGCATCAGCATGGGTAACCGGAAACTCATTATCAACAGCGCTACGCTAAGGGTAGATGCAACTGATGTAAAAGATACCACCCTGGCTCAACCATTGGCCCGAAACTTACTATTAGTGAATAACTCACTATACGATGAGTTTTTCAGAAAACGTCAGCTTCCTACCGATAGCACTGCTATTCTAGCATCCCTATCGTACGAGCTGGACAGTGTGGACAGGAGCAAATACAACTACTATTACAGTTTTGATATGGCAAAAATGATTTCCACCACATTTAAAAACCAACCGGAATTCAACGGGCATTTGGAAATGATGCTTGTACCTGTATCGCTTACTTACGATGGCAACAATAACGTGATTGAAATTAAACACCAAAATACCATGAGCACTACTAAAATTCGCTCAGGAGCAGCACAAGACAATCCAATGAAACTTAAAATGGTTTATAGCGGATTCTGACAATAAAGCGATATAAAAAAACGCCTCGATTAAGTCGAAGCGTTTTTTTTCAATCAGGGTTGATAACCCGATTCAGTAAGCATTTTCTGATAATTCTTTTCGGCAATTAAATCTTTCAGTGTTCTTGTTTTATCTTTCTTCATCCATGCATCCACAATTTGCCAACCGACCCAAACGCCAAGTCTTCCGGGGGAGTCCTGCGACACAGGCGAAGTAAAAGGAGCATCGTTGAGGTATTTGCGCATTAGCATGACATCCGAGCTGTAAATATCCTGATTGTCAACAATTGTATTCCATATTTCTTTTTCATATTTACGACTCCACTCCCACTGAAACTTTGTATAACCAATAATGTCGTGTGGTAAACGCCCGGGCATCATGGTTGCGAGCGTATAAAGCACCTTTCCGCGATAAAGCATATTGTCGAGTAAACGGTCGTTTTCTACATCCGACGAAAAATGAGCGAACAACACAGCCGAAATGACATCGACAGCAATGCTTTCGCGACGCATATTATATGCCAGATATTTATAGCTTATATCATTATATTCGGGATAATCGCTACCCAGATACATATCAACTCCAACAGCAATAAAAGCAGGTGTAACAACTACCGAACGATTGAAACCCGACACAAAGAGATACAGTTCGGGAAGCTTAATTTCGGGAAAGAAATGAGCAATACGCGCATACGATTCGCCAACTTCCGTTTCAATGTCACTGACATCAGCAAAGGACTGCAACACATCTGCATTCACTTTCGCAAATAGCGTATCGCTAAGAAAAGATTTAAGTTCATTTTCCAGCACCGGTCTGTTATCGATAGGCAATTCGATCATTTGAGCAAAAAACACGGACATAAAAGCAGGATATTTCTGAAAGAGCTTTTCGGTTTCGATGGCCATCTTACTTGTATCAAGTCCAATCAAATCGATATCCACACGATGAATGCTAATGGGTTTCGCATTATGCATATCCACATCAAAACGCTGCTTCTGTGCGCATCCAAGCAACAAAGGCAGCAAAAACGCTATAGTAAGTAAATTTTTATTCATATACAGATAATTATTTTTGAAAAGAAGAAAGCGCAAATACAAATGTAACTTTGCAAATTGCGCTTTCAATGTATAAACGATTAGTTTTTAGAATTATTTTCGGTTACGAAGCGATTTTTCCTGCTCGCGCTGCATTTTTTCGAGGCGTTCCATAAAACCACTTTTCTTTTTAGCAGGTTTCTTCTCGTTATTTTTACGTTTAGCATGTAACTGAGCCAGAAGTTTTTTCTCATCGATACTTGCTCTGATAGCATATGTCTGTCCGATAGTGATAAGTGTAGAGACAAAATAATAGTAGCTCAAACCGGAAGCATAATTATTGAAGATAAACATAAACATAATGGGCATCAAGTACATCATCCACTTCATCATTCCCGCACCGGGCTGATCAGGCGTAGCTGTATTAGCCATATTCAGCTTGGTAGAAACCAGAGTAGCCACAGTCATCAACAGCGTGAATAAACTAATATGGTTGCCAAAATACGGCGTAATCAGAGGCACATAAGTATTCCAGCTCACAATGGCATCGTAGGCCGAAAGGTCTGTTGCCCAGAGGAAACTCTCCTGACGAAGTTCGATTGACGCCGGAAAGAAGCTAAACATGGCGAACAGAATAGGCATTTGCAACAAGGTAGGCAAACAACCACTCATAGGACTTACTCCCACTTTGTTGTACAGTTCCATAGTTGCTTTCTGACGTTCGGCAGCTTTTTCGGCAGGTATGCGTGCATGGATTTCATCGATTTCAGGTTTCAGCACGCGCATTTTTGCGCTCGACATATACGATTTATATGTCAGCGGATAAAGTACTAATTTAATAACAATGGTCATCAACAAAATAATGATACCAAAGTTAGAAATAAAACGGCTGAAAAGATTAAACATTGGAATAATGGCAAAACGATTCACCCAACCAAAAATTCCCCATCCAAGGGGTACTAGTTCACGCAATAGCAAACGATCGTCGCCCTTTAGACCTTTGTCGTAAGACGAAAGAATTTTGTACTGATTAGGGCCCAGATAGATATCGAAGCCGGTAGTATTTTTACCTGTCGGATCAAAACCAACAGCCATTTCAGCCGAATAATCTTTGAGGTAACCACTTTCCTCAGTCTCCATTTTGCTGGTAAGTTTGGTTGCTGTAAAAGCATCGCGAGCTATAAAAATAGAACTAAAGAACTGATCTTTAAATGCAATCCACTTTACTCTGTTTGTTACTTTTTTCTCATCATCCTTGCTTTCGCTGAGTTTTTCCACATCATCAGCCACATATTTAAAGTGGATATTTGAATAACGCTCCTCGAACGTGCGACCTTTTTCCTGTTGACGGATTTTCGACTGCCATTGCATGTCGAGTACATTTGTGCCCGCAGGCATTATGTTATTCATTCCACTTGCTTTGATATCGAAAGCAAGCATATACTGTTCGGGGCGGAGTGTATATTCAAAATCGATATAAGCACTACCTGAAGTTTTAAGACGAAGTGCAAAAGTCTGATTACCCAGCGAATCTGTTGTCACATCCGACACCGGTTCAAAGTAGAGGTCGGAAGTATTGAGCACGCGGTTGTTTTTAGTAGTAAGGATAAACCCCATATCGCTTTCGGCTCCATCGAAAAGCACGAGAGGCAGTGAATCGTGGGTACGATAGTTTTTGAGTTGAGCCGCATATATACGTCCGCCTTTATTGCTAAGTGTGAGCTTAAGCACTTCGTTTTCGAGGGTATAAAAAGTTTCTTCACCAAAAGCAGCAGCGGCAAAATCGCCCATTAGGTCGGCTACAAGCAAGGAATCGTTAGCGGGTAATGAGTCGGTATTTTGAGCCACAGCAGCCACAGTAGCAGTTTCTTTCATTTTCAGCTCCTGTTCGTATTTTTGCTTCTTAACAAGTGCAATTGAGTCCTGGTAGCGAATTTCCTCTTCACTCGGTTTATTCATTACCGAAAACCCAATTAGTATAAGTGCGATCAGCACAAATCCGATAATCGTATTTTTATCCATTAAATTGTATATATTTAAAATTTAGAAAAACTGCGGTATTGTCAGTCGCGACAATCCCACAATTCAATAATTAGCTTTCGATATTTTATTCGCCGATAACAGCTTTCACGAAACTGATAAACAGAGGGTGCGGATTTACCACAGTACTGCTGTACTCAGGGTGAAACTGTACTCCCACATACCATTTGTGTGAGCTAAGTTCTATAATTTCGACTAAATCCGACTCTTCATTCATTCCACTGCATACCATACCTGCGTTTTCGAAATCGGCCTTAAATGCATTATTGAATTCGTAGCGATGACGGTGACGTTCGCTGATATTTTCTTTTCCATAAATATCGTACACTTTGCTACCTTTTTTCAAATGACATTTATAAGCGCCAAGACGCATACTGCCTCCCAAATCGAGGATATTTTTCTGTTCTTCCATGATATCCACGATATTGTAGCTGGTAGCCGGATCAATTTCGGTACTGTTGGCATCAGCATAGCCCAATACATTACGGGCAAATTCAACCGACATGGTTTGCATACCCATACAAATACCGAGGCATGGCAGATTATTCTCGCGGGCATATTTCAGCGCAGCAAATTTACCCTCCATGCCGCGCTGACCAAAACCGGGAGCCACCACAATACCACTCACCTTAGAGAGTTTTTTCTCCACATTTTCATCGTCTAATTTATCCGAAAGAATCAGTTCGAGTTTAAGTTTGCGGTTATTGTATGCACTTGCGTGTACAAGCGACTCAATGATTGATTTATAAGCATCAGGCAACTGCACATATTTACCTACAATGGCAATGCGCACTTCTTCTTTGGCGTTTTCGAGTTTTTCTACAAAGTTGCTCCATTTATCCATGTTGGCTTCGGGTGTCATACTCAAGTCGAAGCCCATTTTGGTCAGTGCTACTTCGTCAAGTTTTTCGAGTTGCATATTGAGTGGCACACGGTAAATAGATGGAACATCTATGGATTGCATTACTGCATTAGGTTCCACGTTGCAGAAGAGTGCGACTTTTTTGCGCATTTCAGCAGGGATATTGTGCTCGGTACGCAAAACAAGGATATCGGGCTGCACACCCTGTTCCTGCAAAGCCTTTACTGAATGTTGCGTTGGTTTTGTTTTCAGTTCCTTGGCAGCTGCCAGGTAAGGCACATAAGTAAGATGTACAATCAGGCAATTTTTGCCCAACTCCCAACGCAGCTGACGCACACTTTCGATATAAGGAAGCGATTCAATATCGCCCACAGTACCACCAATCTCGGTAATTACAAAGTCGAAATCGCCTTTGTTTCCCAATAATTTGATATTTCGTTTGATTTCGTCGGTGATGTGTGGGATAATCTGTACAGTTTTCCCCAGATAATCGCCACGACGTTCCTTATTTATGACATTTTGATAAATGCGGCCGGTAGTCACATTGTTGGCTTTGTGAGTTTCCACACCTAAAAAACGTTCGTAGTGTCCTAAATCGAGATCAGCTTCGTGTCCATCTACAGTCACATAGCATTCGCCATGTTCGTAAGGATTAAGGGTCCCGGGGTCCACATTGATATATGGATCAAGTTTTTGGTTAGTCACTTTAAAACCACGGGCCTGCAACAGTTTTCCCAATGATGCAGCAATAATTCCCTTACCGAGCGATGAAGTCACTCCACCTGTAACAAAAATGTACTTAGTCTCTTTCACTTTATTTTATCCTTAAAATTACTCTCTTTTGTTTCGTATTTTTAAGTCCGCAAATTTCGGAAAAAAAACTGAATAAATAAAGCAGTTGTGTATATTTAACCCAAATTCAGATATGAAACGAATAATATATCTAATTCATTTTGAGTCAGACATTTTTAAAACAAGTGCAGCACTTCAGAGAAATGACCGCCTGAAAAGAATTAAAAAATATTTATACATGTGTTACAAACATGGGAGTGTCTGAATTGAGCACCATTTTGTAAGCCAATCCCGGGTTGAATAGCCGCGAGAACAGTTTACGACGGCGACTATTTAGGGCGAGCAGTTCGACTTTTTTTTGTTTGAGATAATCTTCGATAACATCCGGATTGTCGGGGCTTCCTATAAGTGCATAATGAGTTATAAGACCCGGATAATGCGAGGCAAAATAGGATTTTATACCAGATAGAATGACTTCGTTCCAGTTTTCATTTTTTTCGGAAGCATGAATAAAATATATTTCTAGGTTATCGCTATTGAACAATTCAATGGTTTTGTCGATGGCAATCAGGTCTTTCTGATCGAAGTTAGTCAGGAAAGCGATACGTTTGAGTGTATCAATTGCATCGAGGGGTGCGATATTGGGCACTGCAAACACAGGCACCTGCGACGACTCCATCACGTCCGCTGTGACGCTCCCAATCAGTTCGGCAGTAATTTTCTTTCCGTGAGTACCCATGACCACTAGCACCGGTTTGTTTTTTTTGCAATAATCGAGGATTTGATCTTCGGGAACGCCCTCACGCAACTCAAAGCGAAAAGGCAAATCAGGTAATTCGCCATTGGCAATACGTGTATTGATGCGGTTAGTCATATTCTCCATATCAGCCTTGGCAGTACCTATAATACGACGCAGCAATTCGCTGTCGCTGATACTGTAGGTATTGAGGTCGTTGTGAGCAGAGATGGTAAATGCCGGACTAAAATACACATACATAAGCACAACTTCGGCATTCAGCCGTTCGGCAAAACTAAAGCCAAGATCTATGGTTTTATCCACGGGGTCAGCAAAATCGAAGGGAATGAGCACTTCAGCTTCCTGCGATTGTATCTCATCCTTTGTCCATTCGCTTTCAATATCTTCGACCAATTTCAGGGCACGGGGCAAGTCGGACTGACGAATGCGCACCCTTACCCCCACAGCCATTTCGGGCTGCTCGAGATTGAGGTTGTGAATAACGGTATCGATACCATTTTCCTCGAGTACCGATTTAATCATTTGTGCCCGCTGATAGGTACGAATGGCGAGCGTTACCAATTTATCTTCCATGACTTTTTTGAATTAAAGAACTATTTGAATTGATACAACATTCAAAAGACAACTACTAATTTCTGTGTGCCGTAAAGTTATCACATTTTTTTTAGGAAACAAGAGCAAAAGATACTGTTTAACACAATCAGCTCAGTGGAAAAATAGTACTTTCAGTTACAATGTCGCGAAAACTATGTAAATAAAGCCGGCAAGTGGTGAATATACATTGCTTTCAGAAAAAAAACATTAATTTTGCAGAAACAGTTAAGCCGGATAGTTTATATCCGATATTATTCACTTTATTATCTGCAACTTGGAACCGATTTTTCTGATTTCTGTATTTCAGGGGATTACCGTATATCCGATAAGCCCGGCAGCTATCATTTCAATTATAGTCAGTTTAATTCTGCTTGGCGTTTCGGCCATAATCTCAGCCTCTGAAGTGGCATTTTTTTCGCTTGGTTCTCAGGCCATCGACGAAATGCGCAGCAGCGAAAACAAAGCAGCACACAGGGTTGTTAAACTGCTCGTCAAACCACAGCGATTACTCGCTACTATATTAATAGCCAACAACTTTGTGAACGTATCAATCATTTTACTGCTTACTGTATTTAGCAACATGATACTCAACTTTGAGAATGCACCGGTGATCGGCTTTATTTTTCAAACCATTATTATTACTTTTCTTTTGCTTCTTTTTGGCGAAATAATGCCAAAGATTTATGCCACACAATACGCTTCGAAAGTAAGTATTTTCACAGCCCCCTTGCTGGCTATTCTCGAAACACTTTTCAGTCCTTTTGTTAGCTTGCTTGTAAACTCCACTTCTACAGTAAACAACCGATTGGCAAAGCATGCACACAGCAATATATCGATGGACGAGCTTTCGCAGGCACTTGAGCTCACGAGCAATAGTCAGGACGAGGACACAGATATTCTTGAAGGGATAATTAAGTTCGGGAATATTCAGGTAGTGGACATCATGACCTCGCGAGTGGATGTGGTGGATATCGACATCAAGACAGCTTATAAACAATTACTCGAAATAATCATCCGTTCGGGCTATTCGCGCATTCCGGTGTACTCGGGCAGCCGCGACAATATTAAAGGTATACTGTATAGCAAGGACTTACTACCTCATATCGACAAGCCGGCCACTTTTCGTTGGCAAAGTCTTATCCGCCAGGCATATTATGTACCTGAAACAAAAAAAATCGACGATCTGCTAAGCGAATTTCAGAAAAACCATGTGCATTTAGCCATAGTGATTGACGAATACGGGGGTGCTTCGGGTTTGGTAACGCTCGAAGATATCCTGGAGGAAATTGTAGGTGATATCAGCGACGAGTACGATGACGAAGAAAAGTTGTTTGTAAAATTAGACAATCATACTTTTATTTTCGAAGCTAAAATACAGCTCAACGACTTCTTTAAAATCGAAGAAATAGAAGCACATGATTTTATAAAAATTTCAGACGAAGTGGAAACGTTGGCAGGTCTTATATTAGAAATAAAAGGCGAGATTCCTCAAAAATCGGAACGCATAGGTTACGGACGTTATGTGTTCGAGATTTTGGCTGTAGACAACCGACGCATCAAAAAAGTAAAGATGTTTATTCGCGAAGATTATAAGGAAGAGTGAGTTTCGGGTTTCAGGTCTCAGAGTTTATCCAGAGATTTGAAAATCCGCCACGGCGGACAAGTTTTGAAAATTTGAAGATTGTGCATTTCGGAGGTGATTCGCAACTAATTTAGCGACTCACAGTCTTTGTTCTTTTGTCTTTGTTCTTTGTTCCGGCTTTATCCTGATATTTAAAAAACCGACTTTATGCAAAAAGCATTTTTATATATTTTCCTGATTATCCTGTTTTTGGCTGGTTGCACAGGCAACTATACGCCAAGACCTTATGGATATTTCAGAATTGAGTTGCCGGAGCCACATTATCGTAGTGTGGACACGCTTCAACTGCCTTACAGTTTCGAGCAATCGGACGCAGCGAAAATTATTGCGCGCAGCGCGGAGGGCGAAAAATACTGGATCGACCTTGTATATCCCGAGCTGAATGCCAGTATTCATTGCAGCTATAAAGCCATTCGTGGCAATTTGTTTGAACTCAGCGAAGATGCTCGTAAATATGTGTATAAGCATACGGTGAAAGCCGACGGCATTGGCGAAACGGTATTCGAGAATCCTGAAAAAAATGTATATGGCATTCTCTACGATTTAAAGGGAAATACTGCCTCGTCGCTTCAGTTTGTGCTGACCGACAGCACGAAACATTTTTTCAGAGCGGCACTTTATATCGACAATGTACCCAACAAGGATTCGATTGCGCCGGTGATTGAATATCTTCGTAAGGATGTGGTGCAAATAATGGAGACTTTTGAATGGAAGCGCTGAATTGTGAAACGATAAGAGAGGAAGAGGTCAGCATAATGATCTGCCGCATTCCGGACGAACATGATACTTTCTTTCACAGCCATCAGCTTCCGGAGTTTTATTCAGAAGAATTGCATAAAATAAGTTCAGATAAACGCCGACGGGAATTTATCACAGCACGACTGGCTATCAATCAACTATTAAGGAAAGAAGTTTGGATTGTGTACGATAAAGCGGGAAAACCACTTCTGAGCAATTGCGAAGGGCATATCAGCATATCGCACAGCCGGAAGTTTTTAGCGCTTATTTACCACCCCTGCAAAGCAGTTGGCATCGATATTGAATGTCCGTCCGAAAGGGTTTTAAAAGTGAGCCAACGCTTCCTGAACGACACGGAGTTGGGTTATTTCGAAGGCCAGCTGCTGAGAATTCAAATTGCATGGTCGGTAAAGGAGGCTTTGTACAAAATGCTGGGTGAAGACTATGTGGATTTTGCAGCTTCGATGCTGATACATGATTTTGAGCCTTTGGAAAGAGGGCGTATAAGTTGTGAGGATCCGCGCAGTGGCAAAGTTTTCGAAGTGGAATATATGGTTCGCCCCGAATTTAATCTGGCATACTCAATTACTGAATTATGAGAAACGAAATTTACAGAAATATCTTAGTTAAACGCGAGCAAAAACACAAAATGCTGGCCGTACTGCTCGACCCTGACAAATGCAAAGACCGTCATATAGTTAGTATTATTTCGATGCTAAAGAGCTACCCACCCGATTTCGTATTTGTGGGCGGGAGCCATACCATACTTTCGACCAATAGTCTGATTGAAATACTGCAGGAGGAATTAAGTTCGAAAATTGTACTTTTCCCCGGCGATGCTTCGCAGTTTTCGGACAAAGCCGATGCGCTGCTGCTGCTCTCGCTGCTTTCGGGCCGCAATCCCGAATATCTGATTGGCCAGCATGTAAATTCGGCCATTGGCATCAGGGCATCGGGCGTAGAAGTGATTCCCACAGCTTATATTCTGGTGGAAGGCGGCAAAACCAGCGCCGTGGAATATATGAGTAATACACGTGCCATTCCGCGCAACAAAAAAGACATTGCTGTATCCACAGCTGTGGCCGGCGAACTGCTGGGCATGCGCCTCACCTATCTCGAAGCCGGAAGTGGCGCTCAATTGCCCGTTCCCTCCGAAATGATTCAGGCCGTGCGCCACAACCTCGATATGCCTCTGATAGTGGGTGGAGGCATCAGCACTCCCGAAGCCATGATGGCTGCCTTTGAAGCCGGAGCCGACTTAGTGGTAATAGGTAATGCTTTCGAATCGCAACCGCAACTGATCCCCGATTTTGCCCAAGCGCTGAAAAAATATAACGAAAAGGAAGAAATCTAATCAGGTAAATTACCTGATTAAATTTCCTTTCATCTCAGCTTATTTTTCAAATAATGTGGACCCGCAATTCGCATATAGAAAAGCAGGGATAAAACCACAGCAATTGTTCCGGCGAGGAATGACATTTGAAGTCCGCCCAGATTATCGGCAATCCATCCTCCGGCCACCAACCCTGTACCAATACCAATATCCCAGCTTGTCATATAAGTAGAGCTTGCCGTAGCGCGACGGTTATTGGGTGCGAGATTTACAAACACCGTATTGTAGGCAGGGAATAGTAACCCATAGCCCAAACCGAGAATGAGAGAAAGCACATAAAACAAAACAAGTACAGTATCGAGCCGGTCAATGAGATGCAGCGAAGTAAGCATGGCAAAACCAATGACACACAGCAGCGTGCCCCAGTTTATCACAGCATTTACTTTTCCTTTGTCCACCATTTTGCCACCAAAAAGCCGCGAAAAGGTAAGCCCCACAGCCATAAGCGAAAAGAACATACCGATACCGGAAGTGAGTCCCACCTGACGGCCATAAAGCGAAATATAAGTCACAGCCATACCATAGGGAATACCCATCAGCAGCAAACTGAATCCGGCATTAAGTCCTTTGAAGAGAAAAAAGCGGTCGAAGGCCACAGGTTGTTTATTGCGTTTATCGGCTAAGTTTTCCGATTTGATATTTGTGGCAAACACAAATCCAATGAGTCCGGTAGCAATAGCGGTATAAAAAATAACATCGAAACTCACCACATCGTGCAACATAAGTCCGGTCATTGGTCCCACAGCCATAGCCAGGTTGTTGGCCACGCCAAAATAGCCGAGTCCTTCGCCGCGTCGCGAAGGGGGCATGATATCGATAATAAGGCTATTGCCGGCAGTAGTGACAAAACCAAAAGTAAAACCGTGGAGAATGCGGAAAAACAAAAACAATCCGATGGTGTGCGCCAGCGGATATCCCACAAAAGTCAACACAAAAAGCACATAGGCAGCCAGATAAAGCGGACGCCGATAGAGCATATCGAGTACAAATCCGGCAAAGGGCCGTATGAGCAAAGCCGCAATGGTATAACTGGAAAGAATAACACCCACCAGCGATTTAGAAGCATCGTATTTCTCAATGAGATAAAGCGGAAATACGGGTACAAGCAGATAAAAAGCGAAGAACAACAAAAAATTACCAATGCAGGCACTGATAAAACTTTTGGTCCACAGAATTTCTTTTTGCATAATCGTAATGCGATAAAGGATAAGTTATAGGAATAAGTAACTGCTGTATTATTTCTGCACAGGGTTTTTACTTACACGATCGAAAAACGGGTTTTTTGAAGTACTGCTAATGGGAATGCCATACACCGAAGTGCATCCGGCCAACATACCAAGTTCGATGGCAGCACGACCCACTGAAAACATTACGCGACTATCCACACGATGATCGGCAGCTACAGCACAGGCAGAGCCAATGGCAATGCCCACATCCACAGTATTCACAGCACAAGGGACTTCGGAAAATTCATCTTTGGCGGCACAGGTTTCGAAACCACAATAGCTGCAATTCAAGTTCTGATTGCGGCGTTTGCTACCAATTAGCACAATGGCTTCGGCCTGCAGGATATTCTCAGCATCGCGCAGGAAAAATTTCAGACCCGATTTTTCGCTGTAACGAATCATGGCCTGCGATAGTTGCTGAATAGTTTCGTCGGTAGCCATAGCTACTTCGATAATATCAATTCCCTTACCTTTAGGCGCGGTGCGGGCAGCAGTCATCATGGCATTGGCCACAGTAAGCAAGCGCTCGCGACGGTTTTCTCTTTCGTTGATTAACACCTTATTATAATTTACAATTTAGAAATTTTCGATATACAATTGATAGTTGACAGTTGATAATGGATATTTTTTTATTAACCTTTTTTGCGTTTACTATTTAATAGTACCGACTCGGAGAACCAATTAACACGAAATTCTGAAACTTGAAATTTTGAAATTTCACAGCTAAAGAAAAAGAGAGGCTGCCATTATTCAGGACAGCCTCATTAGGGTTAATTACAATGGTTACGAGATTTTTTCAATCGCTTCCTGTAGGTTTATTTCAATACCTTTTTTATCATAGAATTTATATTGCAGGAATCCGAGTTTTTGGGAAGCTATCACTTTGCATCCTTTACCGTACCGGAGTTTCCATTGCAACTTCATAGACACTAAGCCTTTGGAGATAAAGGCATCCACGTAGGGGTGCAGATGAAGGGTAAAATCTTTGATATTTAATTTATTTACCAAATAATCGATTTTGCTTTCGAGCTGATCGGTAAACAATATCGAGGGTTTGGTATGTCCTGTACCGTAACAGGTAGGACAAGTCTCCTCTATATCAATATCCATTACCGGGCGAACTCTTTGTCGTGTCATTTGCATCAGACCAAATTTGCTGAGCGGCAATATATTATGCTTAGCTCTGTCCTTGCTCATGGCTTCACGCATGCGGTCGAACAGTTTTTGTCTGTTTTCGGTCTCATGCATATCGATAAAGTCCACCACAATAATACCACCCATATC
>JAFGVV010000063.1 GCA_016937795.1 Paludibacteraceae bacterium
TTGATTGAAATTGCGGAAGTAGCTCAGTTGATAGAGCATTAGCCTTCCAAGCTGAGGGTCGCGGGTTTGAGCCCCGTCTTCCGCTCTCACGAAAAAGAGATATGATGAAAATCGTATCTCTTTTTTTGCTTTCGCCTCCACATTTGCTATCTTTGCATTTATGCTACACGACTACATTGCAAAAGCTATAAAGCTGGAACTGCCCTTTGCACCTACCGACCAGCAGGCAATTCTAATAGAAATGCTGGGACAGTTCATTATACAACCTGAACCCGAAAAGATATTTCTGCTAAAAGGTTATGCCGGAACAGGAAAAACATCGGTTATAAGTGCTTTGGTCAGGGCGCTAAATGGATTAAAACAGAAAACAGTTTTACTTGCACCTACTGGTCGTGCTGCCAAAATAATTGCAGGCTACTCCGGCTTTCCGGCTTTTACAATTCATAAAAAAATATATCGCCAAAAATCGATGGCAGAATTCAGCTTTCAGCTCGACGAAAATCTGAATTTGAACACTTTGTTTATAGTCGATGAGGCATCTATGATTTCAAACTCAGGCACAGGCAGTGAATTTGGCTCAGGACGACTACTCGACGATCTGATAGAATATGTTTATAGCGGCGACAATTGCTGCCTGCTTTTGCTTGGCGACACCGCACAGCTCCCTCCTGTAATGCAGCCCCACAGCCCTGCACTTGAAAAAGATAATCTGGCAGGATACGGACTTACTGTTTACGATTACACACTCACACATGTAGTTCGCCAAGCACTCGAAAGCGGTATTCTGTATAATGCAACCCGTATTCGTGAGCACATCGGAAATGAAACCAGCATTTCTGCATTCCCCGAATTTAACACTAAAGATTTCAGCGACATACAGCACATTAGCGGAATAGATCTGATTGACGAAATTCAACGCTCGTACAACGGCGTAGGGATTGAAGACACAATCGTGCTAACCCGCTCGAACAAGCGGGCAAACCTTTATAACAACGGCATACGAAACAGCGTATTAATGAAAGAAGACGAAATTAGCAATGGCGATTTGCTAATGGTCACAAAAAACAATTATTTCTGGAACAAACCTTACAAAGAAATCGATTTTATTGCCAACGGCGACATTCTTGAAGTAGTTAGAGTACGAAACCATCGCGAAATGTATGGTTTTAGATTTTTAGATGCCACTTTGCGATCGCTCGACTACGACTGGGAGATTGACGCACGCCTTTGGCTCGATATTCTACAAAGCGATAGCCCCGCACAGGCAAACGAATTATCGCAAAAGCTATTTATATCTGTGGCTGAGGATTACCCCGAGATTACAAACAAAAAGATGCTGATAAAAAAAATATATGAAAATGAATTTTTCAATTCCTTGCATGTAAAATTTGCCTATGCAGTCACCTGCCATAAAGCGCAGGGCGGACAATGGAAAAAAGTATTCATCGATCCGGGAATGGTCAGCAGCGAGCAAACCAATATGGAATTTTACCGATGGCTGTACACAGCCCTTACCCGCTCGTCGGAATCAGCATTTCTGGTAAATTTCCCCGATGAAAGCAAACAAAAATAATTGCCTCCAACAATTTTCTCTCCGAGCAGATCTCTGCTTTAACACTAAAAAAATGAAGTAAATAGCATAAATCTGCACATTATGCTGGCAAATGTCTCCTTTTTAAAGCATTTCACTCAAAACTTTTTTCATTTTTTAATGTTTTAGTTTATATTTGCATATATTTTCAACAGACATTAAGCAGACTTAAAAGAAACTCACAAAACCAAAACATTCACAAAATAAATCAACCAGTATCTTACTTTTGATATTCAGCAGAATATTAAAAATGAAATACACAATATTACAAATTGATATGAATAGAAAAACTGTATTTAAGTATCTCAGCGGCCTAGTGCTTGCCGGATTTATTTTCGGTGGCTGTACTAAAGAGGTCGACTGGGAAGGACTGGTCGACAATTTAAAAATCGATCAATCGCTAGTTTTACCACTGGGGGAAGCTACCGTGACACTCGAAGACATACTGAATGAATTAGACTCTATCGACTTTATTAACTCCTCAGGAAGTGATATATTTGTGGAGTATAACGATACGGTAACATGGGATATCAGAGAATACAAAATGAACCTGAACACAGTACCCATTGAAAAAAACATGCAGATATCGCCGGTAATTTTTCCTGCACCCGCCAATTACACATTTAGTTTCAGCTTCCCTGATACTCTTGAGCTTGGCATAAACAACAGCCCACTCGACCAACGCGTCGACCAGGTGAGAGTTAATGCAGCCACTTTAAAAATCACTTTAAACAAGGAAAACCTGGACATTATTCCTGAGAATGTCACTGCAACATTAACTTTCCCCGACAATAGGGTAACTTTCGATAACCCTTCAATTACCAGCATAGTTCACACGCCCACAAGCTTTGGCACTGAGGTCAGCATAACTTTATCGCCATTTACAATGTTTACAGGTAATTCGGCAACATATATACCTATAAATATTGATTTACAGGTAAAAACCGGAAATGCCGGAGCGTTGGTTACTCCAGCATCTACAGTTGGATTCAAAGTAGACATTGCTGACTTTGACATGAAAGTGGCTTACGGATTTTTTCAACCCACCATTTCTAATGAATCACAGATTGAATCAGTTGACCTGGGTGATTTTCAAAAGGACTTGCCTGATGGGCTTTTCCGTTTGGCCGACCCTAGCATAAAACTAACAGTAAAAAATAACGTAGGAATGATATTAGGAGTAAATCTGGATTATCTGAAAGCCTATAGAAAAGATGAAGTTAATTACGACACCGTATATGCACAGTTTAAAAATAATCAACGCTCAACGAAAATAATCATCAATCCTGCAAGCACCTATGGTTCAATAGCAATTACAGAATATACAATTGACAAAGATTCAGGACAAATCCATCGCCTTTTCGACAACAAACTGCTGGCAAACAAACTTGACTACAAATTCAAACTTACAAATGAACGCACGGAAGGAATTGATTTTATCATTCCAAAGCCAAAAATTGATGTAAACTTTTCCATCAAAGTACCACTAGCATTTAATGCTGGTAGTTACGTAGAACTAAAAGACACTATCACTAATCTGAATCTGGACTCGATACTCAGTCAGGATTATATAGACAATGCCATTCTCGTACTCAATATTACAAACGGATTACCAATTGGCGTAGACATAAAACTCCAGCTACTAAATAAAGTTGGCCTGATAATCAATTCGACAATTGATAGCACTTTCAGCATAAATGCTGCACAAATCAACTCTGAAGGACTGGTGGATCGCACAAAACTCAGCGTGCAACCACTCCAGATTGAGATTAACAAAGACCAGCTAACACAATTACGAGCCACAAAGAGTCTTGCTTTAAATATAAAAGTAGAACGCAAAGACAATCAACTATTTAAGTTTGAAAAAACAAATAGTATAGCTATAAAAGCGGGTATTTTCGTAAAAGGAGATGCAACTTTCAACTCAGACAATGAAGACATTAACGAATAATTTGCAGAGCAATATGAAAAACAAAATAAAGTTATTTATAGCGCTTATCGCTATCTGCATTGGCTCTACACATATCAATGCACAACAGGTGAACAGTTTGTATTTTCTCGAAAATGCTCCTGTGCGACATTATCTAAATCCGGCATTTCAACCTCTGAGTGGGTTTTATTTCGGATTACCTGTCTTGGGTTATACACAGTTTGGGCTTGGAAACAACAGTTTCACCATCCATTCGCTTACATTGAACAAAGACAATGCTTTTAGCGCCATTCGCCCTACTACGCTTTTCAGGACTGACCTGCAGTTGAATCTGCTCGACTTTGGTTTCCGAACAAAAAAGGCATATTGGTCATTTGGACTAACTGAGAAAATCGAAGGGCAAATCGGACTTCCGAAAGACCTTTTCAAACTGGCCCTATATGGAACTCCCAACATCGACAACAATTTATACAACTTGGGATCACTTAATTTCGGCGTCAACGCTTACACCGAAGCTGCACTGGGATACTCCCGAATACTAAATGACAAATGGTCGGTTGGGGCCAAAGTAAAAGGCCTGTTAGGCAATGCGAACATTTCGGCAAAATTTGAAAATTTCGAGCTTAATGCTGGAATCGAAGAATGGACTTTGAAAGCCGAAGGTGGTATTAACTCTTCATCTCCTGCAAAAATACAGGTAGGCGACAATTTTAGCTCCTTTGACGTAGATATTGACCCCAGCAATCCAAGCACATTTTTAAAACCAGCCGGTATGGGTATTGGCTTTGACCTTGGAGCTACTTTCAAGCCAATTGAGGCACTTACTATTTCTGCGGCATTGATTGATCTTGGAATGATACGTTGGAAGACGAACGTCAACTCGGTAGATTTGGAAGCAGATTACCGTTTTGATGGCACAGGAAGTTTCACTGCATCTGACTTTTCGGATGATGATTTTATGGATGCAACTGTAGACACGCTTTTACAAACGCTAAAAGAATCTGTATCTTATTCAACGAACCAAAAGGCTTATAACACCTCGTTGAGCCCGAAATTAAACCTTGGAGCGGAATATGCATTCTTTGACAATCGTTTGAGCGTTGGATTATTATCACGAACAATGTTCCAGAAAAAGGCTGTTTACGAAGAATTAACCGGATCAATAAACTACAAACCGATTAATTGGTTCAACATTGGACTATCATATTCTGCTATCAATGGACGTTTCAGCAATATTGGCGCCGGACTAGGAATGAGAATTGGATTTATAAATGCGTTTATTTCTGCAGATTACATCCCGATACAATTTACAGAACTACCATTATCGACCATTGGTGTCGACCCAATTAATCTCTCCGAAATACCTGTACTTTCTTCAATGGGGACTATTAGCAACGTTGCATTGCCTTATAAAACCGACCGATTCAACATGAATTTCGGGTTCAATATTGTGTTTAGCAATAAACAGGATAAAGACAAAGATGGCGTGCGTAACAATCGCGACAAATGCCCTGACACACCCAAAGGCGTTGAGGTTGATAAAAAAGGTTGTCCTGTGGATAATGATGGCGATGGTATTGCTGACTATCTCGACTTATGCCCCGAAACACCTGAAGCTGCTTACGGTAAAGTAGACGCAAACGGCTGTCCGACCGATGAAGATGGCGATGGCATATTCGACTACATAGACGAATGTCCCGGAACTGTTGCAGAAGCAAGAGGTCATGTGAATGAAAAAGGCTGTCCGAAAGATACTGACAATGATGGAATTTTCGACTACCTCGACCGCTGTGCAAATACACCCGACAGTGTGAAAGTTGATGAATTTGGCTGTCCTATCGACACCGATGATGACGGAGTAGCCGATTACCTTGACCTCTGTCCCGACACACCTGCACAAGCAAAAGGAATGGTTGACAAAAACGGCTGTCCGCTCGACTCCGACGATGATGGCATTTACGACTATCTCGATCTTTGCAGCAACACACCTGTGGAAGCACGTGGTTTTGTGGACAAAAATGGTTGTCCGCTCGACTCCGACGACGATGGAGTAGCCGACTATCTCGACAAATGTCCTGACACTCCAATTGAGGCACGCGGAATGGTTGACGAAAAGGGTTGCCCTCGCGACACCGATGGAGATAGTATCCCTGACTATCTTGACAACTGCCCGAAACTTGCAGGCGTTGCATCAAACAAAGGATGTCCTGAGATTAAAAAAGAAGTGCGTACACTCTTCCAAAAAGCATTACAGGGCATTCAGTTCGAATCAGGCAAAGCTATCATCAAGAAGACGTCTAACACCATCCTGAATCAAATTGCTAAGGTTCTGATTGACAACCCGACCTACTTGATTGAAGTGCAAGGCCATACTGACAACGTAGGAAAAGTGGAAATGAATCAAACGCTTTCGGAGAACAGAGCAAGTGCAGTCCGTGATTACCTGATTAACAAAGGAGTCGAAGAAAAGCGCATTACAGCTAAAGGTTACGGCGACACAAAACCTGTTGCTACGAACAAAACTGCTCAGGGACGCGCAAAGAATCGCAGAGTAGAATTCATGGTGACTTTTGAAGAGGTAAAATACGAAGAAATCAAGTTTGAATAAACTTCAACCATTTAATTAAAGAGCAGCAATCTGATTTAGATAGCTGCTCTTTTTTTATATAAGGCAATTAAAACCCTACAACATCGTATCAAACATATTTCTTACATAAACACATCGCATTAAATTCACTAATGAGCAAAAAAATAATGCAAATAAACAATTCAAGAGAACACTTTTACTTAAAAAGCCTTAACTTTGCACCCGATTTCAAAAAGATGAATTGTTATGCGTTTTCAACCCAAATTACTCAGCACTCTAAAAAACTACTCTAAGGAGTTGTTTTACAAGGATCTGATGGCGGGAATTATCGTCGGCATTGTGGCTCTTCCCCTCGCCATTGCTTTTGGTATAGCTTCAGGTGTCACTCCCGAAAAAGGTTTGTTCACAGCCATTATTGCAGGTTTTATCATTTCATTCCTCGGAGGCAGCAAAGTACAAATCGGAGGTCCTACAGGAGCTTTTATTGTAATTGTATATGGTATTGTCCAGGAATTTGGCGTTACCGGATTAGCTATCGCCACAATGATTGCAGGAATTATGCTTATTGCCATGGGACTTCTGAAACTTGGCAGCGTCATTAAATTTATTCCGTTTCCTGTGATAGTGGGGTTTACAAGCGGGATTGCAGTCACAATTTTCAGCACTCAGATAAAAGATCTTTTCGGCCTGCAAACAGGCGAAATGCCCGGCGATTTCCTGTCAAAATGGGGCGTATACTTCCAAACTTTCACCACCATTAACTGGTGGGCTGCTGCTGTTGGAATAGTATCTGTATTAATAATTGCAATTAGTCCGAAAATTTCAAAAAAAGTTCCCGGTTCGCTCATTGCCATTTTACTAATGACAGTAATCGTATATTTTCTACGCGAAAAATTTGGCATCACCGGCATCGAAACCATTGGCGACCGATTCACCATCGACCCTTCACTTCCGAAAGCAGTTACACCTGTTATTAGTTTCGAAGTGATCGAAACACTATTGCCCACAGCTTTTACCATCGCTATGCTTGGCGCTATAGAATCCTTACTTTCGGCTACCGTAGCCGATGGTGTGATTGGCGACAAACACAACTCAAACACCGAACTTATTGCGCAGGGTGTAGCCAATGTGGTTACACCGATTTTCGGAGGCATTCCTGCCACCGGAGCCATTGCACGCACAATGACTAATATTAATAATGGTGGACGAACACCTGTAGCCGGAATTATTCACGCTGTGGTTTTGTTGTTGATTCTTTTGTTTCTGGGCGACCTTACCAAACACATCCCAATGGCGTGTCTGGCTGGCGTATTAGTGATTGTTGCGTATAATATGAGCGAGTGGCGTACATTCAAAGCACTCATGAAAAATCCTAAATCTGATGTAGCGGTGTTAGTGGCTACTTTTTTACTAACCGTCATCTTCGACCTTACAATCGCCATCGAAATAGGATTATTACTTGCAGTAGTCTTATTCCTACGTCGTATTTCCGAGACAAGCAACATTTCCATCTTTAAAAGCGAGATAGACGAAGCCGAATATATAGAAGGAGCGTCAGATACCGAAAAATTACAATTACCAAAAGGTATCGAAGTGTATGAAATTGAAGGACCATTCTTCTTTGGTATTGCCAACAAATTTGAGGAAACCATGAAGCAAATTGGTGACAAGCCGGCAATTCGTATTATTCGAATGCGCAAAGTGCCTTTTATAGACTCTACAGGTACTCATAACCTCGAAAATCTGATTAAGATGTCGAAAAAAGACAAAACACAGATTTTGCTTTCGGGCGTAAACGAGAATGTAAGAAATGTGTTGATAAATGTAGGTATCGAGAAGCTACTTGGAGCAGAAAATATATATCCTAATATTAACGAGGCACTCGACAAAGCCAAAGCATTAATAAGCAAAAAGGAAAAGGCATAACAACAAAAAAAAGTGACCGGAAAAGCAATGCTATTCCGGTCACTTTAATGTTATTTCGATTACCAACCTCTCTCAAAGTCAAAGTTTCTCAAATTCTCACTCTCTGAGCAATCTCCTGCATTTCGTCGGGCGACAATTTCAGTTTTGGATTCCGGAAGTTCATGTCCGACTCTGACTTTATGGGAATAAGATGAATATGTGCATGAGGCACTTCAAGTCCTATCACTGCCACTCCCACCCTCACACAATCCATGTGTTTCTGCAAGGAAGAAGCCACTTTTTTGGCAAACACCATCATATCGGCCAGCCACAAATCGTCCAGATCAAAAAGATAATCCGTTTCCTGTTTGGGCACCACCAACGTATGACCTTTTGTCATTGGGTTTATATCCAAAAAAGCAAAAAAACGATCGTCTTCAGCAATTTTGTAACAGGGGATTTCACCTGCAATAATGCGACTAAAAATGGTCATATAAGGACATTTTGAGTTTAAAGCAAAAAAATCACAACGAAATCTCCAGCACTTCGAATTCCATAACACCGGAAGGGACGGTCACAGTCGCTTTTTCACCAATTTTCTTCCCAAGCAAACCTTTAGCAATAGGCGTGGTGACTGAAAGTTTACCTTCCTTCAGGTTGGCTTCACTTTCCGACACAATCATATACGACATCAGTTGACCTGTCTTCACGTTTTTGAGTTTTACACGCGTAAGAATCTGCACTTCATTCGTATTTATTTTCGACTCATCAATCATACGGGCAGAGGCTATGGTTTCTTTTAACAGCGAAATTTTCATTTCGAGCATTCCCTGTGCTTCTTTTGCTGCGTCGTACTCGGCATTTTCCGACAAATCACCTTTGTCACGGGCTTCGGCTATTTGTTTCGAAATGGCAGGACGCTGTATTCTTTCCAGTTCATTCAGCTCCTCAACAAGTTTCTTATAACCATCGGCGGTCATATAAGTTACTGCCATAATTTTTTCTCCTTTTTAAATTTTAAATGTTCAATTTATATACTGTGTAAACAAAAAAGAATTCCGACAAATAAGCCGGAACTCCTGAATTATTGTATTTATTTTTTGCAAATATACGAGCTATTTTTCGTGTTTCAACTCTTTCAAAAAGTGTTTTAAAACATTATTTGAATCACCACAGAATTTCATTAGATTAATATTTACGATTAAATATCTCGCTGTAAACGAATGCTCTTCTAGCCTGATTTACCGTTTCAAGTTCCACATCAAAAGTAGAGACCTGCTCTTCAGGCACTTCATCAATCAAAAATTTATTCCTGGGTGATTTCTTTATTCGAAGTTCCATTGTATCATTCATACTTTCAAAAACCTTATGTGTGGGTCTCTGAGGAGCTGCCGACATTTTGGGCGTTGGAACGGAGACAGGATCAGGTACAATAGTTTTTTCTTCGAAAAGTTCTCTTAATTCTTCTTCCAGGTCGTTTAATTCATCATCAGGCGGAAGTGGCACTGCTTGTGCAGGCTTCTTCTTTTTGAAGAGACTACTCAATGCGGCAATCGCAATTACTATTAAATAAATATAGTCACCAAAATCTTCCATGACGATTAACTTTTTGTGCCCACAAATATAACAAAACCTTTTGGATAAAAAAAGCATCAGACTAAACACAAAAAACAATGGGTAACTTCACAGCCACCCATTGCACATTTTAACCTAAACCTTAACTATGAAAAATTTATCTGTTTGTTTACTCTGCAAA
>JAFGVV010000004.1 GCA_016937795.1 Paludibacteraceae bacterium
AAAAACCCCAAAAAACAAAAAACAAAAAAAAAAATAATTTTTGTATTTTAATAAAAAAAAAAATTTTTAAAAAAAAAAAAAAAAAAAAAAAAAAAATACGAGAACATCTGACAAAAAAAACGAGAAGGATTTTCATTTTTTCAGAATGGCTTCTGAAGTTATTAGTTCATTTAGAACTCATTTCTCCTTTTGAATAACACAAAAGTACAATTTTTAATCGGAACACCCGACATTCGTTAAAAACGCATTGACTATCCCCGAGCCGAATTCAAACAATATGCAATGCAGGATTAGAAGACAGAGTACAGAAATTGAGTATTCGAAACGAAGATGACAACTAAAAAAATTTATAAACAGATGAAAATCAGAATGAAAAAACAATCAGGTTGTGCTCGATTGACAGATCGGAAAACCCATATCGCTCTTTGATATATGCCAGTGTATCCTGCTGATAAAAAAACACATGCGTAGGATCGTCTTTATAATACCACGATTTAAAATCTATACTTTGTTTGTAGATATTTGTCATACAGATCAGTTTGCCACCAGGTTTGAGCATATTTTTCAATATCTGAAATTCTTTGGCGGGAGCATGAAAATGCTCAATCACCTCGCAACTTACAATATAGTCGTAATGCCCGTATAACAATTGAGGAGCGTAATGAAAAAAGGGGTCGTATTGTACAATCTGATAAGCCTTATCGGCAAGCAATTTTGAGATAACCGGGGCTGTTCCTGCGCCAAAATCGAGCCCGGCGTGATCTTTACTAAAATGTGTAAAGACTTTCTCAACTATTGGATTCACAAATTGCTGATAACGGAGGTCATTCACATCATTCAAATGTTCCTGGTATCTTACTTTTTCAGCAGCTCTGTCGGGCAGGAAGTCTTTGTCCATAAAAATTGCATTACAATTTTCACACAGGTGATACCTTCTTTTATTTGTTCGTTTTTTGGTCACAAAAAAAAGAGTGGATGTCGAGGCACAAAGAGGGCATATCTGATTTTCTGTCATCGTGCACAATTTACACAGTGTAAACTTTCGGGGCGGAACAAAATTCGCCCCAAAGGAATTTCGACTTTACATTTAATGCAACGACCAAAGTCCGGCGTTCCGCACATCGAAAGGACGCGTTTTAACCCGTTGAACTTCGATTCGGCCTGACGTAGTGAGGCTTCAGTCACACTTTTGTTATTTATGGCATCCATGCGCGAAATACGACCAATGGCATCGTCAGGAACTACAGGGGCAGACATTTCGCGATATTCGGCAATGAGAGTCGTTGTTTTTTCTATTTCATCAACAATCCTTTGTTTGATTTGGTCCTTTTCCATAAGGCAAATATACAAAATTCCTGAGAAACAACTGATTGTGTTAATCTGTTTGTATCCGGTTTTCAATATCTTTTTCAAATAGAAACATGCTGGACATAATGAACTTATTGTCAGCTAACATATTCGCACTTTAGCTAAGAAATGAAAGCGAATTCAACTCTAATCAACTATCAATCTATAATTTACACTTTGTAGATTGCCGAAAATTCATTACTTTTGTGCCCGATATAAAAAATTCACATCAAAAGCTGACAGGGCAAACTCTTCGTCTTGCATTATATCACCTCTCCGAAGAATCACACATTTATATTTTCAAATAACGCTGCTTTGACAGATTGAAAATTAATATATATTGAAAGAAACAGGAAGGATTGCAACGCAAATTTAACGGATAAGTCAGTTGTAATATGCCATATCAACTAACACTGCGTGACTCTTTCTTTTAAAAAAAAACTTTTCAAAGTCGCACTAATTGAAATTACAATCAGGAAGTATTTTCTATCAACAAATTATATATGAAGCAAATTGTACAACTTTTCGATTCCATTAAACAAATCAATTACAAAACCGAAGTGCTGGCCGGCCTTACTGTGGCACTGGCTCTGATACCTGAGGCCATTGCCTTTGCCATGATTGCAGGTTTATCGCCACTCACCGGACTTTACGCTGCATTTACCATTGGCCTCGTCACGTCCATTCTGGGTGGTCGGCCCGGCATGATTTCGGGGGCTACCGGAGCTGTTGCCGTAGTGATTGTAGCTTTGGCAAAATCACATGGAGTAGAATATATTTTTGCTACTGTGGTTCTGGCAGGTGTTATTCAGATATTAGTAGGAATGCTGAAACTTGGAAAATTTATACGGTTGGTTCCGCATCCTGTGATGTTCGGATTTGTAAACGGGTTGGCAATTGTCATTTTCATGTCGCAGCTCGATCAGTTTAAAAGTACCGATAGCACTGGTGCCATGCATTGGTTAAGCGGCTCGTCGCTTTATTTAATGCTCGGGTTGGTGTTTGTTACCATGCTTATTATCTGGGGACTACCCAAACTCACCAAGGCCATTCCGGCATCGCTGACAGCCATCGTGGTGATTTCGGCCATTACCATCGGACTCAACATCGACACCAAAACAGTGGGCGATATTGCGTCTATTCAGGGTGGATTTCCGCCTTTTCATATTCCGGTCATCCCGTTTACATTTGAATCTTTGCATATTATATTCCCTTATGCAGCCATTGTAGCAGGCGTAGGTTTGATCGAAAGTTTGCTAACGCTGAATCTGATAGACGAGATTACCGAAACACGCGGCTGGGGAAACAAAGAATGTGTGGCACAAGGAACTGCCAATGTAGTGACAGGCTTTTTCTCAGGAATGGGTGGTTGTGCTATGATTGGACAGAGCCTTATCAATATCTCATCGGGAGCACGCACACGCATTTCGGGCATTGTAGCTTCGGTTATGTTGCTTGTATTTATTATGTTTGGTTCATCGGTCATCGAAAAACTTCCTATGGCAGCGCTTACAGGCGTTATGATAATGGTAGCTATCGGAACATTTGAATGGGCAAGCCTCCGCACTTTTACCAGGATGCCAAAATCGGACATTTTGGTTATGGTAGCAGTTACACTTATCACGGTGTTTATGCACAATCTGGCATTAGCTGTTTTGGTAGGCGTAATTATTTCTGCTTTGGTATTTGCGTGGGAAAACGCCAAACGAATCAGAGCAAGAAAACATATTGACGAAAATGGAGTTAAGCATTATGAAGTATTCGGACCACTATTCTTCGGATCGGTTACAGCGTTCAATGAAAAATTTGATGTACTGAACGATCCCGAGGAAGTAATAATCGACTTTTCGGAAAGTCGCGTGACCGATATGTCGGCCATAGAGGCTTTGAACAAACTCACTGAACGCTATTTGAAAGTTGGAAAAAAACTACACATTAAGCATTTAAGCAGCGATTGTCGTCAGTTGCTTGAAAATGCCGACAGTCTGATTGACGTAAATATAATTGAAGACCCGACTTACAAAGTGCTTATAGACAAGCCCAAAAAGGAGCACAAATAAAGTAAAAAGGCTGTATCAAGAATCCTATTGACACAGCCTTTTTTTGTATATAAGCAAGAAAGTTTATAAACTTTATTTGTCAGGACAAAAACGAAATGAGCACGCCGGCTGCTACAGCCGATCCAATCACACCCGAAATATTACTGGCCATACAATATTGCAGAATATGGTTATTCGAGTCGTGTTTCAGTGCCAGCTCGTTGGCCACACGCGAAGCCATAGGCACTGCACTCAACCCTGTAGCTCCGATAAGCGGATTTATTTTCTTTTTCGCGAAAAGGTTATAAATTTTCACAGCCACAATACCACCTGCTATCGACACTGCAAAAGCGATAAATCCACCCACTACAATTCCCAGCGTTTTGGGCGAAAGAAATACTTCGGCTGTCATGGTTGCTCCCACTGTTAAACCCAGAAAGATAGTAGCAGTATTCATAATGGGGCCTGTAGCCGCATCGGCAAGTCGCGCAGTAGAAGTTCCAATTTCTTTTATCAGATTACCAAACAGCAACATTCCCAACAAGGGTACCGACGAGGGCACAAACACAGCTGTAACCACTCCCAACACAATAGGGAAAATGATTTTCACAGTTTTAAGGTTTTTAATATTGTGTTTGGCAGGATATTTTTTATCCATTTCGCGCATATTGATTTTAAACTCTTTTTTGGTAATCAACAAATTGGCCACCAATGGAATAATCACAGGCACGAGTGCCATATACGAATAAGCTGCAATGGCAATTGGGCCCAACAAGTGCGGTGCTAATTTAATAGTCGTATAAATGGCTGTAGGGCCATCGGCACCACCAATAATACCCAGAGAAGCAGCTTCTTCGAGCGTAAATCCGAGCAACACAGCTACCAGCAGTACCGAAAAAATACCAATTTGTGCCGCTGCACCAAAAAAAGCTAATTTCAGATTTCGAAGCATAGGCCCAAAATCGGTAAGAGCGCCCACACCCATAAAAATAATGGGAGGCAGAAATCCGGTTTTTATAAGGCTGTAATACAAATAATTCATGATGCCATAGTCGTGTGCTATCTCGAACAAGTTTTTGTATCGTCCACCTTCCAGATCGATATATTCGGCAGGAACAATGCCCATGCCTCCTCCCGGGAAATTGGCTAAAAGGACTCCAAAGGCAATAGGGACCAAAAGCAGAGGCTCATATCCTTTTTTGATACCCAAATAGAGCAACACAAAAGCAATAACCCACATAATTGCCACCTGATAGGAAAAACCCGACAGGGCGGTCATCTCATATAATTTCGATAATATCTCTTCCATTCTGATTATTGAAGTTTAAATAAAACATCATCCTCCTGCACCGAATCGCCATTTGCATAAGCTATTTCTACAATTTTACCCGCTTTATCAGATGAAATTGCATTGTATGTTTTCATCGATTCGATATAGCAAAGCAAATCGCCTTTTGCTACCACATCACCCACTTTTTTGGGAGTTTCGGTGGAATTATTAGTCAAATAAAATTTGCCTTCGAGCGGTGCGATAACTTCTTCGGTTTTCCCGGCTGGAGCTGCCTGTTTAGGTGTTTCGGATGAAGCCACAGAGCCATCATTGCCTACTATATTCACCAAAAACCGTTCGCCGTTCACTTCAACTTCAATGGTTTGTGGCTCAACTTTCAATGCAGCACCTTCATTCGATTTTCCGGCCTTAGCTTTAGCCTGTGCTAGTTCAGCTTCGAAATCGGCTTTTGCTTTACCCGATTTGTAAGTACGATATTGCTCAGGGTGCATTGCCAACTCAAATAATTCCTCTTCGTCCTGACCAACATCCCAGCCCTTATCTGCCATTTCTTTTCTGAACTCTTCTAATTTATCAGGATATAAGGCTTGTGGGTCGCCTTCGTAAAATTCACGCCCCTGCTCTTTGGCAATCTTTTTAATCACAGGATCCACATCGCCTGGAAGCTTACCCGCTTTACCCAAAATCATATCCCAGATATTGTCCGCAATCATTGTCCAGCGTTCTTTTCCTTTAGTCAACTGCATAAGGTTGAACATGGCTAAGTTTTTTACATATTGCGAAAATGGCGTCACCAATGGAGGATAACCTACGCGTGGCCACACATAAGCCACTTCGTCGAATAGTTTTATAAGCAGTTCATCAATAGTTATTTCGGATTCGCCTTTTTTGACTAATGATTTATTTACGCTCGACAAATTGTCTTTCAAGTCGTTCATCAAACTACCCATCATGCCACCGGGCAAACCCGAAGCAATAAGTAGCGATTGCAAGCGGCGGTTCGATTCGGGAATAAAATAACCCAGGAAATCGTCGATAAACTCCTGCGTGAGAGCACGGGCACGCATGTAAGCAGCCATGTCGATTTCGGGTACTTTAAAACCTGCATCGATAAGCATTTCGCGCACCATAATCACATCTGCATGTCCTGTTCCCCACGAAAGAGGCTCCATGCCCACATCAATAATATCACAACCATTGCGACAAACTTCGAGAATAGAAGCAGGAGTAAATCCGGGACCTGTTTGTCCATGATACTGAATCAGGATATCAGGATTTTTTGTTTTGATATGCTTTACAATCTTGCCCAGCGTAGCAGGACGACCAATTCCGGCCATGTCCTTCAAACAAATCTCATCGGCACCACCGTCAATCAGCTGATCGGCCAAATCGCAATAATACTTCAGATTATGTACCTGCGAAACGGTGATCGACAAAGTAGCCTGAGCGATCATGCCGGCTTCTTTAGCGTATTTGATGGATGCAATAATATTGCGGGGATCGTTAAGACCACAAAAACAACGCGTAATATCAGTCCCCTGTGCCTTTTTTACTTTATAAAATAGTTTACGCACATCAGCAGGCACAGGGCTCATACGCAATCCGTTGAGCGAACGATCGAGCATATGTGTCTGAATTCCAGCTTCATTAAAAGGACGACACCATTCGCGTACAGCTACATTAGGATTTTCGCCAAAAAGCAGGTTTATTTGTTCGAACCCCCCACCATTTGTTTCTACACGGGCAAAGCAACCCATTTTTACAATTTCGGGAGCTATTCGTAGCAATTGGTCCACACGGGGCATATATTTACCCGCACTTTGCCACATATCCCTGTAAACCAGCGAAAATTTAATTTCTTTGTTCATATTATGCTTATATTTTTTTTATGTTTGTGACTTTTGCTTTTCCCTTAGTGACAATGTCGATAGCTGCCGAAATAGCTGCAAAAGTATTCTCCGAAGTACTTTGAGTTTTTTTCGATTTTACTTCGGCTACTATTTCCGGACTAAATTTATTGGAAAACCTGATAATTAAATTTCCGATCAATACAATCAGAAAGAGAATCAGAAAAACGGTAATCATGCCCACTGCCATTATTGAAAGGGCCTCATTGAAAGGTTGCATAGTATTATTTTTATTAATTTGAAGCTAATTATTGATTGCTTTTTTAAACATAAGAACAATTCAGACATTTTACAAAAAAGTATTTTAAAAGCAAAAATAACTATATATTGTGCAAAAATAGCAATATATTTTGCAATAATGTTAGATTCGAGAGTATGACAAGTGAGCTTAACATAATTTAAACACTCAAAACTGCAATATGCAAAAAAAACGAATGTAAAACTACAAACAACAAGAAGAGAAAAAGGATGAGTAGATTACGGTGATGTTTATTAACCACCAATTGAACTTTGTCAAAGTACAGAGTTAAAGGCAAATATGGTTTGAGAAATGATTAGCTCCGTTAGGAATGGCATTATGGTAGTTATTATTATTGTTTTGTACAAAACAGCTCCGTAGGAGTGGCATTAGGAGAATTTAAAACGAGTTCTATTGCAAATATTTATTCTTACAAAACGATATTAAACAAATATCCTAGCAGAATAATGAAAAGCGAAATTGTTCCGAAAAAGATTCCGATTAGTTTCCATGTCATTACTTTTTTGAGCAAGGTAGCTTCGGGCAATGAAAGTCCCACCACGGCCATCATAAATGCAATAGCCGTACCAAGCGGCACTCCTTTTGCCACAAAAACCTGTATCACAGGCACAATACCCGCAGCATTGGCATACATTGGCACAGCCAGAATTACAGCCAGTGGAACGGCATACCAACGATCAGCCGACAGATATTGCGCAAAGAAATTTTCGGGCACATAACCATGCATGGCAGCGCCAATAGCAATGCCTATAAGCACATACACCAACACTTTACGCACTATATCCCAACCATCTTTGATAATGGAAGGCAAACGATCGATAAAAGGAGTTTTTTCTCCTTCCCACTGCTCTGTCTCCATTTCCGACTGTGCCTGAATTTGCTTCACCCAGTCGCTTAAATATCGTTCGAGTTTGAATTTTCCAAGAATATATCCACCCACAGTCCCTAACAGAATACCACTAACACTGTAAATCAGGGTCGCTTTCAGTCCGAAAATTCCCAAAAACATAGCCACAGCCACTTCGTTCACCAAAGGCGAAGTTATGAGAAACGCAAAAGTAACGCCCAACGGAATTCCACCTTTTACAAAGCCAATAAACAGCGGGATTGACGAGCAAGAACAAAAAGGAGTTATAGCCCCGAAAAAAGACGCAAAAAAGTATTGCAAACCGTATAGCTTTTTACTGGTCAGGTAATTCCGAAGTCTGTCAATGGGAAAATAAGCATTCACCACACCCATCAACGAACTAATCAAAAACAACAATATCAGAATTTTAACCGTATCGTAAAAAAAGAAGTTCACTGATGCGCCAAGATGCGAATCAGCATTCAACCCCAACAAACCATAGGTAAAAACATCCACAATTTGTGGCAGGAAATAATACAAAATTATCAATACAGGTAACACAAGCGCTACAGCAGCTATCAGTCTTATCCTTTTCTTTTTTTCCATTTGAACAATCAAAAAAAAAACTTATTCGTAAAACAACGAACATTAATTACCTAAAAAAACCACATTTTATCAACTCTTAAAATGTGGCGATATTTATTTACAGCCCCGAAACTATTTACGAAATATATTTAAGCACGTAAAATATAAACACATAATACAAACCCACAGCAATAAAAATAACAGAAACCACCCTGCGAAACCACAGTTCAAAAACTTTTATCCGATTATAAAGTTTCCCTACATTGCCAACGGCATAAGCCAGCAACCATGCAAATATTATCACAGGAAGTCCTGTTGCAATAGCAAACAATACAGGCAGATAAAGTCCGCTTGCACTTGCTACAGTAATGGGAATAAGCATCACAAAGTACAAAACGCCGCTATAAGGGCAAAAAGCAAGTGCGAAAACCATCCCGAGCAACAAGGTACTGAGATAACTGCCCTTGCTTTTATTGCCAATTTTTTCGGTAAGTCCCGACAATCCCGGAAATTTAAGTTTAATCACATCGAGCATAAACAGTCCGATCAGAATCATAACCGGCCCCAGCAATTTTTCGCCCCATCCCTGAAAAAGCATGGAAATATTCATCTTGCTCGCTCCGAAGAAAATAATCAACGCAACTCCGGTATAACTGATCACACGACCAAGCGTATACACCAAACCACTTATAAAAACCCTTTTACTGTCTTTCAGATCACGACTTATAAAACCAATAGCCGATATATTCGTGGCCAACGGGCACGGACTAATAGCTGTCATCAATCCTAAAACAATGGCTGTGATAAAACTATACTGTGTGTTTTCTAAAATACTTTGCAGAACTTCCATTTTTCGAATAGTAAATTGTAAAACTTGTCCCGAGGCATTGGGGTTGATAAATGGCAAATCAAAGTAAAGCGTCTATTGCTGTTTTCAATTCTTCTTTCAGCTTTTCGGGCGTACTTTTGGCGTACATAAAACCTTTGTCAGTCAAATCGACACGCTCACCGTTGTGCAGCAGAATCAAAGCCTGACCCTCAGCCTGACATTTCCCGGCAACAGCTTTGCTCGCTTCGTCATCGAGGTTTACGCTTTCAAAAATAATCTTTCCTGACTCCATCTGAGCGGGATACAACTCGTTCAGTGTTGACTTTGTAACTTCTTCCACAGCATTGCAGGTAATACAACGGCGTGTATAGTGGAAATAATAAATTTCCACATTGTCGGACACAAGCGATGCGACATTCTGATTTGTCTCTGTAGCTTTCGTTTTCGGATCACATGAAATCATGACATGCATCAGCGCTCCAAGTAATAATACAAATGCAATTCTTTTCATTGTAAATAATTGTTTTTAAGATTTTCACACCAAACTCATCCGGAGTTAGCAGGATTCGTTTCAGCGATATTAATTTAATTTGGATGAATTCTTTAATATTTTGCCAGCACCTGTTTGATTTCTTCGGCTGAGGGCACACGTCCCTTTATTTCAACTTTTCCATTGACAACCAAAGCAGGAGTCGACAAGATATTGTAAGTCATTATCTCCATCAAATCATCTACTTTCACAATGTCAGCCTGAAATCCATTTTCGGCCACTACCTCACGCGTAATTTTTTCAAGTGTCTTGCACTTTGGACAACCTGTGCCCAGAATTTTTATTTCCATAAATAATAAATTGGCCTCCAACCACAAAGGGTAGTCAGAGTGATTAGTGTTGTATGATATGAAAAATGTTTAAATGTTTTGTATCGTATTTTAAACTCAGGAAGACAGTCCTGTACAATTTGCTATTTTTTGATTAATGATATTTCTTACCCTAAAGAGATTTATAAACAGTTTCATAATTCAGGGCTGCAACACGCTGCTTTTTCTTTCTTTAGTTCAAAAAACACTGTAAAAAACTGCTCAGCTTTTTCCCAGTTTTCTTTGTTGATGCAGTATTTTACCTTTGGAGTTTCAATTTCGCCCTGAATAAGACCGGCGTCTTTCAACTCCTTTAAATGCTGCGAAACAGTAGCCTTCGAAATGGGTAACTCGTTGTGTATATCGCCAAAATAGCAACAATCGAGCGAAGCCAGAAACTGCAAAATAGTGATTCGTGCAGGATGCCCCATAGCCTTGGCAAAGCGCGCAAGTTGCTCATTATCGATACTGTAATCTCTGTTTTTTTCAGTTTCCATCTTATTTAAAAAGCCTTTGTTCGTAGTTCGCAAAATTACGAACATTATTTGATTTGACAATATACGGAAATAAATTATCCTCAAAAAAATAAATTTTGTGATTTATTCAGAAACAACTTGCAATTGCGGCACAATTTTTGTAATTTTGCACACATTATCACAAAAATTTCAATCATTCATATTTCAATCATAACAAAATGAAAATCAAACTTATAATACTTACAGCAATATTGGGCAGCATGCTCAGCAGCTGTAATTTGGAAGGTGAATCGAACTACACACCGATGCTTTATTTCGTTACCGGCCCAATACTTCAGAACGGAGACTCTTTGGAAATATATCGCACCGACCAGTTAAATGTATTTCGGTTGGATACCATTGCGGTAGGCGACACAGTTTCTTTTTTCATGTACGCTACAGGCTACAGTAACAATCTGACTGCTTATTATATGAAACAATCGACCGACAGTGCTACAGAGATCATATTACCACGTCAATCGTCGATGGACAGTGTATTTACAGTGGAATCTGACTACAAAACAGGGAAATTTATAATGGGTGGAAATTCCACGTCTCTCTATTTTCCGTTTAAATATGTAGCAAAAAAGGCTGAAAAGAATGCAAAAATCACCTTTACAATCATTTCCGACGCACAATTTACCGACATGACAATCGGCTCGAACACCACAAGCTTTGAGCTTATCACCCCAACTGCATTAAAACCCGACACAACGGACACAGAATAGTTATTCCACACCGTCCCATTCGGCATAAAACCGACGGAGATACTCTTCCATAAAAGCATGACGACCGGCGGCTATTTGGCGGCCGGTTTTTGTTTTCATACCATCGGCAAGCAGCAATAGTTTTTCGTAAAAATGATTGAGAGTAGGCGCCACATGCTTACGATATTCTTCGGGACTCATGCCCGGACGTGGCTTAATTTCGGGATCATAAAGCGGACGATTTTTAAATCCGCCATAGTTGAATGTGCGTGCAATTCCAATTGCACCAATCGCATCCAGCCGATCGGCATCGCGCACCACATCAAGTTCCGGTGAATGAAAACTTTGAGCTGCATTGCCTCCTTTGAACGACACATTATTGATAATTTGCACCACATGTTCACGAACTGAATCACTCAGATTTACAGATCGCAGAAACTTATCTGCTTTTATAGCACCTTCGGTTTCATCTCCTCCATTGAATTTTGCGTCAGCAATGTCGTGAAGCAAAGCAGCCAGTTCCACCACCAGTAAGTCTGTGTTTTCGGCCACAGCAATTCGTTTGGCTAACCGCCACACACGCTCAATGTGAAACCAGTCGTGACCTCCCTCCGCTCCTTTCAGCGTTTCGCGCACAAAATTTTCGGTCAGTGCAATGATATTATTTTGTTCCATATTGCAAAGATAACAGAATAAAAAAAACGCAGAACTCCAAAGTGGAATCCTGCGCATTAAATTTCAAGAAAAACAAAAATCCCTATCGGACTATTTTACATTAAATGCAACCCTCAATTCATCAATTTCCTTATCGCCCATAGGCTGAAGTGGCCCAACCGACGAAGCCATCACCAGTGAATTTGCCGAAAACTCAGCCACTTCGAGATAATCGAAAGTATTGATAAGTTTGTTACCTGTCACAATTACCGAGTCGTTTTCCACAATCACCACACGGTTTTTTGAGAACATTTGAGCAATTTCCTCGGTGTTGTTATGCAGACTTTCGAAAGGAATAGAAGGCACATCCTGCAAAAATATCCAACTTTCAGGAATGGTACGCACATCGAATTTTTGATGACTCACAGCATGCGCCATCAGATTGGTGGATTGCGTTACAATAATTGAATTGATGTGCGGATTGAGCTGATAAATGCGGTGGTGCAATGCTACTGAACGACTGGGAACTTTTCCCGCCTCTGCCATTCCGTTTTTTATCTGCACAATATCTTCCGGCAAAATATCCCAACGGGCCACATCGCGCGGAGTAATCAAAAAATCGTTCTCTCGCCAACGCACCGAAACCGTTCCGTAGGTAGAAATCATCAAGCCCTGATTACAAGCCCTGCGAATGATATTCACCATATCAGTACGAATGGCACGTTCATCTGAAGGATTATCCACATCCATAAACGGAGTGATATTTTTAGGGAAATTATGTACGTATTTTGAAATTTGCTCATCGGAAAGCGTGTGTATTTTACCAATACGACCAGCATTCACAATAGTGCGACAGCAAAACTCAAGTGTTTCAAAACGTTGATACGCATCCATCATATCGGTTCCGCCCAGCACCACACCGTGATTTTCCATAATCACAGCTTTATACTTTTTATTTTTAAATTCGGCTGCAATTTTGCGACCCAAATCTTCACTTCCCGGGCAACCATAAGGTGCAAAACCAATTTCGCCACAGATATTGCGGGCCTGTGGCACAATACTCGTATCGGGCACCTGACGGGCGATACTAAAAGCCACCAATGCGGGCGGGTGTGCATGAATCACAGCCTTTAGTTCAGGACGTGCTTCGAATATTGCTTTGTGAAACGGATATTCCGACGAAGGTTTGTGCAATCCTTCCACTGTGCCATCCTTTTTTACACACACAATATCCTTCACTGTAAGCGAACCTTTGTCAACACCCGAAGGTGTAATCCAGATATCGCCATTTTCATCTTTTATGGAGATATTTCCACCCGAAGTGGTTGTCATTCCACTTTTGTAAATCCGTCCGATAATCACATTGATCTGTTCGACCGGATGCATGAAGTTAATATCAAGTTGTTTCATAATTTCAAAATAAGACCACCCCTAACCCCTAAAGGGGGATAAGAGTAATTAGTTTTGTTTTTATTTCCCCTTTAGGGATTAGGGGTTCTTTGTCATATTCGCAAGCAAGAACGTTTCAGCTTCCACGCTCCACAAACCAAGATTTTTGTCGCAAATTTCTGCCAGGGTTTTGAAAACCGGATTTGTTTCGCCCAATTTTGCAAAATCTGAAATTGGTGTCAATGGCATATCAATATGTGTGTAAATCAGTTTTTTACCACCCGGAATTTCAGGTAAGTGTTTGGTTGCCTCGATTACAGCATCGAGACCTCCGATGTGCGTTACCAAACCTGCAGGATCGAGACCTTTGCTCATCATTTCGAGCGCCTCCACCATATCGTCGGTATTACCACCACTTGTGCCCACCACGTGCGTGTAGGCATAGTGTACATTGTAGAAATTGAATGTCGCACTAAAGTTTGGATCACTTGGACCGGCAAAAAAGTTCAGACAGCCATCGAAAGCCAAAATGGCATCGCCTTGCTCCACAACCGGTTCTACGGGTGCAAAAACAAACACATCATCGTAACCATAACCATCGGTAATGGCTTTAAGCTCGGCCACAGGGTTATCCATTTTGCCCGTATTGATATAACGCAAATCGATGCCGCGCGACTTTGCAAAATCAACTGTATAAATTGTGGCAGCACGGTCGAGACGCGTTTGATCCACATCGGTTACAACCAAAAGCGAGGGCTTGCGATCTTCGCGGCGAAGCACATAGTTGATTGCAGCCAATCCCATAGGACCAACTCCGGCCAGAATAGCCAATTTTCCTCCATCTACGATATCCATTTTATGCTCGTAACTTCCCGGTGTGGTGTGGTAGTTGGCATGCATAGCGCCAATTACACACGAAAGCGGCTCGGCCAAAGATGCAGGATAAAAACCTTCGCCCTGATAAGCCAAAAGACAGCTTTTTTCCATTACTTCTTTGGGGATAACCACATAAGTGGCATCGCCACCAATGTGTTGGTAACTATAGCCCGGAGCACTTAAAATTCCCACCGGACCATTCTCGTAATACAAAGCCGGTTGAATGGAAAATTTGTCACCTGCCTTAAACTGACCTGCCCATTTTGAACCCACTTCCACAATTTCGCCGGCAAATTCGTGTCCGATAATAATCGGATTTTCGGCAATATCATTCGGAATACGTTTGTGGTCGGTAGCCTGCGTAGCTGCTTTGTACGATGACATACACAATGAATCTGAAACTACTTTTGCAAGTATTTCATCTTCTTTTATTTGTGGCAATTCGAACTCTTCCATACGAAGATCTTTTTTGCCATATAAACGGATTGCGGTTGTTTTCATGTTATTCAGAGGTAAGAGGCAAGGAGTAAGAGGTAAGTACCTTATACTGCTAACTTCTTATTGTTGTATAATTGTTAGTATAATAAAAATATAGTATAGAGCTTTGAGATAAAGGCAAATTACTTACCTTCTTACCTCTTACTTACTTGCTTACTTTTTTAAGAGAGCATCACCTGCCCACCGGTAATTGGCAATGCCTGTCCTGTTTCGCCACACTGTTCCATAAGGTATAATGCACCTTTGGTTACATCCTCGGGTGAACAGCCCTTTTTCATTGGAACTTGTGATAAATAAAACTCTTTTACATCCTCAATGGTTTTAGCTCCCGGCACTTTTCCTGCATTTAAATACTGAACGAAAAGTCCATATTCAGGATCGCTCCAAAGTGGTCCATCGTAGAAGTTACCCGGACAAATAGAATTCACCTTGATACGGAAAGGAGCCAGTTCCAACGCAAAAGACTGAGTCAAACCAATGCCGCCAAATTTACCTCCTGCATATGCAAAATTAGCTTTGCTGCCACGCAGTCCCGATTTGGAATTTATCTGAATAATGTCGGCATAATAATCGAAGCCTGCGTATTTGGTTTGCAACTTCATTACTTTACTCACCACTTTGGTACAATAGAAATAAGCGTTGTAATTTATTTTCGTCACAAATTCGAAATCTTCGGGCGTCATATCGTCCAAACCACCTGCACGAAGCACACCAGCATTGCTAATAAAGCAGTCGATAGCTCCGAAATTACAAATTGTTTCGTGCACCAAATTTTCGATGCTTGGTATTTCGCTTACATTAGTTTTTACAAAAACGGCACGATTGCTTTTTGCCAATGTATTGAATTGCTCAACGGTTGCTTTGCCAACAACTTCGTTCATATCGGCCACTACAATATTTGCCCCCTCGAGCAAAAGACAACGAGCAATACCCTCGCCAAAGCCTTGTGCAGCACCTGTTACAATAATGGTTTTGTTTTCGGCACGACCTTTACTTGCACCTGCCGCCACGCTGCGACGGTAGTTTTCTACTTCCCAATTGTCGATAAAATCAATTTGCTCTTGTGTCATTGGGTGCGGACCGCCAAACGATTCGGCATAAAAAGCTATTTTCATCGCATCTTCGAATACGTCGAGTATAATGTCGCACTGAGCAGCATTGTCGCCCACAGCCACAAGGCCAATTCCTTTAATCAGAATCACTTTGGGTTGATAACCAAATTTAGCCGTGAATGCAGGAATTTGTTTCGCTGCTTCGGCCAAAACAGCCTCAGGTTGCTCGTCGTTAAGGAAAATATAGTTCGATTTGCAATATACAATCGCATCGGGAGTAAACGGTTTTGCAATTTTCGCTTGCGCCTCTTCGGTATCGTAAAAATGTTTGATCAATGCATTTTTGCGCACTTTCAATGTTTTCAATCCATCTTTCGAAAGCATCATACGTATACCCGGAAGTATTTGCTCGGTGCAGCTGCAAGTAGCGCGAGGTTCATCGAAGATAGTGAGAGGGTGACTTGGAGTCACCCCCTCACTTAATTTCTCAAGCACTTCTGTATAAATAACTTTTACTTCCTCAATGCTGTTTGCTGCCACAAAAATGCCGTGATTTTGCAACCAAATAACCTGAGGCTCTTCGTTGTTTGTGGCACGATATGCTTTAATAGCATCTTCTACTTTTTTGAAAAGCACATAACCGGGATCGGTATATTCAATGTACAGTGCTTTTTCACCAAAAAGATTTTTCAAATCGCTTTCAGCATTATTGGCGCACATCAAACCATTTACCAAAGTAGAGTGCATGTGTACTACAAATGCGAAATCGATTACATTATGCATTGATGTTTCCACCGATGGACGTTTGCCTTTGGTAATAGTTGCATCGGCCAAATCGTTTTTAACCTGCTCCTCGCGCTCAGCTGCATTTGCGCTGTACACTTTGTCGGACATAAGATTCAGTTTTGCTCTGTCGAGCACCGCAAATCCATCTTCGGTAATGGTAGCTAACGACGAGCCACTGGCTTTCACCCAAAGTTTTTCCGCATTTTTGTAAGATGTATTTCCACCGCCGGCAATTACAAAACGGCTATCGCGACCGTAGAATTGCGAAATTTCAATTAGTTGTTGTATTTCTTTCATTTTATTTGAACCACATAGGCACATAGGCCACATAAGATTAAAACCATTTTTCACCACAGAAAGAAGCACATAAAACACATTTTCTATTGTACCTATGTGCCTATGTGGTTATAAATTTTCGATAAGCTCTTTCCCCAATTTTATAAATTCAGCCCTTTTACTTCTATCTGCTTGTCCATTAGCATCCACATAGCCACGCAAGCCTTGCGCTACCAAATGCTGATGTGCCGCTACCACACAAGCGCCTTCGTAATTTATTTGTATTAATCGCTCGGTCAATGGCGTACTATTGCGCGCAAAAAGCTCAATAGGTTCCATAGCCGGTGTATTGTGTTCGCTACCAAATGTTACCACAAAACCCTGCTCGTGTAAATAGCTGGCGTATTTTTCCAACAACTCCACACCGTTGCGGGTTGTAATGAACTCTACAGAATGAAATCCACGTTCGGTGAGTTGCTCTGTTACGCGTTCCAAATCGCCTTCAAAATCAGTATAACCACCTTTGGCATCGTCAGCCAGAAAGGGATAAGTTGGAATTCCACCACCCGCTACAATTATTTCACAGACGGTTTGCATTGGCAAAAACGCTTTCGGATCTTCGGGAACTAAAGCGCCACCACCCGCTTTGAGAAGATTTGCACGTATTTCGTTTTCAACACCTGCATGATCCGCAACCTCAGATTTCAACTCTTTTTCGCCAAAAAGCTTATGAAACAAAATTCTTATATCCAGTGGATTATTATTACAATATTCGTAAACCTTCAAACGAATTGCTTTTGCCAAATGGCGTTCACGAATCAGGCCATTGGCCAAATCGTTTTTGATCCATTCGAAACTTACTGAAAATCCGGCATTTATTTCTGCAAGTAGCTCATTCACTTTGCCACACATAGCCTCCACCTGACTGTTCGATTCCCTTACCACTTCAGCCAATTGCGAAGCATAAGGTTCGGCAAGTTTAAACGGATGCGAAAGTCCTTTACCACTGATATACACACGACCGGGATTTCCGGGATCGTTAACCCGCACGCCCGCTTTCTGATCGGCTTCGTTGAGTGAAATCAGCTCGATATTAAAAAGCGGATATAAGCCACGAACTTTGCAGCCATCAGCCCACTCCTGATAACCGGCTGTACTGTAAAAATCATTTATACCAACCACTTTAACACCTTCGGCAACAGCCATATCAAGCGCCTGACCGATAGACCCGAAGGCGCTGAATGAGTTGGGTGTATGGAGATGTGCGTTTACTTTTATCATAATATTTTTAATTTTACCACTAAGGCACTAAGGGCACAAAGAAACACAATAAATACTTTGTGAAACTAAGTGTTCTCAGTGCCTTAGTGGTTATAAATTATACTCCCAATTTCGATCTTCTTACAAATTCGGCATCTGTAAAGTTTTGTCCGGGAACATATCCGGCCAAAGGTTGAATGCGTTCATTAATCATATCGAGGAACCATGAAGGTTGAGCGAAGAATGAACTTTCCAATTCGTAAGCTGGTGTAATCCAGTTGCGCGAACCAAGCACACAAACAGGAGCATCTAAATAATCGAAACAAAGTTGACTAATGCTAGCTGCAAAATCGTTGAGGAACGAACCACGCGCTGTAGCATCGCCGGCAACAATGATTTTACCTGTTTTTTTCACCGATTCAATTACTTTGTCGTAGTTGAATGGCACCAACGAACGGGCATCAATTACTTCGGCTGTCATACCATATTTTTCTTCCAGTTCTTTAGCAGCAGCCAAAGCAGGATAAAGCGTGTGACCGATAGTAAGGAAAGTAACGTCGCTACCTACTTTTTTCACATCGGGCTCGCCGAAAGGAATTTCGTAGTAACCTTCGGGCACACCACCTTCGTGAAATTGCTCACCAATTTCGTAAATACGTTGACTTTCGAAATAAATTACGGGGTCGGTACCTTGCAACGCCGAGTTCATCAAACCCTTAGCATCGTATGGAGTTACAGGGAAACATACTTTGATTCCCGGAATGTGAGCAACGAGTGAAGTCCAGTCTTGCGAGTGTTGTGCGCCATATTTCGAACCTACCGATACACGAAGTACCACAGGCATTTTCAATACATTACCACTCATAGCCTGCCATTTTGGAAGTTGGTTGAAAACCTCATCGCCACAACGGCCCAAGAAATCGCAATACATAATTTCGGGTACTACACGTCCACCACACATAGCATAACCAATGGCAGTACCAACAATAGAAGCTTCAGCAATAGGCGAGTTGAATAAACGGTGATAAGGCAAAGCCTCAGTCATGCCGCCATAAACTGCAAATGCACCACCCCAATCGCGGTTTTCTTCACCATAAGCAATCAACGAAGCATCTTTGTAGAAACGATCCATCATAGCTTCGAAAATACCATCGCGCAATTGATATTGTTTCATTTTGCTGAATTGTTTTCCATCTTTATCAAATGCAAAACGCTCTTTTGCAGCAATCTTCTTTACACGTGAGTTGTCAGCCAATGGCATCAACACATCGGGTGTAGCTGTATTAAATGCATCAACGGAGCCATTTGAGAACATCATATCACCAATTTTCTCAGGGTTAGTCATTAATGGTGAAATAACAGGGTCGATAGCTTTTAAGAACATTTCGTAAATCAATGCTTTGATATCGGCTTGTGTAGCATCCAAATCGGCTTGCGATACCACTTTTGCGTCAATCAATTGCTCGCCGTACGAAGCGATACAATCTTGTTTTTCCCAGGCTTCCACTTCTTCTTTCGAACGATACGACGATGCATCCGAAGGTGAGTGTCCGCTATAACGGTATGTAAGTACGTCCAATAAAACCGGACCACGTTTTTCGTCAATAATTTTGCGTTTGCGTTTATAAGCATCAATTACAGCCAAAGGATTGTAACCATCCACACGTTCCGCATGCATTTGTTCGGCATTTACACCGGCACCAATACGGGCAGCAATACCGTAACCCATGGTTTCGCCACAGGTTTGTCCGCCCATTCCGTACTGATTGTTCATAATATTGATAATCACAGGCAAACCGCCTTTCATATCACCCTCCCAAAGCTGGTTAAACTGATCCATTGCGGCAAAGTTAAGACCTTCCCACACCGGGCCACAAGCCATTGAAGCATCGCCAATATTGGCAACTACCATGCCTGGTTTGCGGTTTACTTTTTTGTACAAAGCAGCACCTACAGCAATATCGCCCGAACCACCAACCAGTGCATTGTTAGGATAAACACCAAACGGAGTAAAGAATGCGTGCATTGAACCACCCAAACCACGGTTAAAACCAGTTTCGCGTGCAAAAATTTCGGACAAAGTACCATAAACCAAGAAACGGCGAGCCAATTCTTTAGTAGTACCTGTAAAATCTTTCTTTACAACTGCCAATACAGCACCATCAAAGAAAGATTCCATGATAGCCATTAATTCATCATCGCTTAATTTATGGATAGCCGACATACCTTTGGCCAGAATTTCGCCATGCGAGCGGTGACTGCCAAAAATAAAATCATCAACCGTCAAAGTCCACGCCATACCTACCGCGGCCGATTCCTGTCCGATCGATAAGTGAGCCGGGCCGGGGTGATTGTACTGTGTTCCATTGTATTCACCTTTGGTTTTGATAAGATTGAGCATTGTCTCAAACTCACGAATCAGCGCCAAATCATGGTAAATGGCTTTAAATTCTTCGTCGGTAAAGTTTTCCTTTTCGTCGCTTACCGTTTTCTGATACTGATTTACCGGGATGGGTTGAAATTCCACAAAACCGGGCTTCCGTGCTTCTGACGGATCAATGAATTGTACTTTTGGCATTTTATTTTCGGTTTATTTGTTTTTTATTTAAAAATGAACCACATTAGACACATAGTTCACATAGTTTTATTCTTAAAAGAAAGACATAGAACACATAGATTAAAAACCTTTCGGTTTTTTCCAATTATCCTAATTAACAGCCAAAAACGCCAGGATTCCCAAAGAAAAATTTGCGTTCATTCGCGTCATTTGCGTTCCATAAATTTCGTTCTTTCAGTGTTATCCGTGTGCTAAAACGCAAATATCGTTTCTTTAAAAATCTCACTTACAGTTGGATGCGGGAATACCACTTCCTGCAATTCTTCTACTGTCATTTCCTGTTCGATAGCCATGCAAGCTCCGTAAATCATTTCACTGCAAGGATTTCCCAACATGTGAACACCGATTACTTCGCCGTGTTTGGCTCCAATCAGCACTTTACAAATGCCGCTACCGCCTTCGTTTTCGGCTACAAAACGCCCGGCATAAGCCATAGGCAATTTTGCCACTTTATAGTCTAAGCCTTTTGCTTTGGCCGACTCTTCGGTTTCGCCCACGCCAGCCACTTCGGGATTGGTGTAAACTACGCCCGGAATTGCATTGTAACGCATACGATCGGCACGACCTGTGAGATTATTAACCACCACTTCGCCTTCGCGACTGGCCGTGTGAGCCAACAACGAGAATCCGGTTACATCGCCTGCTGCAAACACATTCGGCACATTGGTACGCATTTTTTCATCTACTTTGATGCCACCTTTCAGAAGTTCGACATTTAAGTTTTCGAGTCCAAAACCTTTTGTAACAGCTCTGCGACCTACACTTACAAGGATTTTTTCACCTTCTATCGTTTGTGTTTCACCATCTTTTTCGAAAATCACTTTGTTTCCTTCTACTTTTACAACTTTGGCATTCAGGTTAAATTCAATTCCTTTTTTACCATAAATATCGCGCATCATGGCCGAAATTTCGAAATCCAAACCACCCAAAATTTCAGGAAGCATTTCGATAACAGTAACTTTTGTTCCTAAACTGTTATAAAAACTGGCAAATTCCATCCCGATCACGCCACCGCCGATAATCACCAACGATTTTGGTTGTTCTTTCAAATCCAAAATTTCGCGGTTGGTAAGAATTAAATCGCCCGCCTCGGCCAATCCGGGAATCGGCGGCACAAAAGCTTCAGAGCCTGTGCATATCAGAAGGTTTTTGCCAACGTAAGTTTCACTGTTGCAAGTCACTTCCACTCCGTTTTCGCTGCGACGCTGAATCATGGCTTCACCTTTTACCACAGTCACATGATGCATTTTCATTTTAGCTTCGACACCTGCAACAAGTTTACGCACTACTTTATTTTTGCGTGCCATTATTTTGCCAAAATCAAAAGTCACCGACTCGGCTTTCACACCGTATTTGTCGCCATGCAACGCATTTTCGTAAGTTTTGGCACTGTAAAGCAATGTTTTGGTAGGAATACAGCCTTCGTTGAGACAGACACCGCCCATTTTACTTTTTTCAAGAAGAAGTACATTCAGTCCTTTATGTCCTGCGCGTTCAGCAGCTACATATCCGGCAGGACCACCACCGATAATGATTAAATCGTACATAATTACCCCCGTCCCCTAAAGGAGAGCTTAGTTAGTTTTGTTTGTTATTATTTCTTTATTTCGAAACAAATATATGACTTTTAATAATATTATTACCCAATCTCAGAGACTGAACTAATCAATTTTCCCTTTAGGGGTTAGGCGTTCTTTCTCTGTCTCCCCTTTAGGGGATTAAGGGGTCTTCCAATTTTTCTATTTCAATGGCAATCTGTTTCAGGAAGCGCGTGGCTTCGCCGCCATCCAAAGCGCGGTGATCGTAAGTCAGACTTAAGCCGATATAAGGCACAAAACCATACACACCATCGCCCAAATCTTTCGGACGGGGAACGATGGTATTGACTCCCAAAATGGCTGATTGAGGTAAATTTATAACCGGAGTAAACATTTCAACGCCATAAGCTCCAAGGTTCGAAACCGTAAAAGTGGCGGCTTCGGCAGCTAAAAGTTCAGGGGCAATAGCGCCTTTTTTGCAGGCATTTGCCACTTCTTTCAGCTGGTTCGAAAGTCCGGTTATGGATAAATCGTCGGCATTACGCACAGCAGGCACCATCAATCCGCGTTCGGTATCCACAGCCAAGCCTAAATGTACTTTATTGAAAAGGCGCATACTATCGCCAAGGAAATGTGAATTTGCGTTCGGGAATTTCTTTAAAGCTTTTACTACTGCAAAGCACACAAAATCGTTGATTGTCAGGTTGGCCGACAATGTGCCTGCCTCGAAAGCAGCTTTGGCTTTTTTTCGTAAATTCTGAATATTGCGGGCATCAGCACCCAGGTGGTGAGTAAGTTGCGCTGAGTTCTGAAGCGAAGCATGCATCGATTTGGCAATGATTTTGCGCATATTCGACAGCTTTTTATCTTCGTAGTCAACACCATATATTGTATTTACAGTTGCTGCCAAATCTGTTGACTTTGCCATTCCGGCAAGTCCGGAACCAGCGCCCTGTGGTTGCGCACCTTCTTCGGCAGCAATTTTTTTAGCAAGCGGAGTCAGTTTCGGACGACTTTCGAGCGCTGCCTTTACATCTTTTTCAATCACACGACCGTTTGGCCCCGAACCGGCCAGTTGCGAAGCGTCGATAGCTTCGGCTGCAGCAAGATTTTTAGCGCGGGGAGAAACAAAAGACGTTTCGGGTTTCGAGTTTCGGGTTTCGGGTTCTGTCGTTGCAGAAACTTCTGCTTTTGCAGGCTCCTCAATTTTTACAGGCTCTTTACTTGCCTCTTGCTCCTTACCACTTAGCTCTGCCTGAAGTAATCCTGCATAATCGTCACCCGGCTGGCCGATAACCATCATATCGAGCAACACAGGCACTTCATCGCCATCGTTGTAGAAACATTCAAGCACTAGGCCATCAACAGGCGATTCTTCTTCGAACGATGCTTTGTCTGTTTCGTACGAAAAAAGGACATCACCTTTTACGACTGCATCGCCTTTTTTCTTTTTAATTTCGGTAATGATACAACTCTCGACCGACTGTCCCTGCTTGGGAAGTATAATTACTGTTGCCATTTATATGATTTTTGTTTTTATTAGATCTGATGTAAAAGATGACAAAAAGCCATTTACGAAGCAAAAGTACGGTATTAAAAATCAGTGGAGATGTATTTTTTGATATAAAATCTTTCGTTTTTGATTCAGCCCTAAAAAGAACATCAGCTAAAATTTGAAAATTTAGATTTATCTTTGTTCCCGATTTCACAAACAGTTAAGAGCAGAAGCAATTCAATGGCGGATATCACTTTAGAAATACAAAATACTAAAAACGGGAAAACCGAAGAAGTGGTCATTTCAAAAATTAAAGAAATGATAAGTAATGGTATGCTAAAACCCGGCGACCGACTTCCTGCCGAACGAAAAATGGCACTTGACTTTGGCGTGGGGCGTGCTCAGGTACGTGAAGCACTGCACAAACTGGAATTTTATGGCATTATTAAAACTCTGCCTCAAAGCGGATCGGTAATTAACGGACTGGATATAAACACGCTCGATGGGCTGATTGGTGATGTACTCAACCTTCAGGATTACGATTTTTACTCCCTGGTAGAATCCCGCTTTATCCTGGAAGTGAATACGATAAAGCTCTGTGCCGAACGCTGGAACAAGGACGACATGAAAAATCTGGAAAAGGCCCACGACAATTTCGTTAAATACTTCGACACCCCCGACCGTGTAAGCCACGATTTTGCTTTTCACCGTGCTATAGCTGAAGCATCGCACAATCCGGTTTTCAAGGCTATGCTCATGATCATAATCCCCGACATATTGAGCGTATATCAAAAAGACCGTATTTGCGCTCCTAACCCAATGGTAATTTCAGAACACGAAGAAATGCTGCAAGCCATAAAAGACCGCAATGCAAAGCGTGCAGGCGAAATAATGTCGAAACATCTGCAGGGCGTAGTTGATTTTGCGAGACAGAAGCTGGAAAATTTGTAATATTAGCACAAACAAATGCAATATCTGTTGCTATAATCACACTTTCATTTGGTTTTATTCATAGCATCTTCTTGATTTCTAAACAAAAAATAATCATCATGCACATTGGCAAAACTCTTTGAAATGACAAATAACTATTTAACTCATACTCGCTAACGATGAATAAAATATTGGCACTCTTATAAGTGACCGATAATTAATAATATGTTTTCACCGTATATGGAACATCCCGGGCATCGGGAGACACAGTAGTTTTTAGAGTAAGAGTAAGGACAAGGAATACATAGTATTATTCCGAAAACGGGATAATTTCAGAGCTATAAAAGTATCGTCAGATACTTTTGCTATGTGAACTAAGTCTTTTTCCTTCATAATTTCTATGTGTACTATTGTGGTAGAAACATATCATTAAGTATTTCAATGTACTTATATCATGAAGTAAATTCAGATAATTATAACCCGAAATTGAAGATTAATCTCAGCACACTAAATAATAATTATATGCAGTGTTTTTAACACTAGTATGTTTTAATACAAAACAAATTATCAAATCGCCCCTATTTTTCCTGCCTTTACATCAATCTTTACTTTCTCCACATTGTGTAGTTCCATAGTGGTGTCGTTGGGGAACGAAAGCGGGAAGAAAATGTATTTTGAATTGAAGTAACGACGACCATCCCAACGATCGCCTATATAGAGATATGAGGTTTGCTTTTTCCCTTCCACAGGCACAATAAAAGTCGATTGTGTATCGAAAGTAACATTATCGCCAATGTTTTTGAGTTCCGACCACGGACCTGTAAGCGATTTCGCATAAGCATATTTACCCTGATTCGGAGCCCAGCCTGTGCAGCCCGAAGTCATCAGAAAATAATATTTTCCGCGCTTTACAATGGCCGGCGCTTCGCGGTGACCACCGGGCCAGAGCGTGAGGAGTTGCTCTTTTACATCGAGATAATCGTCGGTCAGTTTATAGAGAATAAGATCGTAGTTTTCGCGGGCAGCCGAAAGAAAATAGGCAGTGCCATCGCTGTCGCGGTAAAGCGTGCAGTCGCGCGACATATTATCGAAAAGACGAAAGCTCTTTACATAAGTAAAAGGCTTCTCAATATCGTCGGACCAGGCCACGGCAGCCCGTGCTTTGTCGTAGTTACCGCCATACTCATAATGCATCCACATCACATACTTTCCGGTTTTCTGATTGTAAACTACCTTGGGGCGCTCAATATTGGCTTTATCGAGTTCAGCATGCGAATCGCGCGTAAGCAGATTTCCGCGAAACTCCCAGTTCATAAGATCTTTCGAACGATAGCACGACACAAACACACCGTCCCTACGGTTTTCGCCAATCCAGTAATAATACTCACCCACTTTGAGCATTCCTCCACCATGTGCATTAATCACATTGCCTTCGGTATCCAGCCATTCGGCTCCGTTTACAATATACTCTTTATCCTGCGCCACCATAGCAGCACTCATAAGGGCAAACATACACAACACAAGCCCACGTTTAAACATCTTCATTTTATACCTTTTATATTAATGTGTTTTCAAAAAAAATAAATCATACCACACAAAAATATAAAAAGCCATTACAGCGAAGGTTGAAAATACGTTCAATAAGGTTGAGAATGAAAAGAAGAATCAAACCACCAACATTTAACAACCTGAAGGAGTGATTTGGTTTAGCAAAATTGTGTCAGAAAATAGCAAATATTTGTATTGATATCGTCTTGACTTTTTATAAACAATATAATTTCGCTCCTAACGGAGCTCTAAAACACTCTACAATCAATAGCTCTACCATAATGTCGCTTCTCCGAAGCTAAGAAATTGCTCCGTTAGGAGCATAATTATGGTAGTTATTATTAGTCCTTTGTGCAAAATAGCTCCGTAGGAGCGACATTATAAAAAGTCAAAACGAGTTCATTATCTAAAGGTTGAAACGAATACATAAACCAGAGAAATACCAAAAGTGGCAGATTTTTATGACCTTGACTAAAGCCTCAGTAATAAACATAAAAAACCGACTACCCATCAGGGAAGCCGGTTTTAAATTGAAACAGAAATACTACTTTACAGCCTGAATTCCTTTGTGTGTTGGCACTACAGGCAGAATAGCGCCGTCGGGGCCAAATTCTAATTTATCGATACATACTTCGCGGTGAAAGCCTGCCGACCCTCCCATTTCGATACCTTTTGGGTAATTGAAACGGTGATACACAATATAAAACTCATCTTTACCCGGAATCTGAATAGTACTGTGGTGACCGGTGCCATAAATGCCCGATTTCTCGTCCTTACGAAGTACCACATAGTTCTGAGGCACTTTTACATCGTCAAGGGGCGATGACATAAGGCCGTAACCCACGCTGTAATTCGGACTGCGGGTATCGTCTATCGACCACATCATATAATATTGTCCGTTACGGTAAAGCACATGTGCTCCTTCGCGGAAACTTCCGTGGATATTGAACACTTTCACTGTCTCCTGTTTGATGGACATCATGTCGTCGTTCAGTTCGGCGCCGGCCAGAAAACCATTGCCCCAGTAAAGATACGTTTTGCCTGAAACAGGATCGGTAAATACGTCGGGATCGATTACCTGACCGCGGTTTACACCTTCGGGGCGATCGGCTATAAGCGGTTTACCAAGATCAACAAAAGGCCCTGTAGGATTGTCGGATACAGCGACCCCGATTTTCTGAGCTGCTGTAAAATAATAAAAGTATTTGTACTGTCCGTCGATTTTCTTTTCTACGATACAGGGTGCCCATGCATTGCGGTTGGCCCATTGTACATTTTCGCCCAACGAAATAATTTTACCTTCGTCGGTACAGTTTACTAAGTCTGGCGACGAAAATACTTTGAAATAAGTACCCGACCAACCATCGTATCCGTCCGAAGTAGGATAAATATAGTATTTTCCTGTTTTTTCAGAGTAAATAATATCAGGGTCGGCAAAATATCCGGCCAATACAGGGTTGTGATTCTTCACGGCAGACACAGTCCACTTCTGAGCTTTTGCTCCGGCAGGCTTCACGCTATATTTCACTGAACCTTTAGCGAAATTCTGTGGTTTCGAAGGAGTAATTTTCAGCTCTTTTGTACTCTCGAACTGCGGATTAAACTTTTTAAGATCGGCAGAAGGCAACACAGGCAATTCAATTGTACGGTTCTGCGCATCGGCTACCATGTTGATTTTCTTTACTTCGGGTGCCTTGGCATTAAACACAACCTTTGGTGTCGATTTCCATTTTTTCAGCAAACGGTTGTATTCGCTTTTGGTAATGGGCAATACGGTACCGTGACGCGGATGAAAGTTCATCGAAACACCTTCTTTGATCAGCGAGAAGTTTTCGAGATCGGAGCTACGACAGAATTCATAACGACCATTCATATACACATCATACATCAAAATCCAGTCGTTCGAATTATTGAGTTTGAACAATCCGGAACCTTCCACTGCATGATTTGTTTGCTGATAATACTTATCAATCATTTTCCAGTCACCTGTCAGTTTGTGGGCAATGGCCTTCTTAATACCGTTTCCGTGTCCTTCGGTTTTGAAAAACATATGGTATTTACCATTGTGAAACACAATATCGCCATCGATGCACGATTTGCCTTCGGGGTGGTAGAAAAGCTGCTTCGGAGTTGTTTCGAGTGCCGTAAAATCCTTATTGGCGTAAGCATAATAAATAATATCGGCATGCGGACCTTTGCGTTTCATCGAGAAATAAACCAAATACTTGCCCACTTCGGGATCGTAGATGCTTTGAGGAGCCCACACACGATCCACATCAGCAAATTCGGGGAATACGTCGGGAATATGCACTTTGGCCGAAGTCCAGTTAACCAGGTCGTTTGATTTCAGCAACACCATGCCGCGATTTGAATCCCAGCCTTTGTGCGAAGTCATATCGGTGACTACCATGTAAAAGCTTTTGCCATCTGCGCCACGCAGGATATGCGGATCGCGCACACCACCTGTGCGACTAATATCAGACGATTTAATGACAGGTTCACCATTATTCAGGGCAGTAAATTTCAGTCCATCCTCACTCACAGCAAAGCGGATTTGTTCTTCGGGCACACTGTTGCCGGTAAAATAAGTAAACAGGTATGCGCTGTTTTTCTCAGCTTTAGCTGCTTTTACAGTCGAAATGCCAGTCAGCAAAAGCGCTGAGAGACAAGCCAGCTTTAAAATCAATTTAAAATTCATGTCGATAATGTTTTTTATAACTATGTTTATAATTTTACTTTCAATGGTTTGCCTGAGTATTTCAGACTTTTGGTTACTGACGCTGCAGGTTTATCGCCGGCACCGTTTGCTGCATCCACAAGCACAATATTAAATGTACGGCTTTTCAGCATTCCCGGAAATTTTCCGTTGCGCTGTCCGACAGTGAGCGTATTGTTTTTATCGTTCCACTCAAAGGCAATGGTTGCGTACATTCCTTTTTCGTAGTTGTAATTATCGTTTTCGTCTTCGTACAGTACAAATTTTCCATCAGCGCCACGATAGATGCGGATTTCCAGTTTATCCCATTTCTTTTGGGTTGAAAACTGCACATCAGGACCGAAGGGTAGTATTGCACCTGCTTTTACATACAGAGGCATAATATCGATAGGAGCCTGTTTGCTTACTGTTTTGCCCCCCTGAAGCTTTTCTCCCGTCCAGAAGTCGTACCAAACGGAACCAGCGGGCAAATATACTTCACGCGATTTGATTTCGGAATAGCTTTCAGTTTCTTTATCATTCGCACGGTTCACATACATGGACTTAAGTACAGGAGCCACCATGACCGAAGCGCCAAAGAAATACTGATCGGTGAGGTTTTGCACTTTTTCATCGCTAGGAAAATCCATCACCAACGGGCGCATAAAAGTACCTGCACCAGATGTTACTTCCCACGCAGTGGAATAAATATACGGCAACAAGCGGTAACGCAGTTTGATATATTTTTCGATCACATCGAATGAGCGCTCACCACGCTTTCCGAACTGATAAATTTCGCGGGGTGCATCAGTGCCGTGCGAACGCATCATGGGCGTGAAAGTGCCAAACTGCAACCATCGCATATACAATTCGTGGTACGATTTAAGTTTCAATGCATTATGACCGTTATATCGCCACAGGAAAAAACCACCGATATCGGCATTCCAATAGGGCAATCCGCTCATGGAAAAGTTCAGCGCTGCCGGAACCTGATTTTGCAGGGTTTCCCAGGTCGAAATTACATCGCCCGACCACGAATTGGCGCCATAGCGTTGCTGCCCGGCAAAAGCCGAACGGGTAAGGATAAATACGCGTTTTGCGGAAGTGGTTTTGCGCTGGTTTTCGTAAACACCTTTGATATGCTGAAGCGGGAACGCATTGATCACTGAATTGTACGAACCCAAATGTGTGGGTTGTTCGAAATCAGCAGGCTTCACATTGATATGGTCGGGCTCGGTAGAGTCGAGCCACCATGCATCAGTATTTTTCGAGAAAACACCTTTGTTCAGATAGTTCCAGTAAATATCGCGGGCTTCGGGATTGTACACATCGTAAGGAGTTGTACCTGATTTTGGAGGCCATGTATCGAAACGAATCAGCATATTCTTTTCGTTGTATTCTTTGTACTGATTAGTCTGTGGTCCGAAACCCGGCCAGGCAACAATCATCAGTTTTCCGTTCATTTTGTGAATGCTGTCCACCATTTCCTGCGGGCGCGGAAACGAAGTGTTATCGAACTGCATGGCATTCCAGTTCGAATCCTGCCCCCAATATCTCCAGTCCTGAATAATACCATCGATAGGCACATTCAGATCGCGGTATTTTTTCAACACTTCCACAGTTTCGAACTGGGTTTTGTAGCGTTCGCGCGACTGCATATAGCCAAAGCCCCACAATGGAATCATGGGCGACTCACCTGTAAGATCACGCATTTGAGCCACCACTCCGGCTGCATTTCCTCCGTACATAAAATAATAATCGGACAGATCGCCCAACGATTCGAGCGAGAGTTCCTGCGCATTATCATTAAAAGTAACAGGTGCATAATTGTCCCAGAAAACGCCATAACCCTTCACCGATTGAAAAAACGGAATCGCAATTTTCATATTCTCGTTTTTCAGCACAATACGCTCACCGCGCTGATTGAGTTTTCCATTCTGTATTTGCCCCAGTCCGTAAATAGCTTCTTTTTTGTCGAGTTTAAAAGCCTGACGTACCGTGTAGGAATTTTTCTTTACATCCATAGTGGGCGTAAATTGTGTTCCGAAGTCCTTTTCGGTAAAAAGCACATTTCCCGATTTATCGAAAAATGCAACTCTGCCTGTTGTAGTATTGTATTTTACTTTTAGTTTTTCGCTTTCAATTTCGACATACAATCCGTTTTCGAAGAAGTTAAGTTCTGTCTTCTCAGCTATTTTTACAACCGACAAACTGGCTTTTTCCAACTTGTCACCTCCGGGATATTTCACAACCCTCACAATTTGTGGACTGAAGAATGATATCTCCACATTCATATCCTGAGTAATTGCTTTTATTCCATTGTCAGTTTTCTGAAAAACGGCTGCAAATGACGTTAAAGTAAGTATTAGAAAAAAGGTCAAAAAAAACGTGATTTTTCTCATTCAATTCATTATTAATATTTTTATTGTCACAAAAAGTTGAACGGTTGATCAGAATTTTGTGTTTGATCGAATCTTACTCCCCGTCAGTGGTTTTGGGGTGAATTATTCATCTTTTCACATACCTGTGCATTTCGACAGCAGTCAGCAAAAATGCGCCGACACCAAAGTTGGCTGTAGAGTTAGCATCCACAATTTGTCCGGGGATAGCCTTTTCACCGATAGGCTGCACATATCCCACACGACCATCGTCCTGCAGAGCCACAGTAGTAAGATATTTCCAGCCTTTTATGGCCGTTTTTTTATACTTACAACCTTTCAGATAGCCATTATTCAACCCCCAAAGATAGCCGTAGGTAAAAAAGGCAGTGCCACTGGTTTCGGGACCGGGCGCATGGGCAGGGTCAAGCAAACTACGCGTCCAATAACCGTCTTTCTGCTGTTCGGCCATAAGCGCTTTTGCCATGCGTTTATACTGACTCACAAACACATCGCGATGTTTGTAGTCTTTTGGTAAATCGGGAATAATTTTGGCCAGTCCGGCAAAGAGCCAGCCATTCCCACGTGACCAGAAATCCTTTTTGCCATTTGCACTTTTGTGTTTGGGGTAAATATACTTGGCATCGCGATAGTAAAGTCCTGTTTCGGGGTCGAGCATCAAATCTTCAGCAAATTTGTAATACTCGTAAAGTTTTTCGAGATAAATTTCCTTTCCGGTGATTTTGTAAAGCTTTGTCATTACAGGCATAACCATATAAAGACCATCGACCCACCACCAGTAATCGTTTTTAGCTGTACTCATCTGATACTCCATAACTTCAATGGCACGTGCAATTTTCATACTGTCGGGTGCCAAATGATAAAGATCAATATAAGTCTGAAAGCAAATTTGCCAGTCGCCAAACAATACAAAATCGTGCGACTCGCCATAATGATATTTCCATTTGGAACGATCGGTACCCTGTGCACCCATCCATTTGTTTTGCACTGCCCACTTTTCGGAATATGCTCTGAAATCTTCGTTTTGCGTAAGCTGATACGCTTCCATATTACCTGTATGGTAAGCCGCATTGTCCCAAAAAGCCCGCCCGGGATTGGGATGTGATTGCTGCCAATGATAATTGACTTTATTGATAATTTCAACAATTTCTGACTTTCCGGGCGCAGCGTTTACAATGAAGGTGACAAACATCAACCCTAAAAAAAATAATCTGGAACGTTTCATTATAGTTTTGAATAATTATTTACAACTGAATGATCATGGAATACTACTTCATTATTCACCATACAAAAATAGGACTTTCAGTCATTTCGAAAGTACATATTTCGTTCAATAATGTGGAAATTGTGTTTTTTATCAAACATCCGGCCAAGCGAAAATGAGTTTCACGACACAGTTTTTGAATTTTGAAGAACTTACTAACACGCGATACATAAATATCCACTTATATGGCAATATACTGAACCGTATTTGTGCACAATAAAACTAATTTTGTGTTCTGAAAAATTACTTAATATAAAAAACAGAACACAATGAGAAAAAATTACACTTTTGCATTGTTGATTATTTTCTGCTCAGCAACATTTATGCATTTAAGTGCGCAGTCACCTTTACTTGAAATTCAAAAGAATGACCTAAGTGTAGTTCAGTTTCCTCTTAGTAGCATTCGGAAACTGACATTTCCCGAAAACACAATCAACATTCAGCAAACAAACGGAGAAAACCAAAGCATTGCACTGACCGACATTAGCAAAATGATTTTCGCCACTGTATCGGGATTGAAAACCCAAAAAGCAACTCAACATGATATTTTGGTTTACCCCAACCCTGCCACCGACTATATCCAAATCAAAAACAAGGAAATGATGCCATTGAGCATCCTGCATATCAATGGCGCAGACATACTACACATGCAGGCACAGCCTGAATTCGAAATTAACATAAACCATTTTCCAAAAGGGATTTACATTATTAAACTTGGAAATAACGCAGCTAAATTTACAAAGTTATGAGAAAACAAATACTCGTTATACTCGCCATTATATTGTGCCACAACATTTTCGCACAACACCCCCTAAATGTATTTAAGCCCGACCTTTCGGTAGAGAACATTGCCACTCAGGATATCGACAGCATCACTTTCGACAATGGCAATATGAAAATATTCAAAAAAGCCGGCACCCAAAGTATTATCAGCACTGAAAATGTGGACAGTGTAAACTTCAATCCGCTTTATCTGCAACTTTTGGCCACACCACAAGCACCTCAAATGGAAAATGTGCTTAACACCACAGCAAAAGCCAGCCTGCGAATTGTATCGCCCGGAGGCACTACAGTAACAGAAACAGGAATTTGCTGGAGCATAAACGAAAATCCGACTGTGAGCGACAACAAAATGCCAACAAGTTCTTTGCTGTCGGTGGGGCAGGTCGAAATAAGCGGACTGACCAATTCAACCACCTATTATGCACGCACTTATGCTATAAATAGTGCAGGCACTGCTTACAGTGAACAAATAAGCTTTAGCACCAACGATTTCAAAGTTCCGTCAGTCGAAACAGTTTCGGCAACTTTCAACTATAATACCAACAAAGCAACCTGTGTGGTAAAAGTTGTAAGCAACGGCGGCTGCACCCTGACACAAAGAGGAATTTGCTGGAGTACTAAGCGAAACCCTACAACTGCCGACAATGTATTCTCATCAGGCATTTCGGTGGGTCAGTTTTATGCACAGACCGGCACACTCGATCTGAACAAAATCTACTATATACGTTCGTTTGCCACCAATTGCATGGGCACAACCTATGGAAACGAAATGAGCGTGCAAGCCCTTATGGGCAATGTGACCTACACACTGGCTCAGGATGTAATTAACGCAGGCGAGCGTACTCATAATCTGATAAAAACGGCTATGGACAGTGCTTGCTATTATTATAACCGTTACACCACATTCCGCGCCAACATTTGGGTGTATTACAATGCAGGCATCCCCACAGCACAGGCATCTTATCACGGATCAATTGGTTTCGGACCGAACGAACGTTATATGTTTGTAGGAACTGCCATGCACGAAATGGCGCATTACTTTGGTTCTGGAACAACCACTGCATGGAAAAACCTAATGGTAGGCGGACTCTGGCAGGGCGCTGTAGCGAAAGCACTTTGTTTGCAACTTACCGGGCAAACCCTGAAAGGCGACAACAACAATAGCCCCGTGCATTACTGGCCTACAGGAATTAATCAACGGGAAGAAGTAAAATCGCAAACCGATCTGATCAATCATGCCAAAATAGTAAAAGCAATGCTGATTGACGATGCAAATTTACCCACAAGCTGGTAAATAAATCAATATACAAGAAGCTGTCTCAAAAGAAAGCAGAACACAAATTACACTTTTGAGACAGCCTCTTTTTTCAATAAACATATCTCCCCTCACATGCAAAAAAAGTCATTTTTCACCGGTATTCTTATCGTTATCATTTCAATCTCAGTGACGGGACAAAATCTCAAATTACATTACAATTTTCAGTCAACAAACAACAGCGTTACCGATCTTACAGGCAATGGCTACAATGCCACATTAAAGAACGGAGCTACTATCAGAACCCTCAGCGGTATTTCATTTCTTGAGACAGGGAATAACAACGGCTATCTCGACCTTGGAGCCGAAACCGGAAGCCTGATAAACTCACTTTCGAATTTTAGCATTGCCACCTATGTGTTCATCGACCCGGAACTGAATCTGAACAACAACGGGAATTTCGTCTGGACATTTTCGAATGCCGAAAACATACTCACAAACCCTTCCGGCTGCATGTTTTTCTCGGCCAAAGGATCGCGCTACGCCATTTCACTAACCAATTACAGTGCTGAGAAACAGGTAAACATAGCCAGCCCCACGGCACAAGACAGTTGGCAACATGTTGTGTACAGACAAAACGGAAGCACAGGAGAAATTTATATCAACGGAGTGCTGCAGAAAAGCGGGACCGTGAGCGTTCTCCCATCAGCGCTGGGCGGCACTGCTTTCAATTATCTGGCACGCGCCTCATACGCCGGCGATCAGTATTTGCAAAATTCAAAATACAGCGATTTCAGAATTTACAACAGTGCCCTCACTCCCACTCAAATTACTCAACTCGCAGCCAACAAATTAAAACTCGACACCTTAATCTACAAAGACATGGTAGATTCAGCATTGACTAAACTCAGTTTGGGTTCACTCACGTCTGTCACCGAAAACCTGACGCTGCCTGCTACCGGCATTCACTCCACAACCATAAGCTGGCAAAGTTCGAACACAGCAGTATTGGCTAACAATGGCAATGTTAACCGTCCGGCAAGTGGTCAGCCCAATGCCCAGGTGACACTTACAGCCAGGGTGGGTAAGTATTTTATATCCAAAAATGTAAGTTTCAACGTCACTGTGCTTTCACAACTGAGCGATGCGCAAAGTGTCAATCTTGACAGCGATCAACTCACTCTGAGCGGGAATTTGCTGAACTTACGCTCAAACCTTTCACTTCCGGCAAGCGGAAAAGAAGGTTCACAAATTCAATGGACATCCGGTGATCCTGTTTTTCTGAGCAATACAGGTGTCATTCTGAAACGTAATGCCAAAGGAGAAGGAAATAAAAAGGTAACACTCACAGCTACTATCACCAAAGGAACAGCTACCACCAACAAAGCATTTGAAGTGTCTATTGCCGAAGACGAAGGTTATGCGGCATATTTATTCTCATATTTTACAGGCAACCACATTAGTCAGGAAGCTATTCGATTTGCATTGAGCGACGACGGATTGGTTTACAAAGCATTAAACGACGACCAACCTATCATTGCATCGTCGGCCATTAGCAACACAGGCGGCGTACGCGATCCGCACATTCTGCGTGGCGAAGATGGAATGTATTACATGGTGGTCACCGATATGGTTTCGGCCAACGGCTGGAATTCGAATCGCGGCATGGTGCTGCTCAAATCAAACGACCTGGTCAACTGGAGTTCGGCCAAAGTGCATATACCCACAGCCTTTCCTGCACAATTTTCGAATGTAGACAGAGTATGGGCGCCACAAACCATTTACGACAAAACAACTGGCAAATACCTGATTTATTTCTCAATGCGCAAAGGCAGTGGCGATTACGACAAAATATACTATGCCTATGCCAACAGCAGCTTTACAGCCTTAGAAACTGTGCCCGCGCAAATGTTTTATCACCCCGACAATCAGGCCTGTATCGATGGCGACATTGTGGAAAAAGATGGTTTGTATCATATGTTTTTCAAAACCGAAGGCTCGGGAAATGGTATCAAAAAAGCAGTTTCGAACAAACTTACCGAAGGCTGGACTTTACTCGACCGCTATCTGGATCAAAATTCCAATGCAGTAGAAGGTGGTTGTGTATTCAGACTATACAATACCGATACATGGATTTTGATGTACGATGTGTATTCGAGTGGATATTATGAATTTACCAGCTCCACCGACCTCGAGAACTTCAGTGTAATGAATGGAAACTCCTTTGACTTCAGTCCGCGTCATGGTACCGTAATACCCATCACTGCTGCTGAGAAAGCAGCTCTGAACAACAAATGGGGCGAAACCACCCAAACGCCGCAAATAAGTTCGGAAAATGGAAAACCTTTGTGGTCATTACAGGCAAACGGAATTGTACTGCAAAACCCTGAACATATCCAAAAGGCTGAAATATTTGACGTATTTGGAAGGAAAATACTCGAAAGCAAACAGCCCGAAAATCAAATTTCATTTCGTTTCGTAAAATCAGAATTGTATATTCTTAAAATAACCATCCAGAGCGGAAAAATTTATACCGATAAGATTTTAAGCACGTTTTGAACTCGTCTTGACTTTTTTATAATTTCACTCCTACGGAGCTATTTTGCACAAAAGACTAATAACAACTACCATAATTATGCTCCTAACGGAGCAATTTCTTAGCTTCGGAGAAGCGACATTATGGTAGAACTATTGATTGTAGAGTGTTTTCAGAGCTCCATTAGGAGCGAAATTATATTGTTTATAAAAAGTCAACACGACATTTAAAAAAACTGCACTTTGAAGTACATATCAACAAATAGTTTTTCATTCAAAATCAACAAACAAAAAACGACAGCCTCCATGAATGCTGTCGTTTTTTTTATTTTCTACTATTCTGAAATCTTCTGTTGAAACAATTCTCTGAGCCTTTGCTGCTGTTCGTCGGGGGTAAGGTCGGAGTTATCAATCACAATGGCATCATCGGCTTTGCGTAACGGGCTTTCGGCTCTGTTCTGATCGCGCTCGTCACGCTCAACCACATTGGCCAGCACTTCATCGTACACAGCCTGTTCGCCTTTGCCCAACAACTCATCGTAACGGCGCTGTGCTCTGATTTCGGGTGATGCTGTCAGGAAAACCTTCAGCTCTGCTTCAGGAAAAACCACTGTGCCAATATCGCGGCCATCCATTACAATGCCTTTCTTCTCACCCATCAACTGTTGCTGACGCACCAATTCGCGACGCACAGCACCCAGTGTGCTTACACGACTTGCTCCGTTGGCAACCTCAAGCGTGCGGATTTCGTGCTCCACATTTTCTCCGTTCAGATACATTTCCGCCTTTCCGGAATCATTCAGGCGAAATTCAAGCTTAATCCGACCTACATGCGCATTGATAGCCGCCTCGTCCATAGTCTCTGCAGTCATCCAGCCATTGCGTAAACAAAACAGCGACACGGCGCGATACATGGCACCAGTATCCACATACACATAACCCACTTCGGCAGCCAGTTTACGCGCCATTGTGCTTTTGCCGCACGACGAAAATCCATCAATCGCTACTATTATTCGTTTCATTTATATTATTTCGGGTTCTCTGTTTCAGAGTTTCAGGGTTTCAGAGTTTCATGTTCCGTGTTTTGTGTTTTGGAAGTGATTCTCATTTAATCACAAGACCATGATGTTTACTCTTTTCCTCGTGTCTTCGTATTTAAATGTCGTCTTTATTCTTTTGTCTTTCGTCTTAAAGTCCGAACTCCTTCAAATCGGTACTGATAGAAAACTGATAAGCCCAGTTACCCACCTGAAACTGGCTCATGCCAAAACCCACCATAAATTTACTGAGTTTTATACCACCACCAAACGAAAAGCCGGCCATGCTTTTGAAACCATTCATCGACAATTCATTGTGTCTGCGGTGATTATACGAACCTGCCAGATAAAAATTTTTGCCGGGCTGAAATTCAACACCAAAAATTGTGTGTCGGAAAGCCATATCTACCAAACTCACTGAATGCTCCACAGTCTCACCTGTCAGAGAATTTGAAGGCATATTATCCGATATATAATCCAAATTCCAGCGTTGAAGATTATGCAAGGTAAGCGAAAACCGGAAAGGAGCATGTGTGAGCTTTTTAGTAGCACCAAGTTGTATATTAAATGGCAACGGCTCATAATGCTGCCCATCTTCATCCTTGTAATAACCCTGAAACTGTGCTCCGGCATTGCGTAACACAAAACCAACACCAAAGAGCTTTGCAGGATTGTAATAACTTATACCTGCATCCATAGCCACTCCAAAACTTGTGTACACTTCATATACCGAAAAAACGGGTTTGAGAGTGGCCCCTACAGTAATTTTATCGGTAAGTGGCCGGGCATAGACAATATTCAATGCCATATCCTTTGCGGTGAACTCACCTTCAGGGACATTCAACTCCGAATACTGCAAAAAGTCGCCATAATCCACATATTGCACACCCACACCGAAATAATTCTTATTCCTCACCGAAAATCCGTACATCGCCGAGCCAAACTTAATATCGGCAAGATAATTAGCTATATTCAGATTTATCATTCCCGATGTATTGGAAGTCAGTAAAGCAGGATTCTGAAAAGCAAAATTCATATCGTTGTCCCGCACCGAAATATTGGCACCTCCCAACGCTGCCTGACGCGAGGATACAGGCAAATCGAGGAACTGATACACTCCGTATCCTGCCTGCGAAAAAACTGTCAGAACACTGACAATATATAATGCGAAAAATATAATTCGTTTGGACATTAAAATGTGCTTATTGATGGATAAATTGCATGCAAAAATATAAAATGAATGTTTGAGTGTTCAAAGATAATCTGATTTTAGTAACCACACAAGTTTAAGTATAGTTGAAAAAATCACAATTAAAACGGGATAATTACGAAAAATTATATTTTCAGTCAAAAAAAAACTAAATAAACGAGACGATTATCCTCAATGGGAAATAAAATTAAAAAATTTGCGTTCTGACAAATGAACTTTGGAAAAATAATATTACATTTGCCCGTCAGAAAATATCAAAAAATTATATATAATTATGGACGTAAAGAAATCACCAAAAGCCACTCTTGAAGATAAAAAATTCCTCTTCGTACTGATGGGGCTTGTCATGGTTTTATCACTGATTTACATTGCATTTGAATGGACAGACAAAGAAGTTACTGTGTACGAAGTGATAGACCCGGATTTATTAGCTGAAGAAGAAATTGAAATTATTCAAACAGCCCAGGAATTACCTCCTCCTCCCCCACCTCCTGCACCTGAAATCGTAGAAGAGTTAAATATCGTAGAAGATGATGTAGTAACTGAATCTGTTGAAATTGACACCGAAGACGATAAAGATAAAGTGGTTACTATTAGTGCACCTGTTACATCTACAGGCCCCATTGTGGAAGAAGATGACAATGTTGTCTTCCAGGTTGTGGAAAAAATGCCTTCTTTCCCCGGTGGCGATGCAGCATTATTCAAATACCTCAGCGACAACGTAAAATACCCTGTAATTGCACAGGAAAATGGCATCCAGGGTCGTGTAATCTGTCAGTTTGTGGTAAACCGCGATGGTTCAATTGTGGATGTAGAAGTTGTTCGTAGCGTTGACCCCAGCCTCGACAAAGAAGCAGTACGCGTAATCAAATCCATGCCCAAATGGAGCCCCGGACAACAACGTGGCAAACCTGTACGTGTAAAATACACGCTACCGGTAAACTTCAGATTACAGTAATTATAGCAAAAATTACCGATTGCCCCAACGGTCAATCGTAAAACAGAAATAAAAGTAACCGTTTGGATTCGCTCCAAACGGTTTTTTTTAACCAATAAACTTCCTAAACCTTTATACAAACAATCAACAGAATGAAAACCGAAATATACCAAGAAAAAGCTGTATTAGTGGGACTTATCACACAAACACAGACAGAAGACAAAGCGCGGGAGTATCTCGACGAACTGGCCTTCCTCGCCGACACCGCCGGAGCAAAACCGGATAAAATCTTTTTTCAGAGAGTAGATTATCCCAATCCGAAAACATTTGTCGGACCCGGGAAACTACAGGAAATAAAAGAATATGTCGACGAAAATGAAATCGGACTCGTGATATTCGATGACGAGCTTTCGCCCAAACAGTTACGCAACATCGAAGCAGAACTGAAAGTGCTGGTGCTCGACCGTACGAATCTTATTCTCGACATTTTTGCCAAAAGAGCGCAAACTGCCAATGCCAAAACGCAGGTAGAACTTGCTCAATTGCAATATATGCTTCCACGCCTTACCCGTTTATGGACTCACCTCGAACGTCAGCGTGGGGGTATTGGTATGCGCGGACCCGGTGAAACACAGATTGAAACCGACCGCCGTATCATTCTTACAAAAATCTCGTTGCTGAAACAAAACCTGAAAGATATCGACAAACAAATGTCGACACAACGCAAGAATCGTGGAAAAATGGTGCGTGTGGCGCTGGTAGGTTATACCAATGTGGGAAAATCGACCATGATGAACATGCTCAGCAAATCGGATGTATTTGCCGAAAACAAGCTCTTTGCCACGCTCGACACCACAGTGCGCAAAGTGATAATCGAAAATCTGCCTTTTCTGCTATCCGACACTGTTGGTTTTATACGCAAACTGCCTACCAACCTTATCGAGTCGTTTAAATCGACACTCGATGAAGTACGCGAAGCCGACCTGTTGATACATGTGGTAGATGTGTCGCATCCCAACTTCCACGAACAACTGGAAGTGGTAAATCAAACGCTTAAAGAAATTGATCCGCGCGAAAAACCGACCATTCTGGTATTTAATAAAATTGATGCATTTACCTACACGCCCAAGGAAGAAGATGACCTGACTCCTTCGACACGTGAGAACATAAGTCTCGACGAACTTAAAAAAACATGGATGTCGAAACTTCACGACAACTGTATTTTTATTTCGGCAAAAGAAAAACAGAATGTAGAGCAACTGAGAGAGCTTATGTACGAAAAAATTAAAGCCATTCACGTAGAGCGCTATCCGTACAACGATTTCCTGTTTCAACGCTACGACGAACAGGAACTTTCTGAAGAATAAGAAACTGACTGAAACTGATAAATAGAATAATATGACAAATTACCGTTCACTCACCGAAAAAGAAATTGCCACGCTGACAGTTTATGGTTGCTCAGCAGAATCGTGGCAAAACGTAGTTGTGGCCGAAGATTTTTCTCCTGCCTATATTTCGAATGTGCATTTCTCGGGTAACGTACAACTGGGAACTTTTTCAAAAATTTACGAATTGCCCGGAGGACTGAAAAAACATGCGGGGCTGAACAATTGTATGCTTCACAACTGCATTATCGGCAACGATGTGTATATTGATAAAATCGACAATTACATTGCCAATTACAGCATTGGCAACGGCAGCTATATCGAAAATGTAAATCTTATTCTGGTGGACGGAGTTTCATCTTTTGGAAATGGCGTAAAAGTGCCTGTCATGAACGAAGGTGGCGGACGCGAAATTCCTATTTTCGATTTTCTTTCAGCGCCACTTGCCTATATCCTCACCCTGTATCGTCACCGTCCCGAGCTGATACAAAACCTTCAGAAACGCATTGATAATTATGCTACAGCACAACAATCGTCCACAGGGAGTATAGGTGCAAACGTGAGAATCGTGAATTGTGGGAGTATAAAAAATGTACGAATTGGCGACTACGCACTGATTGAAGGTGCTTCACTACTCGAAAACGGTTCGGTAAACAGTAATGCTGAAGCTCCGGTGGTGATAGGCTCGGGCGTAAAATGTAACGACTTTATTCTGAGTTCCGGTGTCTCGGTAACCGACTCAACTCTTATTTCGAAATGTTTCATTGGTCAGGGCTGTATCATGGGAAAACATTATTCGGCGCTCGACTCGCTGTTTTTCTCAAACTGCCAGGGCATGCATGGCGAGGCTACAGCTATCTTTGCCGGCCCTTATACTGTATCGCACCACAAATCAACTTTGCTCATTGCAGGTATGTTCTCGTTCCTCAATGCGGGCAGCGGATCGAACCAGAGCAATCACATGTACAAGCTTGGGCCGATTCATCAGGGAATATGCGAGCGTGGCTCCAAAACCACCAGCGATTCATACTTGCTGTGGCCGGCTAAAATCGGTGCATTTACACTGGTTATGGGACGTCATTACAAGCACTCCGACACTTCCGACCTGCCTTTCTCTTATCTCATTGAAAATGCAACCGAAAGCTACCTTGTACCCGGAGTAAATCTGCGCAGTGTGGGAACCATTCGTGATGCACAAAAATGGCCTAAGCGCGACAATCGCAAGGACAGTCAGAAGCTCGACCCGATTAATTTCAATCTGCTGAGCCCGTACACCATCCAGAAAATGATTCGTGGTGTGGAAGTGCTTAAAAACCTGCAAAAAATAGCAGGCGAAACAACCGAAGTATATACTTTCCAGAATTGCCACATCAAGAATTCTTCGGTACGGAATGGTATTGAATTATACAATATTGCTATTAATAAATTTCTGGGCAACTCGCTCATTAGTCGCTTGCGCGAAAAAGAATTCAAAAACATCGATGAAGTACGTGCGCAACTAAAGCCGCAAACTCACAAAGGAAGCGGCGAATGGGTTGACCTCTCAGGACTTATTGCACCAAAAAATGCAAGCGAGGAACTGCTTAACAGTATAGAACAAAACACACTAACGCTGGACGAAATACAGAAAAGTCTCAACGATATCCACAAAGAGTATTACAACTACGAATGGACATGGGCCAAAGAAAAACTGGAAGAGCGCTGGGGTAAAAGCATCGACGAAGTGACTTACGAAGACATTATTTCGATGGTGGAAATATGGAAAGAATCGGTTGTAAAACTCGACAAACTGATTTACGACGATGCTAAAAAAGAGTTTAATCTGAACTCAAAAACAGGTTTTGGCGTTGATGGAGATGAAGCCCGCAAGGACCAGGATTTCGAATCGGTACGCGGTAGTTTCGAAAACAATCCTTTTGTGCTCGAGGTTTTGAACCATATCAAGAAAAAAACCGACCTGGGCAATGAACTGATAAACAGACTCAAAAAACCATTGACCATTTAATCACTTATTTAAAACTAACTCATTATGAACAACTTTAATTTTTACAGTCCAACATATTTTGTATTCGGAAAAGAACGTGAAAACGAAACGGGCAAATATGTAAGTCGTTTTGGAGGAAAAAAAGTACTGATACATTACGGAAGTGGCTCTGTGGTTCGCAGTGGACTACTCGACCGTGTAAAAAAGTCGCTTCAGGAAGCGTCCATTGAGTTTTGCGAACTCGGTGGTGTGGTTCCAAATCCACGCAGCGGACTTGTGTATAAAGGCGTGGAAATTTGCAAATGCGAAAAAGTTGATTTTATACTTGCAGTGGGCGGTGGCAGCGTGATCGACTCGGCAAAAGCCATTGCACTTGGCGCTGTGTACGATGGCGACTTTTGGGATTTCTACAATGGGAAACGCGTGGAAAAAGCCCTTCCGGTAGCAACTATACTCACACTTACTGCAGCGGGCAGCGAAGGCTCAACCGGCTCGGTTATCACGCACGAAAACGGCATGCTCAAACGTGCAGCCAACAGCGATCTGCTACGTCCTGTCTTCTCCATTCTTAATCCTGAACTCACATGCTCGCTTCCGGCATACCAAACAGCCTGTGGCGCCACCGACATGATGGCTCACGTGATGGAGCGTTATTTTACTAACACCAAAAATGTGGAAATTACCGACCGTTTGTGCGAGGGAATTTTGCTTACCGTGATAAACGAAACCCCAAAAGTATTGGCCGATCCGAACAACTACGATGCACGTGCAAACCTTATGTGGGCCGGCATGGTGGCACATAATGACATTTGCGGTGTAGGTCGCGAACAGGACTGGTCGAGTCATAACCTGGAACACGAACTTTCGGGACTTTACGATGTGGCACATGGTGCAGGTCTGGCTGTTATGTTTCCTGCATGGATGAAATATGTAATGAACAACGATGTAAACCGCTTTGCACAGTTTGCAGTGCGCGTTTGGGGTTGCGAAATGGACTTTCAGAATCCTGAAAATACCGCACGTAAAGGCATAGAGAAATATGAGCAATTTATGACTTCTATTGGAATGCCGATACGTTTTTCACAACTTGGCGCCAAAGCTGAAGACATTCCTGCACTAATAAAAACACTGGCATTGGGCAGCAACACAATGGGAAGTTTCGTAAAACTGACCGAAGACGATTGCCGGAAAATATACGAGCTGGCAGTGTAATCTGTCAACTACATTTATCAATCCATATATAAAAAAAATTCTCAATGACTTCCGGTATTTTACATATTCAACAACCAAAGATTCAATTAGAAATCAATCTGCCCGCGTCGAAAAGCATCAGCAATCGCGCACTTATTCTCAATGCGATGTCGTACAGTCCCTACGAGATTGAAAATCTGGCCGACTGCGACGATACCAACGTACTTCTGAAAGCGCTCGACTCGAACAACAGCACTTTCGACATTGGTGCTGCCGGAACTTCGATGCGATTCCTGACGGCCTTTTTGGCCAAAACTGCGGGTGAGTGGATCATTACCGGAAGTGAGCGAATGAAAAACCGACCTATCAAAATTCTGGTCGACGCACTTAATTCCTTAGGTGCCCGCATTGAATATGTTGAAAAAGAAGGTTTTCCACCATTGAAAATTCTCGGCTGTGCGCTTATGGGTGGCGACATATCGCTGAATGGCGGTGTGAGCAGTCAGTACATCTCGGCTTTAATGATGATAGCGCCCTACATGATCAACGGACTGACAATCAAACTCGAAGGCAATGTAATTTCGGTGCCTTATATTCGTATGACCATGCAAATGATGGCTGAATACGGAGTAGAAGTTACTTTTGAAAACAACACTATTGATATTCGTCCGCAAACTTATAAACCTGTAAAATATAAAGTAGAATCGGATTGGTCGGGTGCATCGTATTGGTACGAAGCACTTTCGATGGCAGGTGAAGGTGAAATTTTCCTGAAAGGATTGAAAGCCAACAGCACGCAGGGCGACAGCAAAGTGGCAGATCTTTTTCAGCAACTGGGCGTAAACACAAGCTACCAGGCCGAAGGCGTACAACTTAGTAGCTCCGGACAATACTGCGCAAAATTTGAATATGATTTCGTAAACGAGCCTGATTTGGCTCAGACATTTGCTGTGACTTGTTGCATGCTACACATTCCGTTTCATTTTAAGGGCGTACAAAGCCTTAAAATAAAGGAAACCGACCGTGTGGCTGCGCTTATCACTGAACTTAAAAAACTGGGATTTGTACTATTCGAACCTGCCGAAAGCGAAATGGCCTGGGCCGGCGAAAAGTGTGACCCGGGAACTCAAATCAGCATTGCTACATACGAAGATCATCGTATGGCCATGGCATTTGCTCCCGCTGCACTGAAAACAGCACTCAGCATCGAACATCCCGAAGTGGTTAGCAAGTCGTATCCTACTTTTTGGGACGATTTTGCTAAACTAACAGAAACTTAGCTCGTTATACACCGCAATTATGTAGATAGTCGGGGCGCGACTTCAAGTCGCACTCCGACTGCTCGTACATTCAGCCTTTAGCTGCGAAATGATAAGCCATTGAATGGAATATTACTCCGCAGTTTTTTCTTTCTGCTTCTCCATTGTGGAAAGCATACCGCAAGCAGCAAAAATATCCTCGCCACGCGATTTACGGATAGTAGTCACAATGCCATTGCTGGTCAGATAATCGCGGAAGAAAACCATTTTATCTTCGTTCGAAGTTTTCAGATCGATACCCGGAATGGCATGAAAACGAATCAGATTCACACGACAATCCAGATCTTTCAACAATTTTACCATTTCCACCGCATGACGCATGGTGTCGTTCAGTCCGTCGAACATAATGTATTCGAACGACACGCGACGCTGATGACTAAAGTCATGTTTTTTAAGCTCTTTCAGCACTTCGTAAATAGGATATGGCTTCTCCACAGGCATTAATTTCAAACGCTCCTCGGGAAAAGGAGAGTGCATGCTCAGCGCCAAATGGCAATTTGAGTGCTCGAGGAAGATTTTCATCTTGGGAATTACTCCAATAGTAGAAACAGTAATACGTTTCGGACTCCAGCCATAACCATAATCGGCAGTCAGAATATCGAGAGCGCGCAATAGATGGGGCAGATTGTCCATCGGCTCGCCCATGCCCATAAACACCAGATTTGTGAGTTTATCAGCCTCGGCTACCGACATAATCTGATTCAGAATTTCGGTAGCTGTAAGATTGGCTGTAAAGCCCTGTTTACCCGTCATACAAAACAAACAATTCATTTTACATCCCACCTGCGAAGACACACAAAGCGTATGACGGTCGTCCTCGGGAATATATACCGTTTCGATAAAATTATTGCTATCGGTTCGGAAAAGATACTTTTTGGTACCATCTACCGATTCGGTCACTGTAGAGGGCAACTCGCGCCCCACACAATAATGCTCATGAAGCAACTGACGGTTCTTTACCGAGATGTTTGTCATTTCGTCGATACTAAAAGCACGCTTTTTGTAAAGCCAGTCGGCTATTTGTTTGGCTGTAAACGCAGGCATTCCCAGTTCTGCTACTATGTCGCGCAGTTCGTCGGTAGTTTTTCCTGTAAGAGCTGTTTTAATCATTTTAGAATATGAGTGATGTAAGCACAGACATCTGGCTGCATCAGAGCCGGCATTCTGTTTTTGTTGAAATACAAAAGTAATGAAACTATCGCATAAAAAAACGAAACGGAATGAAATTGGTTCATCCCGTTTCGATAATTTACTATAAAATGTGTTTTATCAGAAGAAACGTAGGCGATTATCTGTGATATCAGCATTTTCGCGTATGTCCTGAAGAATCATATAAGGCAACGAATAAGCATAATTCATATTCAGCTGTGAAACCTGCGACCTGGCATCGAAAGCCGTCTGATTTTGCTGAGGATTTACAGGCTGAAGCACATACACTCCGGCACTACCTTTAACAGGCACCGACACTTTGTTTGCTTCAAGCGCAGACACTTTACCAATCAGTGCAGGTTCGAAACCAGCCACACCAAACTGATTATTCATAAAGTTCACTCCATTAGCCACTTTCACATCGGTTGACAGTGTTTGAGCCAGGGCTTCGAGCGATGGAGTTTTCTTCAGTTGCTCAGTCAGATTTTTGATCATAAGTTCAGCCTTTTTTTCACGAATAAGTTCAGCCTTCAGCTGTTCGGTCACTTTATCGAGCGAGCGGTAACCTTTTTCGTTTACTTCTACATTGGTAGCAACCACAAACTGAGTGCTGCAATCGAACACATCCGACACATCGGCTTTATCGCTTTCGAATGCCCAACGAATCACCTGACGCGACTGAGGTATATCGGCAATACGATCGGTAGTTTCGAAAAGATCGGAAGCTGTGCGCACCGGCAGACCCAGCTCCTGAGCTTTTGAAGCAAATTCTGAACTTTTCAGTTCGGCAGCAAATTGTTTTGCTTCGTTGTAGATACGACCATACGAACGACTCGAAGGGACTACTTTACGTTCGAGAATAGCTAATTTCACTTTGGCACGGGCAGGTGTTTTTTCCATCACCTGTACTATTTGTGTTCCCTGAGTATTTTTTACTGTAAATACCTGATTCGGGGCTGAAGCAAATGCTTTATCGGACAATTCCTTATCGATACCCTGAATGCCTTCTACTATCCAGCCAATTTCGCCGCCATTGGCTGCTGTTTGCTGTACAGCTGAATACTTAAGAGCAAGTTCGGCAAATGAAGCACCTGCTTGAATAGCATTTATAATGCTATCTGTTTTGGCTTCGTCGGCAGTAACCAAATAGATATGTCGAAGTTTTACAGAGTCGGATTGCATAATTCCCGATTCCATGATACGAGCCATTGTATGCGTATTGTTTTCGAAAACAGGACCAAACATATCGCCCTCTTTACCTGCAAAAGCAAAATCCCTTAAAGTCACAGGTAAACTATTATACGAATAATTCTGTCCGTTGTACATTACGTCGGAGTTTGAGTTGACTAACCCAACCACATCGTCAGTGGTTTTAAACTCCTCGCTGATTTTGTCCATCCATTCCTGAGCTTCAACCGAATCTTCCTTGAGCGGGCGAATATTGAAAGCCACATAATTCAAAGTACGGTTGGCTTCCTGCTTGAATAATTCTTTGTTTTTATTGTAACGATCCTTAATTTCGCTTTTCGATACGCTGACTGCCGAATCAGGCATCGTAAAATAAGGTTGCACCACATAGTTTACATCATAAGTGGTTTTAGCAGCTTCGAAACTTGTTTTGGCTTCGAGCGTGTTTGCTGTCACTGCTTTTCCAAGCAGAGCATTGTATTTATCCTGAAGTACAGCCATTTTCACATTACGTTCCCAAAACAACCAATAACTCTTGGCCTGAGCAATCTGCTGACGCATTTGTTCGTTTTCAGGCACTATCTCGAGACTATTGAGAAATTGCACAAGCAAAGGACGACTAAACTGTCCGTTTTCGCCGGCAAAAGTACGACGCTGCATGATGAGTGGATGTGTTTTGTTACCAATTACATATTCTGACAATTCTTCTTTGCTTACTGCAAGTCCTAATTTTTCAGCTTCGGTAAAAAGCAATTTTTCACTCAATAGGTTTTCCCACACCGAATTGCGGAGCTGAGCCATTGTCTCTTCGTTCAGGTCGGTTTGTCCCGTCTCAATTTTGTAAACCTCTACCATCTGTTCGATAGCCGCCTGATAATCGACGATATTAATTTCGTCGCCGGTAATTTCAGCCACAACTTCGCGCGATTTATTAAAATAGGTTGAGCCCTGAGTTAAGAAGTCGCCAATTATAAAGGCGAATAATGCAAATCCCACCACCACTAAGAGCAGGACACCTTTGCTTCTGATTTTTCCTAAAATTGCCATTTTTTTTAAATGAAAGTTTTATTTTTTAGATTATATTTTCTGTTTTGTTTTGAGGGCACGAATATACAAAAAAATACGCACATGGAGGCAGCATTTCCCGTTTTTATTAAACAGACCGCAAAACCACTCTGATTATCGGACACTTAACAGCCAGCAAAGCACCTACAAATGGCAGATTTGAAGCCTGAAATCATTATAAAAACGCGTCAAAAACAATGAAAAAACCTTCTTTTCATTGTTTTTTTTCAGCCTCAATCTTAATATCCCTGATCATCAGCTGAATACTCACATTACCGTTGAAGTAATTTTCTTCAATGGTATAGCAAATATCAAGCGGATTTAAAGCTTTGAGATGGTCGTTATATTCGTACATTCGGAATGCTATTCCATTCATTACATTTTCGCAGCTCGAGTCGATAAGTTCGAGCTTCAAATGCTCCTGTTCTTTCCCAACCAAACGGCTTGTTCCATAATCGAATACTTTTTTCGAGGCAAACATTGGTTTCATATTTCCGGGTCCGAAAGGGCCGAACTGTTTAAGTACACGGAAAAACTTGGGCGTAATGTCCTTAAACTGCAACACCGCATCGATATCAATTTGAGGATAGGTTTGTTCCTCCAGAATATTTTCGGACACAAATTTCTCGAAACGCTCAGTAAACAGAGAGACATTCTCTTCCTTCATCGACAAACCGGCTGCATACATATGCCCCCCGAAGTTCTCGAGCAAATCGCGACATGAGTCGATGGCTTTATAAATATCGAATCCTGGCACCGAACGGGCCGAACCCGAAGCCAGCCCATTCGAGTTAGTCAATACAATCGATGGTTTATAATACTCTTCGGATAGCCGCGAAGCCACAATTCCGATCACACCTTTGTGCCAATCGGGCTTATGCACCACTATAGAACGGCGCAAAGCATATCGTTGGTCCGAAGCAATGAGCGCAATAGCCTCGTCGGTAATATTTTTATCCAAATCCTTGCGGTCGTTGTTATACTCGTTGATAGTGCCACTTTTCTGCTTTGCAAAAGCTGCATTGCTCGACACGAGGAGTTCCACAGCTTCCGAAGCAAGTTTCATACGGCCGGATGCGTTGATGCGTGGTCCTATTTTAAACACAATATCGCTAATGCTAATTTCCTTGTCGCCAAGTCCGCAAATATCAAGAATGCTTTTCAGCCCTACACTGGGATGACTATTGATTTGTTTTAGTCCATAAAAAGCTAAAATGCGGTTTTCGCCGGTGATAGGCACAATATCGGAGGCAATACTCAATGCCACCAAATCGAGCAATGGCGTAAGCTGCTGAAAGTCAATATTGTTTATTTGTGAGAAAGCCTGCATAAGTTTAAAACCCACACCACAACCAGACAAATGTTTGTAAGGATAGTTACAATCGATACGCTTAGGATCGAGCACTGCCACAGCCGGCGGAAGCTCATCGTCGGGCGTATGATGATCGCAAATTACGAAATCGAGCCCGAGCGTTGTAGCATATTTCACCTTATCAATGGCTTTTATTCCGCAATCGAGGGCAACTATGAGCTTGAAGTCGTTAGCCGCTGCATAATCGATACCCTGTATCGAAATGCCATAACCTTCGTTGTAACGATCGGGAATGTAAAATCCCACATTGCTGTAAAATTGTTTGAGAAACTTATACACAAGCGACACAGAAGTAGTTCCATCCACATCGTAATCGCCATAAACCAGTATTTTTTCGTTGCGACGCATAGCAGCCGACAGTCGTTCTACTGCTTTGTCCATATCTGCCATCAGAAAAGGGTCGTGCAAATCGGCCAGATCGGGACGAAAGAATTTTCGCGCATCCTCGTAAGTGAAAATATCGCGCTGTATCAGCAATTGTGCGAGCACAGAACTGATACTTAATTCGTCGGCTAATTTGTTTTGTATTTCAATCTCATTTTCTGAAAGTTGTCGGTAAACCCATCTATTTATCATTTTGTATTCCTTTTTTTCAAGCCTTGCCATCCGAAGTCATGTAACCATCTGATCATTCAACTGTCATTCATACATTTGCTCCGGACAAATACATTCAAAAAAAAACGTCTCTCACATCCATCTCAAAAACTCAACGCTACCTTACAAACACTGCTTCGCTCTTTAGCAACAACAAAAACTATCTTCATTTTTTTCGAACACGTAAAAGTAAAAAAACTTTTCAAACCAAACAAATCCGAACATACGAATACTTATTTCCGAACAACAACTTGATTGTTCATATATTTGCTTATAAAGCTGTTTCGAATGATTATCGTTGAGAAAATATTTTTAAAGTTGGTTTTGAAAAACTATCTTTGTGCCGAATTATAAAAAAACATCCACATTTCAGGAAAAGTTTTGGTTCCTGTTACAAAATAAAACACCTGCAATCACGTTATAAAAAAGTGATTGTGTATCCGGTCAGTATAATAATGAAACAAGAGGAACAACTTTATCGGAAAGAGGACATGGTCGAAGCCATTGCTCAGCTTATCAAAGGAAAACTAATTAGTTTCACCGACGATGCGGGAAAATGGATTGCCTGTGATGCCTGCCTGGAGGATGCTGTAAACCTGCTACCGAACAACCCGAAAGCGCATATCCTCGTCGAGCATCCTGCTAAAACGGGCACTTACGTAAACGAACTTCCAGAAGCAGCATGGGACTTGATGGAGCTTAGTGAAAAACCATTGATAGTATATCTGACCGGCATCCGAAACTTAGCCAAATCGCTCAACGGTCCGAAAGCCATTATAGGATTTCGTACATCAACCGACAAGTTTGCCTCCGATCTTTGCAAACGTTTTCGCAAACCTTTGTTTTTGTACCCGTACCTCGACACGCTAAAGACAGATTACGATGTACAATATCGGTGCAGGACCAAAGCAAACATTGCGGCCATAAGCATCGACCCGCACAATCGCTTCAGCATTATTGAGCAATAAGGACATGAACAAACAAAAATTACTACTTCAATATATTACGTTCGATCTTTTCGCAGCCATGCTCGTCTGGATTCTGTTTATGATTTTTCGTAAAACGGTAAACGATGCACAGGTTTTCGAAGATGTAAATGTGTTTGTTCCCAACTTCAACTATTTCAGCAGTCTGATAATCTACCCTTTCACCTGTTTATTTATTCATTATCTATCCGGGTTTTACCTGCACCCCGAAAGAAAAAATCAGGTGCAAATTATTTTCACTTCTATACTCAGCTCTGCCATTATTTCTATTTCCATATTCTTTGCCTTGATGCTCGACGATATTGTAATTTCATACGAATACTACTATTACTCGCTATTGGTTTTATTCGGGCTACAACTTGTGTTTACCTACATTTCGCGAACCATTATCTGGGCTGGCGTACGCAACAACTACCGCTCAAAACGCTGGAAAACAAACACTATCATTGTTGGCACCGGTAAAAATGCAGAGAAAATGGCAAAAGAAATAGAGATAAACTCACAAAAAAACTTTGTCACAGGCTTTATCCAGGTTGACAACGCCATTTCGGTCGATAAAGAACGTATTCTCGGGAACCTTGCTCAACTCGGCAGTATTATTAACGAACAACAAGTGGAAGAGGCCATCATTTCGCTTGATAATGCTGACGAACAGAGGCTTTTCAGCTACATTAACGAGCTATACAAATACAATATCGACATAAGATTTACACCCCGCCTGTATGAAATTCTGACCGGTAGCGCACGCATTGGCTCTATAGGAATAAATCCATTAGTGAGCATCACGCAAATCAACATGTCCGATTTCGAAATCAGTATCAAGCGCTTTATCGATATTGTAATTTCAACCATTGCACTACTGCTGATGACTCCTCTGTTCATTTATTTTGGAATAGCCATAAAGAGAGATTCGAAAGGACCTGTATTTTATAAACAGGAACGTATTGGCCGCTATGGAATTCCTTTTGATATTATAAAATTCCGAACCATGCACCAGGGCGCTGAGAATGGAGTGCCAAAACTAAGTAGTGCCGACGATGAACGCATTACGCGTATCGGGCGGATTTTGCGTAAGTATCGCATCGACGAATTGCCACAATTCTGGAACATACTTAAAGGAGAAATGAGCCTTGTAGGACCCCGCCCCGAACGACGATTTTACATCAATCAAATCATTGGCGAAGCTCCTTACTACTGCCTGTTGTATAAAATCCGCCCGGGATTAACTTCGTGGGGACCTATCAAAATTGGCTATTCCGACACCATCGAAAAAATGATTGAACGCCTCAACTACGACATTATTTATATGGAAAACATGTCATTGTTTAACGACATTAAAATTTTAGTACTCACAGTGGAAATTATTATCAAAGGAAAAGGAGTGTAATCAGCTGACATATATTATTTTTTAATTTAGTATTTTTTCGTTTAGCATTTACCATTTAATAGTATCGCCTCTGAGAACCAACCAACCAATTAACTAATCAACCAATTAACTAATCAACTGACCAACCAAATAACCCCAAAACAAAATGATATCTACAGACGAGATATTACCTATCGGACAAATTAACAAGCCACATGGAGTGAATGGCGAAATGTCGTTTACATTTACATCCGACGTGTTCGACAGCGAAGAAATCCCATATCTGATAATGGAAATTGATGGCATCCCTGTGCCTTTTTACATCGAAGAATACCGTTTTAAAACTAACAGCACAGGACTTATCAAATTTCAGGACATCGACAGCGAAGAAGCTGCCCGCGAATTCAATGGACTCAGCATTTATGTATTGAAAAAATACTTAGACAAAGTAGAGGACAACGAAATTGAACTTGCATATTTTGTAGGCTTTATGCTTCGCGATGCGCACAAAGGCGATATTGGCATTGTTACTGAAATAGACGAAAGCACCGACAATACACTTTTTGTAATTGCTGAAGGTGAAGATGAAATACTGATCCCTGTGGGCGACGATTACATCACCGATATCGACCACAACAATAAAATTATCCTCACGAACCTTCCCGAAGGGTTACTCGATTTGTAAACCACCCTATTACTTAAAAGAAAATAAATTTACAGAAGCAACAAAACTTTAGTTCGATAACTAATGTTTAAATGCGGTTGGTTATCGCATTAACTTTCTGTGCATTATTAATTGCAAATTAACACTCAAATTTATATTACAACTATCAGAATATGACCAAAAACACGCAAACCGATAATTTTGCCGCAAAAGCCGGCAGTTGGGACAATCCCTCAAAAATTGACATGACCAATAAATTTGTAGCTGCCTTGCTCGAAAAAGTAAATCCTGAAAAAGACTGGAATGTGCTCGAAATTGGAGCCGGAACAGGCCTTGTAGCCTTGCAACTGTTGCCTTTAGTAAACTCCATAACTTTCGAGGACACCTCAGAGGCTATGCTCAGCGAGTTGCAATCGAAACTCAAAGGCGACGAAAATGTAAATCTATTTCATGGCGAAGTAACCGAAATCTCTGAAGGAAGCTTCGACTTTGCAGTTTCGTGCATGGCCTTTCATCATATCCCCAATTTACAAAACACGCTTAAACATATTCATCAGATTACAAAACCCGGCGCCATTGTGGCCATAGGCGACATTCATACCGAAGATGGTTCTTTCCACCATTTCGACCCTATTCCTCACACAGGCTTCGACACGGAGAAACTCTCAGAAATTTTCGAAGAAAATGGTTTCAAGACACTTTCGGTGAGCGACTACAATGTACTTACACGCGAACGAACACCCGGAATATTTAGCGACTATACACAGTTTTTACTAATTGCTGAACGAAAATAGAAAATAGTTTTCAATTCTTTAACAACACAACCCATATCGTTTAACGATAATTCACAGCGCTGAATTAAACGTTAGCGCTTGTCGTTTGTCTATGTTCTCCGTAAACAAAAAAAAACTGTTACATATCACAACGAAAAAAGCTGAATGTAACATCAACGAAAAAATAATTATTTCAAAAAATGAAAAAGTATTTCAGTATTCTTATTCTCATTTTTCTGACCCTGCCCGCTTTTGCACTACAAACCATCAGAGGGAAAATTGTAGATGCAGGCACTCAGGCGCCTCTCGACTTTGTAAACGTAGCTTTGATTAAGCAAAATAGTGAAACACCTACTGCTGGTGTAGTGTCGGACGGTAATGGAAATTTTTTACTGCCAAATGTGGCCAACGGGAAATACACTCTACGCATAACTTTTGTGGGTTATAATCCCATAGAACTACCACTTAACGTAACCAATAACGAACTAAACATGGGCACCATCAAATTAGTGGAAAACAGCAAAGCCCTTAAGGAACTCGAAGTATTGGGACAAGGAACACAAATGCGTTTCGATATCGACAAAAAAGTATTCTCGGTCGATCAGAACATTGCCTCGGCAGGTGGTTCGGCCAGCGAAGTACTTCAGAATATTCCTTCGGTAGATGTCGATCAGGAGGGTAATATTTCGCTTCGCAACAGTTCGAGCGTGGAAGTATGGATCAACGGGAAACCTTCGGGGCTTACTGCCGACAATCGGGCACAGATCCTACAACAAATGCCTGCTGAAAGCATTGAATCTATTGAAGTGATGACCAATCCTTCGGCACGTTTTAATCCTGAAGGAACCTCGGGCATTATCAATATTGTATTGAAAAAGAACCGCAAAGCGGGTTATTATGGTAGTGTTTCAGCAGGTACACTCTGGTCGCAGGGGTCGAAGCCGGGCGGAACACTGGGAGCAAACATAAATTATAGTAGCGGAAAATTTGATGCGTATTTGAATCTTGGCTACCGGAATATGAACTTTACAGGTGGTAGCGATATTATGCGTGAAAATTATAATGCCACAGACACAACTGTACTGAATCAGGAATCGACTATGAAAAGGGGCTTCAACGGCATGTTCACCCGTGCCGGCATCGATTATCGCCTCAACGACAAAAACACCCTGAGCCTTACCGGATTTGGAATGCTCGGTGGTGGATACTCGGACAACAATATCGGCTATCAGTTTAGTCAAAACAATAATATTCTACGTGAGTACAGTCGTGTAAACACAGGCCTTGGCGACAGAAAAAGCTACAATATTGCACTCGATCACAAATACGACCTCGACAAAAATGGCTCTAACATTATGACCAGCTTGTCGTACTCGTCGCATGCTCGCAACGAGGATAACACTTATGTTCAAAAAGATGCAGGCAGTGTCACCACTTCAAACATTACACAAAAAATGGGTGGCGGCAACAGTCAGTGGTTATTCAAAATCGACTACACACAAAAAATCGGTGAAAACACCCGACTCGAAGCCGGCTGGCAAACAAAAGATGAAACGCGAGGAAGTCCTGCATCAGCATATGATAATTCGAAAAATGACAGCATAAAATCATACTTTAACGAGTTCGATTATTACGAAAGAATCCATTCGGCCTACATGACGTTTGGTAGCAGGTTCGGGAATCTGAGTCTGCAAGCGGGATTACGTGGCGAGTATCAGATTAAAGAATGGGAAAATGCATATTACGATGTAAACAACGTTTTGCAAAACGACAAGAGCAATTATAAGCCGGCACTTCAACTATTTCCGAGCGCCTATCTGGCTTATAGTTTACCCAATCAGAACGAACTTCAGCTCAACTATTCGCGACGCATCAACCGCCCGCGTGGTCGCGAGATAAATCCTTTCCGCGATTACTCTGACTCTACCAGCATTTCGTTTGGTAATCCCGATTTATTGCCCGAACTCACCTCGTCCTTTGAGTTCAACTATCTGAAATCGTGGGACAAACATAGTTTATCGGCTTCGGCATATTATCGTTTTACCGACGATGTCAGGCAAAATGTAAGATTCCTGAACAACGGAACGCTCGAAAACACATGGATGAATGTATCGAAATCGAACTACACAGGCGTAGAATTAGTGGCAAAAAACCGATTGTTCAAAATACTGAATCTCACCTCGTCGCTCAATTTCTATTACAGCACAATGGCCGCCGACTCAGTAAGCAGCATTTATAACCCTGCACTTACAGCCATTATTCCTGCACAGGAAATGTTTAGCTGGAGCGGACGCGTAATGGCAAACCTTATTCTGGGCAAAAACACTTCAGCTCAAATCACCGGCGATTATTCGTCGCCACGACTGATTGCTCAGGGTAGCCAAACATCGAGTTACGCCATCGACCTTGGCGTGCGCCAAACATTCCTCGACCGCAACCTAAGTCTGAACCTAATGGTGCGCGACCTACTCAATAGTCGAAACCGCAACACCATAACCTATGGAAATGGCTTTTATCAGGAAGCAAATTCTTATTTCCACGGACGAATGATTGGACTTACAGTGACTTATAATTTTGGCAACATGAAGCCAAAACGTACCGAACGCCGTCAGGATACACAGGAAATGGATATGGACGGTATGGAGTAATAGCATTTAATCACAAAAGAGAATCCCCGTACAAATGACTTGATTCACTTGTACGGGGATTTTTGCATCATGTGACATAAATCCAAAATCCGGCAAAGATCTGAAATATATGCCTATCTGAATATTTTTACATAACTCTTTGTTTTAATTTGAAGTCATTGAAAATAAAAACACAAGAAAGTGGAAACAACTAAAATATCCATACAAGCCAGCATTTCTGCCAACCTACAAAAAGTGTGGAATTATTACACTCAACCGGAGCACATTACTAAATGGAATTTTGCCTCACCCGAATGGCATTGTCCGTCGGCAAGTAACGATATGAAAGTGGGTGGTAAATATATAGCACGAATGGAAGCAAAAGATGGCAGTTTTGGATTTGACTTTGAAGCCACATATAGCGAAATCACAGAGAATAAAAAGTTTATATATAATGCCGGATGGTCGCGAAGTATCAGTCAGCATGACCGACGATCAACAACTGACCAATATTTCGGTGTGCTTCGATGCTGAAACCGAAAACCATGTGGAATTACAGCGTGAAGGCTGGCAGGCCATACTCAACAATTTTAAAAGTTACGTGGAAAATAACTAAAAAAAGTCAACCCATACCAAATACTACAATTGAATTCATAGCATAATTTGTACATCGTCAAATTATTCCAATTGCTTATAAGCCCACAATACAATAGCAAGTAGTAGTAGAAAAGTCTCTGACATAGGGAATATTCAAAATGAATGGAAGTTTCTTTACTTTCTGTTTAAACTTGATTTCGTAATTTGGATTAATGAGATAATAATCCTGACCTATTATCGATAATTTGTTATTTTCAAGAATTTCATGAAATCTGATTATGCTGATTCGGGTGTCTCAGATTTCAATAAATGTGAAGGCTATATACTATTTCTTCAGCTCAGCAAACCATTATTTTGATTGAAAACGGTGCAATATAAACCAAAACAACTTTTTTCGAATTAACTACTCGCAAGATATAAAGAGCAATAAGAACTGGAAAAAATAGAGAAATAAAGCATATAATGATTTATTTTAAAAAGAAGTAACCCCTAAGAAAGAATAGAAATTTCAATCATCACACCAATTAATTATGAAGTAATTGCCATTGCGGTCTATTACATCGGCTATAGAAAAAATGTACTGATTGTCTTTTAGTCTTCTGAATCCATGTGATATAAATAAGCGATCGTCATACTTAAAATCAACAGATATAGTATCTTTATCTATGTAATAACCATCTGCATTAGTTTCAGCATTTAAAAGCGACATCCTCTTTTTCACTAATGAATCTAAAGCTGATTCATAATCCTGTCCAATTCTGCTTTCATATCTAATATCGCCGCATGGACCTTTGATAATCTTAAATACTTGATTCTTTTTTAACGCAGGGTCTTCTGAGAATTTTAGATTCTCGTTATTCTCAAAAACTGACTCATTGCACGAAGTCAACAAGATTATGCATAAATAGGAGAAAAGCAATATCCAGATGCTACTTTCAGTTATATTTGTTTTCATATTTAATTATTTAATGTTAAACACATCGTGATAATTAGTTCGATTTGAACTCAATTCAACCCAATTTATAAACTTACTTGATTTCGAGAAAGTAATTCTGTCAATATAAATTATTTTCGGTTTTATACTTATGATGCAGAATAGTCTATAGTTGTTGCATAGTATAGTCTGACGAGTATACATTGCGTCAGACTATAACTAAACCAAACAGAATGACTTGACAACAAGACTAATGCTCTTACCAATAGACTTTTACATTTATCAATTCGAAAAAAATGTTTTTCAAGAGTTACCACTTATATGAATAAGTTATGTTCAATAGGATTGGGAAAAAACTCCCCTGATATAAACCAACTCTATCATCTTTGGATTTCTTATAGAAGACATAGCTCGCATTCTGCCGATTATATGCATTAAATATATTTATCGACCAGTTCCTTATACCTTTTTCCAGCTGCTTTGAACGGTTCAGACTAATATCCAGTCTGTGATAATCAGGCAAACGGTAACCGTTTTTGTCCGTATAAATTTCCACATCTGTATATAAGTATTTATTCATAGGGTTATTATAATCATAATTATAAAGCTGGTATTTAGCTGATGGTAATGTAATACAATTTCCGGTATGGTATACCCAGGTTGCTGAGAATGTAATATTTTCCGTTATTTTATAGTTACCTACTATTGATATATTATGGGTTTGATCATATGTGTAGGGATATTCCTTGCCATTGTTCAGGTTTTCGAATATCCGAGTATTAGAAGATAGAGTATAACCTATCCAACCCGTCAATGTCCCTGTTTTTTTTTGAAACAGCAATTCGAGTCCTTTTACATCTCCAATCCCTCCAGTTTCTACTTTTTGCTCCCAATTTTGTAAATTATTATATAATACAGTGCCAGCCTTATAATCAATGAGATTTTTAATTTTCTTTGTATAAAGCTCTACATTTAGTTCATAATTCTTTTTTGTAGTATGAGCAAAACCAATCGAGAGTTGATTAGATGATTGTGGCTTTATTGTTTTGGTTGAAGGAACCCAAACATCCGTAGGCAAACCTCCATTTGAATTGGTGAGTAAATGAATATTCTGATGCATCTTACTGTACGAAGCCTTGATCGAATATGAAGGCAAAAATAAATAATTCAAAACAACTCTGGGTTCCAAAACAGGGAAAGCAGTGTTGTCTGCTATATAAAGACCTGTTCTCAAACCTGTATTCGCTGAAAATTTATCCGTTAGCTTATATTCAAATTCGGCATATCCATATACATCTACAGATTTTAATCGAACAGAAGAGTTTGTTGCAACTGAGTCAGGTTTTGTTTCTGAAGTTGTTTGAGAATAGCTAACCACCCCAGGAATATGTGAATGACTACCAGCCAAAGCACCAAAACGAAAAGTCAGGTTTTCGAAAGGTATTTCAGCATCATTTTTTATTTGAAAATCATCAATTCCTGATTTAATTCGATAATAATCAGTAATTTTTGAATTATCGATCAAATATTCGGCTGAACTTTGCGAACGATTAACATAGTTGTAGTTTGTGAATGCAAGTGTTGTATTATTGAAAATACCATTTTTAAATATATGTAACCACCGTACGCTACCCGCAGTGTTACCCCATTTTAATTCCGATAGACCCGAGTACTCAATATTTGTAAGATCATTTTTTGCTTTTTTTTCTTTATAATAGATATTGTCCTCGCCACTATAAAAACTGAGAAACAATCTATCAGACTGACTTAGCTTTAAGTTAGCTTTAAAATTGATATCATAAAAATAATAACCTTCGGTATATTTTATTCCTTTTAATATATTGTATAAATATGAGTAAGCTCCAAAGTTGCAATTGCGGAATGAAAATGCGTACGAGGATTCACCTTTCTTTATTGGACCTTCAAGAAAAACTTTAGAGGAAATCAAACCTAAAGCTATTTCGCCATTCGATTTATATAAATTACCATCTTTATTCCGCACATCCACTACGGAAGAAAGTCTCCCCCCATATCGTGCAGGAAAGCCTCCTTTATATAAATCTATACTTTTCACCATCGAAGGATCAAATACAGAGAAAAATCCACCCAAATGGCTTACATTATACAATGTGACATCGTCAAGTAAAATCAGGTTTTGATCGGGACTACCCCCACGCACATATAATCCGTTATTGTTTTCTGCTCCCATTTGAATACCTGGCATCAGTTGATAAGCCTTTAAAATATCTGGTTCTCCAGTAATACTTGGTAAGGTTCTAATGGTGGACAAAGGGATATTGATTCTGCCAATTTCTGCTTTTTCTTCCGTATTTTTAGCTGCGAATACTAACACTTCCTTTAATTCAGTATTTGATGAACTCATTTCAATTGTAAATATCGTATCTGTATTTAAATTAAAACTGATTGTTCTTGCATCATAACCGATATAAGAGAACTGCAGGGTATGGTTTTCATTTTTTAATACAGACAAAGAAAAGAAACCAAATTTATTACTTGTAGTTCCGGTATGTGTAGTGAGATCAGTAATATTAGCCCCTATAATTGCTTCTCCTGTTTTTTTATCCACCACATATCCATTTAAAACAGATATTTGTGAAAATGAAGTAATTGTATATATAGATAAAACAAGTATAAAAACGGTTTTAGTCATTGGCCTATTATTTCGCATTTACTTTATGTAATGTATAAGGTGAGGACTCGATATAGCCTGCAAAGATTCCGTAACCGTTTATAATATTATTGAACATAGGTTGAGGTTCCGCTTTATAGATTATACCTCTTAGCCCCGATTCGTCGGTAGTCTGGTTGAAATAATGGCGAGTCCAATACTTGCGGTACATGTAATAATTTCTGCTTACAGATCTCAAGATTGTCTTAACAGGCACATTGAAACCTAAATCCTTATTTATGCGGAGGGTGTATTTCTGGCCGTTAAACAACTCATCTGAAAAAAAATATGTAGTAGGTCTATATCCAATATCACCTTCATTGAGCAGCACCGGATCGGTTATTTCTGTTTCGTAATCATAATTCTTGCCAATTAACAACTCGTAATAATTACGTTGGCCAGGTGGATCAGAAAATGTAATGCTTGCCTGAGAAATCCGATCTCCATACTTGTTTATTGCAATTGGTTGTATAATTGTTGCATCATCAATATACACAGACTGGGGAATCGTGTCGTAGGCATAAATTGTATCGAATCCTTCAACACACACTTTAAGCATGTACGTCCTGCTAAAAACAGGTAAAATATCCGTTTGTAGCGTATCAGATAGCACCTTAGTATCAAGAACCTTTTTGTTATCCTCAAAAAGCATTACATGGATGCTATCATTTATTACACTATAGGAATTAATGGGAACTTCAGTGAAAGAAAAACGAAAGAAAAATGGTTTATCTTGTCTGAAAACAGAATTGACCACAAGTTTCTTTTCAAATCCCCGGGTATCTATCTCAATCTCTTTGGTGCAGGAAATGAATGTTAGCAGAGAGCAAAAAACAATAAGATAAAAAGATAAATCTATTTTCTTTATCATTTTAATTGAATCTATATAAATTAACGGATAAGGAGTATTTAAATAGGTGAAAAATATTTTAATACTCTTATTGATTCTCAATTAGAAAAGACATAGTTTGCTTTTCTAATTGAGAATTTCTGAGAGTGTAAAATTACAATTGTAAAGACGCTGTCAAATTTGCATCTGTCCTTGTAACTGACCAATTATACTTTTCAAACACAGGTTGGCAGTCGCGTTGAAACTCCCATGTAAAACTCTGATTTGCGGCATCAGGCATTACACTGAAAGTTGTACCAAAGGGTTGTAAGAGCCCGGTTTCCGGATTTACACAACCACTAGTATTACCTGCACCCGGACTATTGTAAGTAAAACTATTCGCATATATTTGCGTATAATAATAAACACCTATCACCCAAGCCCCACTTATTGTAACTGGTGCCCCATAGTATATCCAGCTGTTAAACAGGTTTGTTTTCTGACAATAGATATAAAAATTATGTTTAAAATCAAATTGGGCAGTATAAGGCGTAAAGTATAGACATGTCAATTCTATACCTATTTTTATTCTTTGACTTTGGCTTGGCCATCTGCTATTTGCAACCCAAGCCGATTCAATCAAACCGGGACTCAAACCATAAGACCTCTTAATTGGTGAGATGCGGTACACTTTATTTTTCTCATTTTTATTTAAAGCAACTAATATACTTTTTTTGTTTTGTTCATTTGAAATATTCATTGATTTCATTTCCTTATCAGTAACTTGAAAAATTGAATCTCCTATTGCAAACAATCCTTCTTCATTGGTAATAGATGTAAAACCACGATTAAATGCAGAATAATCCCAATATTCATCTGGTGTCCCTTCATTGATTAATTTAATTACACCTGTTGAAAGGGTTTTGTAATATAAATCTGAATGTTGTTCAGATTTATCTACAGTTGATAAATCTGTATTTGCATATTTGATTCTATTCACACTGTCTTTCTTTATTTCCTCTTTAATCAAGTTGGCAACAATACGTTGTTGAGACAAAAAGCCTATTTTTATTTCTCAATTACTTCTTTCATCATCAGTGATGTTTGCAACCATATCTAATGTTTTTATAAACGATTCTTTTGAATCAAAAACTAAGTACCCATCCCTAACTACGTAACCTGCTTCACTTTTCTGAGTTACTATAGGTTCAAATTGACTTTCATTCTTATCACAATTTGTTAACAGTAAATTTATTGTCAACAAAACTAAAACGAGTTTGTATGATTTATATTTCATTTGGTTGTTCTTTAATTTAAATTTAATCATGTTTAATTGTTAGCTACAGTTTTCTATTAAAAGCTGAGAGATGGATAGAAATGTTATTACAAAAAAAGGTTTTTGCTTTCAGAATAATACATTTACTTTTTGTGCTCTTCCTTTTTTCATTAACATGTATGCTATTGTGGAGTTTATTGGTTGCGTTAACGTTAACGATTCCATAAACAGGCTCCACCTTTTTATTATCCAAACTTACTAATGGTTCATTAGTGCTGTTACTAATAGTGTATTAGTAGCGTTACTAACGATGAATTAGTAACGCTACTAATGATGAGTTAGTAACTACTCAAGGATAATAGGTAAATCACATATAATAGATCGAGGCGTTTTTAGCAATGTATTGCCTCCTGTGTATTGAGTTGTCAAACTCAGTTCATATTCGCCTTTAGCTAATTCAGAAGGTACAAGAATTAGCAGACGTGATGGTTCGTTAAGAACAATATCATTTATCGCAAGTTTTGTGATAGCTTGTGTAGCTGTATTTTTAAATGAAATGCCACAATCAGGACTTTCGCCTACAACCTTCAAATACGAACCTTTTATTTCAGCATTACGTCCTTTGGTAAGCGTTCCATCGGTTTTGCCTGTCATACTGTCAGTAACACTATAAATCTCCAATGGCTCCGATTGCTCACCCATAATTTCAACCACAGTTTCAGCCACGGCATTTCTGAGGTCTAATCCCTGATTTATTGCAATATACACCGAATTTGTTTCGGGATTCCATGTTTTATCGTAGAACACGCCTTTAATAACGGGTCGCATATACACCAGTCCGGTATTAACGCTATATCCTGATAAGACCAGATCAGCGGCTTTGCGGTTGAAGCGGGAGATAATGTCAATTACAGTTTCTCTCTTGATTTCCATACCTTCACTTACCAGTTCATCTACAATATCGGAAATTCCGGCACTACCTTTTTTCTGTACAGATGCGACATAGTCTTTAGGGTCTTCAGTTAACAGGTTCTTTTTCAACCATGCATTCAATGTTCTTTTCATTTTTCTTTTAGTTTTAAAATTATTATTATAGTTAATGTAGTAAAAGGACGACTAAAAGTCGCCCTCTCACTACTATCACAATTCAAGGTCACCGGTATATGTATCAAAGTTTGTATAGATTGTAAGCACGTAATTCCCCTGACTCAGTATATTGATAGGAATTATTTCGGAATAAATATCGACAGATAAATATTTATATCTATAATTAGGAAAATCGAAAGAAACGTCATGAACACTACAAAAGAGCGAAGAGAAGAAGAGATAAAGTAAAATAAGAAGACTGGTTCTTTTCATATTCAGTCGGAATGGATGATTAAATCAATTAATTTTTTGCAGTTCAAATGTATTTCAAAAACACACTGATTGCTTCCACATCCGTAACCGGTTGTCGACATTTTACACTCTTCAGAACGCTAACACACTGAAAATATGACACTAAGAGCTTTGTATTTTTACGCTCAGAACAGGGCTATTCTATTCGTTTATGGGCTGGTTTAGCTGAATCTGATACTGATTTAGCTTCTTTTTGAGTTGCGACTTGCGGTTTCTGATACTATCGGCAGTGGTATTAAACAAAACAGCCATTCCGGTATTATCAACTCCAACAGTCAGCAATAGCAAAAGTAACTTTTCGCTTTTGTTGAGTTTTAAAATATCCTCCGCTGAAATGCCTGTAAGCGTTGTTAGTTTGCTATCGGAAAATAAACTGCTGTTACTTATGGTGGTTTTTCGTTGAAAGCTGTCGCATTCCTTTGATATTTTTTCGTAAATCACTGTATTCTCAACAATATAGGGGTTGATTTTCAAATCGTAAAGAAAGTTCTTCATTTCCAGATTCTGCATGGAAATCTGCTGAAAGAAAGATAAAACCAATTGTTTATTCAGCAGCTCCTGCGCCTTTTTAATATTATCGTCCAATAGGTTTGCCTGTTTTTCGTGGAGCATTTCTTTTTCACGTTCCAAAAGTTTATTGCGCTCCACTATCAACATCTTAATCTGCTTTTGTTTTATTTGATATAGAAATAAAGCTATGAATATCAACAACAGAATAAGTATCAGTCCCGCCAACAGATATGTCTGGTTTTTGAAATGAAGCACTTTGTTCTCTGCTTCGGTCAGATTATATTTTTTCTCTAATTCAAGGATATGTGTACTTTTCACCTTATCAATATTGCCTGACAAAATATTATACGCATGTTTGTAGTTATCAGAACTGAGTTTCCACAATTGTAAATCTGTGGCAATTTGCGCAGCAGTAATATAATAGTGATGGTTTATGTCGCTTTTGACTGTATCTGACAGTTCGATAGTTTTAAGTGCATAATGTAAAGCGCTATCAGGTTTATTTATCTTTTTGTAGGCAATAGCCAGATTATAAAAGTCCGTTTGCAGGGGTTTTTTATATTGCTCCTGAGTTACAAGTTGTAGTATTTGTTTTTCATACATTATCGACTCCTAATATTTCCCTGTCATTTCGGAATAAACCGACTTCATATTCAAAAGGCTTATGCGCGACTTCACATCGGTCGGAATATAAGCAGGAATAGTATCAAGATATTGCTTTGCTTTTGCAAATTCTGATATATTCAGGTGCATCCAGAATAACTCCGAAAAAGCAGTACACAAATAGGTGGTATCCGGTATTTGTCCTGCTACGTCGACTGCCTTTACAAAATAGTCGCGTGACAACCTGTAATTTCGGTTTCTCTCGTGAATTTTCCCCACATAGTAAAAACACAAATAACTGTTTCTTAAATCGGGTGGAGTAATGGAGGACAATATTATAGCTGCATCTTTTAAAGGCAAATAAGCTGTACTATCGGTAATTTGCATACGATATCGCACAACACCCTGATACATAAGCGCACGTGCATAACGATGTGGCTGAGTTTTGCGATATTGCGACATCTGATCAACAGTATGGCTGATAAGACTATCCGAAGTAAAATTAAAACAACTCTTATCTTTTGCAATGATATCAATCAATTGATAATATGCCTTATTGTAGGCGCTTAACTTTCCAAAGTCAATACACGGCAAACTATCAGATACAAGCTCAGGTTGAGTTGTTAGCAGGGAGTCGAGCTTAGCCAGTTTTAGAGTATCAGCATCGTTCTGCTTCTGTCGGCAACCCGAAAAAGCAATAAAAACAACTATGAATAAACCGAGGGAAATTATTTGTTTCATAACCGGGTATGTATTTTTGCAAAGATAATCATTTCTGTATTTTATTTTTTCATTGTCAATATTTAGTATTCATAGCCCCACTAAGGGTATGACATTGGTTTCCCTATCCGATATAGCACTGCAAGCGCTCAACAAAAACACAACATATTCTACAAACCGCACTATTTTATTAAATTATTTTACTATTAAATACGGCATAATTTATATCTTTGCAAAACACAAATCAATTACCCAATCAATAATTAACACCAACACATGAACACCCAAAAACACATTTTGCAAATGCTGGCAGTAATTATGCTGTTCTCCTGCCCTGTGTACGGCAAAAAAGCGCCTGCACAAATCGACAAAGATTTAAAAGTATTTGAAACATCACTCGCTACTTCGCTTAAAAAGAACGTAAGTAATGCGGCCATCAAAAAAGTAAAAGATGAACGCCTGCGCACATTAGCTACTGCGCTTAAAGCCGGAACTTACCAAACAGAGTACCGTGTAGCCGAGTACAAAGCCTTTCTGAGTCCGACAATGCTGGGCAAACAGCTCCGTATTGGCAATGGCTATAGCAATTACGAAAACATTACCGGCATATATCTGCCCAAAGGTAAACATCTGGTTATGGTGGAAAATATTGCTGAAGGCAAAAATGTAGAGCTTTTGCTCCCTAACTGGAACCGCCGCGCTCCCGAAGGCATCGAAACCACCAAAGACCCTAATGGCTGGGGCATTATCAAAAAAACATTCCCTCTCAAAAACGGGGTCAACGAAATTGATGTGACCGACTGGGACGGACTTGTATATATCCATTATTATTCTGATCAACCCAAGAACGAAAAGCCCATCAAAGTGCATTTTGTAAACGGACAGGTGAATGGATATTTCGACATTCGTAAAAACAACAACGAAGACTGGAAAAGACTGATCGACAATGCGGTTTATCCGGTGTTCGATGCCCGTGGTCGCCATATTCAGATTGCCTATCCTGTAGAAGCACTTAAAAAATATGCTTACGAACGCGGCACCGACCTCATCAGTAATTACGATTCGCTGGTATATCGTCAGCATCGGTTTATCGGACTCGTAAAATACAAACGTGTTCCCGAAAATCACATTCTGGCACGCGTAAACTACAACTACTATATGTTCCGCGATGGCGATGGTGTGGCTTACATGGGCACACAACCCGGATATGCCATGGGAATGGTGGCGCATCCCGACAAAGTAATCAGTGGCGATCCGTGCTGGGGATTCAGTCACGAAGTGGGCCATGTGCATCAGCTAAGCCCATACCTTAACTGGGGCGGACTGGGCGAAGTAAGCAATAATATTGTGACACTGTACGTCACCACTTCTTTTGGCAACAAAAGCCGTATCAGCGCGCAGAAAAACTACGAAAAAGCACGCAAATCCATTATCGACAATAAAATATCCTACCTTCAGGACGAAGATGTGTTCAACCGTCTCGTTCCGTTCTGGCAATTGCAGCTTTACTTTGCCGGTGCTGGCAAACAACCCGATTTCTATGCCGATTTGTACGAAGCATTCCGCCGGCAAACCGATGAGGGCGGACGCGGACATCGTCAGAAAGTAGCCGAATATCAGCTAAACTTCGTAAAACAGGCTTGCAAGGTAAGCAAAACCGACCTGACAGAATTTTTCGACAAATGGGGATTCTTCCATATTGGAAAATTTGAAATGAACGACTACGGCAAATACACTTACGAAATGACGCCGGAGATGGTAAATGCATGCAAATCGGAAATTAAATCCATGCAATTTGCAAAACCTGCGCTCGACTTAACAGTGCTCGAGGACTAAAAAGTACTTTTCAATTCTAAGAAACTGTTTAAAAATCACTACTGACCGACTAAACATATGAGATTCTTCGCTACGCTCTGAATGACAATGTTTTGTATTGATTATGGTTGGGAGGAGGTAGGTTGGCGGCTTCGCCGCCAACCTACCTCCTCCCAAAAACCTAACTTATTGATTGCCTGTCATTCCGAACG
>JAFGVV010000064.1 GCA_016937795.1 Paludibacteraceae bacterium
TAACGGGATAATTTCAGAGCGATAAAAGTATCGTCAGATACTTTTACTATGTGAACTAAGTTTTTTTTTCTTAAATAATTTCTATGTGTTCTGTTGTGTTAGAAACATATCATTTGATATTTCAACGAACTTGTAATGGTTATTGTTTGAAATAACGGCATTAAAAATAAGATTCGATTAATTTCAATAATTCTCTCAATTTAACCAGCTAAACGCCCTCACTCGAGTCCGGAGTCCATTTCAAAATAGCTATCAAAAATCTCAATTTAAGTGATAAATGTCACTGCTTATCCGGTCTGCTGTTTGAGGCTTTCAGGCTCTTAGCTTTTTTTATATAAAACAATATTACTTTTTTACTGATAAGCTTGTTTAAATTTATATTTTTGCAAATAAAAAGTTATCAGTACATAAAATGCAATTGCCACAGGAATTTAAAGACGCTACAGCGACTGTATTGAATGATGAGTTTCATTCCTTTTTACAATCGCTCGACACTATAGCGCCAGTCAGTATAAGGTTCAATACTAAAATAATGCCAACGCTTGAGGACAATGTGGTGCCCTGGTGTCAGGATGCTGTGTATTTGTCCGGGCGTCCGCTTTTTACTGCTGACCCGCTTTTTCATGCAGGAGCCTATTATGTACAGGAAGCAAGCTCTATGTTTCTGCAGCAGGTAGTAAATCAGTTTTTTTCCGATGCACAGTCAGTGCTCGACTTATGTGCTGCCCCTGGTGGAAAATCTACATTGCTGGCTCAAACACTTTCACACGATTGTTTGCTTGTGAGCAATGAGATAGTGCGCCAGCGGGCTTATGTGCTGGCCGAGAATCTGAATAAGTGGGGGCGCGGGAATGTAATGGTTACTAACAATGAAGCTGCTGCGTTTTCGAAACTGACTCATTTTTTCGATGCCATTGTGGTGGATGCGCCCTGCTCGGGCGAGGGAATGTTCAGGAAAGACAAAGCAGCCATCAACGAGTGGTCGTTGCAAAATGTTGCTATGTGTGCTTTAAGACAAAAGGATATTCTAAGTGATGTGTGGGATGCTTTGAAGCCCGGTGGTGTGCTCGTGTATAGTACCTGTACTTATAACAGAAGTGAAAATGAAGACAATATAAAATGGGCTGCTGCCGAACTTGATGCCGAAATTTTATTGCCCGATACATCCGGTTTTCCGGAAATTGTAAAGACTGAAGCCGGTTGCCGGTTTTATCCGCACCGATTAAGGGGCGAAGGTTTCTTTATTTCAGTTTTACGTAAAAATAACAGCGAAAATCGCAAAATGCCTAAACTTCAATCGAAGAAAGGCATGAAGTTTGTTAAGTCAATTGAACTTCCGTTTGCTTTAAAAAATCCTGAGAGTAGGTATTATATAAACGATCAGAATTATATACGAGCTTATCCGAAAATTAATTTCGATAAGTTTATGCACCTGAATACTGTATTGCACTGTATCGACAGCGGCTTACTCGTAGCAGAGTTAAAAGGAAAAGATATGATTCCCTCGGCACAGCTTGCATTGTCCGATGCCCTCGATACAGAGAATTGTATTTGTGCAGAAGTGGATAAGAGTACTGCATTGATGTTTCTGAAAAAGGAAAATATTGTGCTCGTTGATTACCCAAAAGCCTATGTTTTGATATGCTATCAAGCCGTGCCTTTAGGATGGGTGAAAAACCTTGGTACACGAAGCAATAATCTTTATCCGCAAAGTTGGAAAATACGAATGAATTTGTGATGAGTGCAGATAAATATAAAATGTCAGTTGAGTTCCTGGGTACAGGTACGTCTACCGGTATTCCTTTAATTGGCTGTCATTGTCCTGTGTGTAAATCGACTGATATACGCGATACCCGACTCAGGGCTTCGGTGTTGATAAACTGTGAATCTGAAAAAATTCTGATAGATGCCGGGCCTGATCTAAGATGTCAGTTATTAAGAGCTAAGGTATCGCATCTAACGGCAATACTGCTTACTCATGAACATTACGATCATGTGGGTGGGCTCGACGATGTGCGACCGCTTGGCGAAGTGCCTGTTTTTGCTGAAAGCAGGGTGCTTCATATGATTCGAAAAAATATGCCTTATTGTTTTAAAGAAAATCCATATCCGGGTGTGCCACAAATAAAACTCAACGATGTGAACGAAAATGCATTTATGATTGCTAATGTGAAGGTGCAACCGATAAGAGTTTTTCATGCTAAATTACCTGTGTTGGGCTATCGAATTGGCAATGTAGCATACATTACCGACTTGAAAACCATTTCGAAGGAATCAGTCGAACAACTCAGGGGCCTCGATGTTTTAATACTGAACGCTCTCAGAATACACGAGCATATTTCCCATATCTCGCTTTCGGAAGCTATTGCATTGGCTAAGGAAATAAACGCGCATCGAACATATTTTACACATTTTAGTCACGATTTAGGTCTGCATGCCGAAGTACAAAAATCATTGCCTGAAAACATGTTTTTATCGTGGGATGGCTTGGTTGTGGATGTGTGATTAGAGAATTCGTATTGTTCATTATTTAGTTGTGTTTATCCGAAAATTATAAATGATTTGCTTTGAAAAAATATTCATATGATTATGTCACCATTCAAAATACGTATTGTTTCGAGATTTATAATATTGGCTTCGGTCGTGGCCTTAGCTTCATGTTCGTCCATGATGTTTACTTCGGTGGATATACTCAAACCGGCGCTGATTACATTTAATCCTGAGGATACGCGATTGCTTATTGTGAATAATTCAGTGACTCAGCCTGTCGATTATGGTCATCGCACACAATACTTTAACGAAAAGCCCTATTTAGTGAATGTAAACACGGATAGTCTTTCGCTTTTTGCCATCGAATCGCTTGCCGAATCGCTTGCCACAAAGGACTTCTTTTCCACCATTACCATTCACGACCAGAGAATAAATAATAGTGCTTATTTTTTCAGTATCACACATTTACCTTTCGATACAGTGAATGCATTGTGCGATCGTTACGATTCAGATGTGATCTTGTCGCTCGACCGAATCAAGGTGATTGATAAAATTGATGAGTATTATCTGAACGATGAATATGCTTATTATACAACACTCGAAGCGCGTTACGAGACACGCTGGAGTGTGTATGTACCCGAAAAAACAACTTTTCAGGCTATTACACTTCACGATACTGTGTATTGGGATGCACGTTCTGCTCAGCGTAAGCGTGGCATAAGTTTTTTACCCGACAGATATAATGCTTTGATTGATGGTGCCTTGTATGCGGGTAAAAGTGCAGTGAATAAATTTATTCCGTATTGGACAAAAGCCGACCGTTATTTCTTTAGCGATGGGAATAAAAGTATGAAAGCAGCTATGGATTCGGTGTCGGTACGAAACTGGAAGGGTGCAATTGATGTGTGGCAAAAAATTGTGGAAGCTAAATCAGGGACTTCGTTGAAAGCGCGCGCAAGTCATAATATCGCTGTGGCATACGAAATCCTGGGCGATCTCAATAATGCCGTTTTAAGTATCGAAAATGCAGTTGGATATGTGGAGAGTTCGATGACAGCAAGTTCAAAAATAACCATAACCATAGCGGGCTATTTCGATGAATTACAAAAGCGAAAAAATGAAATTCAAATGCTCGAAAAACAGCTTGGAGATTAATTGCTTGGATCAAGAAGAATTCTTTGTTGTGAAATTTATAGTTAAGAAAGGAATTCCTGACAAGGAGTTTCTTTTTTTATGAAATCCAGGGTGTCGTTCGGTAAGTGGCCGTTTAAAATTAAACTCAAAATACCGATATAGCTCCGGCTTAATAAGCCCTGTACTGCAACAGAATGAGTGTGTACCTGGTTACGTGTTTTTGAATAACAACTGTCCGGCAGAGTGCTGTAGTTATTTTATTTTTATGTAACTTTGCAACTTTCAAAAAAATCAGAAAAATTAAACTCAAAAAACTTTAGTTTATGGCTGTTATTAAACCCTTTAAAGGTATTCGTCCTCCCAAAAATTTAGTTGAAAAAGTGGCTTCACGCCCTTATGATGTGTTGAATTCGGAAGAAGCCCGTGCCGAAGCTGCCGGAAATACAATGTCGCTTTATCGTATCATTAAACCTGAAATCGACTTCGAACCGGATACTGATGAACATGAGGAAAAAGTATATAATAAAGCCCTCGAAAATTTTTCTGAATTTAAAAATGAAGGCTGGTTGGTACAGGACGAACAGGAAAAATACTATGTGTATGCACAAACTATGAACGGAAAAACGCAATACGGACTGGTTGTTTGTGCGCATGTGGACGACTATATGGAAGGCCGCATTAAAAAACATGAACTTACCCGTCGCGACAAGGAAGAAGACCGCATGAAACATGTGCGTGTAAACAATGCCAATATCGAACCGGTATTTTTTGCTTATCCACACCATGCCGAACTCGATGCCATTGTGTCGGACATTGTAAAAAACGATCCTGAGTATAACTTTGTGGCTCAGGGTGATGGCTTCGGACACCATTTCTGGATAATTGACAATACTGAAACCATTGAGCGCATAACCGAACTGTTCGCTGCAATTCCTTCGCTATATATTGCCGACGGTCATCACCGTAGCGCTGCAGCAGCATTGGTTGGTGACGAAAAACGCCGTCAGAATCCGAATCATACCGGCACCGAGGAATACAACTACTTTATGGCAGTTTGCTTCCCCGACAATCAGCTGAACATTATCGATTACAACCGCGTGGTAAAGGATTTGAATAATTTGACCGACGAGGAATTTCTGGCTAAACTGGCTGTGAATTTCGAGGTTGAAAAAAAAGGAACAGAGATTTATAAACCCAATAAATTGCACAATTTCTCGTTGTATCTTTCGGGCGAATGGTATTCACTCACCGCAAAAGCTGGAACTTACAACGACAACGATCCAATCGGAGTGCTCGATGTCACTATTTCGTCGAATCTGATTCTGGACGAAGTGCTTGGCATTAAAGATCTGCGTAGCGACAAACGTATCGACTTTGTAGGTGGTATTCGCGGACTTGGGGAGCTGAAAAGTCGTGTGGATAGTGGCGAAATGCGCGTGGCACTGGCACTTTATCCTGTATCGATGAAGCAACTTATCGACATTGCCGATACCGGAAATATTATGCCTCCGAAAACTACATGGTTCGAACCAAAATTGCGTTCGGGACTGGTTATTCACGAATTAGCATAAAATTTTACATCTAAAACCGGGCTTATTTAAAAGGAATTCTTTAATAAAGTATTGTGAGGCTTGATGCATGCAAAGTTTCCCAGCCAAAAATGGAACAATACGGGATCAGCATGAAAAACTTTTAAGTTTTTCGCTCTGCGAACTATGCGGATAATGTGATAATTGACATGCTTATACTTACACTTACACTTTGCAAACTTTGTGTTTAGAGAATTAAAGAAAAACACTGACTATATGTAATTGTTAATATGCAGAAAAAACTTTTATACTTTCTTTTTTTATTTTCAACGGTATGGCTTATGCAGTCTTGCAGCCTGAATGCGCGTTTAAAAAAAGCTGATAAAGAATTCAATATGGGCGAATATTTTTCGGCCGGAGAGAAGTATAGAAAACTTTTTTCGCAAATACCTGCAAAGGACAGAGATACAAGGGCAAAAGTCTTGTTTCATCAGGCAGAATGTTATCGCCTGCTGAATTATCATAACGCAGAACAAATGTATGCCAATGCCATTCGTTTTGGCTACCCTGATTCTTTAGTGTATTTAAGATATGCGCAATCGCTGCATCGCAATGCCAAGTACGATCTGGCTGCCAAAAATTATGCAATTTATTTGCAAAAAGACAGCACACATTCTATGGCTGCCAATGGATTAAAGGCATTGGAATTATCGGCTCAGTTCAAAGCTACTCCAACGCCTTATCTGGTACGAAAGGCGGATGCGTTCAATGCCCGCAGAAGTTATTCTTTTAGTCCTGCCTTTTCCGGCCCCGATGGCGATATGTTGTTTTTTACTTCAAACAGATCGTTGAATGCTAAAACGGCAGCCAGAAACAGCCGCATTACCGGTATGCCTGTGAATAAAATTTATTCTTCGAAAAAAAATGCTGCCGGAAAATGGGAAAAACCACAGATGACATCTACCGAAGAAGCAGCTAAAACGGTCACTGATGATGGAACTGTATCGTTTACTGCCGATGGTCGTATGATGTTTATCACCCGTGCCCGTCAGCAAACAAATGGTGAGGCGGCTGCCGAAATTTATGTATCGAGCAGGGCAGGAGGTAGTTGGAGTGAGCCGAAAAAACTGGAGGTCTTCAAGGATAGCACTATCTCTGTAGCACATCCGGCTATTGCCCCCGATGATATGACGCTCTATTTTGTATCGGATGCTCCGAATGGTTTTGGTGGCAAAGATATCTGGATTGCTACTTACGACGAAGGAACTGTGAAAGATGTACGCAATGCCGGACCGCAAATAAATACGCCGGGCGACGAAATGTTTCCGACAGTGCGTCGGGACGCAACACTTTATTTTTCGTCGAATGGTTTGCCCGGAATTGGCGGCCTGGATATTTTCAAAGCTGTGCAAAATGATAAGGACTGGATTGTTGAAAATATGGCTATGCCCATAAACTCTAACTTCGACGATTTTGGAATTGCTTTCGAAGGAAACGCCGAGCGTGGTTTTTTTAGTTCGAACAGAGGTCAAAATCGTGGTTACGACCTTATATGGAGCTTCGAACTGCCTGAGTACGAATATCTGCTCGAAGGTCGCGTGCTCGACGAAAATCAGAACCCTGTGCCCGATGCCTATGTACGATTGGTTAGCAATTCAGGAATCAATGCACGCGTCCAGGTGAAAAAGGATGGTACTTATCGTATCAAAATCGACAAAGATATTGATTGTGTGATGATGGCTGGTGCGCGTGGTTTTCTTAATAAAGAAGCGAGACTCTCAACTGAAGGAGTAAAAGAAAGTAAAATTTTTACGCAGGACTTTTCATTGGTGACCATTTTCAAACCTATTCAAATGGATAATATCTTCTATGAATTTGGTAAATGGAATTTAACGCCGGAGTCGGAAACAGGCTTGCAAGAGCTTGTAAAAATCCTCCGTGACAATCCGAATATCACCATCGAAATCAGTGCACACACCGACCATGTAGGCAACAACGAAGCCAATAAAACATTGTCCGAAAGAAGAGCACAGTCTGTGGTGGAATATCTCATTGCTGCCGGCATTGCCAAAGACCGTTTGAGTGCTGTGGGCTATGGCGAAGAGAAGCCATTTGTGGTGAATGCAGCTACAGTACAGAGGTTCAGTTTCCTGAAAGAAAACGATGAGCTCACCGAAGCATTTGTAAATGCACTTTCTGCCGATCAGCAGGAGCAGGCTAAACAAATCAATCGCCGTACCGAATTCAGAGTATTGAAAACTACTTACAAATAAAGAAACAAACCTTCGAAACCAAATATAATCATTTGGACACGCAAGGTAAGGATTATAAACGCAAAAAACTCAATGCAACCCGTCTTATTCCCCTTTAGGGGTTAGGAGTCAATTAAAAACAAATGAAACAATATCTCAACTTATTGCAGCGTGTGATGACCGAAGGAGTGAGGAAAGAAGACCGTACCGGAACCGGGACAATCAGTGTGTTCGGTCATCAGATGCGTTTTAATATGGAGGACGGATTTCCCTGTCTCACAACTAAAAAGCTACATCTAAAATCCATTATTCACGAACTTTTATGGTTTCTCAACGGCGATACCAATGTAAAGTATCTTCAGGACAATGGTGTGCGTATTTGGAACGAATGGGCTGACGAAAAAGGCGACTTAGGTCATATTTACGGATATCAATGGCGCTCGTGGCCCGATTATAATGGCGGTCATATCGATCAGATTACCGAAGTGCTAAACACTATTAAAAATAATCCTGATTCACGTCGGATAATTGTAAGTGCCTGGAATGTGGCCGATATCCCGAATATGAATCTTCCGCCATGTCATGCTTTTTTTCAGTTTTATGTGGCCGATGGAAAACTAAGTCTGCAACTTTATCAGCGAAGTGCCGATATCTTTTTGGGTGTACCCTTTAATATTGCTTCGTATGCGCTATTACTCCAAATGATGGCACAGGTTACCGGACTAAAAGCCGGTGATTTTGTACATACACTTGGTGATGCGCATATTTATACAAATCATTTCGAACAGGTAAAATTGCAATTGAGTCGCGAAACACGTCCTTTGCCCCAGATGAAAATTAATCAGGACGTTCAGAGTATTTTTGATTTTAAATTCAGTGATTTTGAATTGGTTAACTATAATCCGCACCCACATATCAAAGGAGAAGTCTCAGTTTAAGTTCGCATAATTTGAATTATAATGCATAATTTCATATCTATTAAACAGATGACATTGGTCTGTTATCCGTTTTTTTTATGTAATTTTGTCGCCCTGTCTGTTTACGATTGATGATTTTTTTGTGGCATTATGCCCGTATATTTTTAACCGTAATAAAAATAAAATATAGCTTTTCTTTGTCATGTGAAAAACTGATAAAGCATTGTGAAATTAAAATCGTAAATTAAAAATTATGTCAGAAATTTCAATTGTTGCTGCTGTGGCCGACAATTATGCCATTGGTAAAGGGAATAAACTGCCCTGGCATTTGCCGGCCGATCTGAAGCATTTCAGAGAGCTGACCACCGGACATGCGGTAGTTATGGGTAAACGAACCTTCGAAAGCCTGCCGAATGGCCCGCTTCCAAATCGTAAAAATGTGGTACTTACTTCGGTAATGTCCGAAGGTGTAAATGAAGGTTATTTCGAAGCCGACTCACTCGAAGATGCATTTTATCTTTGTGAGAAAGAAGAAAAAGTGTTTATTGTCGGTGGTGCTGCTGTATATCGTCAGAGTCTCGAGTTGGCTGATTCTCTTTATATTACATGGGTACACCATGATTTTAGTGCCGACATTTATTTTCCTGAAGTTGATTTCTCGTATTGGGATGAAGTGTCGCGACAGGATTTACCTGCCGATGAGAAGAATCCTTATCCATATTCATTTGTACATTACAAAAGAAAGAAATAAGAATAGAGTAAATTTTAAAAACGCCATTTTTCAACATTGAAAAATGGCGTTTTTAATGTGTATTAATTGAATTGCCGAACAAAAAGTATATTTTATTGCTTGTTAGTCTGACAAAATGATTATCTTTGTCTCGAATTTAAATCAAAAACACATATTTTACACTCTTATGAGCTATTTATTCAGACCCAAAAACTATAAACCCATTCTGAATCTGCAACAGACCGAACTGGGTATTACTAAAATTAAAGATTTCTTTCAGGCAAATTTGTCAGCCGAACTCAGACTGCGTCGTGTGACTGCACCGCTTTTCGTATTGCGTGGCACCGGACTCAACGACGACCTGAACGGTACCGAGCGTGCTGTGAACTTCCCCATTATGGATATGGGCGATGTGCGTGCCGAAGTGGTGCATTCGCTTGCCAAATGGAAACGTGTGACGCTGGCCGATTACGAAATTGAAAACGGATATGGCATTTATACCGATATGAACGCCATTCGTGCCGACGAAGAACTGGGTAATATTCACTCACTTTACGTGGATCAGTGGGACTGGGAACGTGTAATGACAGCCGAAGAGCGTAATGTCGATTTTTTGAAATCGATCGTTCGCCGCATTTATGCTACTCTTCTTCGCACAGAATACCTGGTGTCTGAAAGTTTCCCCGATATCAAACCTGTGCTTCCTGCCGAAATTACCTTTATTCATGCCGAGGAATTGCGTCAGTTGTATCCTGACAAAACTCCGAAAGAGCGCGAAACCGAATTTGCACGTCAACACAAAGCGGTGTTTATTATGGGCATTGGCGGTCAGCTGGGCGATGGAAAAAAACATGATGGCCGTGCTCCGGATTACGATGACTGGACAACTCCGGGCGACAATGACCTCAAAGGATTAAATGGCGATATTATTCTTTGGAATCCGGTATTGGAAATTGCTTTCGAAATTTCGTCGATGGGTATTCGTGTGGATAAAGACGCCTTGCTTCGTCAGTTGGCCCTCGAAGGAAAAGAAGACCGTAAGGAACTTTATTTCCACAAACGACTGCTCGAAGGCTCACTTCCGCTTTCAGTTGGTGGTGGTATTGGACAGTCACGTTTGTGTATGTTCTTCCTGCGTAAAGCTCATATTGGTGAAATTCAGGCAAGTATATGGCCCGAAGATATGCGCGAAGAATGTCGTAAACTCGACATCCACCTGATTTAATTTTTTCAACAGAAAATATATTTGATAGAAAACCATAGTTTTCAATTGTCATTTTTGCAAAAAGAGACTTCCAAAAAACCATTGGAAGTCTTTTTTTTGTTATTTTTGCACTCAAAGCTGTTGTTTTAAAAAAACAGAATTTTGTAAGTTACTGACATGGTTTGTTTCTGAGCTTGCGTACAACTATTATAATCTCAAATGTAAATAAATGAAACGAATAATTTCTCCCTCGATATTAGCGGCTGACTTTGGAAATCTTCAGTCGATGTGCGAAATGATAAACCGTAGCGAAGCTGAATGGTTGCACATCGATGTGATGGATGGCGTGTTTGTGCCTAATATCTCATTTGGTTTCCCGGTGATTGAAGCAGTTAAGAAGCATTGTAATAAGCTTCTTGATGTGCATATTATGATAGTAAACCCCGGGAAATATGTGCAGCGATTTGCAAGGGCAGGAGCGGAGATGCTTACTTTTCATTATGAGGCTACTGAAAATCCGCTCGAAGTTATAGAAATGATTCGTGCCGAAGGTATAAAAGTGGGGATTACGATTAATCCTGATATACCTGTGAGTGAGCTCGAACCATTTATCAGCAAAGTGGATTTGGTGCTGCTGATGACGGTTTTTGCCGGTTATGGCGGACAGAAATTTATCGAAGACAGTTATGAGCGGATCGATACACTGAAAGAAATGGTGGACAGATTAAATCCCGACTGTCTGATTGAAGTGGATGGCGGTGTAAATGCCGAAAATGCTCCGAAACTTTTTGCTCATGGCGTGAATGTGTTGGTGGCCGGAAGTACTGTTTTTAATTCACCCAATCCTGAGAAAATGATTGTGGAACTCCTAAAAATTGATAATTGATAGATTACAATTTACAATTTCATCATTCCGATAAATCGGAACAAGTTTTACCGTTTAATCCTACCGACTATGAAAAAATAAACTAATAAACTAATTGACTAATCAACCAATCAACTAATCATCCAATCAACCCGAAACCCGAAACCCTGAAACTCTGAAATTTTGAAACGCTAAATAAAAAAACTATGTCTTTCCTTCAGCGGACACCTTTCTTCCGTTTGTTGCTGCCTCTTATTGCAGGAATTGTATTCTTTCAGTTTGTGGGTTTTAGTGCTGTTCTGAACGGCGCCTTGTTGTTTTTTGTTTTACTTTCCGTTTCGCTCAACTATATATTTAAAAATCCTTCGCTTCAATATCGCTTTCGCTGGCTTTTTGGCTTTTCGGTTTACCTTAGCATTTTTCTTATTGGATATGTGCTTTCAGAGTTTCACGGACGACGAAGCGAATTCCGCTTCGAAGGCGAAAAGGGCCTGTGTTATGTGGAAATACTGGAAGCTCCTGTGCTTAAAGAAAAGAGTGTACTTTGCCGCGTGGAAACTTTGAATTTCACCGATTCTCTTGGGGTAATCCATGCTGCGAAGGGAAATGCATTGCTTTATGTGGCCCGCGATTCAGCCTCCGAAATACTGCAAAGCGGCGACCGTCTGATGCTCGAAACTACTTTCCGCAAGCCTGATGGAGTTATAAATCCTGAAGGTTTCGATTATGCCACTTATCTGGCGCGACAAGGATATGGGGCTACAGCTTATGTAGATGCAGATCATTGGAAAAAATCCGGAAGAAATACTTCATTCTCAATTTTTTGGCTTGCCGAAAAAGTACAGAAAAATCTATTGAGTGTTTTTAAACGTTTTGGTATTGAAGGCGATGAATATGCAGTGCTGGCTGCGCTGACTCTTGGCAGTAAAGATACGCTGCACCCCGAACTGCGTCAGAATTATAGCACAAGTGGTGGAATGCACATTCTGGCAGTGAGCGGTTTGCACGTGGGTGTTATTTATCTTGTAATTAGCTTTTTGTTGCGGTTTATGGATAAAAAGCCGAAGTTGCGCTTTTTGAAGTTGTTTTTCATTTTGCTGTTCTTGTGGTCCTATGCATTTATTACGGGTTTGCCTCCTTCGGTAATACGTGCCACTTCAATGTTTTCGCTGGTGGCTATTGGTAGTGCATTGCTTCGTAGATCGCAGATTTATAATACCATTTCGGTGGCAGCATTTTTAATGTTGCTGTATAATTCCAATTATCTGTACGATGTGGGTTTTCAATTGAGTTTTTCGGCTGTGGTGAGCATTGTGTATTTTCAACCGCTTATTGCCAAATGGTTTTACACCAAAAATAAAATTCTGAAATGGACATGGGATTTGACGGCTGTTTCCCTGGCCGCTCAAATTGGAACAGCGCCACTTTCGGTGTTTTACTTTCATCAGTTTCCAAATTATTTTCTGCTGACAAATCTGATAGCCATTCCGTTTGCCACGCTGATTATTTATTTTGCAGTAGCGCTTTTTGTGGTTTCGCCAATTCCATTGCTATCGGATGCCATTGCATTTTTGCTGAAATTGTTTCTGAAAATCTTAAACGGAAGTATTTCTTTTATTCACGATTTGCCTTTTTCACTTACTTTTCTTTCTATTGACCCGTGGCAGTTGTTGTCGGTCAGTATGGCTGTGGTATTGTTAGTCGCATACTTCAATTATAAAAAGTATATGCTGTTATTCACCGCTTTGTGTTTAACGTTGTTTGTGGTGAGTGCCGATCTTTACAGGCATTATCATACGCTGCAAACCGACAGATTTATTGTGTATTCCGATAACAGACAAACACATCTGAGTTTTGTGAATGCAGCTCAGCATTATTATTTCAGTACCGATATGCCTTCGTTTGCCAGGCTGGCTTCTGCATTTATTCTGAAAGAAAAATTCAGCGATGATTATGCTGTGAACGATCAGTCGTGGTACGATAGTGGTTTCGCTGAGTTTCGTAATTTACGCTTCTTCGTGCTTACCGACGAAAGTTTACGTGCAAAATACACCGAAAGCCCTATCGATGTCGATTTTCTGATCATAGGTGGTCGTCAGAAACCCCGTATGGCTGAAGTGTTGAACTGTGTGCGGCCAAAATGCGTTATTGTGGATAATACAATTTCGGATTGGTACACGGGTAGTATTCGTCGTGAATGCCTGGCTCAGAACATTCCGTTCTATTCTGTAGCCGAAAAAGGTGCTTTTGTGCTGAACTTTTCAGATTAAAAGTTGACTGCGTCGAAAACGCTCAGAATCATATTTTTTTGCTATTTTTGTGCTCAAATTAAAAGAAAAACCTAATGATTTCAAAAGTAATAGCCGAAGACCTCATTCACAAGGTTCAAAAGGAAATTGACAAGGCCGAAACTATGGTAATTGTGGTACATGTGGGGCCCGATGGCGATGCTATGGGTTCAGCGCTCGGATTGTGGCATTATCTGATGACTATAGATAAAGAGCCTCAGGTGATTGTGCCAACTGCTTTTCCCGATTTTCTGGCCTGGATGCCCGGAGCTGATAAAGTTCTGGTGTACGAAAACGATAAACAAAAATGTGATGAAATCATTGCTGCTACCGATCTGATTTTTACACTCGATTTTAACGTGCTCAATCGTCTTGCAGGTATGGAGCACGTCATTAAAGACGCTGTGGCTCCCAAAATACTCGTCGATCATCACTTACATCCCGGCGATTATGCCAAGGTGACTATTTCGTATCCCGAAATCTCGTCGACCAGTGAGCTTATTTTCAGACTGATTTGTCGTTTGGGCGATTTTTCAAAAATAAATCTGGCTTGCGCAGAATGTATCTATACGGGCATGATGACAGATACGGGAGCATTTACATATAACTCAAATAAGCCTGAAATATATTCAATTGTTTATGAGTTGATAAAACTCGGTGTGGACAAAGATGATATTTATCGCAGGGTTTTCAATACATATTCGGCTGATAGAATGAGGCTTATGGGCTATGCATTGTATCAAAAGATGAAAATATATCCCGAAAATAAGGCTGCTCTTATTACCCTTTCGCTTGACGAACTCAAAGAGTTTAATTTTAAAAACGGCGATGCTGAAGGACTTGTAAATATGCCACTTTCCATTGATGGCGTGTTGTTCTCCGTTTTTATGCGTGAGGATCCGGATAAAATTAAAATTTCACTTCGTTCGCAGGGTACATTTCCTGCCAACAAAGTCTCTGCCGATTTATTCGATGGTGGCGGCCACCTGAATGCAGCCGGAGGCGAAAGTTATACAACATTAGAGGAAGCAGTGCGTAAATTCGAAGAAGCACTGGACGATTATAAGGATTTTTTGTAAATACCCCTAACCCCTAAAGGGGGATAATTATATATTAGGGGATAATAGTATCTGAAAGATTTATCCAAACAATTACTTTTGGATAAGATAAATGGATAATCCGGATACAACTTTTTTTACTGATCAAAATAGAAAATTACTAATTTATCCCCGGCAATAATTTTGAATAGGGGTGTTTATTGAAGCCCCTTTAGGGGTTTGGGGTCTTATGAAATACATTATTATTCTTGGCGACGGTATGGCAGATGAGCCAATAGCTTCGCTTGGCCATAAAACCTGTTTGCAGGTGGCCGATAAACCAAATATTGATAAATTAGCTGCCATGGGTCGATGCGGAATGCTGGATACTATTCCGGCAGGATTTGCGCCGGGTAGCGAAATTGCCAACATGAGTGTGTTGGGTTACGATGTGCCGAAAGTATTCGAAGGACGTGGTTCGCTCGAAGCTGCAAGCATTGGAGTATCCATTGAGGAAAATGAAATGGCCATGCGCTGCAATCTTATCTGTATCGAAAACGGTATCATTAAAAACCATTCGGCAGGTCATATAAGTAGCGAAGAGGCTGAAGAACTGATGTTTTTTCTACAGAAAGAACTGGGAGATGAGATTTTTAGCTTTTATCCCGGAGTATCGTATCGGCATTTATTGAAAATGAAAGCTGGTAACAAACAGTTACATTGCACACCTCCACACGATGTGCCCGGAACGCCTTTTACCGATGTAATGATAAAAGCTGAAACCGACGAAGCCAGTGAAACGGCTGAATTGCTCAACGATCTCATTCTTCGTTCGCAACCTTTGCTCGAAAAACATCCAGTCAATCAGAAACGTGCTGCTGCCGGCAAGGACAAAGCCAACAGTATTTGGCCGTGGTCGCCCGGTTATCGCCCCGAAATGAAAACGCTGATGGAACTTTACGGACTGAAAAGCGGTTCGGTAATATCGGCAGTCGATTTGATTCGTGGAATTGGTGTGTACGCCGGACTGAAAGTGATTGAAGTGGAAGGAATTACCGGACTTTACAATACAAATTACGAAGGAAAAGCACAGGCTGCCATCGAAGCACTGAAAACCGACGATTTTGTGTATCTGCATATCGAAGCCAGCGACGAAGCCGGTCACGAAGGTGATGTAGATCTGAAAATTAAAACCATCGAATATCTCGATAAGCGCATTGTGAAACCGGTGCTCGATGCTGTGTTGCAATGGAACGAACCTGTGACCATTGCGCTTTTGCCCGATCACCCAACGCCCTGCGCTATTCGCACGCATACCAACAAACCTGTGCCGTTTGTCGTTTATCGTCCCGGCGAATTGCCCGACAGCGTGCAGCAATACGACGAATTTGCCTGCGAAAACGGAAGCTATGGTTTACTGCGCGAAATGGAGTTTATGCAGCAACTGATAAAGCCCATCATACCTAATGAGTAAAGAGGTTTTATTCGCAGTTTAAAGTCTATCGACAGAAGTTTATACCAACTATCTTTTTGCGAATATATACAAAAAAACCGCACTGCAATAATTGTTGCAATGCGGTTTTTTTAAGGATTCATTTTTTCATCGTGTAAAATATAGCACTCCGAATCAACTCATTTGAAAAATTCCGGAAAGTTTTGTTTCCAAAATTCTTTCCGGATAAAATAAATATTACTTGATAAGTACTTTGCTCACCGTGTTTCCTACTCTCACAATATAAATTCCTTTTGCAAAACTTTGGTCAATAATACCATTTACTTTTGCATTGAATACTTGTTGGCCAATTTGATTGTAAACAGTTACATGGGCATTTTCAATTCCTGCTATGCCTATTTTTTGTCCGGCAACTGTATAAATCCTTATGGCATTGGCAGCAGCATCTGTTGTTGAACTTACTATGCCATCGGTAGCTAAGTTTACTATGCTAGTGCTACTTCCATACTGGTTGGTGGCAGTGATTGTATAATCCATAGCAGCTCTCGACTCGGTGGGTGTACCACTTATTTCGCCGGTAGCAGTGTCGAAAATTAATCCGGCAGGCAATGCTGGTTTTATACTATAGCCAAGTAGGGATATTTTTCTAATTGAATGATTAAACCCATCTGCTACATACAAATTACCTTTCGAGTCGACAGCAACGCCCGTTGGACTGCTAAAGCTTGCCCCCGAACCTAAACCGTTTACACCACCATCCGTTCCATTGCCTGCAATAGTGCTTACAAGGCCTGTGGGCGTAATTTTACGTATTCTGAAGTTGTATTGATCGGCAACATATAAGTTTCCTGCGCCATCAATTGTAATGCCTGTAGGTGAGTTAAAACTCGCTGCAGTTCCTTGTCCATCGGCAAAGCCTTCGGCGCCACTTCCGGCAAAAGTACTTACATCACCCGCTGCTGTAATTTTACGGATTTTATTGTTGGCCTGGTCAGCCACAAATACATTTCCGGCAGCATCCACCACTAAGCCTGTTGCGCCATTAAAGCTTGCGGCTGGGCCTGCACCGTCGTCGGATCCTGATACTCCTGAGCCAGCAAATATGCTCACTTCGGCAGTCGATGTTATTACTTTACGTATCACATTGTTGATGTAATCGGCCACAAAAAGCGTATTGCCATCGTTGCTAAGTGCCACTGCAATGGGTTGACTAAAGCTTGCTGCTGTGCCTATGCCATCGTCCATTCCCTGTATTCCACTGCCTGCAAATGTTGTAGTAACACCTGCGGGTGTAATTTTCCTGATTTTACTGCTGAATTGCTCGGCAACAAAAATACTTCCATCATTATCAACTGCTACGCCCATAGGTGTGTTAAAACTGGCTTCAGTGCCCGTACCATCAACGGATGTGGCTAAAGGGAATGTAATATCGTTTATTACCACTTTTGCTCCGGCAATGGTTGTTACATTTCCGTCAGGAGTAATTTTCCGTATCGAATGGTTGTATTGGTCGGCCACATAAACATTGTCGTCGGCATCGGTGGCAAGGCCAAAGGCATAGTTGAAGCTAGCCTCAGCGCCTGTTCCATCCTGATAGCCCGCCGAGCCACCTGCAAAAGTAGCAACAGCCGAACCACTTGCGGGCACTGCACCGCCTAAGTTAATGGGCGATAAAGGAGCAATTGCAACACCTACAGCATATTGTTGCGCTGCGCTAAAACTAATGCTTGGCGCTAATGAAGTTACTCGAATATTCACAACAGCAGTGCTGCTGCCCGATTCGTTGTTAGCCGTAATTGTATAATTAGTGGCAGCCGAAACCTCTGTAGGTGTTCCGGTAATTTCGCCGGTAGCTGCATTCAGGTTCAAACCCGCCGGCAATGCAGTCGCACTGCTGTATATATAAGTCGAAGTGCCTGGTATTTCTCCGCCTGTATTTGAAGGCATTAGCGATGCAATGGGCGTACCAACCATGTATACATGCGGTGTGGTATAACTTATATTAGGCGCTTGTGCTTTTACACGAATATTCACAACAGCAGTGCTGCTGCCCGATTCGTTGCTGGCCGTAATTGTATAATTTGAAGCTTCGGTAACTTGTGTCGGCGTACCACTTATTACACCTGTGGTAGCATTTATACTCAGGCCTGCTGGCAAAACCGGACTTACACTGAATATGTGCGTACTTGTGCCTGGCACTGCTCCTCCTGTATTTGTAGGCGTTAAATTGGCAATTGCCGTACCTACGGTGTAGAGTTGTGGTGATGCATAGCTTATATTAGGCGCTTGCGCTTTTACCCTGATATTTATAACAGCACTACTACTTCCACCCTCATTTGTAGCCGTAATCGTATGATCTGTAGCTGCCGAAACCTGTGTAGGTGTACCACTAATTACTCCTGTGGCAGCATTTATGTTTAGGCCTGTTGGCAAAGCCGGACTAACACTGTAAATGTAACTTCCGCTGCCTGGCACTACTCCACCTGTATTGGTAGGAGTTAAGTTGGTAATTGCTGTCCCCACAGTGTATAAGTGAGGCGTTGCATAGCTTATGATGGGTGCTGGCACCGGGTTTATAGTTACGGTAATCATTGAACGTGCACTTTCGACACCATTACTATTAGCTTGCGAAACATAATAGGTAGTAGTGCCCACCGTGGCAGTTGAAGGCGTTGGAGGCGTTGATGAATAGCCCTCACCCAAACTGCTGGTGTACCATTTAAGTGATATATTTTGTCCTGTAAGTGTAGCTGTTAAAGGAGATGCTGTAGTGTATTTAATATAACTCACATTGCTTACTGTAGGTCCGGATGTTAATGCTGTAGTAGGAGTTACAGTTAAGGTAACTATTACTGTTGACCAATTCGATGCTTTTGTTACTATCCTCACCGAAGTGACAGGGATGTATGCTGAAAGATCAACCGTGAGGTTTGGGTTGGTACTCGAACCTACTAATGTGTTGTTTACAAAGTAGTCGTAATTGGCGGTTCCTGTCCAATTATTATTATAATCAACAATATTGCTATGAAAATCAGCAATAACTGTTTGCTGACTCGTAGTTAGATATCCGTTAATCTCAGCAGCTACATTGTAGTAGCCTCTACCAGCAGCACTGTGCTTATACGAAAGCGTTTGTGCATGGGTCGTTCCCAATACCAACAAACTAAATAAAAAGAGTTTAATTTTTCTCATAAATCACACGTTTTAAAAATTTACACTAAAGTTAAATATTGAATTTTTGCCAATTAAAAATTCAACGTCAAAAAACTTTATGAAATATGCACTTTAACCTGCCTTTATGAAAAAAGAACCGGCGCTGTCTTCAAAAAAATGTTTTATGAGTCGTAAATCTCAAATGGCGTATTAAAAAACCTGAATACTATTGTCTAATCCTAATTTTAAATTTTACTGAAAACCGTCAATCCTGCATGTACTCATAAATACACATAAAAAAAGATATCAACCATTATGTTGTACCCAATGACTGTTAGTTAATCAGTAATTCAGATAGTAATAATATTCCCGCCACGAGTAGTAAATTACCTTATTCGGAAGGGTATTGGAGCATGTAATAGCCTGAAGATAAATGAGACAAGAGAATGTTATACGTTATTTATCTATCAGGGATTTGTTGTTATTTATAATCAATATATATAACACTAATCAATAATAAAAAACAAGAAATGCTTTATAAAGTTCAAAATGCTCATGCATATTTTTCGAATGATATAATTTGTATATTTGAAATTTCTTAGAAAAAATATTTATAATAAACGAAATTGAACACAGATTTTGTGGAAAAAGCGGATTGAAAGCTGACTTTAATCCCACCTGTGGCGTGATGATTTTTAAGTATTTGCGTTCCAGATCAATTTCCAAAGTGTATTTCTTATCTGCATTCCAATCCGTCCTTACCGTCCAATCACGACTTGTCGGGACTATTAACCTAATTTACGAGACTAAGGCCTATCTATGTTTTAATTTTTGAATTTTAAAATAATAAGCCATTGTTAGACATAATTATTGAGTTTGTTCGAATGTGTGATGAGTTGTTGTATTTATGGATACTAAATTCCTTGGTGTGTTGATATATATAAACACTTTTGATAAAATATAAATCAGCGGGAAACTGTCGCATATTTACGTTAAAAGCTGTATCTTTGTAACCGCGTATAAATAAAATTGAAAGAATAATTACATATTTGCTTAGTGCTTATAAAATGTACTAAGTGCCTTAGTGGTTAAATAGAAAATGAAGTATTACAGTACAAACAAACAGATTACAGGCGAATCGCTTGCCAATGCAGTAATCAAAGGGCTTGCCGAGGACAAGGGACTTTTTATGCCTGATTCGATAACCGAAATCCCGGCTGTGTTTTACGAGAATATCGACAAAATGTCGTTTCAGGATATGGCTTATACGGCTGCCTACATGCTTTTTGGCGACGATGTGCATGCCAATATGCTGAAAATGATGGTGAACGATACGCTGAGTTTCGATGTGCCGCTTGTAAAAGTTGAGGAGAATATTTTTAGTCTGGAACTGTTTCATGGCCCTACGCTGGCATTTAAGGATGTGGGCGGACGGTTTATGTCGCGTATGCTGAGTTATTTTATTCAGCGTTCGGATGATGGAAACCGTCAGGTAAATGTGCTTGTAGCTACTGCGGGCGATACGGGAAGTGCGGTAGCCAATGGTTTTCTGGGCGTGGAAGGCATTCATGTGTATGTGCTTTACCCAAAAGGGAAAGTGAGTCCTATACAGGAATGTCAGTTCACCACACTGGGGCAAAATATTACGGCCATTGAAGTGGATGGCACTTTCGACGATTGTCAGGCGTTGGTAAAAACTGCGTTTATGGACGCCGAACTGAATGCCAAAATGAAACTAACTTCGGCTAACTCCATCAATGTAGCGCGTTTTCTTCCGCAAGCATTTTATTATTTTTATGCGTATGCGCAGCTGAAGAAGATTTCGGAGGAAGCAGCCCGCAATATGGTGATTTGTGTACCAAGTGGAAATTTTGGAAATATCACTGCCGGACTGTTTGCCAAACGAATGGGCTTGCCCGTGAAACGCTTTATTGCAGCGAATAACCGTAACGATATTTTCCTCGAATATCTGAAAACCGGCGAATACAAACCGCGTCCTTCGGTAGCTACTATTGCTAATGCAATGGATGTGGGCGACCCGAGCAATTTTGCACGTATTCTCGATTTGTACAATCATTCGCACGAAGCTATTTCATCCGAAATAAGCGGCATTAGCTATACAGATGAGCAAATTGCAGATACCATGCGTGCCTGTCGCAAAGACACGGGCTATCTGCTCGATCCGCATGGCGCTTGTGGCTATCAGGCTTTGAAAGACATGCTCGAGCCGGGCGAAACAGGTATTTTCCTCGAAACGGCGCATCCGGCTAAATTCCTCGATACCGTGCAGGATATTCTGGGCGAGAAAATCGAAATTCCTCAGAAACTGCAGGAATTTATGAAAGGCGAAAAGCAAAGCATTGCAATGAGTAAAGATTTTGAGGACTTTAAGCGGTATTTGCTAATGACCCCCAACCCCTAAAGGGGGGCAGGATAGCCTTTGTGTCAAGCTAAGTTATTTGAGAAATTAGCTTTGTAGTTTAAAATAATCAGGTGTTAGAAATTGTGTTTATTTAATCTTAGATATTTACAAATCAAAACCAACTCTACTTTTAAATATGGGGTTTTATCCCCCTTTAGGGGTTAGGGGTTAATATTATTATGTTTTCAGGAATAATAGAAGAAGCTGCCTGCGTGGTGGCATTGCAAAAAGAGCAGGAAAACCTGCATATCACAATGGAATGTTCGTTTGTCGACGAGCTGAAAATTGATCAGAGTGTGGCGCACAATGGCGTTTGCCTGACTGTAGTGGCCATGACCGATAAAACCTACACGGTAACTGCCATAAAGGAAACGCTCGACCGTACCAATCTGGGAAAACTCGAGGTGGGCAGCAAGGTGAACCTTGAGCGCAGCATGATAATGAACGGTCGCCTCGACGGGCATATTGTGCAGGGGCATGTGGATCAGACTGCAGTGTGCACTGAAGTGAAGGAAGCCGAAGGTAGCTGGTATTTTACTTTCGAATACGCATTCGACAAGGAAATGGCCCGTCGCGGTTATATGACAGTGGATAAAGGATCGGTTACAGTGAATGGCGTGAGTCTTACTGTTTGCAATCCTACCGACAACAGCTTTCAGGTGGCCATTATTCCCTATACTTATGAGTTTACAAACTTTCATCAGATTAAAGCCGGAACAACGGTTAATATCGAGTTTGATATTATCGGAAAATATGTAAGTCGAATGATGGCTTTTTAGTAATATCTGCGGCTTTTTTTGTATAGAAATTCAAACTAAACACATACTTTGTTGTTACAAGAGTAATATAAATTATGAATGATTTATTTGTAATAGCATAGTTGTTTGGCAACTTAGATTTTGCCGCGTTTAAAATTTTGTGATTTTCTATACCTGAATGAAGAACTTAAAGAAACAAATTAACGAATCTTTTTTTAATCCCGTATTACATTTTCTACCAGTCATAGTGTTTATGATAGTGGACGATTTTATGGGATTGCATATGGCATGGATTGCATCACTGCCGGTCACTTTTGTACTGGCAGTGTATGTGTATTTCGTTTATCGCAGAATCCTCGAATGGTTTTTGTTCTCCACTGCTATATATCTTACTGTAGCCTTGCTTGCTACCATATTGCCTGATAACACCATTACTCCCGATTTTAATTCTGTACGGGTAGAATTTATTTTGCTGGCCGTATTTGCATTTTCACTTTTGTTTCGTACCAGAATATCCGCTTTTATCAATAGTAGAAACAAAAAGATGCTCTCGATGGTGAATAATCTCAATGAGTTGTTTCGGATGATATGGATATTGGCGGTCATTATTTTTCTTTTTACACACATTTACAGCATTGCGCTTATTCTGAAATTACCTAATCTTGAAAACTCTCTGGGTTTTATTTATTCTGTTTATGTGTCGGTACTTTTATTTGTGTTGTTTTACGAAATGATCAGGGTGACTATTGTACGTGTTCGCCTTTTGAAAGAAGAGTGGTGGCCAATAGTAAACGAACAGGGAAAAACAATAGGTTCCATTCAGCATCATAATAGTCTTAATTCGCATGTGAAATATATGCATCCTATTGTGAGAGTTATGCTTATCGATAATAATAGGGTGTATTTGCAAAAGCGTAGCGAAACGGATCTTGTTTTCCCGGGGCTGTGGGATACGGCCATTTCGAACCATATAAAAGTGAGTGAAACACTTGAACATTGTATTAAACGTACGGCAGAAGAGAGATATTCTATGAGAGCTATCAAGCCACTTTTTCTGTCGAATTATATTCACGAAACAGATTTTGAATATCATTATGCATTTCTTTTTGTAGCTTGCTATGCTGATTTACAGGATTATAACAAAAAATTAATCGACCATGCAAAATGGTGGACTGTTAATCAAATTGAAGAGAATCTTGAGGAAGGAATTTTTACTGAAAATTTTAAAACAGAGTTCGACTTGCTTAAACGTAGTGGTTTGCTCGAATCGGTACAATGCGAATGCGAATGTTCGTTGAGAGATTTAGTAGCCGATAGCTCAGATAAAATTAGTCAAAACTAATCTCTTATTTTTTTGTTTTAAAGCTGAGAATGTGTGTTGTGACGGCTGTGGCAATAGAAACGAGTAGTATCTGTAACCATAGTTTTTCAGTTGCAACAAAGAAGGTCGCATACGAAATAGATATCCACAACAAGCTAATGGCGTAAATTTTTGCATGTAAGGGAATGCTTTTCTCTTCTTGATAATCATGTATCATTTTTCCGAAAACGCGATGGTTTAACAGCCAACGATTCAGTCTTTGAGAGCCACGGGCAAATAGAAATGCTGATAGTAAAATAAAGGGAGTGGTGGGGAGTAATGGTAGGAAAACGCCAACTATGCCTAACGAAAGTGTCACTAAGCCTAAAATAGTATATATTTTTTTCACTTTGAATTGTTGTTTCAGATAAAAAATGCGTCGAAAACAGATCCGACGCATACAAAATTAATATATCCCGACTGTATCAGATCTTTTCCATTGCTTTTTTAAATATTTTTTGGGCTTGCGAATAATCTATTTTGCCGCAGGGTCCTGAAATACAACCTCCTTCGCAGGCCATTACCTCCACAAAGTTACCAGTTGCTTTTCCTTTTGTGAACGCTCTCAATAAACCAATATTTTTCTTGTTCAGATTCGAAACCTGTATTGGTTTTATTCCCAACTGAGGATACATGTTTTGTACAGCTGAAATGACACCACCTGCCTGTGCAAAACCGCGCCCGTCCAAAGGTGCTGCTGGTCTCTGTTTGTCGGTTGTTTGTATTTCAATATTTAAGCCTGTAAATAATGTGTCAATTTCTTCAAAAGTAAGAATATAATCAATGTTAGGATGATCCATTACTTCTTTGCGTTTCCCTACACAGGGGCCGATAAACACAATTTTTGCTTCCGGATGTTTTGCTTTAGCCATTTCAATCGTGTAATACATGGGCGATCCGGTGTGTGATACAAAGGGTTTCATTTCAGGTAAATGTTTGTTTACCAATTCTATGTATGATGGGCAGCAGGAGGTGGTCATGAATTGCTGGCCAGCTTCGAGTTTTTCACGGAGTTCGGCACCCTCACGACGGGTGGTTTCCATTGCTCCCTGTGCTACTTCTGTTGCTTGAGTAAAACCAATTTTTTCAATAGCTTCTGATATTTCGCTGAGTGAATTGTTAAATTGCGACATAATGGAAGGCGCCATGATGGCAATCAGTTGTTCGCCACGTTTTATAGCCGATAGTATATCGAAAACCTGTGATATTTCGTAAATAGAACCAAAAGGACAGGCATTAATGCATTTCCCACAGTAGATGCATTTTGATTCATCGATGTGTTCAATGCCGTTTTCGTCTTTCGAGATGGCTTTTACCGGACAAACTTCTTCGCAGGGCACCGGAATATACACAATGGAATGATACATACAAGCTTCTTTGCAAATTCCACAATTGATGCATTTTGAATGATTGATATGTGCCTGGCCATTGTCGAGAAAAGTAATTGCATCTTTTGGGCAATTCATATAGCACGAACGTGCCACACAGCCTTTACATAGGTTGGTAACCACATAATTAGTTTTTACACAGGCTGTACAGGCTTCGTCGACAACTGTAAGGATTGAGCTATTTGTGGTTTTACGTTCGAGTGCACGTTTGGCGTAGTCGGATAACGGAGTAAGTTCATCTTCTTCTTCATCAACACGATAACCTAAAATAGGCAACATTTTGTATTTTAGTACCGCTCTTTCTTTGTGAATACAACATCTGCCTCTGGCATGGGTATTCTTGGGCGACATTTTAAGTGGAATGCGGTCAATCTCTTCAATTAGTTTTTCTGATTGATACAGCGAAATCAGTTTGGCCATGAGTTCACGTCGAACGATCATAGCATTGTTAACAAAAGCCATAGTGTTTGTGTTGTCGTATTTTGGTGTGCAAAAGTAATACAATTATTTCAATTAAAGAAAAATTTCTGTAAATGAATGTTGGGTTTATGGTTTGTAATTTATTTTGTTTGAGTTTTTTATGTGCAATAAAAAAGCAGGAAATCAATCAATTTGATTTCCTGCTTCATAAGTGTTGTTAATGATTTATTTATCGCGATCTTTTAATGCCGCGAAATACAAATTCTACGATGCTGTTTTTGTTTTTCTCAAACTCGGCACTGATGTTCTGTCGTATGTAGGGAACCTCAAGACCTTTCAGAGCATGAAAAAGGATCAGTGACGAAAGGTTGGCATCCATACGTTTGAATACTTTTTTTTCTATACCTTCGTTCAGGATTTTTTTGATGTATTCAATTTCTTTCAGGTCTACTTTTCGGCGGGTTCGTTCTACCTCATAGATATCGTGAAAGAAATCTCCCCGCAACGATCCATTTCGTGTAACAATATATTTTATTGCATCTAAATGAGCAATAATATGATTGGTGAGTTTTACGTCGGGTTCGGTGTCTTGCTCCGATACAGTTTTTATTTGTTCCAATAAATGCTCCAGCTCTTTGTCGATAACGGCTTTGTATATTTCCTCTTTGTTGTTGAAATAGGTGTAAAGTGTCCGTCGCCCTTTTTTCGATGCCTCGGCAATGTCATTCATTGTGACCTCTTTTTTCCCTTTTTTAGAAAAAAGTACGCGGGCAACTTCAATGAGCATTTTCTTGGTGTTGGACATTTTTTTCGACATAATTTCAGTGTTTTTGCTTTAATATGCAAAGATAAAGAAATATTTAAAAATCTAATATTTCTTCGATAAATGAACGTTTTTATTTTGGTTAAAAATATGAAAAATCACAATAGTTTTCTGCGAGGCCACAGGCGAACAATCCAAACCACCACAATGGCCCACAATAAGCGCGGAAATACAATCCACGCAGCCGGTACACCAATGGCTACAAACAAAAGTGTGTCCTCCAGGAGTGAATGATTAATAGCGATGTGAAAATTGAGTAAGTTGGCGTTGCGTGGACTTATTTCATTGTTATGTACGGCTTCAGTCATAATGGCTGAGCCATAAGCTAAACCAACAGTTTGAGCTACAAACCAAAGAAATGCGCTATCGGCCGAAAGTCCCATAAACTTCATTAAGGGTGAGAAAATTGCTGCAACCTTGTCTAAAAGTTTGAATTCTTTCAGGATTTGCTGCATTATCATTAGTCCGGTTACAATGAGAACGATTTTTAAAATAAGATCAAAGCTTGACCATAACCAGGTGCTCAGCATTTCGCTGAATGAGGGATTTATCACTTCATGACTTAGTTGCATATTGCTGCTTGGTTGATCAGGAAGGATTTTATGCAGAATAAAGGCCAGTATAAATGAACTTACAAACCTGAGCGAAAACATAATCAAGCCTGACGAACCTGTTTTTCGTTGCACTGCAGTTTCTACAATCAGATTGTGCGATACAAGACACATCAGAGCCAGAATGCTTATTTCGCGTATGTCGAGTGGGAGCGTAGCGATGATGGCAATAGGGGCATAGAGCGATAAAAACATGCTGGAAATAAATACGATGGCCGATTCGCCAGGTAGCCCGATCAGTGAAAATAATGGCGACATATAGACAGCAAACATGCTCAGCAGTCCACTGAACTGAAGCAGACTCACTAAAAAACTTATGGGTATGATTATTTTGAGAAGCCACCAGATTGTTTTCCCGGCTTTGGGAAATGCACTTTTAGTGGCAGATAAGAGTTGGTTGAAGAATGTGTTCATTTTGGGCTGAATTGTATAAAACAAGAAAGGTTGTCTCACGACAACCCAATCTTTTAATTAACCTTAAATCTAATACCATGAAAAACACAGTGCAAAGATAAAGGCATTTTTTATGTTGTACAACATATTTCCGTTGCTTTTTCTCTGTTTTAAGATTTTTTATGATCTTGCCTTGTGGAGTAAAAGTGCTGAAAATATTATTTCGTTGATAATAAATTACTTCTCCTCATCCAGGTTTGAGAACGTCCGATCCAGCCACCTTTGTCGAGTGAACCGCGTACATTCAGGTTACCGGTTTTGGAGTCGATGCTGATGTTACAACGATAAACTTTACCATTATTGGGGTCGAGAATGGTGCCTCCGGTCAATTTACCATCTTTTGCAGTCATTCCTTTTATGACTGTCATACCCAGCTTTGGTTTGTTTTTTTCGGCACCTTCGCATTCGGTACAAAGCGAATCTGCATTCTTAAAGAGTTTTTCTACTTTCCCATAGTATTTTCCGTTTGTGGCTTTAAATATATGTACTATCGATTTGGCTGTTCCATCCTCATCGTCGATGGTTTTCCATTTGCCTACAATCTGATCGATTTGTGCAAATGCAGTAACAGATAAGAAAATTAAAAAACTTAGCGTGAAGAGTACTTTTTTCATAACTGAATAATTGTTTTTTTTGAGTTATCGAATGTTTTTGATGCTTTATTAATTTGCTCTTAATCAAACTGTAGTTTAATGTATAAACTTGTGAGTGACTGTTTTTTGAATGCACAAAGATATGAAAAATTGCACACTGGCAATTGATTTATGCATTTTTTTTCGAGACTGCTCTCAATTTTGTTTTGTAAAAGCTGACTGTATATTGGTTTTATATTCTTTTTTGCAGGGTTTTTTTGCTAATTTTGTCACTTAATTAAATATTAAATCATTGTTGTCCGCTAAAAATCATTAGATTCTTCTCCGCCGCGGCGGATCTGAATGACAGCATTTTGTATTGAATTTGTTTGTGAGGGGGTTAGGTTGGCGGCTTCGCCGCCAACCTAACCCCCTCACAAAAATATAACTAGCTGACTGTCATCTCGAACGAAGTGAGAGATCTCATTTTAGTCATTCAGATTTTTTATACCGGATAACACTGATATTAAATATCCAACTCATTGGATATTATTCAGATATAGTCAGAAATAAAACCAGTTAATTCAATGAAGACCATTACAATAACAGATAGTGCTGAGATGGAGCAGATTATTTCGGAGTGTCAGATTTGTTTTGTGGGTTTTGCCACTCCCGATGGTATGCCTTATGTGCTGCCGATGAATTTTGCTTATCATGAGGGTCAGATTATTCTGCATTCGGCGCCTTTTGGCACTCATCAGCTAATGCTTGAAGCCAACAATCGCGTATGTATTACATTCTGCACCGAAGGAAAGTTGGTGTATCAGCATCAGGATGTAGCTTGCAGTTATCGTATGGATTCGAAGAGTGTGATATGTAAATCGACCATTCGATTCGAGGAGAATTTGGAGCAAAAAGAGGAGTTGCTGAATATCTTTATGAAAAAATATTCAGATAAAACGTTTAAGTATTCACTTCCGGCTTTGAAAAATGTGAAGATTTGGGTGGCTGATGTGCATGAAATGACTGCAAAAGCTTTTGGACAACCGCATTTTAGAAAGTAATTGGCTATTCTTCAGTTTCGCGGCTAAAAGAGCGGTATTCGTTGGGTGTGTAGCCCGTGTTTTTCTTAAACTGGCTAAAGAAATGTTCGGTGGAGTTATATCCAAGCTGATAGGCTATTTCCTTTACCGATTGCGAAGTGCTAACTAATAAATGTTTGGCTTTACGGAGCTTCAGCGCCTGAAAGTATTTTGCCGGCGCATAACCGGTGTATTCCCTGAAAACTTTCCGAAACCTTGAGTAGCTGATATTCAGCTTCGAAGCCAGCTCTTCGGTGTCGATATTTTTATCGACATTTTCGTTCATAATAATTTTTGCCTGCTCAATTTTTTGAACTATATCTCCGGCTTCGAAAATTTTATTTTTCGAAATGGATGAAATTAAACCGAATATATGCATTACTATTCCCGCAAGATATTGCTGAGCAGATATCTTGTCGGTCTCGGCAATTTCAATGGCCCTGCTGAATAGTGTGACCAATTCTTCGTTAAAGCCCACATCCATTATTTGATTTTCTTCGGATAGAAATTCATCTGCCACAATATTGTCAATCATGGGGCCTTCAAATCCGATATAATACTCATTCCAACCTGTTTCAGGGTTGGGTTGATAGCTATGCCATTGTCCGGGGAAGATTACGAGCAATTTTCCTTTGGTAAGCGCAATATTTTTATGTTCGCCAATAGATAAAACTCCGCGCCCTTTTGTAATATAGAGAAACTGATATTCGCGAAGCACACGTCCTTTCTGAGCATTGAAAAAATAGCCGTTTGGATGATCGGTGACGGGATAAGGGGTGCCGGCAGCTATGGCCTGAAAGCCTACAGTGTTGACCGAAAGTCCGAATTTACGGTCTCTTTCGTTTACTATGAGATATTTACAATCAATTTCCGGCTCGTTGAAATGCATAATGATTAGATTTTTTAAGAATACAAATCAGTACTGACCGATAAAAAATAGTTTGAATTAGTTTTTTAGCTTATTAGATTCCTTACTACGTTCGGAATGACAGGCAATCTGTAAGTTAGGTTTTTTGGAGGAGGTAGGTTGGCGGCGAAGCCGCCAACCTACCTCCTCCAAATCATAATCAATACAAATCATTGTCATTCAGAGCGTAGCGAAGAATCTCAGATGTTTAGTCGGTCAGTAGTGAATACAAATCTAATAAAAATAAACGAAAAACCCGAAATACCTTTAAATGAATCAATTCAGGGTATTTCGGGTTAAATTCCGGTTTATGATTTTCTATCGTTTTGCTCCGATTTTGTCGTATTGTTGTTCGGCGCTGACTTCGGTATATTTGGGCGCATCAATCATTTCGATAAGTGCACGAAGAACAGGACCTTCGCCCATAGGGTCGTTTTCCTGAGTGGGACGGTTGTAGTAGTATTGCAACGATGGCATAATGCCTGTTCCCACACAGATATTGGTCACGTCGCCATTTGGAGTAATCTGCTTCATCATTCCCTTCAAACCCTGATCTGCTACATAAATCATATCGGGGTGAAGCCATCCTTTTTTAACGCCGCGGGCTATGCCAAACACAAACATGGCAGTTCCGGTGATTTCTTCGTACGAATCTTCACGGTCGAGCACCTGATGCCAGAGTCCGTTTTTTCCCTGATAGCGTGCAATTCCACGTGCCTGCATTCTGAAGTTTTCGAGCACCTTTTTACGTAAAGGATGATTTTCGGGCATCACATTCAGCAACTCGGCCTGCGCCATGAAAACCCAGCCATTGGCACGACTCCAGTGCGCCACGCCGTGTTCTTTGGTGTCGGTGTGGTAGCAATGATGGTAAAGTTGCTTTTCGGGACTCCAAAGGTATTTTGTATAGTTCAGTACTTGCTTAGCGGCATCGGTCATCATTTTTTTATCGTTTGCAAATTCGCCCATACGGCAAAGAAACGAAATGGCCATATAGGCATCGTCGGCCCAAATGGTGTTTTCGTGAGGCCAAATGCGCGCAATGGTGCCATCCTTCATACGTGGTTCGTCGTGACGAAGATGCGAAGCGGTTTCATTGATATATTTCAAAAAAGCTTCGTTCGGATATTTTTTCTGAATTTCGATCAGACTGGCGCCCATAGGTCCGTTATCGTCGAGGCGTTTACCTCTGAAAATCATGTGCCAGCTTACTTTACGCACTGCAAACCAGCCACTTTGATTAAAAGCACTGTCGTAAAGCTGACGGAAATAATTGAGATTGCCTTCGTTGAATACAAAATTCATATTTCGAAGTACAAAATTTTCGTATTTCTTTTCGCCGAGTTTATCAGCCAGTTCGAGCATGGCAATGTTGGTTACGCCGTTTGTGTAATGCCATTGATTATATTTCGATTCGGCCACAATGTCGTAAGTGAGCGGCTGACCTTTTACTGTTTCAAATTTTTCGCCGGTTTTATTATTCACAAAAGTATAGGTGGTTGAACTTAAAATCCGATTGGCAATTTTGCGTGCCATTTGCTCAGCCTGCTTATTTTGGGCATTCGTAATTAAAAATACTGAGCTAAAAAGTAAAAGTAATGTTGTTGAAATTAGTCTTTTCATTTGTAAACAGTGTCTCTTTATTTGTTTCCTGAATGGAATTTCTTATTGATAAAAATTAAAAATTTTCCGGTCGTGCGACTGAAAAACAATTTTCTGCATTCAAAATTATAAAAAGCCCGGTTAATTACATCTCTGAGTGGATTGTAATACAAAAAACAGCACAGAAATACATGATTTGAATGATTTTGTATATTGTAATCTGTCCTTAAAGGTCTTGTGACGGTATTTGTATAGATTGGTTTATAAAAAAATAAAGTCTGAATTTCATAATTTACAATGAAATTCAGACTTAAAAAAAATGGTATAAGTGCTTATTTCTTTAGCTTATCGTATACCTTTTGGTAAGTTGGAGTTTCAATTCCATGCTTTTTACCCTTTTCAATTACAATGGCAGTGAGTGTGCTGAGTTCGGTGTTTTTTCCGGCGCTGAAGTCGCTGTGCATGGAGGCTGTAGTGCCAAAAGGCAGTCGTTCGATGTGACGAACTGTAGTTTCCACAATGTCGGAATCAAACCTAATACCTTCGGCATGTGCAATGGCCGACACTTCGCGAATGATTTTCAGCGTAATGTCTTTGCGGTGCTCGTCGGTAAGCAAATCGCGAAAACCTACATTGAAATAGGACGTGAGCGTAGCTGTTGTGGAAATAAAAATAAATTTCCGCCAGATAATTTTGCCAATTTCGGGCGTGAGCTTTGCTTTAATACCTGCATCGAGCATTAGTTTTTCTACAAAAAGGAGCTTTTCGGTTGTTTGGTTACGTAGTCCGAAATACAAATCGTGCACGCCGCCTGAGCTTTCGACCACACCCGGTTCGTTGAGTCGCCCTACAATGTACACGCAGCCTTCCCATATTTCGTTTCCGGGCAAAAGGCGGGAAACGCGCTCGCTGATATCAGCACCATTAAGTAAAGGTAAAATAACAGTTTCGGGACCGACACAGGGTTTTATTTGTTCGATAGTGGCTGCGAGGTCGTAACTTTTTGTAGCAAGGATAATGTAATCGGCAATTCCGGTCTCTGAAACATTGTTGGTGGCAATTGCAGGTCGGGCTACAAAGGTTTCATTCTCGGCAATTACTTTCAGTCCATTTTGCTGTATGGCTTCAAGATGTGCACCGCGAGCTACAAACGATATTTCAATTTCGGGATGGTGCTCGTATTTTCGGGCAAGCAGGCCACCGTAGTAACCGCCCACACCTCCAATTCCGACGATGAGTATTTTTGTTTTCATTGTTTTTTTACTGACAGTTGACTGGTTAATTGGTTGATTAGTTAATCTGTTCATTAGTTAGTCTGCAGGTTGCATTTTCAGAAACAAATGCAAGCCAACAACCGTTGAAGGATAAACCAATTGTTTAGTTGTTTGGCTAAAGCCCAATTTCTTCCATATCAATATAAAGAGACTATTGAAAATTAAGTAAGATCAGAAAAAATCATACACTTTGATATTGTAATTGCAACGTTGATTTAGCGGATTAGGCGGTTGTCAGCGGATTTATTTTTTTTTGGATTATGTTTTCTTCGAAAACGGCAGATTTTTAAGACTAATTTTGAAAATCCGTTTCGATTTATCGAAAAATTCGATATAAATCCATATGATAATTATCTGTCCACATCCGCCTAATCCGCTAAATCCGCGTTCCAATTTCTTCAATTTAGTTTCTCAGCAAGCCCTAAATATAGTTATTTATGATTTGCGTAAATTTGCGTTTGTTCATGTGATTTGCATTCCTATTGCTTTTGATATAGCCAATTCAATTCAGCAATCAGCCATTCTCCACTGACTATTCTTCAAAAAACTCAAGCGAGAAATTATCGCCATCAAATTTTCCGTAAGAGAAAATGCTGACGAAATCGCCAAGAATGACGACACGTGTTTGTTTGCTGATTTGCAAATCGAGTGCGATGTGCCGGTGTCCGAAAATCAAAAAATCGGGTTGATGTGTTTTGCAATAATTTTTGGCAAAAACTACCAGAAACTCATTGTCCTCACCTTTGTATTCTGATTCTTTTCCGGTGTATTTTTTGCGGTTTTGCTCCGACCATTTGTAGCCAAAGTTCTGTCCGAGGCGGGGTGGTAGCCAACCGAAAAGTTTCTGAGCCAGTTTGCTGTGAAATATTTTCCTGATAAAATGAAATTTTTTATCACCCATATCAAGTCCGTCGCCATGTGCCAGAAAGAAGCTTTTGCTTCCAAGTTGCATAGTTTCGGGTTTGCGATGCACCTTCAGGCCGATTTCATTTTCGAGATAGCCAAAAGTCCAGATGTCGTGGTTTCCGGTAAAAAAATGAATTTCGATACCCGCATCGGTTAATTCGGCCAGTTTTCCGAGAAAACGAACAAATCCCCTGGGAACCACAGATTTATATTCGAACCAGAAGTCGAACATATCGCCCATTAGAAAAATCTGAGTGGCATCGGTTTTGACCATATCGAGCCAGCTCACAAGTTTTTTTTCGTGAGCCAACGGATTTTCGATAATGCGCGAACCTAAGTGTGCATCGGAAATAAAATAAATCATATTTATGTCGATTTATAAAAAGCCAAGTTCAAGTTGGGCTTCTTCACTCATCATGCTTTTATCCCACGCGGGTTCGAACACAATGTTTACGTTTACATCGTTTACACCTTCCACGCTGAGTACTTTCATGCGTACATCTTCCACAATAAAGTCCACAGCAGGACAATTCGGTGCGGTGAGTGTCATGTCGATTTCGAGTTGACCGTTTTCGTCGAGGTCTATACTGTAAATCAGTCCCAGGTCGTAAATGTTGACAGGTATTTCAGGGTCAAATACTGTTTTCAGCATCTTGACTATTTTTTCTTCGGTTTGCAGAAATTCGTTCATATATTTTTTTGTTTTGATAAAATTATTTTCAAATTCTAATTTAGCATTATAAAATCTTGAACCACATAAGAACACAATAGAAACACAAAAGAAGAAAAAACAATTCTATAGCACAGAAAAGAGAATTTTCAATGTTGAAAATTGTTACTTTTGTTGCCTTTTGTGTTCTTATGTGGTTTAATCCTTATGAAAATTTGTTTTATTTTTAATTTGGTAAAGTAGAACCAATTGCTTACTAATTAGATTTTAACAAGCAAGAACGAAAATAGTTTAGCAAACTTATAAAGTTTCAGCTTTTTTGGCGCTTTTTTCCACAAGTTCGTCAAACTCGGGTAGGGCAGAGGCCAGTTTGCCGTTTATCACAGCCACAGTATCCACGCGGGCTTTAATGCAAAGCAGATTGTCGGTTTTACGACGAATTTCCTGATGAAAAACGTACTTAACACCTTCTTTTTTTACATACAGTCGCGATACAAAACTATCGCCCGAGCGTAACGATGCTTTAAATGCCATTTCGATACGCGCTACTACGGCGTCGATACCACGTAGGTGAAGCTCCTCAAAGCTTACTTTGTTCTCGAGTAAAAATTCATGACGTGTGTGCTCAAGATAATTCTGATACACCGAATTATTGACTATGCCCTGCAAATCAAGCTCATAGTCGCGTACTTTCATTTCAAGTTCGTAGATAAACATTTTTTTCAATTTTCAATTTTACAATTTACAATTTACGATTGAGCGTTGGGTTATTTGTTTCAGAGTTTTAGTGTTTCAGGTTTCAGATTTTTAGGCTCAAGTGATTGGCTGATTAGTTAGCGTTTTTTCAAATTATAAATTATCAACTGTGCATTATCAATTGTCCATTGTGAACTCATTTCTTCCGCATTATCGTCAGTCCATCGCGAAAGGGCAACAGCACTTTTTCGATTCTGTCGTCCTTTGCAATAAAATCATTAAACTCCATAATTGCAATGGTTTGATGATCGTTTGCTTTTACTGCTGATAGTACTTTCCCGTCCCAGAGCGTGTTGTCGGCCAGAATAAATCCACCTGTTCGCACTTTGGGCAGTACAGCTTCGAAGTACTCACGATACTCACGTTTGTCGGCATCAATAAAAACCAGATCGAAGGTTTCGTCGATTTGCGGAATAATGTCGAGTGCTGCTCCGATATGAAGCCTTATTTTATGTCCGTAACCCGAACCATCAATATTTTCACGAATAAAATCTTCCAGTTCATCGTCGGCTTCGATGGTGTGCAATATGCCGTTTTCGGGTAAAGTTTCGGCCATGCAAAGCGCTGAATAACCCGAGTAAGTTCCAAGTTCCAGAATTCTTTGCGGCGCTATCATGTGGCAAAACATGGCCAATAATCGTCCCTGCAAATGCCCTGAAAGCATTCGTGGATTGATAAGCCTTACATGGGTAGCACGGTTTACCCTGGCTAAATATGCAGGTTCGGCCTGTGAATGCGCTTCGATATATTCGTCGAGTTCCATTTGGCTTATTCGTATTTCAGAATGGTTAGTTTCTCAGGATCAAAAATTTCGCGTGCAATTGCCTGAAGTTTTTCTGCAGTCAGGTTTTCGATATGCGTGCGTATTTCGTTCATGCTATCCACTTTGTTGTAGCGCAGAAAGCTTTTGCCAAGGCTTAGCGCCAGATTTTCCTTTTGTTCCGACGAAATAGTCATTTGTCCCATAAGCTGTAATTTGTATTTTTTCAGATTGCTTTCGCTGATCGGAAAATCGCGAAGTTTCTGCAATTCTTTGTACACAAGTTGCTCGCAACGGTTTGCATTTTCGGGGTCGCAACCAAAATAAACCGTCCACATTCCTGTGTCGGTAAAAGGCTGATAACTCGACTCCACATTGTAAACCAATCCGTGTTTTTCACGCAGCGACAGGTTGAGCAGGCTATTCATGCCCGGTCCGCCAAGAATGTTGTTGAGTAAATACAAGCCCATTCGGTCGGGGTGATACATGTCGTAAGCACGATTGCCCAACATAAAATGCACCTGATGTGTGTTTTTTGCAATATGAGCACGTGAGGGCTGATAACTTTCAGGTGCTGTTCGGCGCAATTTTTCGTTACTGTTAGTAATGTTTTGAAAATAGGTTTCTGCTTTTCGGACAATTTGTTTGAAACTGATATTTCCCATGCTAAAGAAAACCATCTCTTCGGGGCGATACTGTCGTTTTACAAATTTGTCGCTGTCTGAAGTGTTGAACTTTTTCAGTAATTCCGGATTTCCCAGAATATTATGTCCGATATTGTGATGCGAAAAAAGCATTTCCTCGAAATCGTCGTAAATAAGCTCCGAAGGACTGTCGTTGTACGATTGAATTTCGTCGAGAATAATTTCCACTTCTTTGTCGATTTCTTTCTGCGGATAAATGGAATTGAGCGTAATGTCGGCCAGTAATTCCATAGCGCGAAAGAAATATTCGTTGAGCACAGCTGCGTAAACCACTGTTTCTTCTTTCGAAGTAAAGGCATTCAGTTCGCCGCCCACATGCTCGAGGCGGTTGATAATATGTGCCGAACGACGTTTGGCAGTGCCTTTGAACAACATGTGTTCAATAAAATGTGCCATCCCATGTTCATGTTCGTACTCGTCGCGCGAACCGGTGTTTATGACTATTCCGCAATATGAAACTGCCGAATTATCGGGTTTGTGTATCAAACGAAACCCGTTCGACAGTTGATATGATTGATATTCCATTCAATTTTTTTTGAAAAGCAAGTGCAAAAGTACAATTTTTAATTGAGAAAACGAATGGGGCGAATTGGTCTGTACTAAAAGAAATAAAAGAGGCTGACTCATTTTCTGAGACAGCCTCTAAAATTCTTAATTTGTCAATTGACAACTTAATGATTATTGTTATCTATATTCTTATTCAGCACTTACATGGCTGAAATAAAAACTATTTACAAGTTGAGGATTTCCTTGATAAGAACCTTTTGGTGCAATTACGGTTAGTGTATCACCAACTTTAAGACCTTTGTCTGCAATCAGGTTCTTTCTAAAGTCACCTGTTGCACCATAGCCTGGATAACAGCCATAAACGTAGATTTCGCTATCACCATCCTGAATTGTAAGATTTCCATAGGTAGCATTAGCTATAGATTTTATAACACCGGTTACCATAAAATAAGTATTAGCGTCATCATCTTTAGTCAGAACTTCAGCAATTGTAGCTGTTGTTACTGTTTTTGAGCTTTCCAATACAGCACCACCAACTTGCGGACTTTCTTTATATGCAGCACGTTTACCAACAATTGTAATAATGTCGCCAACCTTTAAACCCAGGGTTTCAAAATCTTTAATGCCATACACATAGGCTTCTCCGGAAAAGTCTTTTATGTTCAAATTACCGTATTTAGAATTTGCAATTTCAGTAATAACACCCGACAGACGATAACTCTGATTGGCGTCAACCGGAGCGGCAAGAAAGTCAGCAACTGATACATTTTTAATGGCACCCTTTTGGCTCAGATTTGTACTTGCACTATAATCTTTAGTCCCATCTGTAGTACTGAAAGTGATAGCAACTGCACGGTCGCCACCTGTATTAGCTGCAGCATTGAACTTCACAACAGAATTAATTCCTTCCGATTGGATAGCTGAAATTGATAACCAAGACTTAGCATCTTCAGGAATGTCAATTGACAAACCTTGACCTTTATTGGTAACATAAGCAGTAAACTCACCACCTTCAGACTCTAAAGTTGCATTTGCAACAGAATCAACTTTCACAAGTGACTTGTTGATGTTAATCACTGAAACATTCACCATTTGGGGAGCATCTCTATAAGAAGATTTTGGTCCTTCAATGGTCACTTCATCACCTACTTCAAGTCCTAAACTAAGGAAATTTTTGGTATTACCTTTTTTGTCGAGAGTGCCATAGATATATACAGAACCGGTTTCGTCAGTTAAATACCAGTTGCCATATACCGTGTTTTCAATTTTTGTACAAACACCCTTAATACGGTAAGTTTTTCCGTCAGGACCTGCATTTACTTCGGCGGCAGTAGCATTCGAAATTGTAGCTACACCCTGAATGATATTTATTCTTTGAGTTAAATATTTAATTAGAGTAGTGTCACCAGATGGAACTTCTTGCTGAATAGTAATTAAAACTTCAGCAGTTCGGCCATTCAGTGTCGATTCAGCTGAGAATATAAGCTCAGTTTCTCCAGCAGCTCCGGAAGTTGAAGATATAGATAACCATTTTACACTGTCTTTAGTTGTAACCACTTTCTCAACAGTCCAGCTGTCTTTCGCTGTTACTGTGATGGTGTCAGAACCACCATCTACAGGGATCGATACATATGATGACGATACCTGAATTTCATCAAGCAAGGTCATTGTTACTTCATCTGCACAACTTGTCATTAAGGCAAGTATTGCAAAAATCAATGGAAAAATTTTATTTAATTTCATGATTGTTAGTGCTTTTTAAATTAATTGAAAATATATTTGATACCTACTAATGCATACCAGGTTTGACCTAAAGAATAACTTGGTGTAAATGTTTGGGTATTGCCATTGATTGAAGATGGAGTAGAGAATGTAGCTACACCTTCTGCATCAACACCTTCATATTTAATAATACGCGCTTCCGAACCAATTTCAGGATTTAAATATTTACCTACACCCCAACTTGAGTTGAAAAGGTTCATTACATTTTTCACATCAAAACTAAGTTGTAATGTGTTTTTAGTTTTGTTTGTTTTCACAACAAAATCATGTTTGTAGCTAAAGTCAATGCGATGTACCCAAGGAGAATAAACACTGTATGCTTCGGCATATTTTCCTTGTTTGTTTTTCAAATAACTGTTAGCGTGTACATATTCCATAAAGCGGGTTTTGTCATCTTCCGAAACAAAGCGGAACTGATTGCTTGCAACTTCATCGTCGGTTGGAACATAAATTGCATCGTAGTTGTATCCGTCGCCATTCATATCATTAACCGTCATAAATGAGTAGTTAGCTCCACCGCGCCATCCTTCATATATAAAGCTATAGTGATTACCGCTCTTATCATGAGCATTAATTGATGCTACAAGGCGATCGGGTGTCACATATTGCGAGTTGTGCAATTTAATATTGTTAGGACCTTCCACAGTAGGAACGTATGTAAAAGCAGATTCAGCATTAGATCCAGGCATTCCGGTTACATCTTTAGCTACAGTATGTGTGTAGGCTGCCATTAAATTCATCCATTGTGTAGGTTGAGCATTTAAAGTAATATTACCTATCCAACCATAACCGCGAGAAGTGTTTTCCAATACAAATGCTTTTGTGCCAGTACGATATACGGAAGGGTAAATAGGACGGTTATCAACACCGTTGAAACGTGCAAAACCTCCTACTGATGGAATACTCCAGTCGGAAATAGAAACACCGTTTATTGTTTTGTTGAAAATTCCTTCAGCCGTTACAGAGAATGGGAATGATGTGTTAAATGAATAGTCAACTGCAATAGAAGTTTTCCATACCGAAGGCATCTTAAATTTTGGGTCAATAGCAGCGATTGCAGAAGGAACTGTTCCATCTTCAGGAGAAATCGTTGAAGGATATCCCAGAGAAATCAACTTGTTATAAAGAGCAGCAGTGGTAACTTTTCCGTTAGCATCAGTTACAAGACCTCCGGCAAATTCGTCCATTGTGAAACCATTTTTGGTTGCATTCGCAGCATTGATTTGTGCCTGATACTGCACCATTCCACCATTTGTAGGCATATTGGTAAAGAAAACAAGCGGTAAGTTACCCGAGAAAAGACCCGTACCTCCGCGAACTTTCATACTTTTATCGCCAAATGCATCCCATACAAAACCTACGCGGGGAGAAAATATGATATTTGTTGCAGGCCATTTACCTGTATCAATATTACGACCCGAATAATCAAGGGCGAGAATTGCATTGTTTGTCATTAAATCATCGTTGTTAAAGAAAAGACCATCAATGCGAAGACCGTACGAAAGCTTGAAATTATCACTAATACTCCAATCATCTTGTCCGTAAATTCCGATTTTGTTCGTTCTTACGCGAGCTGCAGGATTGGCTTCTCCATCATAACCATAAGTTAAGTTTACGATTTCGGGTGCTGCTCCGGTTAGAAAGTCGTTGAGACTTGAGTAGCGATAGTATCCTGTACCGTTACGCATGTAAGCATTATCTGCCATTTTGTATTCATAGGCTATACCACCTACAATTTTATGATTACCAGCGTAATATGTAATTTCATCTTTGATATTCAATGCATCATTATGTACACCATTGTTCCATGTGAATAGTTCATATCCCAAAGACATATAGGCTTGTTCATCTTTCAGAATGTCAATAAATGGGAAGGGCTCTGAATTAGTGCCGCGTACATCGTCAAGTTTTGAGAATGTGGCTAAGAACTGGTTTGATAAGTTATCGGACAGACGGCTGTTTAAGTCAACAGAGAATGAGTGAACAAGATTGTCCATCGAATACATTGAATTTGCAAATGACATGGATTCCTGCGACATACGAGCTTCAGACATACGGGTGCCGCCGTCCATCGAGCTTGCATTCGGAGCTGACCAATAACGGTTTTTGGTGTAATTATAACGCAAAGCCAAACGGTGATTGTTTGTGATATTCCAATCTAAACGAAGAAGAAGTTTGTTATTTCCTTCATCGGCAGGGAAATTTGTATAAGATCCAGTCTCGTATCCGTAATTAGTTTTTACGAAATCAGAAACTTTCTGCAAGTCGCTTACTGTGGTGCGTGAAATATTATTGTTTGCATCAGCAACACCGTCAGTTGAAGCTCTCCATCGAGTTGCTACCGTAGGTGTTTTAGCGATTTCGCCGTTTGCAAAGAAGAAAAGTTTGTTTTTGATAATTGGACCACCAAAGGTAAAACCATATGTAGTATTACGGTCAACTTCGCGTGCACCTAATATTTGTTGACCATTCACTGCATCGCCGCGTAAGTTTTCGTTTTTGTGATATACATACGCGCTACCTTTGAAATCATTTGTACCCGATTTAGTAATAGCGTTTACACCACCACCAATAAAATTTGTTTGTCGAACATCGTATGGAGTTATTACCACCTGTAGTTCTTCTATAGCTTCAATCGAAATTGGGCTACCGCCGCCGGGAAGTCTATCACTTAATCCGAAATTGTTGTTGAAATTAGCCCCATCCACTGTGAAGTTAGCTGTACGTCCATCTGTACCACCAAAACCCATTCCGCTGCCTCCATAAGGAGAAAGGCGAGTGATGTCAATAATGCTGCGACTTACTGAAGGTAAATTTGTGATTTGACTACTTGTAATGTTGGTAGCAGCACCGGTTTTCTCAGATGTGAATTTTGTTCTTTGTGCCGATACAACCAAATCCTGCAACTCGTTATTGTCTTCTTTTAAATCTACATTAACAGGGTAAGTTTCACCAAGTTGAAGAGTTACATTAGGTATTGTCACATTTGCAAATCCGATATATGAAATTTTAATTTCATAAGGACCGCCAACACGCATACCAACGATATTAAAACGACCATCAACATTAGATACTGCTCCATAAGTAGTTCCCGATGAAGTGTGAGTTGCCATAATGGTTGCACCTATGACAGGTTCACCACCAGAAATAATCTTTCCTGCAATTCCGGAAGTTGTTACTTGCGCATTCAATGTTGCTGTTAGAACAACAAGAAATGCGACCACCATTTTTTTTAATTGTTTCATTTTTTTTTGTGTTTAGTTGAAAAATGACTTTTTTTTGATGAATGAATAATAAGCTCTATCGGTTGAGCCCAAATTTTAATTTTTGTAGAAAATACATTTTTAGAATTTATCAGAAATAATTCTAATAAGTTACGCTAATCAATAAATCAAATTACTTCTTATAAAAATATATGCTTTGCTTTTTAATTTGCCAACTGAGCCAGCATAAGCACAACCAAAAAAGAAAATATTTTCTTCACAAAGATGTTGAATTAATTAAACGTAGTTTTTTGTTTGTTAGTAATTTCGGCAAATATAAGCTATTTGTTGTTAATTCGCGTTAGGTTAATACTATGAGTTATCAACAATTCATTGTAAGGATTTAATATATATTTGATAATTATATTGTGAAAAAACTTCGTGAACTTACAATTTTTAAATGAAAGCTTTTTCAAAAGTATTGTTTTGGATTTTTTAGGCTTATAAAGTAATCAATTGCAATATAAGGGCTGCTCCACTTTATTGGAATGCAATAAAATGTTCTACAACATGTTTTTTGAATGTTTTTCCACAAATGTTACAAAACTGCTTCAAAATGTATTTTTGCTACAGAAATTATAAAAGCCAACTTTGAGATATGTAGGTTGAAATATTTTACTGATATATTTCTAACACAATAGAACACATAGATATTATTGAAGAAAAAAGACTTAGTTCAAATAGCAAAAGTATCTGACGATACTTTTACAACTCTGAAATTATCCCGATTTTCGGGATAATTCTATGTGTTCTTAGTCTTTCCATTTGTTTTAAAAACTACTGTGAACTATGTGGAGAAAGACATATCAATAATAATTATTTGTTAATTAGTAAATTTTAAGGTTGGCCTTTTTGGGGCATGTATATTCTGTTTAGCTGATACTTCGCTGATAAATCATTTTGCTCATTTTCTCATACAAATCGGCAAGTTCAGGCTGCTGACTAAGCATGGCAATGTGTTTATCTATAATTTCGGTATCGTAGCGTGTGGCGGGGCCGGTTTGTGCTTTGCGGGGCGAGAGGGTTTGCACTTTTTCGGCTGTTTCACGAATCAAAGGTTTCAGTACTTCAAATCCACCCTGTTGTTCATCTACAATTTCTGAAGCAATATCGTAAAGCAGATTGCTGAAATTGCAGGCAAAAACTGCTGCTAAATGGAGCCGTGCACGTTGTTCGCTATTTGCAAAGTAAGTTTTTTTGGATAATTTGTCGGCTATCGTCTTCAGCAATGCGCAGATATTTCCATTTTTTCCTTCAATAAATAAAGGTACTTTTGAAAAGTCGGTTTCTCGTTCCTTCGAGAATGTTTGCAGTGGATAAATAATGCCATAATTCTGAGCTTTACCGTCGAAAATTTCAACTCCCACACTTCCTGCGGTATGAATATGAATACCTTTGAATTTTCCGGTATAATTCAATAATTCTGCTATTGCACTATCTTTCAGTGCATAAAAATAGTAGTGTGCCGATTCAATAATCTCGTTCGGATCGGTACAGAAAGCTGCACCGACTTTTGCTGCGAGTACTGACGCTGAACTTTCGGTGCGGCTATACACCTGCAAAATATCAATACCTGCTTTTAAAAGTGCCGGAGCAAGATGTGTGGCCACATTTCCGGCTCCGAATATTACTGCTGAAGTCATTATTTACGTCCTTTACTTTTTCCAAAAACCAGAATAGCACCTGCAATAATCAACAGGCTTGGCCATATAAAGTCCGAAATATTCTGTGTCAGACGAATGATGTCTGATAAACGGAAAAGTAATCCGACCGTAATAAGTACCAATCCAATGGTTTTGTTTTTATGTGTGAAAAGAAAAACGATACCAATAATCAATGGGTAATTTTTTAAGTCGAAAACGATTTCAGAAATATCCGGAGGTAAGATATTAAGCTGACGGAGCATGAATAATAGTCCGAAAAGTAAAAGGGTAATTCCCCAGGCTAAACGATTGTCTTTTTGAATATTCATTTTTTTTGCTTTGCAATTTATAATAATTAATTCTGTGATTCACTAATCAAACGTGAGTTAGAAATAAGTTATGATTTTTGGTAGTTAAAATTTACACTAAGGTCATTAGGAGAAATTTCTGAGTTACACTGAGAATACAAGAAAAACCCCTTGTAAATCAAAGTTTTACTCATTTTTTTCTCAGTGTAATTTGTTTTCTGTAATCCATAATCTTTAAATCTTCAAATTGAAACCCGGAAAATCAAGCCGCTAAAGCGTGATTTGCATTACTTTTATTTGAGCTTTTTGACAGTTGGGAAACCCATTGTTTATTAGATTGTTGAGCTCGTCGATATTTTTGTAGCTATCGCGCCGACCACAAAAGTACATTTCGGCCAGCGGATATTTTTCTACAATTTTCGAAAGTAAAACTTCCATAGACGGTACTTCGCTAAGTGCTGCATATTCTTCGTACGTATAACTGGTAAATACGACATTTGTGCCAATACCTCTGTTGTCGAGCCAATATCCGTTGCTGAGTTGCACCGGAAGTGCAGGCTTTCCATTGTAAATCAGGTCAGTTGGGGCAGGGTAGGAGACGATTTTTGTGCGTTCCTCGTTCATTGTAACCGGAACCAGCTGACTGAAATCGCGGGTTGTTTTATAAATAATGGTTTGCTCCACAGCTGAAACAGGCATATTGTTGTTTTTTTCGCTGATGTTTTTACCCGATTTGCAGGAAAACAAAAGCGCTGTGACGATTAAAGTGCCGATAATTTTTTTCATTTTTTCTGGAATTTGTGAAATTAACTATTGTTTTACGAACCGAAGCGCATCCACTCCGTTTGCTGTGTGAATTCTGATAATATAACTTCCTGATTTAAAGTTGGAGATGTTGATTTGAGCTTCCTGTTCATTGTCGAAACTGCGACTTAACAGAAGCTGTCCCGCAATATTATAAATGTCGGCGCTCGTAATTCTTTGTTCCGTTTGTAAATGCAGGATGTCTTTTACAGGCAGCGGATAGATGCTTATGTTTGATTTGCTTTCGGGATTTCTTTTGATAGCTGTTGTAATGTCGGAAATCAGAGTAAATACTAACTGAGAGTTATCATCCGGAGTTACCCTCGACCAGTTTCCTTCATCATTTAAATAATATAAAATTGTTTGATATTGTCCGGGAGCCAAATTGATTCCACCTTTAAAAAGAACAGTTTGTGTTTCGTTATTGTCAATAATCACATCCTGATATCCTATATATGTAAGTGAGTTACCTCCTGTAACCGGAAATATAAAGGCTATCATTTTATTGTCAAAATACGCTCCTGTGTTTTTCAGATTGGCAGTTAATATATCATAGCTTTTGTTTACGCGGCTGTTGTTGGCAAAACTTATTTTGCTGTTGAGCGACAGACTTGCAGTTCCTGTAGGAGTTGCTTTTATTTGTACTGTCTGTACCTCGCCAAATGCACGCAACGATTTTACATTTCCGGGTTGATTGTAAGGATCGTACATGGCAGCAAGATAATATTCGCCCGGAGCAAGGTCAATAGTTCCGTTGAAGTTCAGTTCGCGTGTTTCTGCATTTGTCAGATTTACATTTTCGGTACGTACAAACTGATACACAGTGTCGTTGGCTGCCGATTGTAAATATACACCAATCAGTGAGTTGTATTCTTTTCCGTTGTTTTTAATTTTCAAAGTAATACGTCCCGTTTTCGATTCGTACAAACTACCTGTAACAGACATTGATACCAGACTTAAGACAGGACTTTGGTCAGCAGGCGTGTTGAAATATACTTTTTCGTTGCTTACTCTGATATTTACAAAAGCAGGTTTTCCAACTACCGAACGCACTTTTTGCCATTGAGAATCGGTTGTTTTTTTGAAAATGGCATAAAGTTTATATTGTCCTGCCTGTATATTAGCCGATAAGCTATTGAGTGTAAAAGTTAAATCATTCCAGCCATATCCGGCTTTGAGTTCTAAAATGTCGTATTTTGTGAGTAAACTTACAAATTCATTGTTTGCATTATAAAGTCCGATTCCGATTTGTCCGGCAAAACTATTCACACCATTATTAAAAAAATCCTTCACGCCAAAATTCATACTTGCTGTACGCAAAAGCGAATCGGCAGGATAGGAAATGGTGTCGTTCATGTGAATTTGATGCAAAAATCCTGTCCCCGTAGCTGGTTGCAGACCCACAACTATGCTCTGACCTCCATTGTAACCACCCGAACTTCCTCCGATGCCTTGTTCAGAAGGATCAAGCGCCGAAATCTGAAAATATCCATCCGACGAACCGCCCCAGCCCCAGTTAAAGTGAAAAAGTCCGTTGGCATCATAGCCATCGCATACAAACTGATGTCCGCCGTCCTGCGAAAAACCTGCATATATCAATGGTCGTCCGGCATTTAGCTCCGTTTTTAGGACATTTATCCATTCTTCACGCGTATAATAGTTTCTGGAGTAGAATTCAAGATTCGGATTATATTTGAAGTATTTGCGCATTGCCTCGGCCATGGCTTTCGATTGCGCACCGCTCGACATGTCGTAATTCATGTTTACCGCCACGCCACAATTGTACATAAGAGTAGCCACTGCATTTTTTTGAGTTTCAGTACTCGTACTGCTGTAAGTGTTTGTCATGTTGGCCCAGTCGAAAGTGACTTTCGAGAAATCGGCTGAAAGCTCAAACTTATGTGTATCTGATGTGTAAGTGTTTGAGCCCTGACCTGTCGCAGGGTAATTGTAGTGCTTCATAATCTGAGCCATAGCTGTAGCCACGCAGCCGGTCACAGTGCGTTTTCCGGTACTTGTAATGACGGGGCATAAATTATTGTATGGTTCACCCTGATTCCATTTTATGCCACCAAGCAATGGAGCAACTGATGTGGCAAAACTATTTTCCAGCGAAGCACTGTTACCAACCTTTTGTATAAATGCTGAACCGGAAGTTGACTGATTGCTGCTCTTTAATTGTTGTATTTCAGCTTCATAAAAACTCAGCCAGTCTTTCATGTTGTCGGGAATGTTCTGTGGGTCAAAACTGTTTGTGTCTGAATAACCAAGTACCTCGCGCGCACGATCGTCGCCCGAAACTATGACAAAACCATTGTTCCCGTTTTTTGAAAAAATATAAAGTAAAGCATCTCCGGTGTTTGTGCCGGAAATTTTGCTGTATAGTAAACGAACTGAATTTTCGGAGGAAGATACTTTCTGAGCTCCATTGCTGACTATTGTCTTCGAAAAAAAGCGATTCGCAATTTCCCTGGCTTCCTGCGCGTTGCGGGGACGGGCATTGATGGTTGTAAAAACAAACAAGAATGCAAGGATAATAAGGTTAATTTTTCTCATAATACAACTTTTAAATTTTTATGCAAAGTCCTCAGATAGATATGTAAGTGAGTGTTTCTGTGTTGAATCTAATTTACATTGGGTTATAAAATCTCATCTAAACTTTCAACATTTTATCTGATTTTTCAAATCAGTGACAAAAGTAATTATTCTTTTTGTGTTTGTATGTTAAAATGTAATGAAAGTTATAGATCTGATTAAAATCAGTCAAATTTTTTATTACGTTAATTATATAGTTGAACAGCTATTTTGAAGCAAATATATTTATTTTCAGCATAATTCTTCAGAAAAAAGCAGATTATTTTTGAGCCGGTAAAACTTTCAGTTATTCACAAAAGCGAATAAGTTATTTTCAGATTTTGCAATCATGAATTTATTCAGTTTGAAATTGTTATTTGTTGATATTTTTGAATAAGTAATAGCTGAAATGAATGAATCAGAAAACAAAACATTGCTTTATCTTTGCGGAAAAATTTTTATATGTTTTCAACACACACAGGTGAAATTGCAGCTTTAGGTGTATCTGTATGCTGGACACTCAGCGCTTTGTTTTTTCAGAAAGCCGGAGATAAAATCGGATCACTGTCGGTAAATATCATACGTTTAAGTATGGCTTTCGTGTTTCTGGGTATCACTACTCTGTTTACACGGGGACTTTTTTTGCCCACTGATGCCAGCCTGCATCAATGGATCTGGCTCGGGCTTTCGGGAATCATTGGTTTTTTTCTGGGCGATTTATTCCTGTTTAAATCCTATTCGGTCATTGGGTCGCGCACAGCTGCGCTGATTATGAGTTTTGCACCCATGCTTACAGCTATAATCGGTTGGTTTTTTCTGGATGAAAAGCTTACCGGTCTGAATATTCTGGCCATTGTAATCAGTCTCACAGGGATTGTAATTGCTATTGCCAACAAAAAAATGCGTTTGAACATACCCTTAAAAGGCTTTTTACTGGCATTTGGAGGAGCTGCCGGACAAGCACTCGGAATTATTCTGAGTAAAAAAGGAATGGGCGATTACGATCCTGTGGCGGCTACTCAGATTCGTGCCATTTTCGGACTGATTTCGTTTGTGGCACTTATTACCTTTTTAGGGCGTTGGGGTAAAATACGTGAAGCTGCCCGTCACAAAAGCGGAATGCGTTCTGTAATGATCGGGTCATTTTTCGGACCTTTTATAGGTGTGGCTTTGTCGCTTTTTGCCATTCAGCAAACAAAAACAGGGATTGCATCCACATTAATGGCTTTGGTCCCGATTTTTATTATTTGGCCATCGGCGGTAATGTTCAATGAAAAAATAAAACCACAACATGTGATCGGAGCTATCATTAGTATTATTGGTGTGAGTTTGTTTTTTCTTTGATTTATTATAGAAAAAAAACTGGTCAGAATATTATTTTCATTGAAAAAATATTACTTTTGTGGGCTTCGAATCAGGAAAGTTGCCAGAGTGGTCGATCGGGTCGGTCTCGAAAACCGATGTACTCGCAAGGGTACCCAGGGTTCGAATCCCTGACTTTCCGCAATAATATGTTGTATATTAGCGTAATATGCAGTGTTTCACGGAAATTATCAATTTGTATGGCTTGTAATTATGACTTGGTATGACGTGTAATGACACCTTTTTCGTACTTTTAATACCCGAAGTACGAAACAAGGTGTGAAATCATAAAGTTATGGACAACATAGTATTACGTTTTGTTTTCGACAAAAAGAAAAAAGCCGACAATTCCACTACTGGTCTGCTTCAGGTGGAAGCCAGGCTTAAAGGCACAAATAAATCTGTGTATATTTCTACCGGTATACACCTGCTGAAACATCAGTTCTCTGATAAGAATGGCTTTACCTGTGTAAAGCACGAAAGGGCAGGACAAATAAACGCTAAGGCTCGTGAAGTGTACCGAAAGGTTGAAGCGTTTTCGCTTTCTGATAAGTGCCACAAGATAGAGGATATAAAAAACTACGATACTGTACAAAGTTACAGTTACTCTGTGACTGAGTATATACGGGAGCGAATGAAGTTTGTTACAATTACGTCGCTACAGAAACACAGTAACCTGTTGAATAAAATCGATGAGTTCGGAGCATTCCGTACATTTGCCGATCTCACTTATATTAATCTGCTCGACTTCGATGCTTTTCTTCGCACCACAATTAAGTCTCAGCCTACATTGTACAAATACCATACTTATTTTAAATCGTATATTAATATGGCCGTAAAAGCCGAACTAACAAACTATAGTCCGTACTACGATTTTCAGTTCAAACGTGGACAGCATAAGGATCCTGTATTTCTTACCGAAGACGAATTGCATAAAATTGAAAAATGGAAACGTCTGTAAAACATAGAATTAAGCAGTTTATTGAATACAAAGGAATTTCAGTAAGGGAGTTTGAGCGTGTTTGTGGGCTTTCCAATGGATATGTAAATGGCATAATACAGACCATAATGCCAAGCAAGCTGTCGGATATTCTACTACAGTTTCCTGAACTTAATGCTTCATGGGTTTTGACCGGAGAAGGTACAATGCTAAAAAGTAATAAAGGTGTAGTGGAATCTCCTACGGAGAAATACTCAGAACGGGATGATGATATAAATAAGTTATTATCAATAATAGCAAGTCAGCAACGCACAATAGAAGCGCTTACAGATATGCTTTACAATGAAAGGAAGAATAAATGAAGAATGTGCTGAAATATTTTGGTATTGGGTTATTTCTCGCGATTATGGCTGTAATAAACTTTAAATCGTGTGTAGGGGAATTGTTTGTTTCAAACGAGGAACTTGCAGATATGGAGTATGAGAAACGCAACGGGGAACAATCCTATTGGGATGGTATGTATTCCTGCGAACTTGAATGTACTAATTGCCCGGAATCAACAAGCGCATTTGGCGAAGATAATAAATGGGATGGGCGAACTTTTATTGAATATGATAGAATACAATATATTGCTTTAGAAACGGGTGACACAATATGGTCAAATGATATTGATGATTTTGAACTAAGCAAAGAAAAAAGCTATACTTTTAATTCTAAAGATGGAATAGAGTTTAATATATTCATATATTGATTTTCGTACCAAATTCGAACTTTTATTAAAACAGTACTTATAATCAGTATAGGTTCGAATTTCTGACTTTTCGAATGCAAAAAAAATCCTGCTAATCAATAGACTGGCAGGATTTTTTTGTTTCAAAGCGATTATAAAAACGTGAGACCTACTTTACGGTTAAGTCCTTTTTCAAAAATGCGGATAAGTGTTGATAATTGAATATTTCCTTTTGCATTTTCAATTTTAGAGATATAGCTTTTTTTTGTTCCTGCTCTGAGAGCCAATTCTTCCTGGGTCATGTTGGCCTGAAGTCTTGCTTCTTTCAACATCTCACTCACTATAAACATTTGGGCACGTTCTTCGTAATCGTTACGGCTTTCCGTCCCGATTTTACCATGCTCAAGTTCAATTAGTTCGTCAAAGTTCTTTATATTATTATAGTCCATTGTTTTTTATTATTTATTTTCAAAATATTCTGTTTTTAGTTTCATCGCACGTTCAATCTCGGTTTTAGGTGTTTTCTGTGATTTCTCTTGAAAACCATTGAATAGAACTATCAGCTGTCCCTGATCGAAGCAACAAAATACCCGAAATATGTTCGATTGATATTCAATACGTATCTCAAATAATCCCTCGTATCCTGTCATAGGTGCCAGAAACTTTTCAGGCACTCTTTCTACCTGTTTTATAAGCTCTAACACATACTTTATTTTTTCTTTTACTTTAGGATTCAATTCTTTATAAAAGTCAATAAAGTGATTTTGATAAAATATAATAGTACGTGCCATGGTTTAAAGTTATCTGCAAAGATAACAAAATATCTATAATGTGATCTTATAAATAAGGAATAATACATGTTTTAAGATATTTTCCTGCAGTTAATTATAAAGCTAAACAAATAAAAGACTGTATCAACAACTTTTTAAAAAAGTATTGATACAGTCTGAATCTTAATTAATAATCTTTTGAAAAAAATTATTTGCCTATAGCAGCAAGTTTTTGTTTTATGAGTTCAGGAACTTCTACCGGACGGCGGGCGACAGGAACACCAACGGCTTCGAAAGCTGCAATTTTTTCGGCGGCAGTTCCGCTTCCACTCGAAATAATGGCGCCCGCATGACCCATTCGTTTGCCCGGAGGAGCTGTTTGTCCGGCAATAAAGGCTACAACAGGTTTGGTTATCTTTTCTTTTATAAATTGTGCTGCACGTTCTTCGGCATCGCCACCAATTTCGCCAATCAGTACAATGGCATCAGTGTCGGGGTCGTCTTCGAACATTTGCAACAATTCCTGATAATAAAGTCCGGCTACGGGATCGCCACCAATACCAATGCAGGTACTTTGTCCGATACCGTTAGTGGTGAGCTGATTCACCATTTCGTAGGTGAGCGTGCCACTGCGGCTCATAAGGCCCACATTTCCCTTTTTGAAAATATTTCCTGGTAAAATGCCCACTAATGCTTCGCCGGGAGTTATTAAACCCGGACAATTTGCCCCGATAAGTTTTACATTTTTCTTTTTCAGATAATTGGTGGCTTTCACCATGTCGAGCGTAGGCACACCTTCGGAGATACAAATGACGAGTTCCACACCAGCGTCGGCAGCTTCGAGAATTGCATCTCCGGCCATTGCAGCAGGTACAAAGATAATGGAAGTGTTGGCGCCTGTTTTGGCCACAGCTTCTTCTACTGTATTAAAAACGGGAATATCGTGCACCGTTTGACCGCCTTTACCGGGCGAAACGCCAGCCACAATATTGGTTCCGTATTCTTTCATTTTTGAAGTATGAAAACTTCCATCGCGGCCGGTAATGCCCTGCACCACTAATTTTGTGTTTTTATTGACTAATATACTCATGGTAAATCATTTTTTTTGAATTGGAGAAATAATCTTGATTTGCTTGTTTTTAAGCTTTGTTGCAATCGCGACAAAGGCGGATGGCTTCCTGAGCAGCCTGACTCATGGTTTGGACCACAGGCAGATTTGCTTTGTGGATAATTTCGAGTCCTTCTTTGGCATTTGTGCCCGAAAGACGCACCACCACCGGAATATCGGTTTTCATCGTGTCGAGCGCTTCCACCAATCCACGGGCCACATCGTCGCATCGTGTAATTCCTCCGAATATATTGATCATTACTACTTTTACATTTTTGTCGGAAAGCAAAAGATTCATCGCATCCACTACCTTACGCGGATTCGAACTACCTCCGATATCGAGAAAATTGGCAGGATTTCCGCCAAAATGTTTGATCAGGTCCATTGTGGCCATTGCCAAACCTGCACCATTTACCATACAGCCGATTGTTCCATCGAGGCGAATGTATGATAAACCCTTTTCTTTGGCTTCAATTTCTTTTAGCTCGTCGGCTGTGGGTTCGTTCAGTTTTTCAATATCGATTTGTCGGTAAAGTGCATTGTCGTCGAAATTCATTTTACCATCGAGTGCAAGCAGTTTTCCCTCGTCGGTAATTACCAACGGGTTTATTTCCACTAATGAAGCATCGGTATCGATGAAAATTTGATAGAGTTTTTTGAAAAGAGAAACGGCCTGTTTCACCAGATTGAAATCGCTGAAAAGCCCGAAAGCAATTTTGCGTGCTAAAAAATCTGTCATTCCCAGGTCGGGATCGATGGAGTATTTGTGAATGGCGTCGGGATTTTCTTTGGCAACTTCTTCAATTTCGACACCACCTTCGGCGCTTGCCATAAAAAGTACCGATTTGGTATTACGGTCGATGGTCATTCCTACATAAAATTCAGAATTGAACTTTACGCCTTGTGCTACAAGTACTTTTTCAACTTTGTAACCTTTAATGTCCATGCCGAGAATGGCTTCAGCTGCTGCTTTGAGTTCCTCCTGTGTGCGGGCGAGTTTTACGCCGCCTGCTTTTCCGCGTCCACCAGCGTGCACCTGTGCTTTTACCACCACTGGTAATCCGAGTTTAGTTCCTGCATCAATCACTTCTGCAACGCTGTAGCATACAGTTTCGTTGGTTACGGGTATTCCGTAACGCGAGAAAATTTCTTTTGCTTGATATTCGTGAATCTTCATGTAATGTTGTTTAATGTTATTCGAGCCATTGGGGTAGCTCTTATGAGTTTTAACTAAACAATAAACACTTTACACTATAAAGATGTTTTGCAAACTTCTTTGTTTTTTTGAAATTATTGAAAAATTGGTTTGATTACGATTTATTTTGACATTATTTAAATGAGGAATATTAAATAGTTATAAACGGCTGCCAAAAATCAGACTTTAAAATCTGATTCTTTAACGAAAAGGTGATTTCATTAGTTTGCCTTTTCTTTGTTCTTTTTAAATATGTAATTATCAGGATTATCTGATAAGTTGATGCTGCTTTTTTCGCTCCAGGTTCCGGCCCAGGCGGCAAATTCAGTAGCTGAGCGTTTGTTTACTGTATGCGTTTCGAACAATGGTTTTGCCCATTTCTGTTTGCTGAGCATTTTTTCGGTTTCGAATGCATAGGCGCAAAAATCCTCGTATTTAATGGAGCCAAATCCAACTATTGAATACTTTACTTTATGGCTGAAGTCCAGTTTTTCAAGGCGTTTTTTGAAGCCGCAGGCAGAAGCAGGAGCCTCGCCTTTGCCATAAGTGGAGCAAAAAATAAGTAAATGTTGCAAGGATTCAAAGTGGCGGAAATCGTTCATGTCGCACATGAAAACCTTATGCCCCTGAGCTTCGAGCTGTTCGAATACCGAAGCGGCAAATTTTCGTGTGCTTCCGTTTTCGGTGCCGGTGAGAATTACGATTTCAGCATCCTTAGCCTTGAATTTATTTCTGCGTTTTTTGTGCGTGCGCTTGTAGGTAATAGCAAATCCGGTCCATGCAAATCCAACAATACTCAGTGAAGCAATGGCCAAAATAATGGCCCACAATGAATTACCCGAACCTGTGTGCAGATCGAAACTCAATTGCTTGAACAAAGCATCGTATGGGTAGCGTGTTTCTTCAATAATAGTGCCATTGAACTGATTGATTTTGAGTTCTCTGTCCTTTAATTTCAAAACATAATATTCTTCAGTATCTTCGAAAAACGGAAAATCGACTTTATTCAATTCAGCAAAAGTGATTTCGTTGAAAACCGGAAAGTCTTTCAATGGAATTTTTTCAGAATGCTGATTGTTGAAAGTTTCTGAAACTGCTTGTTTTTCGGGCAATAACTGAAAACGTTTCATAAAAAGGTAAGTGCCCGTAAATGCCGTGATAAACAGCGGAATAAACATGGTGCGACCCAGCCATACATGCCATTTGACCACTTTACTGCCCGAAGGTTGTTTGGCAAAAAACTTACGCACGCCCTGTTGACGTTTGATAATAAGCAACACGCCCGACACAATGATAATAATAAACAGAAATGAAACCACACCGACTATAAAACGGCCTGTTTCGTGCAGAAACAACGAACGGTGCAGCGATAAATTCCATTGTACAAATTTGCTCTCGATGCGTACCGGAGCAATTGAATCGCCATTGTGAGGGTTGATTATATGTTTTTGCGGATTGAAATCAGCATCGGTGGTTTCTACAATTACATGTCCGAATTTATTCACCGAAACGGCATTGACGCCCGGATATTTATTATGAATCACCGGAAGTGCTTCGGCAAGCGTAAGCTCGTTGGCAGGAACGCTTTCGAACGACGAAATGCTACGCTCATTCACCGCATGAAATGCCAATACAACGCCCGTGAGCGATGCAATCAGTAAAAAGATAAAAGTAACAACGGCCAACGCAAGATGCGCAAGCCGCCATATTTTTGAAGTCATTGAAATTCAGATTTTATTGAACCTTGTTTAATTTAACCATTTTGATATAGCCTTTTCCATCAGCTTTTTCGGTGAGTTTTTCTGTTGTCAGAGGTATTATCACATCATCGGCAAAATACTTCTGGTCTTCCACAGCCGATTCGAAACGAATTTTGTAACCTTTGTTGAGTAGCTTGTCGTCAATTGTAAAAGTGGTAATTCTGCGGTCGCCACCTTTGATTGATGCGCCTGTAATGGCATCGAGTTTTTCGGGCTTGACCTGCTGTGCTTTGAACCATTCGGTCAGGCTGTCGTACCATTTTTTATCAGGGCCGAGCACTGCCAGTGTCTTTTCGTATTTGTTATTAGCATTTACGAGTGAAACAACCACATAAGCACTTTCGCCTTTGTAGGCATTCATTTGCAACATGCAACGATATTGAGTTTGAGCTGTGAGCGAAACAGTAGTCAGAAAAATGAATAATACAGTGAGTTTGAAAATTTTCATACGGGTTATTTTAAAAATGAGATGTCAACTTTATTGTTTTTAAGATATTCGTTTTGCGCAGCCAGGTCGTAAGCCGTTTCGCCAAACTCTGTTTCAATTTCTTTTTTTGCGCCTATCAAAAGCAGGTGTTTCAAAATTTTGTCGTCATGAACTGTCAGTGCTATTTTGTGCAGCACAGTCATTTCTTCCGAGTTTTTAGCATTCACATCAATGTTTAGTCCGGCGAGTTTTTTGAACAGATTCAAATCGTCTTTTTGCGCAGCCAAATGATACAAAGTGCTTTTGTCGGTTTGTGGCAATGCTAAGTTTAACCCCTTAGTTTGTAAAATGTTCATTTTTTCGCTGAATTCATCTTTGGCAGGAGCTGCACCTGCAGGTCCGAAACCGCCACGCACAGGGCGATACGACTGAATGAGATAAAGCCCGAGGTGATTGCCACGTACATCTTTTGCCTGAATGTCGGCATTTTTGCTAAGCAGCAATTCTACGGTTTCGCTGATGCCCGAAGTCACAGCTGAGGTAAGCGCCGATTCGCCTTTTTGATTAGCGGCGTTAATGTTTGTGGTTTTGCCGAGTACCAGATGAATAAAATCCATATCGCGACCACCTGCAGCTACCATAAGTACATTGCTGCCCTCTTTATTCGTGCTATTTACATTTAAGCCTTTCGAAAAAAGATATTCGGCCACATCGGTTTGATTTTGTTTGCGGGCAATCAGGTGCAGCAAACTATTTCCGTCCGAATCAGTGGTTTTTGCGTTCAACTTTAGCTCCTCAATCAGTTATTTGTACACTTCCAGAGTATTTGCAGCGCGTCGTGTACCCTGAGCAGCCATAACCAAAGCCTGACCGGTAGGTTTTACTCCTTTTTTGAGCAGGGCTTTCAGCGTGGCAATATTGCCGGTGCGGGCAGCATAATCGAAAACTGTGGCGCCATTTTGGTCGGTATCTTTGAGCGAAAGTCCTTTTTTGGCAAGATAATCAGTTGCTGAAAATTCGGTATCGTAAGGCGCCACAAGCATCATAAATGTAGCTCCGTTTTTATTGCGTTGAGTCAGATCGACGCCTTTTTTTGCATAAACCTCAAATACTTCCGGCTGAAACATGCCGGCATTTACGCCAAAAACCAATGGCGTGTCGAAATGCGAATCCTGAGCATTTATATCAGCTCCGAGTTGAATAAGATGTGCCACAATTTCAGCATTTCCACGTGCTGTAGCCCAATGGAGGTAGGTGCGACTGTGATTGGTTTTTTTTTCAGGATTGTTACCTTCGAATGTCAGCAGGTATTTTATAATATCGTTGGATGCATTGTTGTTTATGGCCAGCGACACTGCATCGAAATCCATTGCGTTCATTTCCGATGGATGACTTCCATTGTTTATTTCGGCTTTTACAGCGTCAAGTGTTGGATTGCTTTTCCAAAAATTCTGATCGTGCAGTTTGTTTTTGTTTTGAGCCTGCACAAATATGCTGAGTGTGAAAAATGATAAAAGAATAATTTTTCTCATTTGTAAATGATTGGTTTGTTTCAATTTTTTATTTGATAAAATTTCATACTGAATTTTGATACAAAAGTCTGCATTTTCGCAAAAACTCACAATCACTATTATTAGCTATTCGCATCAACCATATACCCATTTATAGTTAGCGATTGAGAATAGCGACCGCACTAAACGAAGAGTACTGAAAACATGACAAATTTCATTTTTAGTTATTCAAAATTGCTGTATAATTATAGCTTTTTTCTATCGGTTAAATGGTATTACCTATAATTAGTGACTAAAGGGTGGCATATTCAGTGGCTTTATCACGATTTATAGTGATTGCGGACGCTTTGCAATTGCAGTTACTTTGCAATCGGAAAACGATACTTTTTACTGCTATTGTTTACAACGGAATTTACAGATTGCAAAAAATGAAAATGCTACGATATTTATTTCTTTCAATTTTTCTACTCAATATTGCCCATACAGTAAATGCAGTGGGGATTATTTACGGAAAAATTCTGTATAGCGACGGAAAGCCGGCAGCCGATGTGGTTGTGAATCTCAATAATACTAATATTTATGGTATTTCCGACGAAACAGGCTTTTACCAACTCGAAAATGTACCCTTCGGAAAACATTCGATGATTGTAAAACCTTTTGGCAGCGAAATTCGTGTGCTGAATGTGGAACTGAAAACTGAAAAACTAAAATTCGGCATCGAGCTGGCTTCTTCCGGCAATGGAAAACAACTGAAAGAGCTTCATGTACGGGCCCGTTCGAAATCGCAAATGCTCAGGAACAGTGGTTATTCGGTGGGAATTGTCGAAACACAGCAAATGGCGCTGCAGTCGGTGCAAACCACTGAACTTCTCGACCGTACAGCCGGGGTTCGTATTCGTCAGGATGGTGGAATGGGTTCAGGCATGAGTTTTAATATCAATGGTTTATCAGGAAATTCTGTACGAATTTTCATCGATGGAATTCCGGTTCGGAATTTTGGTTCATCTTTTTCTATCAGCAGTCTGGCGCCTGAGCAAATTGAGCGAATTGAAGTGTACAAAGGTGTGGTGCCCACAAATTTGTCGGAAGATGCATTGGGTGGAGCTATCAATATTGTACTCAAAAAAAATATCAAATCGAAAAATGCCCTTGTGGCTTCTTATTCTTTTGGTTCGTTCAATACACATCAGGCCAATATTAACGCAAATTATCGCAATGAAAAAACGGGCTTTACTGCAATTGCCTCCACATTTTACAACTTTAGCGACAACGATTATAAGGTTTGGGGCGATCAGGTTTTTGTATCCGAACCGCCTACCTGGGCTCTGCAATATGTAAAAGCACGACGCTTTCACGATAATTATCAGTCGTACGGACTGAATGCTGATGTGGGTTTTACCAATGTAAAATGGGCCGATCGTTTTCTGATCGGGGCGCTTTACTCCGATATGGACAAAGATGTGCAGCATGGTGGAACTATGGAAGTGGTTTACGGAAACCGACGTACAGGGCAAAGCACGAAAATGCTGAACATGCGCTACGACAAACGCGACATTGTGAAAGGTTTGGATGTAAACAGTTTTGTGTCGTTTACCGAAGGACAACGTTGGGTAGTCGATACCATTCCTCATATTTACAACTGGCTGGGAAACAGGCTCTGGAACGATCGTACTTCCGATTATTTTTCGTGGAATGTGGGTGGAGGCGAGGCCGGAAAAGCTACGCTGGCTAACAATGTGGAGCGTACCATTGCCGGACGTGCCAATGCTTCGTACGAATTTGTGAAGGGTCACAGGCTGAATGCCAACTATTTGTACAACCGCTTTACACGTGATGTGATTGATCCGCTTTTGCCTGCTGCCGAGCAGGATTTGACCGAAACACGATTTTTGACCAAACAAATTATCGGACTTTCGTACGATGCTTCGTTTTTCAAAAGCAAGCTGAAAACATCTCTTTTTGGAAAATATTATTTACAACATGTAAGTCTGAAGAATCCTGTAAAAGTAAACAATCAGCTTACACAGGAAACCGTAGATAAAAGTGTGGATAATAAAGGATTTGGGGCTGCTGCTTCATATTCGCTTTACTCGAAAATTGTAGTGCAGACTTCGTACGAAAAAGCCATTCGCTTACCCGAAAGCAGCGAGTTGCTCGGTAATAGCTCCGACAATGTGGAGGCTGCCTACAATTTGCGTCCCGAAACTGCGAATAACTTTAATCTGGGTTTCAATTTCGGACCATTTGAGAAAAATGATCATGCTTTTCGCTCTGATATCAACTTCTTCTACCGCGATATACGCGATATGATTATGCGCGGGGCAGAAACTACCAATACAGGAAATTATTCGTTCGAAAATCTCGGACAAATTCTGAGTCGTGGTTTCGATGTGGAAATGAACTACGATTATCGTAAAAAGCTGAATGTGAATTTCAACCTTTCGCTGTTCAACGCACGCTACAATCTGCGCTACGATACACACGGAGTGGAATACAGCTACTATGGCGACCGTTTGCGCAATGCGCCGTATTTTACATCGAACACTTATGCTGAATATAATTTTGGCAGCATTTTTCAGAAAAAATCAGTATTCAAAATGAACTACAACTTTGGTTATGTGCACGAGTTTTTCCGCAATTGGGAAAGTCTTGGTGGTGCCGGAAAAGCTGTGATTCCTACACAAATGATCCACGATTTGGGACTTATTTACAGTTTTCCGAACGAAAAAATAACGCTTAGTGTAAATGGCAAAAACCTGCTGAATGCTCAGGCCTTTGATAACTGGGCACTACAGAAACCGGGAAGAGCGGTGTACGCGAAAGTGTCGTTGAGAATCCTGTAAACTAATCACTAATTACTAAACAATATAATTTATTCAATATGAAATCATTATTCAAAAATTTCGCATTTTTATTTTCGATAATTGCTTCAGTTGCTTTTGTAGGTTGCGATACTGAACCAGATAAAATTATCGATGGAAATTCCAACGGAAAAGCTTTCTATCATGTAGTTATGGCCATTGGCGAAGGTGGCGACGATGGAACTTTGAGCCAGGCAATTCCCGATTTGACAAAAGGGACTATCAGCTTCGATGGATTTGGGTTCGAAGTTCCTTCGACACGTACCGCACGCGTGTATGCATCCAATGATGGAAAATTCCTTTACAACCTGAATTATGGTGGCGGCACAGTGGCCAAGTTTTCAACCACAGGCGGACAATCTTACACCAAAATCAACGAAACTAATGTGCAGTACGCTATTGGTACTACAAACCCACGTTGGACAAAAGTGGATGATCAAACTGCGCTTTTGCACAATGTGATTACCGAACATAAGTATAATGATGCTGCCGGAACGGATTATAAATACACTGCTGCCACTGCTTATCTGGTGTCAATCGATCTGGAGAATAAAATGTCGATGGGGGCTGTGGAGCGTTTCGAAATTCCCCGAACTGCTGAAGATTCTGCTAAAAACCTGCATGTGTGGCGAATTGATGCTCCTGTAGTGAAAAACGGGAAAGCATTTTATGGTGTAGCCAAAAGAAAATACGATGCTGCCACCGGAAAAAATGTGAATCTGGAATACGCCTCAATGAGTATTATGGTGGATTATCCTTCGCTTACCAATCCTAAAGTAATCACTTCCACTGTGGCCAAAGGTTCAACTTATGGCTACAGAACGCCTGTGGCTCATGCCGACGAAAAGGGTGATATTTATCAGATTGCAGGTTCGCCTTCGTACATCCTGAAAATTAAAGACAACGATTACGATAATTCTTTCGTATTCAATTTGTCCGAAAAATTAGGTTTGGGAATTCAGGTGGCTTCTAATGGCTGGTTTTATGTGGGCAACGGAATTGGCTACGTGCCTTATTACGATATTGCAAAAGGAAATAGTGCAGCTGCAGCTGCCTGGGGAGTAGCGCGTGTGGATTTGTATAACGGAACTGCCATTAAAATGAATGTGCCCGGAGCGCTTTGGTTGCAACAGTATCAGTACAGTGTAAAAGGAAACGATGGTAAATTCTACATGGCTCTGGCACCTGTAGGAGCCGAAGGTTATGTGTATATGTTCGATCCAGCTTCAACTTCGCCCGATGGCTTCACTACCGGAGCAAAACTTCAGGGAGCAGCCGGACAGTTCTATATCGGAATTTTCTGATAGAGAATTCAGTAAATATATCAAAAAACAAATCAGCCCCGAATTCAAAACTGAATTCGGGGCTGATTTTATTCATTATTTTAAAGCAATGAAATTGTAAATTGTCAATGACAAAATAGTCAATTTCCCTTAGTTTGTTTCTGTGGTTTCTTTCTGCGTAGGCTCTTCAATAACTTCCAGTTCTTCCGGATCAATTTCCTGGACCGAATCATTTGCTGTGGTATCAGGTTTGACATAAGTATGGCAACGGTAATCGCGGGTGATTTCCTGTTTTGGTTTGTCAGGGAATTTTCCTCTGTAATGTTTAAAGTTTTCATCTTTGAGTACTTTCTCCATAAACAGACCAAAAATAGGTAGAGCTGTTTTGCTACCTTCGCCGAGTTGCGAGGTACGGAAATGCACGCTGCGATGTTCACCACCAACCCATGCACCACCAATCAGATTTTTGGTTACACCTACAAACCATGCGTCCGAATGATTCGACGATGTACCTGTTTTTCCTCCGAAATTGGTGTCGTAATTAAACAGATTCCATTCCCATAAAGCCTGAGTAGTTCCTCCCGGTTCTGTCATTCCACCTTTAAGGAGTTCTGTCATAAGCCATGCCGTTTCGTATGGAATCACACGCTTGTTTTGCTTGGCGGCTTGATAAACCACTTTTCCTTCGCTGTTTACAATTTTTGTAACCAAAACCGGATCGTTGTAAATACCTTCGTTCACCACAGTACCAAAGGAGTTGAGCAGTTCGAGCAACGAAACGTCAGAAGAACCCAGACTGGTTGATGGTTTGTTTTCCAGTTTGGTCTTAATCCCAAGTAAATGAGCATATTTGATAACTTCTTCTATTCCGACTTCCTGAGCAAGTTGCACTGCAATTGTGTTTATCGATCGTGCAAATGCATGTTTAAGCGTCACACTACCTATGTATGAGCGGTTTGCATTTTTGGGCTCCCAGGTTTTCATTTCACCGTTTTCGGGATATTCCCATTTCACAGGTTTGTCCACCCATTTATCGCAGGGCGACATGCCGTGCATCATGGCAGCTGTATACACAAAAAGTTTGAAAGTTGAGCCCGGCTGGCGTTTCGATTGCCCTACCTTGTCGTATTGCCAAAACTTGAAATCGATATCGCCGACCCATGCTTTTACATTACGGCTGTCGGGTTCCATTGCCAGAAATCCGGCATGCATAAAGTGATTCATATAGCGAATGGAGTCCATAACGCTTAATGTTGTGTCTTTTTCGCCGAGTTTATAATCGAAAACTTTTGTTTTACGTGGCAAATTCATGTACTTCTCAATCGAATCAGGATTGTTGTCGAATTTGCGTTTCAGAGAAGCATAATAACCGGTTTTCTTCGCAATATTTTCAATGAAGTTTTTTATTTCCTCCTTGTTCTCGTCGCGCCAGGGATTTTGTCCGCGCCAGTGATCGAAAAACCTGCGCTGAACAGTCTGCATTTGTTTGTTTACAGCTTCCTCAGCATATTTTTGCAGACGTGAATCAAGAGTCACATAAATTTTAAGTCCATCCGAATAAATATCATATCCGGTTTCTTTTTCCCAATCCTCAAGATATTTGGCAAGATACGAACGGAAATGCAAAGCTTCTCCATCGAATGATTGTTCAACTCTGTAATCGAGTTTAATTGGAATTTTTTTAAGTGAATCGCATTCCTGTTGCGAAATTACATTGTGTGTAACCAGATTCTGCAATACCACATTTCGTCGTTCTAACGAGCGTTTCGGGTTTGCAATAGGACTATAGGAAGTTGTAGCTTTCAACAAACCTACCAATGTAGCCGATTGTTCGTAGTTCAGATCGGCTGGTTTGGTTTTAAAGAAAGTTTTAGAAGCAGTATAAATTCCGAATGAATTACTTCCAAAATCCACTGTATTGAGATACATAGTCAGAATTTCTTCTTTTGTGTAGAAAATCTCGATTTTGACAGCAGTAGTCCACTCTTTTGTTTTCATAATAATCAGCTTTAGCCCGGGAATAAATCCAAAGAGTCCTGTAGAGTACTGATTACGTGTTTTATACATGTTCTTTACCAACTGCTGCGTAATGGTGCTGGCTCCTCGCGGATTGCCTTGTGCAATATCTTTCATGGCTGCTATTACACCATGAAAATCAATACCGAAATGATCGTAGAATCTCTCGTCTTCGGTGCTGATAAGCGTTTGGAGAAGTTTTGGCGAAATTTCTTCGAATTTTACAGGTGTACGATTCTCGCTGAAATACTTACCCATTACTTTTCCATCGTCACTAATAATGAGTGAAGCTGAGCTTTGGCTTGGGTTACTTATACTTTTGAGGCTTGGCGATTTACCGAAAAGCCACAGAAAGTTGATGTCCACTAAGAGGAGATAAACTAAAAACAGCCAAAACAAGGTAAATATGATATTACCAAGTTTGCGATACCAAACTAACGATCTGAATCGCTGTATTCTGGCTCTTCGCCACTGAATAAACTGTTGATAATAACGAGTTAAATAGCTTATTATCGATTTTAGGAAATCAAAGTGTCTTTTCCACATAAAAATATATCAGGAAATTTTCGACAAAGTTAATCTAAAAGCTTCGATAATTATTGTGTTTTTGTCTTTGAAGCTAAAATATTCATCCGACTTCGCATCTATCGGTTTTTCGTAACCATTTGTAACGGTTTCGGGCGATTGTGTTGTAAACCGCATCTCTGAACGTCAGAGGGAATATTCGCAGCACCTTTGCTAGTTTCCAGAAAGTACTTAAGCTTGATAAACATTCAATTATAGCTTCGGAGCGGAGACTGATTTCATTGTTGTTTTCAAAAACTATTGTATCGGCTTTTTCAGAATCGAAATTGTATTTTTCGAGAAGCATATTGCCTGCTTCAGATTGTAGCGCAACATAGTTTATCCGACCTTCCCGGTCGATCCGACGTAAAACATTCAACCATGTATTACATAGTCTGCATTTGGCATCGTAGTATAAAGCAGGTTTCGCATTTGTCATTACTCAAATAACATTACACAGCGAAATAAGTTTTTTAAGTCAGAGTGGGATAGATGCAAAAAGGCATGACTTTACGCCATGCCTTTTTTTGTTGTATGATAAATTAGCTTTTTATATGCAATATTTCTGTTGTCAAGTGTCTGTATTCGTGTCTATTTCAACAAAAAACAACATTGCCTCAACTAAAAAGCGACCAGCTTTTTTACAAACCAAATTCAGTCTTTACAGCATTCACCATGTCGGTTTTTTCCCAGGTGAAAAGTTCCACTTCTTTGCATATTTCGTTGCCGTTACCGTCTTTGAAACATTTTTTCACTGTCACCGGAGTGCGACCCACATGACCGTACGAAGCAGTTTCTTCGTAAATCGGGAAGCGGAGTTTCAGACGTTCTTCAATGGCTTTCGGACGCATGTCAAAAAGCTTTTCGATTCGGGCTGCAATTTCATTGTCTTTCAGATTTACCTGAGCGGTACCGTAAGTGTTTATGTAAAGGTTCATCGGGCGTGCAACGCCAATGGCATAAGCCACCTGTACCAAAACTTCGTTGGCCAAACCTGCTGCTACAATGTTTTTGGCTATATGTCGGGCTGCATAAGCTGCCGAACGGTCTACTTTCGAAGGATCTTTTCCGGAGAAAGCGCCACCACCATGCGCACCTTTACCACCATAAGTATCTACAATGATTTTTCGGCCGGTAAGTCCGGTGTCGCCATGAGGACCACCAATTACGAATTTTCCGGTAGGATTTACGTGCAAAGTGTACTCACCTACGAAAAGGTCGGCAAATTGCTGATCGAGTGCTTTTACACGCGGAATCAGAATATCAGCCACATCCTGACGAATTTTGGCAAGCATTTCCTCGTCTGCCACTTCCTGTGATTTACTTTCCGATGGTTTTACAAAATCGTCGTGCTGAGTCGATACCACAATGGTATTTACCTTTACAGGCTGATTGTTGTCGTCGTATTCAATAGTAACCTGCGATTTCGAGTCGGGGCGTAGGTAAGTCATTACTTTTCCTTCGCGACGGATATCTGCAAGTTCTTCCACCAATGCGTGCGAAAGGTCGAGTGCAATTGGCATCAGGTTTTTGGTTTCGTTGGTAGCGTAACCAAACATCATTCCCTGGTCGCCGGCACCCTGTTCCATTTCGTCTTTGCGTTCCACGCCACGATTAATATCGCCTGATTGTTCGTGAATAGCAGAGAATACGCCGCAGGAATTTCCGTCGAACATATATTCGCTTTTTGTATAGCCGATGCGATTGATCACTCTGCGTGCAACCGACTGTACATCGACGTATGCATTTGATTTTACTTCGCCGGCAAGCACTACCTGTCCGGTGGTCACAAGCGTTTCGCAGGCCACTTTCGAAGAGCTGTCCAACGCCAGAAAATTATCCAGAATAGCATCTGAGATTTGATCGGCTACTTTATCGGGATGTCCTTCCGATACCGATTCTGATGAAAATAAATAACCCATAAACAATTAATTATTTGAGTAAATTAATAATGAATGGAGCTTGTAACAGGGGACTAAATTGCTGAAAGGATGGAAATGAATTTACCATTTAGCATTTTTTTTCTGTGGTTGCAAGCAGTCCAAATTTCTCCACATGTTTTTAAATCGCTGCAAAATTAGTCAAACATTTTCAATTATCAGTGCGATTAATGTATTTTAATGTTCGTAGAGTCATATATTCAGTTGTCATAATTGTTTGGTTTCCTTTGCCCAAACCGCTGAAAAAAGCTTTACAGTTGGCTCTGGCTGAAAAATATCTGTATAAAAATTTTTGCTGAATCAAAATTTTTTATACTTTTGCACACGCAAATAAAGAACGGGATGTAGCTCAGCCCGGTTTAGAGTACTCGTCTGGGGGGCGAGTGGTCGCAAGTTCGAATCTTGTCATCCCGACTGCTGAGAATGAAAGACTTACACTGAATGGTGTGGGTCTTTTTTTGTTCTGGCTTGTTTGCATTTAATTTGCTATCTTTGTTTTGTTCTGCCTGACTTTTTATGTTAGTTCAGAAATCCCATATTTTTTATATTTATAAAAATCCGATTATCATGTTTCGAAAAATTGTAGCCATAGAGCCTGTGAGTTTAATTCCTTCTGCTGAAAAAGATTTGTATTTACATGCAGAGGAAGTAGTTCTTTATAACGATATGCCAAATGACGACGATGAAATTGTGAAACGTATTGCCGGTGCTGATGCTGTCCTTCTGAGTTATACTTCGTCGATTAATCAGGCCGTTCTCGAAAAGTGTCCGCAGTTAAAATATATCGGTATGTGTTGCTCGCTTTACTCTCCCGAAAGTGCAAATGTGGATATTCGCTTTGCCAATAAACAGGGAGTTACTGTGACCGGTATTCGCGATTATGGTGATGAAGGCGTGGTGGAATATGTGATTAGTGAGTTGGTCCGTTGCTTACATGGCTTCGGTGAGGAGCCTTGGGACGGAACGCCACGCGAAATTACCGGACTAAAAGCGGGGATTGTCGGGCTTGGAAAGTCGGGAGGAATGATAGCCGATGCACTGAAATTTTTTGGCGCTGAAGTGAGTTATTATTCCCGAACTGAAAAAGAATTTGCAAAAGAAAAAGGCTATCAGTTTCTAAATTTACACGATCTTTTAGAGCAAAGCGAAGTTGTATTTTGCTGTCTGAACAAGAATACTGTGCTTTTGCATAATCGGGAATTTGAAAAACTTGGAGATAAAAAAATCTTATTCAACACAGGATTGTCGCCTGCATGGGACGAAAACCCCTTCCTTAAATGGCTTGAAGGCAACAATCTGTGTTATTGTGATACTGTCGGGGCACTTGGCGGAGCACATTTGCTTACACATAAAAATGTCAGATGTATGCAGGTGTCAAGCGGTCGTACCATTCAGGCATTCGACCGCCTGAGCGAAAAGGTGCTGGCCAATCTTTCAGAATACAATGGGCGAAACAATGTTCAGTAACGTACTTACTACCGACCAGCCTGCAATTTCAGGTGTGGCGCTGTAAACATCGACAACCGCATGTACCTTATCGTTTTTAATTTCTACACGTTGCGTGTCACCTGTAAATCCCGGAGTGGATTGCATGGTGACATGCATTTTTTCCGGGCCCACCGATGCCAGCGATGCTGCTACTGAAACATTAAGTCCTGTTGGGAATACTTCGATGGCTTCTCGTGCCGTGCCTGAAAATACGATAGTTTTTTCTGTTTCTAATGTTGGTTGGTACACAACTGATCTTCTCAGCGCTGCAGGTCCCTTTTCATTGAAAAAGCGGGCAGAAGCATTACCCATAAGTGTGGCTGTTCTAAGAACATCAAAACCTCCGGTTGCTCCTGATGCAATATATATGCGTGTGTTGTTCTGTTTAGCAACTCTTTTTACCTCATTGTGAAATTCAGTATCGGCAAATGCTCCAATGGATAGCGTGATAATTGAAGTTCCGTTTTCGAGTGTTTTAATAGCTAGTTCTTTCATTGCCATTGGAGAGGCAGTTTCTACAAGATAGTCAGGTTTCAGGCTTAATAGTTCATCGAGGCTGTAGCAGGCTTTACAGGTCCTGTTATGCTGCTGCATCTTGTTTGCCAGATAATTGACTTTAGCTGCTGATCTGGAATAAACTCCGGTTAAATCGTATTCAGGTAGAATCCCGTTTATTATTGCGTCTGCAACTATTTCTGCAAGTCGCCCACAGCCTACAATTGCTATTTTTTTCATTTTGTGGATTTTTTTTTATTGATAAATAAATGCGTTTCAAACAAAATTAGGGATCAAGTCAAAAAGTTGGGGGGGGGATAAAAGTTAAGCATATATTTTAGATAGTCTAAAAAGGAAGAAAGGAATATCTCTTACGCCTCTAAACTGAGCTCTAA
>JAFGVV010000065.1 GCA_016937795.1 Paludibacteraceae bacterium
AAAGTCCCGATTACAGAAATGTAGTCGGGACTTTTTTTTGTTGTCGGAAAATCAGTAGTGAAAGGAGAGAGGGTTAGAAAGTAAGAAAGTAAGAAGGTAAGAGGTAAGAAAGTTAGAAAGTAAGAAGGTAAGAAAGTAAGAAGGTAAGAGATAAACGGGGGAATAGAGCAGACATGGAAACGAGTATATAGAATTTACACTGAGGTTATTAGGAGAAACTTCTGGATCAAGTCAAAAAGTTGGGGGAGGATAAAAGTTAAGCATATATTTTTGATAGTCTAAATAAGAAGAAAGGGATATCTCTTACTCCTCTGAATTGATATATAAAAGCTTTGATTTTAGCATTAAAAGATTCAGCTGATGAATTTGTATTTCTGTTTCTGTTTTCAAAGAAATTCAGAATATATTGATAGTTGTTTTGGATACTTCTTGAGACAGTTCCAAATGATTTAAAACCTGACCTTTCTACTTGATCCGGATTGAGGGTAATGTTTTAACTTCCAATTATTGTGATGAATGTCTATTTATATATTTTTTAGCATACTGGATAAAACAATTTTTATAAATGGACTCCTAATTGATCTCTTGCTTTTAGTTTTTTGAATGTGTTTACATTAGTTGTCTTCGACAGGGAAGATTCCGGTAGTTTTACGGAATTTATACCGTGTCATTTGTTGGTTTGATTCGAAGCCCAAAACGTTAAGTATATGAGTTTTCTGTGTGATTTTGACGAGGCTATCAGAATAGAGTTTTTCATTCCGCTGATTCCAAAAAAGATGTTCTGTTTCAAATAGTTCACCTTTAATATTCATCATTTTTACTTCGCCTTTAAGTTCCCAAAGTTGCTCATTGTTCAAGAACTTAGCATAATTACTTCGTATGTTTGATTCGACCTTAAGATTATGATCAAATGTTTCGCAATATATACCCATCGGGAATTCCCAGTATGGTTTTGCACTTTTATCATACAGATCCCATTGAGGTGTGGATATTCGGTAGCGTGTAATGCCGGAATCAGAGATGATAGTGGTAATTTCGGTAGCTCGAAGTTTTGGTATGGATGTCCTGTCGATAACAGCTTCAATCTTTTCGTTCTCAATGCTCGAGCAGGATACAATAAAGCACATAACAACTACCACAATGGTAGTTGTTATGTGTCTCAAATAGTATTTTGTGTTTATTTTGCTCAAAGCATTAACGACAAGTGGTTGATTCGCCTATCCATCCACCTACATAGAATGTGCCCCCTGCTTTGAATTCAGGTTTAAAGAACATATCATCTTTTGTAGGGAAATGTCCTGCGTATGTGTTAATAAGTTTGTTTGCTTCTTCGACAATACTTGGATCGACTTGTTTTGCTTTTACAAATTTATCGACTGCAACCCAATATACTGATTTTGCCAGAATTGGGTCATCGTATATGTTCCGTGAACGGGCATACATAATGCCAATGAGAAGATAAGCACTTCCATTGTTGGGGTTGTACTCCAATGATTTGCGGGCATATTCGCGTGCACGTGGATAATTGTTCAATTCAGTGTAAAAAATTTGAGAAATTTTGTATTGATAATCAGCTTTATCCAATTTTTCGGTGGCCAAGTTGGTTGCTTCGTCGTAATAAACAATGGCTTTGTTGTGTTCGCTTGCTTTGTAAGACATTTCGGCAAGTGCATTCGCCGATTCGGCTGTTGGTTTAATTTTGTGTGCAGCAACGGCAGCCTGGAAATATACTTCAGAAGTTGTACAACGTATCCGTTTGTAGAAGCTGATTATGTTATTTAGATATGCTTCGTTAGTTGAATTCTGAGCAATTTTATCTTTGTAGATTGCATCGAGTGTTTCGCAGTTGGCAGCACCACTTTGAACAAATAGAGCATCTACTCCATCTTTGATTTGGCCGGCTATTTCAGCAAATTTATTTTCGGGGTTTGCTGCCATTTTGTCGAGTAAAGTGTTTACTTTAACATAGTCGGCAATATATTTTTCGGCATGAGCAGGTTCTGCTTTGAAAATTTCGTTTGATGTAACAATGAACAAACGTACAACTTCAAGTTCGCTGGTTTCGCCCATACCGTCCACAGATTTTTCAAGCCAAGCATATGCTTTTTTCTTTAGTGGATCGTCCTTTACAAAGTTAATGTAATCCATGCCTTTCAAACCTAAGATCCAAGGTGTCGGATATCTTTGGTCTTTTCCAAAGTATTTGATACGGTTGTCGTACATGCCCATCAACTTGTCGAATACTTTTTGATAAGTAGCATCGTCTTTTGCCTGTGAAATTTCCCAATGAAGGATTTCGCGCCCACGACTGTATATAGCACGGTTTGCTCCAGGACATTCTTCGTAAGCTTTGTTCCACGGGCTAAGTGCATCGGCATATTGTTTGTTTTTAGCCGATTCGTTAAAAAGACTGATATTGATAAGGCATTGTTCGGTTACAACAGGTGCATCGTCAACTGTTTCCGGAACATCATCGGCAGGAGGAGTTGAAACAACCTCAGTTTCTGCTTTTTTATTTTTCTTGTTTTTTTTTCCTGGTTTTTGCGCATAGCAGTTGGTAAACATTACCAGGCTTAAAAGAATTACGATTAAGTTTCTAGTTTTCATTTTCGTATCTAATTATTATAGTTTCATTTTTTATAATTTACGTTTGAAGAACCAAAGTTCGTTGAAAGTGGCATTGAGTGTAAATTTAAAATAATTTTCTTTTAAATTTGCTGAACTGCCAGTTTTTCCATATTCAAATGCAGCATTTACAATTGTATTACTATTTTTGAGTGGTAAACCAAAACCAAAAGTTATGCCAAAGTTTCTGGGCTGCTCAATTCCCCCAATTTTATGATACGAGTCACTCAGGCTTAAACCGGCTCTGTAATATACTTTTTCGTAATAATAACGTCCGCGTGCGTTAGGTTGGTATTCAGCTCCTAAAGCAATTTTTGATTGATTGTTTAATGTGTCGCGTACACCCATAAACAATGTTTCACCCCATTTCGTCAGATTGTAATCGGCTGAAAGTGTGAGTTTATTGTCGTAGGTGTATGATAATCCTGCGCCCATCATTTCGGGCATCTCGAAACTCGAATGCACAGCCTGATAGGGAGTGAGCTCGGTCAAAACACTACCTGTTGCTTCAGCATATTTTGCATTTAATTTTATTTTTGGCTCATACACGGCACCTAACGATACGAAGTGTTTTTTTGCAAAAGTGTTGTAAATTTGTGTTCCAAAGCGGAACCTGAAACTGCTTACTGTGATAGAATCGCTTTGTGCGGCTCCATAAAATGCAGAATTGCTGAAAGTAAGTTCACGCGAATTCACAGAACTTCCAAACATATAGTAAGCATTAGCACCTATTGAAATGTGATTAAAAAACTCGAACGAAATCCCTGAATACACCTGGCTGATTCCTCCTTTTCCGTTGTAATAACGGGTAGTTGTGACTGTGTCAGGATATTCACTTAACGACAAATATCCGTTGTTGTAAAAATTGTAGCCTGAAAAAGAATATGGAAGCATACCAGCACTGAATCCGATGTTTCTCGAAATCGGAAACTGCATATTCAGATAGTCAAGATTTGCGTTAAAGCTGTTTCGTGAGCCTTGTTGGCTGCTGAAATGAGAAAGTAGGCCCGCAACACTAAAGTCGAACATAAAGGTAGTACTATCGACAATGCTGTATGAAGCGGGGTTCATAGTGTTTATCCCGTTTTTTGAACGCAAACCTAAAGCAACTCCTCCCATCGCTTTCTGTTCGCCTGAATAAGTGCCCGGAATTTCGCCGTAACCATAACGGGTATAGGGAGAGTTAGTGTTGTTTTGTGCGATACCGAAAAAACTAATGGCTGTAAATAATACAGTCAGGAGCAAAATTTTATTTTTGAACATTGAATAGAAGTATGCGGTTTAGCCCGATTAATACTAAATTTTTTTCTACAAAGATGGCACTTTTTAATTTTCCGTCAAAGTAAATTGTACTCCCACCTGTTAAAAATACTGAAAGTTCAGGATATTTAATTTTTAAAGCGTCAGTATAACCATTTATTTCGAAAATTATGCCGTTTAATACACCATTTAAGATTGCCGACAAAGTGTCATAACCCAAAAAATTAAATTCTTTTTTTGCTTCTACGAGAGGAAGTTTGCCTGTAAAATGGTGTAAAGCTTTAAATCGCAAATCAATTCCCGGTGCTATATTCCCTCCATGATATAAACCTTTGCTGTCGATGAAATCAAACGTGATTGCTGTGCCTGCATCAATAATCAGTATGTTGGATTTTGGTAGGAGCATAGCTGCTCCTATAACTGCTGCAATTCTATCTTTTCCAAGTGTTTCGGGTGTTTTGTATGCCGATTGAAATGGAAGTTCTGTTGTATGATTTAATTCAATTGTGACGTAGCCATGCTCTCTAAATAGCTGGGTCAGATGAATGCCGGTTGCAGACACGCTTGAAATAATTACAGGACCTATTGCATATTTACAATTTATCGTTTGTAGTTCCGATTGGGTAAATTTGTCAAACCTGAATGTTTCAATCAGATTGTTTCCATCGAAAACTCCGGCTTTTGTATATGTATTGCCCTGGTCGATACACAGTTGAAAATGCTTTTGTGTTTTCCCGGTTTTGTTCATCGTTTTGCCATTCGGGATTAGCCCTGTATATGTATCACAATATCATTTTTTCAATTGGAATCACAAGAATACCCTCAGCACCCAATGCTTTGAGTTTGCCGATTACTTCCCAGAAACCCTTTTCGTCAATCACAGCATGCAGTGAGTTCCAACCCTCTTTAGCTAGTGGCATTATGGTTGGACTTTTCATTCCGGGTAAAACTTCTATGATTTTTTGGATGTTATCTGTGGGGACGTTCATTAAAACGTATTTTTTATCTTCGGCCATTTGCACTGATGCAATACGGAACAGTAGTTCATCGAGAATATGAAGTTTTGCATCCGAAAGGTCAGGATGTTGAATGAGAAGTGCTTCCGATTTCATAATCACTTCTACTTCCTTTAAATGATTGGTCACCAAAGTGCTCCCTGAACTAACAATGTCGAAAATAGCATCGGCTAATCCAATGCCGGGAGCAATCTCGACTGAGCCCGTAATGACATGAATATCAGCCTTTACATTGTTTTCGGTCAGAAAATCTTTCAGAATTTCAGGATAGGATGTGGCAATCACTTTATTGTTAAACCAAGAAATGCCTTTGTACTCCAACTCTTTGGGAACGGCTAACGAAAGTCGACATTTGCTGAATCCGAGACGTCGGGTAATTATTGCATTTTTCTTTTTTTCTGCATATTCGTTTTCACCTACGATGCCTATATCGGCAACGCCATCGGCTACTGATTGTGGTATGTCGTCATCGCGCAAAAAGAGCACTTCGAGCGGAAAATTACGAGCAGGTAAAAGCAATAATCTTTTTCCTGATTCGAGTTTGATGCCCGATTCGGTTAGTAACGACATTGTTTCTTCGTATAAACGTCCTTTGGCTTGTACAGCTATTCTAAGCATATATTTTCAATTTTTGTTTGAGGCTTGCAAAGTTACAAAAAAAGCTTTGATTGTCAAGATTTAAACATAAAAAAAGTCCGTTACATTTGTAACGGACTTTTACTTTAGATCTTTAAGATCGTAAGCGGGGTAAATAATTACTCAGCAACAGTTTCAACAACAGTGCTATCAGCAACTACAGAATCAACTACAACTTCTTCTACAACTACAGCAGAGTCTTCAACAACTGTGTTTTCTTCAGCAGCTTTAGGAGCACATGCACCAAATACCATTGCTACGGCAAAAAATAAAAATACTTTTTTCATTTCGTTTGTTTCTTTTTAAAATTAAACATGTTCATTTTGCAATTCAAAATCGTTGCAAAATTAGTACTTTTTTTGGAACTGCATTAGTAATTATCATTTTTTTTTAATTTTTTTTTGCGAAGAGCGTGTTTTTTGGGGTCAAAATCGTGAAAGTTATTCTAAGCGCACATAATAAACTAAATTAAAAAAGTGCGGGATGAATTTAAGTTTTCTGATTTGTATATAATAATAGAGTTTATTCAAGTTTGAATATTATGAAGATAATAGAACGCGGACGTCGTGATACTCCGTCCACGTTCCTTTTATTTTTTGTTATGTATAAAATTCAATTTGCCATATATATATAACTTTTATAGCGTCTAATATGCATTTTTTTTGAAATAAAAAAACCTGATTGAGTGATCAATCAGGTTATACCGTTCGTAATTAATTACGTTTGCTTATTACTGAGCAACTGTAGTATCAACTACTGTAGTATCTACTACTGCTGAATCAACAACAACTTCTTCAACAACAACTGCTGAGTCTTCAACAACTGTAGTTTCTTCAGTAGCTTTAGGAGCGCAAGAAGCGAAAATAGCTGCAACAGCAAGGAACAAAAATACTTTTTTCATTTCGTTTAAACCTTTTAAAAATTTAACATGTTTTATTTTGCAATTCAAAATCGCTGCAAAATTACATCAATTTTTGAGACTACGTTTATGTTTAGTCGATTTTTTTTTATTTTTTTTTATGAGAATGCGGGAACTTATTTATCTTGTTGTTTGTCAGTGCTTAATGGTTCCTGAAAGCCTGCTGAATAAAGATATCTTTTGATGCTTTTCTTAGGTGTTTTTTCAAATTCGTGGGGGTATAGCTGTACTTTGGCAACCGATTCGTACGATGCCACCATCGCATTTAGTTGTTTTCGGTTCTCTTCCATCACCGCTTCGAGCTGTTTTTGGTCGAGATGCTCTGCATCCACAGCTTCGTAATCGGGGCAAACCAGTGCAATTAATCGTCCGTTGCTTTCAATTACGAGGCTTTCCATTACGTATGGCATATTGTTGAGTCGGGCTTCAATTTCTTCGGGAAAGATATTTTGTCCGCTGGCACCCAAAATCATTGTTTTGTTACGTCCGCGAATGAAAATATTCCCATCTGCATCCACAGTGCCAAGATCGCCGGTATGCAACCAACCGTCTTTATCGAGAATGGCATTGGTGGCTTCCTGGTTTTTGTAATATCCGTTCATTACATTTTCGCCACGCGTGCAAATTTCACCCACACCTGTTTCTGCATCCGCATCAATTATTTTAACCTGCATAATGTCGAGCACTTTACCTGCCGATTTCGGAATAAAATCGTTGGTGTTCGAGTAACTGATGAGTGGAGCACACTCAGTCATACCATATCCAATGGTGAATGGGAATTTAATTTTGTGGAAAAATTCTTCTACTTCGGCATTCATTGGAGCGCCACCCACCACAATTTCGGAAAACTCACCACCAAAAGCATCTACCAGTTTTTTGCGGATTTGTGCAAGCACGCGCTGATCGAGCAGCGGAATGCTGAGTACCCACCGCATCGATGGTTTGGCAAGCATTGGTTGAATTTGTTTTTTGTAAATCTTTTCAATAATCAGTGGCACGCAGAAAATTACGCTTGGTTTAACCTCGGCAAATGCTTTCAGCAGAATTTTCGGTGAAGGTGTTTTGCCAATAAAATGAATGTGACTTCCGGAGCAGGTAGGTGTCAGAAAGTCGAAAGCACAACCATACGCATGTGCTAATGGCAGGAATGAAACAATGCGATAGCCGGGGCCAACCAGTTTTGTTCTGAACCCGAAAGTGATATTACCTGCAAGTGCGTTTCCGCTGGTCATTACGCCTTTGCTGAAGCCTGTAGTGCCCGATGTGTAGTTGATGGATACAATTTCGCTGTTAGGCTTGTCGATATAACGCACATTATCGCGATGAAATCCATGCGGATATTTGGCATGAAACAGACTGTTGATATAATCGGGTTGCAGATATTTAACTACTAATTGTTCGTGGATTTCGTTTTCGGCCAGCTCGGGACGCTCCTCTTTGTTGAGCAAAGTGATACAGTTGAAATTGGTCAGCGAAAAAACGGCCTTTACGGTGGTTAGTTTTTCTTCTTCGAGATTTTCCCAGATATTGTCGCCGGTAAACAGCAGCAATGATTCGGAATGATTGGTAATGTGATGCACATCGTTCGGATTAAAATCCTGCAAAATAGGTACAATGATAGCTCCGTAGGTTACAGTGGCCAGATAGGTAACTGCCCAGTTGGCATTGTTACGGCCAATAAGTGCTACCTTGTCGTTGGGTTTCAGTTTGCACTGATCGAAAAGGATATGCAACTTGGCTACACGTTTTGCCACATCGGCATAGGTGAGTGTAATGTCGTCGCCGTAATCGCTGAATGCCGGCAAATCCCAGTTTTTTCTGAACGAATCTTCGAAAAGTCGAATAAAGTTTTCCTGAATCATATGTCCTTTTTGCTTATTTGGCCGAAAATTTTGAAAAATCAACCCGCAAATATAGTAAAAACCTACACATTTGGAGATGATTTGTGCATATAATTTGTCATCTGATTTAATAATTTAATGATTTTTGGTAATTTCAAAAAAAGATGCCTGTAAGTTACAACTGTGCAGAGTATTGTGGCTTAAATATTTGTTCGTGTGAATGGCTGATGATTGTTGAATTGACTTTTGCAATATCTTGCGGGCGTACATTTTTACAAATGTCGATTCGAAATTTCATAATATAATGTACACAGGTGCGAATCTATTCAATAATTAGAAAAAATAATTTGCAAAAAATCTGTATCTTTGTGGCTTGTTTCAAAAAAGGTGAATATTAAGCTATAAGACAATATATATGAATATCTCTTACAACTGGCTAAAGCAATACATAAATGTGGATGTGGAGCCTGTAGAATTAGGAAAAGCACTGACTTCGATAGGTCTTGAAGTAGGTGGAGTAGAAGAAGTTCAGACTGTAAAAGGTGGACTCGAAGGTTTGGTGATTGGAAAAGTACTGACTTGCGCCGATCACGAAAACTCGGACCATTTGCATGTAACCACAGTAGATGTGGGTTCAGGTGAAGCGCTTCAGATTGTTTGTGGTGCGCCCAATGTGGCTGCCGGACAAAAAGTAGTGGTGGCTACTGTGGGTACAAAATTGTATTCAGGCGAGGAGTCGTTCACTATTAAACGCTCGAAAATTCGTGGCGTGGAGTCGATGGGAATGATTTGTGCCGAGGATGAAATTGGTATCGGAACTTCGCATGCAGGTATTATTGTATTGACCGAAGATGTACAGGTGGGTATGTTGGCCAAAGATTATTATGGCATTAAAAGCGATTACCTGATAGAAGTGGATATTACCCCCAACAGAGTAGATGCGGCTTCGCATTTTGGTGTGGCGCGCGACCTGGCAGCTTATTTTGCGCTTAAAAATCCTGAAATAAAACTAACCCGTCCGGCTGTGGATGCTTTTGCAGTTGAAAATACAGCACTGAGCATTCCGGTAACTGTTGAAAATCCTGAAGCTTGTCCGCGTTATTCGGCTGTGACTATTTCGGGTGTAAAGGTAACCGAATCGCCTGATTGGTTGAAAAATGCTTTGCTGACCATTGGTCTGCGTCCGATTAACAATATTGTGGACGTGACTAATTTCGTGTTGCACGAACTTGGTCAGCCGCTTCACGCTTTCGATGCCGATAAAATTGCCGGTGGCGAAGTACGCGTGAAATGTATGCCCGAAGGAACAACATTTGTGACACTTGATGGTGTGGAGCGCAAACTGAACGCTGCCGATTTGATGATTTGCGATGCTGAAAAACCAATGTGTATTGGTGGTGTGTTTGGCGGACTTAGCTCGGGTGTGACTGAAACTACTCAGAATGTGTTTTTGGAAAGCGCTTATTTCCACCCTGTTTCTATTCGCAAAACGGCTCGTCGTCATGGTTTGAATACCGATGCCTCGTTCCGTTACGAGCGTGGTTGCGATCCTACAAATACTATTTATGTGCTTAAACGTTGTGCGCTTCTCATACAGGAAGTAGCCGGTGGCGTTATTTCGAGCGAAGTGGTCGATGTGTATCCGCAGGAAGTAAAACCTTTCGAAGTAAGCGTGACTGTTGAGAAAATTCATTCGCTGATTGGTAAAGAAATTGGCCGCGAAAATATTGAAACCATTTTGAATGCGCTCGAAATGAAAATTGTAGAACGCACCGAAGCCGGTTACCTTCTTCATGTGCCTGTGTATCGTGTGGATGTACAGCGCGATGTGGATGTAATTGAGGATATTCTGCGTATTTATGGATATAATAATGTGGAAATTGGCGAAAATCTGGTTTCTACTCTTAGTTACAGCTCTCGTCCTGATAGTCATAAACTTCAGAATCTGATTGCAGAGCAACTTACAGCTCAGGGTTTCAACGAGATTTTGAACAATTCGCTGACCAAAGGTGGTTATTATGCCGGTTTGACTTCGTTCCCCGAAGCCAACTGCGTAAAAATTATCAATGCGCTGAGCAACGATTTGAACGTAATGCGTCAGACTTTGCTTTTTGGCGGTTTGGAAAATATTCAACGCAATATTAACCGCAAAAATGCCGATCTGAAATTCTATGAATTTGGCAATTGCTACTATTATAATACCGACAAAAAGAAAGAAGGCGAGGTACTTGCGGCATATTCCGAAGATTTCCATTTGGGAATGTGGCTCACAGGCGATAAGTTTGGTCAGTCGTGGTCGGTTGCACAGCAAAAAACAAGCGTGTACGAACTGAAAGCTTATATCGAAAATATCTTCCGTCGTTTGGGCGTGAACCTTCGCAAACTGGTGATTGGCGAATTTTCAGACGATCTTCTTTCCGAAGCGCTTACAGTTTACAGTCCCCGTGGATATAAATTAGCTGTGTTTGGTATGGTGCACCCGAAAATCCGTAAAATGCTCGATATTGATCAGGAAGTGTTTTTTGCTGACCTGAACTGGAATGCATTGATGACTGAAATTGCGAAACACAAAGTACAGTACAGCGAAATTTCGAAATATCCTGAAGTAAAACGCGACTTTGCGCTGTTGATTGACAAGCAGGTGACTTTTGCCGAAATTGAAAAAATTGCATTCGATACCGAGCGCAAATTGCTGAAAAAAGTAACGCTTTTCGATGTGTACGAAGGCAAAAATCTTCCCGAAGGTAAAAAATCGTATGCGGTGAATTTTGTTCTGCAGGATGAAACCAAAACGCTTACCGATAGTCAGATTGACGCAATAATGAAGAAAATGCTTGCCAATTTCGAAGCGAAACTTGGTGCTGCATTAAGATAAGAAGAATGAAACGAAAATGACCAAATTAAGTAATTTGGACACACAAGGGCATGATTATAAATGCAAAAAACTCAACTCAACCCGTCTTATTCCCCTTTAGGGGTTAGGGGTTCTAATTACAAACAGATGAAGTCACCCATAACCCAATTACTGCATACCGAATATACAAAACCCGATGCTTACAATGCATTAAGTATGCCTGTGTACAATTCTGCTGCTTACGAGTTCGACTCTGCCGAGCAAATGGAGCTTGCATTTACAGGTAAAACCGCCGATTTTGCATATTCGCGCATCGGTAACCCTACGGTTCAGTATTTCGAGGACAGGGTGAAAACGATTACCGGTGCTGCGTCGGTTACTGCCCTCAATTCGGGTATGGCAGCCATTTCGAACGCTATTATTTCTATAGCCAAAAGTGGCAGCAATATCGTGACTTCGCGACATTTATTTGGAAATACATATTCGTTTTTTGCCTCCACAATGGCAGCTTTTGGTGTGGAAACACGTTTTTGTGATTTGACGAATACTGAAGAAACCGAAGCACAGATTGACGAAAATACCTGTGCGCTGTTTTTAGAGATAATCACAAATCCGCAAATGGAAGTGGCTGATTTGAATGCACTTTCAGCTATTTGTAAAGCTAAAAACATTCCATTTATTGCCGATACAACTATTGTTCCGTTTACAGTTTTTAAAGCAATGGATTTTGGGATTGACATTGAACTGGTGTCGAGCACAAAATATATTTCGGGCGGTGCTACTTCGGTTGGCGGTTTGATTCTGGATTATGGTACGTTCAACTGGCTTTCGTCGCCAAAATTGCATGTGTTGGCCAAAGACTTTGGCAATATGGCATTTACGGTAAAGCTCAAAAAGGAAATTCACCGAAATCTGGGTGCCTATATGACTCCTCAGGTGGCTTATATGCAGACACTTGGACTCGAAACTATGGATTTACGTTACGAAAAAGCTACCAATAGCTGCTTTGAATTGGTAACAAAACTTTCCGGATTAGCTCAGATAAGTTCGGTAAATTACAACGGACTTGCCGGCAATAAGTTTCATCAGTTGGCGGTTTCGCAGTTTGGAGCTAAGCCCGGCGCTATGTTTACGTTCAATCTTGGTTCGCGCGAAGCCTGTTTTGCTTTTCTCAATAAACTGAAACTCATTAAACGAGCCACCAATCTTTTTGATAATAAAACGCTGGCCATTCATCCGGCTTCCACCATTTACGGAAATTATACAGCCGAAATGCGCAAAGCTATGAGTGTATCTGATTGTACTATACGCATTTCGGTTGGGTTGGAAGATACTGCTGATTTGTTCGAAGATTTCGTACAGGCTTTATAGTTCCCTATCGGTATTCTTCACTGCCATCTCCGTATTTGGCAAAACGTCCGGTATTTCGGTCGTGTGTTTCATAGTGCGTACGCCATGGCCAGCCACCAAACTCAGTTTCGCGGTAATCGCGGAAAGCCTGATGAATTTCGGCTTCGGTATTCATAACAAAAGGTCCGTAGCTCACCACAGGTTCGTTGATAGGTTCGCCTTCGAGCAATAAAAAGAAACTTTCGCTTTTGCCGTTTTGTATCAGTATATTGCTTTGTCCGTCGAGTTTAGCTCCCTGTCGTGCTTTTAGTTCGTATCCGTCAATATCAATGTTGTTTTCTCCTTTATAAAAATAGATATTCCGCGATAGCGTGGGTGAAACAGCCGGTAACCCGAATGTGGCGCCTGCTTCCATTTTGAAAAGAGCAATCAGTACATTGTTTTGTTTCTCCGCAGCCCACGAATCGGCAGGAGCGGGGAGACCCTCGTGTTCGTTTATCTTTCCGCTTATGAGTTTTATCTCCGTAGAATGCCCTTTTTGATCAGCTAATCTGAGCACCGGAATATCTTCGTTCCACAGCATTTTATAACCCGGTTCTGCAAATTTATTGCGCGCAGGTAGGTTGAGCCAAATCTGAAACAGTTGCAAAATATTCTTTTTGTCGGTGTGAATGAGCGGAAACATTTCATTGTGCTGACAACCTGCTCCGGCAGTCATCCATTGCACATCGCCATTTCCGTAGCGTCCTTCATTTCCTTTCGAGTCGAAATGGTCAATCAGTCCTTCGAGCACTATGGTCACAGTTTCGAAACCACGATGCGGATGCGAAGGGAAGCCCGGCACAGTCTCGCCATGATACATACTAAATCCATCTTTTCCCGAAAAGTCGCTGCCCATATTCCGGCCTTCGAGCGATACCGAAGGAGCCATTTTTTCATTTCCCGGGGGGTAAATGTCATAATGATGTGCGCAAAACAGAAAAGGATTTTCCATTGGCCACTGACTTCCCAGCTGATAGGTTCTTTTTATTTTTGAAGTTTGCATAATAGTGAAAATTCTGCATATAAAGTAATTGTTATATGTGTTTTATACAACTGAAGAGGCTTAATTGTTTTCGAATTTCTGGTATTTAGTGATTTTTAATCAGGACAATTAAAAAAAAACCGGAAGTTTCACAACTTCCGGCCGTTTTGAAAAAACACGTGTTTGTTAAGGTTATATCAGGGTTTCCATTTGTTTACAATTCCGATAAACTGAGTTCTGTATCCATGTGGATCGAAAGTTTTTGCGTTTTCGGCAAAATTCAGAATCATGGTTTTGTCGGCTGTGCCTTTAAATTCTGATTCTCTCAGTATTAGTCCGAAAGCACTGAGTGAAATGACAAAGCGCATATTTTCCGATGCCAACACTGCTGCGACAGGATTTCCGGCGACAGTGTGCTGAATCAGTCGACTTGCAGTTTCTGACGGTTTTTTGTAGCGGAAATCGAATTGGGCATAAGGTGTTGCATCTGCCGTAACGCTATTTGTTAATTCGAGCTCGTACAGGGCTGTGATGGTTTGTCCTGCTCCAATTTCACCTGCATCGGTTGAGTCGTTTTCGAAATCTTCCTGATTAAGCGAACGGTTTTCGTAACCAATAAGTCTGTATTTGAGTACTTTGTCGGGATTAAAGGTGATTTGAATTTTTGAATCCTTGGCTACAGTGTAGAATTTCGATTTTTCATTTACAAATACTTTCATTAATTCGTCGGCACTGTCGATATATTCGTAATTACCATTGCCCTTGTTGGCAATTTGTTCCATCATATTGTCGTTCAAATTACCTGTACCCACTCCGAGAGTCGTCAGGTAAATGCCTCCGTCACGTTTTTCTTCCACTAATTTTACCAACTCGTCGGTAGTGGAAGGCCCCACGTTAAAGTCACCATCCGAACCGATAATGATGCGGTTGTTACCACCGGGGATAAGGTTTTTTTCAGCAATTTCATATGCAGTCAGAATCCCTTTTGCACCTGCAGTGGAGCCTCCGGCCCCAAGTTTATCGATGGCATTTTTAATCTTTGTTTTTTCGTCGCCATAAGTCGATTCAAGTAAAACAGAGGCTTCGCCTGCATAGGTCACAATGGCAACACGGTCGCGATCGCGCATCTGGTCGACCATCAATTTAAAGCCCGACTTCAGGACAGGAAGTTTTTCGGGGCTTTCCATCGAACCCGAAACATCAATCAGAAATACAAAATTCGAATTTGGTAATTCGGCTTCAGGAATGGATTTACCTTTCATGCCCACTCTTAATAAATGGTGCGAAGTATTCCACGGACATTCCGAAATTTCAGAATTGAGCGCCACGTTTTCATCTCCTGTGGGGTTGGCGTAGTCGAAAGTAAAATAGTTGAGAAATTCCTCGATTCGCACTGCTGCTTTTGGAGGTTGTTGTCCCAGATGCATAAAACGGCGCATATTTGCATAAGAGCCACCATCGGCATCGACCGAAAATGTGGAAACCGGATGCTCGGCTGTGGTAATAAACTGATTCTCGGTGTATTCTTTGTAATTTTCACCCGTTGGGTTCTCAGACATTTCCATGTCGGGGTAATAAGTGTAATTACTGTCGTAATAACTGGTATCACATGCAGTGAATATAAACACAAATAGCGCAGGGGCTAATAAACGAAGCTTTTGTTTCATAATTTCTGATTTTATAGATTGATTAGATTTTGAGTTCTGTTGTGATTGATGCAATTGTCTTTTTTTTCGTTGCAGCATATTTTTATTTTATACAAATTATTTTGTTTAATAATGCGTATTAGTAAGAGACTATTACTAATACTAGTAAGAGACTATTACTAATACTAGTAACGAGCTACCACTAACACTAGTGTCGATGCACCACTAATACTAGTGTTGATCTGCCACTAATACCGGTCGCAGTCTGTTATTGACAGGGCTGATATTATTCAAGCCCGAAAGCTGTCAGGTTTGATTTTAAAACCATATTTTGTACCTTTGTGAATTGTGTAAAAACTTTTATTCAAAGAATACGTTTTTAATCCCAAAGTATATGAAGAAACTAACATTTGCATTTATGACAACAGCTTTAATGGCTTGCGGAGGTGCTAAAGACAACGCCCCGACGATTGAGGATTTTAATTATCAGGTTGATAAGTTTGCCGATGTGGAGATATTGCGCTATCGGGTTCCTGATTTTGAGCAACTCACACTGAAGCAGAAGGAAATGATTTATTATCTGACGCAGGCGGCGCTCGAAGGTCGCGATATTCTGTACGATCAGAATCATAAAAATAATCTGACCATTCGCCGTACACTCGAGGCGGTTTACGAAAACTACAAAGGCGATCGAAATTCGGAAGAGTTTGCAGCTCTCACTACTTATCTGAAACAGGTTTGGATGGGTAATGGCATTCATCATCATTATTCCGAAGAGAAATTTACGCCGGCTTTTTCGAAAGCTTTTTTTGAAAGTGCTGTAGCTCAAACTGATGCAAGGCTTTTGCCATTGCTCGAAAACGAAACTGCAGCGCAACTTGTGGCCCGTATCGCTCCGGTAATTTTCGACCCGACGCTTTATCCGAAACGTACCAATCAGGAACCGGGTATGGATTTGATTCTGACTTCGGCCAATAATTATTACGAGGGAGTAACGCAGGCCGAAGTGGAAAATTTCTATGCCAAAATGAAAGATCCGAACGATAATACTCCCGTGTCGTATGGTTTGAATTCAAAATTGGTAAAGGAAAACGGACAGTTGGTTGAGAAAACCTACAAAGTGGGTGGCATGTACAGTGCTGCGCTCGAACGTATTGTAGGCTGGCTCGAAAAAGCTGCTGCCGTTGCCGAAAACGACAAACAACGTGAGGTAATTGAAAAACTGATTGCGTTTAACCGCGATGGCGATTTGAAAACTTTCGACGAATATGCTATCAAATGGGTGCAGGATGTAGAGTCGCAGATTGATTTTATAAATGGCTTTACCGAGACTTATGGCGACCCACTGGGAATGAAAGCCAGTTGGGAATCGCTTATTAATTTCAAAAATATTGAAGCTACAAAACGTACGCAGATTATCAGCGATAATGCACAATGGTTTGAAGATCATTCGCCTATCAGCCCTGAGTTTAAAAAGGAAAAAGTGAAAGGTGTATCGGCAAAAGTAATTACCGCTGCTATGCTTGGCGGCGATTGCTATCCTTCGACACCGATTGGAGTGAATCTGCCCAACTCGAACTGGATTCGTCGCGACTATGGTTCAAAATCGGTGACTATCGAGAATATTACCGAAGCTTACGATCAGGCTTCGCTCGGAAGCGGCTTTGCCGAAGAATTTATGTGGAGTCAGGTTGAACTTGATCGCGCTAAACAATATGGCTCGCTTACCAATAATCTGCACACCGACCTGCACGAATGTCTCGGTCATGGTTCGGGCAAGTTACTTCCCGGAGTTGATCCCGATGCCTTGCGTGCTTATGGTTCGCCGGTGGAAGAAGCCCGTGCCGATTTGTTCGGATTGTATTATATGGGCGATGAAAAAGCGGTTGAGCTGGGACTTTTACCCGATGCTGAGGCTTATAAGGCCGCATATTATCAATATATTATGAATGGTTTGATGACACAACTTACCCGTATACAGCCCGGAAAAAATATTGAACAGGCACACATGCGAAATCGTCAGCTTATTGCTTCGTGGGTTTACGAAAAAGGAAAAGCCGACAAGGTGGTGGAGCTTAAAAAACGTGATGGCGAAACTTTTGTGGTTGTGAACGATTACGAAAAATTGCGTGGATTGTTTGGTGAATTGCTGACCGAAATTCAACGTATCAAATCGACCGGCGATTACGAAGCTGCAAAAACCATGGTAGAAACTTATGCTGTGAAAGTAAATCAGGAAATACACACCGAAGTGCTCGACAGATATAAAAAACTGAATCTGGCACCTTATCGTGGTTTTGTAAATCCGGTTTACACTTTGGTTACTGATAAAAACGGAAAAGTAACAGATGTGAAAATCTCGTACGACGAAAATTTTGTGGATCAGCATTTACGCTATTCGAAAGAATATTCTGTGTTGCCAAATTACAATTAAAAGCTGAGTTATTACAAATTAAAAGGGGAAAACCGCATTGAGTGGTTTTCCCCTTTTGTTTTCCCCGAAGTGGAACTTGTTATTTTACAGTTAACTTATGAATTGTGTTTTCTACATCAACAATGTAAATTCCCGGATTTAGTTTCGATTCAGCGGCTACTGCAACTCCGTTCAGCATAAATACACGTGGTTTTGCATCGCTGCCTTTAATTCTGATATATCCGTTTTCAGCATATACATTGATGTTGCTCAATTTGTTTTGAGAAAAACCTGTGCTTGTTTTGAGTTTGTCGGCTCCGTTAGTCAACCAGTCGAGCGATAAATTTACAAACATCATAGTGTATGCCTGATCGTTGTCGGTTTCGTAGTATACACCAATGGTGCTGTCGGGCAGTATGGTGATTGAAGAATATGCCGACGTGTTCGGACAAATTGTTTTCTTCACTGGCCATGTTGTTCCTTCGTCGTAGCTCAGCCACATGCTAAGGTTGCGACGATCGCTCGCATTTGGCAAGGTGTGCAGAATGCGGTTTTTGTCAAATCCGTCCAATGTAGAAGTAAAGCGGATAATGTCAGCATCACAGGCATTTCCCCATATTTCCGACCACGAATTTTTTGTTCCCCAGCTTACTCCGCCATCGGTTGATTTTGCCCAAAGACGGTTTCCGCCTGTGCGGCTGCTCATGAGAATGTCACCATTGTTAAGTTCTACAACCTTGGCTTCGTCGCCACCTACAATGGCTGTGTTCGAAACTTTCCAGGTTTCTCCTTCGTCATCAGAATATACGGCATAGTTCTGGAATGTGCTTTTGTTGGGTTCGCGTACCGCAATTACAGCCATCACTCTGCCCGAGCGGGTTGTGAGTCCGCGTCCAGAACCGAAGAATGAACCCTGCCATGTAGCACGAACCGGGTCAGGGCAACCTGCTCCGTAAAGCTGTGTTGTAATATCTCGCGGTGTACTCCATGTCAGCCCATTGTCGGTACTGGTCGACATATAATGTTTCATTGGGTTAGCTGCCGTTGAACCAAAGAATCCGGTGCCATTTACAAACAATGCTATAAGTTTACCTGAGTTTGCTTTGATAATTGCAGCGTCGCCAAAACCATTTGAGTTTCCGGTTCCCTGAGCCACCGTTATAGGTGCCGACCATGTTTTTCCACCATCGGTACTACGATTTGCAACTACGTCGATATCGGCTGGTAAGTCGCCCGAATGGAATTTACGTTTGTCGGTAAGAACTACCAAAGCACCATCAGCAGCAGTAATCAGAGCCGGAATGCGATAACTTACTGAATTGTAATCGCCAGGAGTGTACACAATACTTTGTTTCAGGAATACTGTGGTGGCAAACGGAGCTGCTTTGGTGGTTGGAACATAAGTTTTGTCGCCATTGTTATCGTAAGCTACCGAAAGTAGTCGAACCGCCAGTTTGTCGCCTTCGCTAGCTGTTTCGGCCACATCAGCTACAAAATGTATCACATTTGCTCCCAGGTCGATAGCAAGCGGGGTTTCGAGGTTCACATTTACACTTAGAATAGAAGCGGGACTTTCAATAGTGCCGAGCAAAGTGTGTGTGGCTGTATTCAGTTTTGTACTGCTGCCCGAAGCATAAATTTTAATTCTTTCAATGGCATTGATGTTAGTTGTGCCCGAGAAATCAACTGTAAGTGATTTTAAAGTCACAGAACCAACCAGGCCAGAAGTAGTGAGTGTAGTATACATCAATGTCTGGTTGCGGTTTCCGATACCTGTTTCAGTATATCTCTGCATAATTGTTGATCCTGAAATGCTCACTTGAATATTGTTATCGGCTTCGGGTAGTTGCTCAAGTCGCCATGCCGAAGCAGTGTTCAAACCACCTGCCCATGTCACAAGTAGCGAACCTGCCTGTTGTGCGTGAAGTGGGTTTTGTCCATCGGCATTGAAAGTGAATTGTCCATCTTCGCCAAGGAAAGTGGCTGTAAATGCTACAGCTGTAGCTGTAGTTCCTTCATTTCGTGGATTGGCAGGAATATATAATCCTGAAGCACGGTTTTTAATTGATATCTTTCCGTTTCCGGCATCGATAAACTGCCATAATTTGTTCGGGTCGAGTGATTTATCTGTAAATGAAATTGCTGTTCCCGCAGTGTTGTTTTGGTTTACAATTACTTTTCCGTTGGCATACACAGTGTTTACGTTGCTGATGTAATACCAAACATCTTTTTCAGGAGTGCTTAAAACAATAGGATTTCGGGCCGCCTGAAAATCGGTTTGTGCCTGTGCGAGTGTAATAGCGGCAGTTTCTTTTTCGGTACTTGTCGAATTGCCGTTGTTTGTTGCAATAGCAGCATCAATGGCAGCTCTGAAAGTTCCTTTTACAGCAGTTGTATATGTACCCGGATTGGTTCCTGTAGGCGATTTGCCATAAAGGGTTTCGGCATTTAAAATTGCAATTGAGAGCACATCCGAAGGATCGTAGGTCAGAAACTGGAATGAGCAATTATCGGCTGCACTACCTGTGTAGTTCATTAACCCATAATTATTTGAACTGCTACCTGCATGCACTCTGAAACTCACACTTGCTCCAGTGTTTTCAATCAGGAAAAAGTCAATTCTGTCGGTAACGTCGCTCGCATGAGTCGATTGTGTCAGTTTGAATTTCACGGTGGGAACTTCCGTTTTTGTGCCCATGTTTACAGGACTTGCACCTGCATCAGCATTCATGTAAGTGGCATCAGCTTTGCTCTGAATGATATATCCATCGCCGTCTGCTACTACTTTCCACAACTGTGTATCTTTCAGCGCACGTTCTTTGTTGAGTATCTGTTTGCCTGCTCCCTGATTTTCGGCAAACAGGCTTGTGGATGAACTTCCTCTCTGACCTTTTATAAAGTACCAGTACTGGTTTTCGGTATTGCTGATTTTAATTACATTTTTACTGTTTGTATACGTAGTAATGGCAGTGTTTAGAGTGGTTGTTGCATTGGTTTTGTCTTCTTCAGTGGCCGACGTATTGTCTCTTACTGCTTGAGCCGCAGCGATAGCAGCATTAAGTGTATTGCGGCTTTCAGCTGTGTATTGTCCGGGGTGAATGCCTTGTTTTGATTGGAAAATTGCGGCTCGTGCACTTGCAATTGCAGTTTCGAGTGGTGTTTGCGCTTGTGGAATAAAAAACCAGGCTGTAAGACTGTTGATCTGAAATCCTGTATTCATTCTGTCGCAAAGATTGTTTTGCCACGAAACTGTACAGCTTGTTCCTGCATCAGTTGTGTACATACGGTACTGGTTGCTGGCAATCAGTACATGGTTGAATGCTTTACCTGTGTTGTCGGTTGCAGCACTGTGCGATCCCGACATATACATGCCTGTAGCTTTGTTTTTCAGGTAATTAGTGCCGGAGATGTTCACAATTGCCCACAGCGCATGGTCGACAGTTGGTGCGGTACTAAGTGGTTTGTGCATTAGTTTCCCGGCTGCTGTAGGACAGATAATCACATTTCCTCTGAAATCACCGGTAAAATTATTAAAGGTGAATGAACCATCGGATGCCGATTCAATAAAATAGTAAACAGGATTTTCAGTATCCGATACAATGGGTTGAACTGCAGTGCCGTTTAGTTGTGCATAACTAAAGCTAATAATGCAGAACAGAAACAGAGAGGTTAAAAAATGTTTGGTCTTTTTCATGATATACGCATTAAAAATTTTTGGATTATATTTTTTTCTAGTAACTGAATGAATTCTTACAGCCGTATTATTTTTTTTTTATGTTGATAGGTTGATTAGAATTATTTATTGCTACAAAAATAATAAAATAATTTATTAATACAAGATGTTATAATGAAAAATGTATGATATGTTTCAGATTAAGTCTATGTGTGGTAAAAATATGAAGTCTTAACATTAAAATTGTTTCCAACAAAAAGCCCGGAAAGATTAATCCTTCAGGGCTTTAGTTTTTTATTCAGAAAAAATGTCTGAATATTATTTTTTTGTCGTAGTTTTTTTCTGTCTGTCTTTTTTAGCTTTTCCGGCAGCTTTTTCTTCTTTTTCTTTATGTTTTGCTTCACGCGCAAGTCTTTTGGCTACTTTTCGTTCCTCAAGTACAATTTTTAAATACTCAATATAAGGCTCGATATATCTTTTACGCTTTGTTTCAAGTAAATCGGCCATAGTAACCATAATGCCGGTTTCGTAAACCGAACCAAAATCATGGTCGAGAATGCTTCCAAACATACGCATTGTATCGGTCAGACCTATATATGCATTAAATAAAGCAGGGATTGTTTCACCTTCAGCACGAACGGCTTTTTGAAGAGCTTTGTAATCTTCGGACGAGTGTTTTCCGCTAAAGATTTTCTTTGCTTTTTTCTTTGATTCTTTGCTTACTTCTATAGCTATTTTGGGACGTATAAGTTCTTCTTTGTCAGGAAAGTATAGGTACATGTATTCGTAAATTAGCTCACGTGCAATAGTCGGATACGTATTGTAAATTGTTACCTTCCCAATAAAGTATTTTGCATCTTTTACCGAATGTATAAGTGCTCCCAAACCATCCCATAGATTATCGAGTGCAAAAAGGCTTTTGGTACCCATTTTCGATGTTTGGTAATCAGGTTGTACAAAAGCACGTCCTAGCTCAATGGTGTTAGGCATAAATTCATTCACGAACTTTTCACTAAAAGTAAATAAATGTGCCATAACGAATTTAGGTTGCCCGTTTTCATTTAACTCTACTTCGGTACCAGGTAAAAACCGATAACCACCGATAATTTCTTCGGCCTGTGGATCCCATACAATAAGCTGTCGATATGGTTTTTCCATGTAGTCATATTTATCGGTATCTATTTCTTCACCGGTACCACCACCTCCTGATCGGAACGATAACTCGCGTAAGCGCCCGATCTCGAGCATTACATTAGGTGAATCGTGAGAAGTGATTATGTAAATCTCGTTATGTGCTTTATTGGTGGGTCTTAAAAATTTATCAGAACTGAGTTCTTTCTTTATTAGCTCTCTGTCAATGCGGGCAATAATTGGTTTCATTAATATGTCTAATGGTTAGTAATTATTATCTCTGCTTTATTATGCTCGACAAAAGTAGTGTTTTTTTGAGTTTAAAGAACCTTCTAATGCTCAAAAAATGGCCAACAGTCTACAAATTGTCATTTTTTATTTAGCTGAATACCTATAATTGCTCACAACTTGTCAAAATGTGTAGTTAATTGTCTGTTGTCAGTTGTCATTTTGTTAACCTGATTCAATAATATGAACTGATAATATTTACAAATCTCATTTTTTTACTATTAAAATCAATCTCTGAACCACTTTTATGGAAAAAAATTGCGATTTTTGCAGTCTCACACTAGGTCGATTTTAATTAATTTGTAAAATACAGGATATGAAAAAACTGATTTTTATTTCGTTGTGCTTAATAATGCTGCCCGTATATGCTGCAAAACCGGTGACTGATTATATCGATTGGGCCCGAAAAATTGCAAATTCAGAGATGAAACGCAATCCGGAATTATGGATGACCGACTTTGTGACTGAGCCTAAATGGAATTATACCCATGGTTTGATGGCAGCAGCGTATATAAAATTATTCTATCAAACTGAGGATACCATTTATTATCAGTATGTAAAGACTTTTGCAGAACAATTTGTAGCTGTTTCCGGTGATATTAAAACATATAATACTGATGAGTATAATATTGATAAGCTGAACGGAGGGAATTTTCTGTTCGATATGTTTACAATTACGCAGGACCCCAAATATGTGGCAGCTATTCGTTTATTACGTTCACAACTTTATACACATCCGCGCGTAAAGGAACGCGCATTTTGGCACAAAAAGGTATATCCCAATCAGGTATGGCTCGATGGTTTGTATATGGGAGCGCCTTTTTACACACGTTTTGCAGCTATTTTCGATCAGCCGATAGAAGTTTTCGACGATGTAATTATTCAGTTTCGTGTAGCCGATAAGTATACGTTTGATACCAAGACCGGCCTAAATTATCATGGCTGGGACGAAAGTCATCGCGAGCGCTGGGCTAACAAAACAACCGGACAGTCGCCAAATTTCTGGAGCAGAAGTATTGGCTGGTATATGATGGCTATTGTGGATGTGCTCGAGTATCTTCCTGTAAATCATCCCGACAGATCATATCTGATTAAAATACTGAACAGACTTTCGGCATCTGTAGTGAAATATCAGGACAGAAAAACAGGAATGTGGTGGCAGGTGACCAATATGAAGCGAAAGAGCGGAAACTATCTCGAGTCTTCAGGTACAGCAATGTTTTCGTATGCCCTTGCTAAAGGAGTGAACAATGGGTATCTTTCTTCCAAAAAATTCAGAAAACCCGCCATAAAAGCTTTCGATGGATTGATAAAACACAGCATGGTGATGAATGCCGATAGCACTTACTCAATAACCAAAGCCTGTAGTGTGGCCGGTTTGGGTGGAAACCCTTACCGCGATGGTAGTTATCAGTATTATATCAGTGAGCCTGTCAGAAGCGATGATCCTAAGGTGCTTGGGCCGTTTATACTGGCCGCAATCGAACTTTCAAAACTGAAATAACTCTTTAAAATATATTATTTGAAATGAAAAGAAGACTTATCTTTTTATCAATGTTTGTTTTGATAACCGGCATGTTAACTGCTCAGAATTTTATTACGGGTAAAAATGAAGCTCCGGTTTTTCATCCCGATTCGGCTGATTTTGTGGTGGCGCAGGATGGCTCGGGCGATTTTGTTACTGTGCAGGCAGCCATTGATGCTGTGCCTGCATATCGGAAAAAACGTACAACCATTTTTATAAAGAACGGAATTTATAAAGAAAAACTGGTGCTCCCGGCCAACAAACAACTTGTAAGTTTTATAGGGGAAAGTGCTGAAAAAACAATCCTGACTTATAGCGACTGGGCACAGAAGAAAACGGCATTTGGCGAAGAAACCGGAACTTCAGGTTCAGCATCGTTCTTTGTGTATGGTCAGGATTTTTATGCAGCCAATATCACTTTTGCTAATAGTGCCGGACCGGTAGGGCAAGCAGTGGCAGTGCACGTAAGCGGCGATCGTTGCGTGTTCTTCAATTGTCACTTTCTGGGCTTTCAGGACACTTTGTTTACTTATGCCGACAATAGTCGTCAGTATTACCGCGATTGTTATATCGAAGGAACTACCGATTTTATTTTTGGTTGGTCCACAGCTGTTTTCGATGAATGTGTAATTCATAGTTTAAAGGATTCTTACATTACAGCTGCTTCTACATTGAAAGAAACGAAATATGGCTATCTGTTTTATCGTTGCAAACTCACTGCTGCGCCCGATGTGACAAAAGTGTATTTGGGGCGTCCATGGCGAATTTACGCAAAAACTGTTTTTCGGGAATGCGAACTGGATAAGCATATTTTGCCCGAAGGCTGGCACAACTGGAAAAAGCCGGAGGCTGAGAAAACAACTTTCTATGCTGAGTTTGAAAATACCGGTGCGGGTGCTGAGAAATCAAAACGCGTGAAATGGTCGAAGCAACTTTCGAAAAAGCAACAAAAAGAGTGGACGGTTGAAAACGTGCTGAAAGGCAAAGATGGCTGGAATCCCAAAGAAGGAATTTTGAAAGAAATAGTCAATTTCAGATAGTAAGTAATAGGAATAATATGATGTCGCATTTTAAAAGAATTTGAAATATCAAAAATTACGACATTATATTCTTCCTATTACTTAAATACAAAAAAAGTAAAGCCCGTTGAGCTTTACTTTTTTTTGTAATTACTTATCAGTTTTAGTTCCACCTGATGGTTTCGCAATGTTTTCGCGCATCGAAGTATCAGCTTCTATATTTTTCATTTTGTAATAATCCATAATTCCGAGATTTCCACTACGGAATGCTTCGGCCATTGCTTTTGGTACATCGGCTTCAGCTTCGATAACCTTAGCACGCATTTCCTGCGATCTGGCTTTCATTTCCTGTTCGGTAGCCACGGCCATTGCACGACGTTCTTCGGCTTTTGCCTGTGCAATGTTCTTGTCTGCTTCGGCCTGATCCATCTGGAGCTGAGCACCAATGTTTTTACCTATGTCGATATCCGCGATGTCAATGGAAAGGATTTCGAAAGCAGTTCCGGCATCCAACCCTTTTTTCAAAACAAGTTTCGAAATGGAATCAGGATTTTCGAGTACACTTTTGTGTGATTCGCTCGAACCGATTGACGATACAATACCTTCGCCTACACGAGCCAGAATAGTTTCTTCGCCTGCACCACCCACGAGTTGTTTGATGTTGGCACGCACGGTTACACGGGCTTTAGCAATCAGCTGAATACCATCTTTAGCCACTGCAGCTACAGGAGGTGTGTCGATTACTTTAGGATTTACCGACATTTGTACGGCCTGAAATACATCACGTCCGGCAAGGTCGATGGCTGTTGCCATTTTGAAAGTAAGGTCAATATTGGCTTTTGATGCTGATACCAGCGCATGAACTACACGTTCGATATGACCACCAGCAAGATAATGCGCTTCAAGTCCGTCACGTTTTACTTCGGGCAGATCGGCTTTGTGAGCTTCAATCATACAGGCCACAATGGTGTGAGGTGGCACTTTACGAATGCGCATCAGAAAAAGTTGAATGAGCGAAATGTTTACGCCCGACACTTTGGCTGATATCCAAAGTAGGAACGGAACGTAATAGAAAAAAAGGAGTAGCAATACACCCAATATTACTAAACCAACAATTTCAATTCCAAGCATAATTTTGATGTTTTTTAAAGTTAGTATTTGTTTTTAATTTTTTCATCCCTCATCCCTCATCTGTTCGTTCTACCACCACGTTGGTATTGAGTACTTCAACTACTGTCACCGATTCGCCTTCGTCGATAAAATCGTCGTAGGTTTTTGCTTCCACTAAATGACCGTTGATTTTAATACGACCCATAGGAGCAAGTCTCGAAGCACAGATTCCCCTGTCTCCGATATTGATTATAATACCATTAAGTGGATCATTTTTTCCTTCTATTTCAGTTTTAAGCGACATTTTGTCGAGCGCTTTTGACCGAATGAATATATAAACTGCAATGGCTAAAAGGATAAGCCCGCCTGCCAGTGTTAAGTGACCAGCTGTGTTGTCAATAGCTGTGTATGCATAATACACAGCTCCACCCATGAAAATTGTTCCTGCTATGCCGGCTACAGAAACGCCCGGTATAAGAAAAAGTTCGAGCAGGAAAAAAATTACCCCCATTAAGAGTAATAAAAGGACTATTGTAATTTCCATTTTCTTAATATTTATGGTAAAAGTACGAATATTTTTTTAGAAAACTAATTTTTGTCTATAAATTTTATTTCTTCATTTGCCGCTTGTAAATATTTGTTTTCCATGATGCTTTCGTTATTTATCCATAGTTGTTCTTTTGTGCTGATAATTCCGGACAGTTTTTGCCTGTCTGCATCGTTCAATGTTTCACTTGCAAATTCAGATCTTAATTTGAATAGTTCTTGCGCAAGATTTTTTTGTATCTCATTTAGTGAAATCCATTCGCGAAACAAACCTAAGGCCTTCATACTTTGAAACTGGTCGAGTTGTCGATAAACCAACGAGTCGTTAATTACGACGAAAAATTCTTTTTCTGTAATTTCGGTTAATTCATTGGTCGGTTCATTTGTTTTTTTGAATTTGTTTTTGTCTGCATTGCGATATTTAATAAGTTGAGCAACCATTCGGTTTGCATCTTCATCGTCCGAACGATAGTATTTTTTTGGCTGATTGATTTCAAATCTGTAAATCACTATTTTTCCGCCAGGCTGATGTCTATCTGTAGCAAACCATCCTGACTTTTGAAGATCGTCGATTACCATCATATAATCGTTTGCCGTTGAGTTGAATGGGAATCCGACATTTTCTGGATTCAGATAATCTTTGGTAGGAGGTGAGTAACGCGTGTAAAAAATATCATAACCACCCAACGAGTTTTCGCCATCTGATGTGTAATATAGTGTAAGGCCGTCTAGTAACAAAAACGGATAGTTTTCATTCGCTGCTGTATTAATGTTTTTCGAAATGGAAACGGGTTTCGACCATTCGTCGAGAAGTTTGTATGAAGTGAAAATATCCATATTTCCTTTTATCGAATCCGAGAAATACGATCGGTCGCCACGTTCGGTTGTATAGGTGATTTTGTCGTGAATTTGTTTATTTATCAGTCGGATTCGCTCATGAGTTAAGGAGCCTGTTTCCCGGCTTTGTTTGTAAAAACGCAGAAATTCATTTTTATTTACCACAATGCTGTCGATAATCGCAATGTCTTCCACGCGATTGAGAAGCCGTTCACCAAGTTCCGATTTGCGTATTTTTTGCTGAAATTCGGGAATCCTTTTGTCTTCAGGATCAAGGCTTTCTATGTATGTATGGTATGCTTCCACCGACTTAGCAAATCGATAGGTCTGGAAATACACTTCGCCGAGATACATGGGTGTAAGTGGGTATCGTGTGCCCGAAAGTTCGAAATGTGTGATAGCAGTTTCGTAATCTTTCAGCTCGTAGCAGCAACGGGCATAACGGTAGTTGTTCAACGCATCTTTAGGGTTACGCTTGAGCAATGCGCCATACACCGTTTTGGCTTTGGCATACTGACGACTGTTGAAAAGGTTTTCGCCTTCAGCAGCATTTTGAGCAGCTAATTCTGAAAAAATAAAAGTACTTAAAAAAATAACGATTAAAAGTTTGAAATTACGCATTTTACAAATGAAATTATTTATCAATGTTTTTATTGTATATGTTTTAAAAATCAGTCTTTTCCGAGGCTTTGTCTATCAGTTTCTGAGCTTCTTCCTGAGCTTTTTGGTTGAGTACGTCGGCTTGTTTTTGTGCTTCTTCAATGAGTTTCGCGGCAGCAGCTTTTGCAATTCCTTTGGTTATCGGGTTTGTAGTTTGTTCAATCAGTTTATCGCCTTGCTTTTTAGCTTCTGCTATGAGCTTTTCGCCTTGTTCGGAAGCCGTTTTTATAAGTCTGTCGGCCTGAATGCGGGCTAAAGCGACTGCCTTCTCTTTTTCTTTTCTGGCTTCTTCGATGGCTGCATCTTTTACATCTTCAATTTTTTCGACAATGGCAGTTTCTACTTTTTCAACAGTTTCTTTCACAATTTCGTTCAGCGTGTTGAATAAATCTACTTTTACTGTTGGTTTGCTGAAAGTGCCACCAATACTTACATTAAATACGGAAAGCCGTCCGAATTTGTATTTGTCGGGAAGCTGAATTTTTCCATTGTAATTAATGGTTTTGTCGTATCCGGTAATTCCACTGAGCGTCAGCCATGTGTCCCAAAGTTTCAGACTGAAAGGTTTTGTAATCATTTTTCCGTCTACAAACTCAAATGTCATGCCCGCTTCGTCAATTTCTACCGGAAAGACTTCGTTTTTCTTCACAGCTTTCAGAATGGTTTCCAATACTTTCAGATTGTCGATACTTATGGAGCCTGCCGAAAGACTTCCATCGCCATTCAGTGTTTGAAGAACTGGTGACATGCCTGCACCCATTTTTGTGTCCAACAATAAACCGGCCGAAAATTCACCAGAAGCTTTCTCGAACACGGGCACATATTTACGTAAAGTCTCTACCTGACTGAAAATCTGTTTGAAAACCACATCGTCCAGATTGATTTTCATTTGCAGCGAAGGCTGTATGGTGTCGGTGCTATTGTAATTAACGCTCATTTTCATTTTTCCACCGAAAGCATCAGTGCTCAGATTGTGAATCTGAAGTTGACGGTTACCCATAGAGAGCGAGGCTTTGCTCTGGCTGAGAAGCATTTCGGCAAATGTAAGTTTCTCCACACTGGCATCGATAGTTATATTTATATTTGCCGGAATCACGATGGTTTTCATGGCTGGCTGAATACTGTCGGGCGTTGCATTGTTTTTTGATTTTCCCGAATTGTCTTCGGTCAGGAAATCGTTCATATTCAGATACTGCGAACTTGCTTTCAGTTGTCCTTTCAATTCGGAATCGTAAAGCAGATAGCCGATGAAATTTTCAACACGCCCGTAAAGACTCAGGTCGTTTTGTCCATACTTCACTTGTAGCTGACTGATCTCGGCAAAACGGTTGCTAAATTTCAACTCAGCCCGCGGAATCTCTGTTTTTTGAGCCAACATGGAGGTCTGAAGCAGCACATTGCCGGCATTCAGGAAACCATTGAATCTGAATTTGTCGTACTGATTGGCCGAGAACCATGATTTTCGTCCGTAAACGTCCAGGTTCATATCGAGCATTCCCTGAATATCTGTTTTTTCGTCGAGCGGGTAAATTTTAGCAATGTACGAAGTGTTCAGTTTTCCCACAGCATTCAGCGTTATAGCGGGGTCGGAGACAGGTTGCGAAACCGAAAGCGAAGCCCTGAAAGGATTTCCCCCCAGCATAAACGAGAAGTTCGAAATGTCGATTCGCGTATCGTCGAGTGTGCGACCGGGATTTTGTATGCGCGCTTCCACATTTATGTTTTCCAAGCGCGATGGCAATGCCGTATACTGAAACCATGCATTTTTGGCGCTGATGCCAATGTCAAAAGCCGGATAAAAATCGCCCACCCATTTACCTTTTGCAATCCCTGAAATATTCACTTCGCCACCGGTTTTCAGGTCGGCAAACGATTTGCTGTACATGGCCGGAATTACCGAAAGCAGCGATTTGAAATCCACATCTCCGGCATTCAGTTTAAAATCCATGTCCCAACCTTCGGGAATACTCTGAAGCCAACCATCGATTGAAAATGGCAGTGCGTTGAGCTTCGAACTGTTGCGACTGATTTTGAAAATCATATCGTTGAGGTTGGCATCAATGTCGGCAATAAGTTCAGCCTGAGCATTGTGCACGTAAGCTATTCCGTCCCATATAAAACTCAGCGAGTCGCAGCTTGTGCGGGTAACAAGCAATGAACTATCCGCCGTTAAATCGCCTGTGGTGCTGTGATTTACATTCTTTAGAATAAAGTCAATATCTCCCTTTTCGTAGAGATAATAAATGTCGGCGTTGTTAATCACAAACGATTTGAGTTTCCAGTGAAAATTCATATCGCTGGTGTCGGTGGTCGCAGTGCTGTCGGTTTTCATTATTTTCCAGTTGGCCCGCCCGCCTTCGAGCACGCGCACCACTACTTTCGAATCATTGAACTCCATTTTGCGGATATCGTAACCTGTATCGCTAAAAAGGCTTTTCAGGTTGATGCTCAGATCGATGTTTTTGCTGAAAATAAGCGTGTCGTTTACGAATTCATCTTTTCCGGAAATATAAAAATCCTCGAATCGTACCGAAGCGTATGGAAAGCTGCGGATAAGGCTGATGTTCACATCGCTGAAATCAACCTCTGCGTTCAGATATTTGTTGAGTTCGGTTTTGGCACGCTCAATAATTTTGTCGCGCAAAAGCCAGGGCAGCACAATGATCCCTGCTGCCAAAAGAAAAAACAGACCGGCAAAAATAAAGGCCAATAAACGTAAGTTTTTTTTCTTTTTCATTTTAAAGTTAGTTCTTAAAACTCATTTTCTGAACTATACTTTGCAAAGATAACATTTTCAATTTGAACTAATAACTTTCAGTTGACTGATATTTATGATAAAATTCTGTATTGTTTGTGAATGTATTGTTTTAATTACTTGCTTTGATTAATAAAAAAATCCTCCAATGCTTTTTGAGCAAAGGAGGATTTTTGAGACTTATAAATTAATTATTAAACGAGACTACGGATAAGCGATTCTTTTTCGCCGTAAAGCAAGTTAATCATTGGAATTTCAATCATGGTATAAGCGCCCGGAGCTGTACGTTTAGTCGCACGTGCGCAGGCAACCAGAATCTGGGCAGTAAGCGCAGGATTGTTGATTTTCATATTGAACTCGAAAAGCTGATTGTAAGTGGTGCCCGAAACGCCTTTACGAACCAGATTTACGCCATGTCCCATATCTACCAGATTATCCACATCTTCTACCTGAAAAACATGTGTTTCGTCGTGTGCAAAATATTCGTCGGCTTTGATGGCTGCAGCTACATTTTCGAATTTATAACCGTCTTTCAGTTCAATATAAACCATGCGGCGATGAATGCCTGTGCCTAATGGAATGGTCATCGAAAGTGCTTTTTTCACCCCTTCAATGGCTTTTACAGCTACAGTGTGACCCATGCTCATTCCCGGTCCGAAATTGGTGTAAGTGATTCCTTTAGGAGCAACTGCCTGAAGCAAAGCGCGTACAACTGAGTCGCTTCCCGGATCCCAACCTGCCGAAATAATGGCTACAGTGTTATTGGCCTGTGCAATGGGCTCAAGTCCCTGACGAAGATCCCAAATGCCACCATGAATATCGTAGCTGTCTACAGTATTGATGCCAAGTGCCAGAAGTTCTTTGGCTTGCGCAGGTACGCTGCGTGTTGGCGAGCAAAGAATGGCTACATCTACCTTGTCGAGTTTCTTAATGTCGTCCACCACTGGAATATTGCTCAGTTCGGCAGGATTGTTTCCTACTGACGATGCGCGACGTACAACGCCGGCTACTTCGAAATCGGGAGCTGCCTGCAAGGCTTCGAGTACCGATTTTCCGATATTGCCATAACCCACGATGGCAGCACGAATTTTAGTCATAATGTCAATTATTTTAGTTTTATTGTTTACAGGGGCGCAAATTTAGTTATAAATATGAAATGTTTCAGTGAAATTGGCGACTAATTTTATATTTTAAAGAATTTGAATAATAAATAGTTGATATTTTGCTGTTTTGTATTTCAGAATGAAATAATTTTTCCTTCTTAAATAAAATAATGTTACTTGTTGGTTTTTCGAAGATTGTGAATCTTTACATTAAGGCTTTTTAGAATTTCGTTCAATGTTACCTCCTGAGCATTATTTTCCAGAGCTTTTAAAGCAATACGTGCACAAACTTCGGCATCGTCGCCGGCACGGTGATGATTAAAATGCAGTCCTAAATGTTGTGCCACAGCGCCTAACGAATGACTTGGCAGCTCTTTCCATATTCTGCGCGAGAGACTTACGCTGCAAAAATATTCTGAATAGGGTGTTGCTAAATCGTAATAAGCCAGAGCTGCTCTTAAAACGCTCATATCAAATGCTGCATTGTGCGCTACAAGTATCCGGTCGTCGAAATAGGGATGAATTTCATTCCAAAGTGTTCCAAAATCTGGTGCATCAACCAGTTCTGCCGACGAAATCCTGTGAACGCGCTCATTCCATGGATTCATGTAAGGAAAACATGCGGGCTTTATCAACCACGAACGGCTTTCGGTAATTTGTCCGTTTTCAACCACGGTAAGCCCTATTTCGCAGGGAAATGAGGCGTGGGCGGTTTCGAAATCGATGGCGGTAAATGTCATTTGTATTTTGGATGTGGGGGGGGGATTGGTTGATCAGTTAATCAGCTGATTAGTTTTTCGGTTATTAAGTTGCCAATCCAACTATAAAACTGATAGAAATCACCACAGTTGATTAGACGCTCGTTCCCTCCCCTTGGGGGAGGGTTAGGGAGGGGCTTACACGTCAATCGACTGAATTTCAACCAAAAGTTCGTCTTTCATAACCGATTGTCCTGTCTGTACTTTGATTTTGCGTATCACTCCGTTGCAGTTTGCCGTAATTTCATTCTGCATTTTCATGGCTTCCAGTGTAAGTATGGGTTCGCCCTTGTTTACCAGATCGCCTTCGGCCAGAAACAAATCTACAATTTTCCCGGGCATGGGTGCAATGATATTGTTTTCGTCAATTTTGTTGGCATCGGAATTAATCATTCCGCGACGAACATACGAAAAAATAGATTCAAGACTGAATTTATATTCCACACCATTCACTTTTATGACGGCTTTGTTTTGGTCGCGCGACACAAGTTCACAGTGAAAGCGTTTGCCTTTCCAGTCGAAAGCGTAGTGCAGATCTTCCTGTTCCACAAAGTCAATGTCGAGCTCATGACCGTTAATTACAGGGTTCGACTCTTTTGGAATATAAAGTTTGAAGCGTTTGCCATTGTCGCGAAGCGCAATGAAAAGTCGCGATGCATCGCGTTTGTATATATATGAAGTTCCCATACAGGTATTTACAATTTTATTATCCGCCACGGCGGACATGTTTTACAATTTACAATTAGCCAATCAACTGATTATCTGAAATGCCATTTATCAGTAATTCAGTCTCTTATTAAGTACCCAAACGTTCAAACGATCGCTTTTGTAACTTGGAATGTCCGAAGAAAGTTGCAAATATTCAGAAGCATACATAATAGTAGCAGCCAATGCGCCAATCATTTCTTCTTCTTCGTTTTCGAGCATTTCGGGTGTGAAAACTGAATCGACCCAACGCGTGGTGTAGCTTGCATCCACAAAATCGGGATGTCTGAGTACTGTGCGACAAAACGGAACTGTGGTTTTCAGACCAATCATCGTGAAATTCTCGAGTGCGTTCAGCGTTTTTTCAATCGCATCCTGACGCTCGGTGCCATGTACAATGATTTTCGCTATCATCGAATCGAAATACGGAGTCACCACAGCGCCACTTTGCACACCTGTTTCAATACGGATGTGGTCGCCGGTCGGAAACTGAATCTTGTCGATAAAGCCTGTTTGTGGACTGAAACGATTTTGCGGATCTTCTGTATTGACGCGGCATTCGATGGCCCAACCATTTAGTTTTATATCGTTTTGTGTAATTGTGAGTTTTTCGCCAAGTGCCACACGTATTTGCCAATCGACCAAATCCACACCTGTAATCATTTCGCTTACAGGATGTTCAACCTGAATGCGCGTGTTCATCTCCATAAAATAATACGAACCATCCTCATCCATAATAAATTCGATGGTTCCTGCGGAATAATAACCAATGGCTTTTGCAAAACGCACAGCCATTTCACCCATTTCTTTCCGCATTTGTTCGGTGACTGATGCCGAAGGAGCTTCTTCCACAATTTTTTGATGTTTGCGTTGAAGTGAGCATTCACGTTCGCCCAAATGAATCACATTACCGTGTTTATCGCCCATTATCTGAAATTCAAGATGTTTAGGGTTTTGCAGATATTTTTCAATAAACATATCGCCATTGCCAAATGCGGCCAATGCTTCGTCGGATGCTGATTTGAACTGACGTTCAATGGTTTCGGGTTTTTCCACAATGCGCATTCCGCGTCCGCCACCACCAGCCGAAGCTTTCAAAATTACGGGATAGCCAATGCTGTCGGCAAAAGTTTTCGCAGCAGCTGCATCTTTCACAGGGCCGTCGCTGCCGGGCACCAATGGCAAACCGGCTTTAATAGCCATGCTTTTAGCCACAGTTTTCAGTCCCATGTCGCGAATAAGTTGTGGCGATGGACCGATAAAGTTGATGCCGTTATTTTCACAAAGCAGTGCAAAATCAGGATTTTCAGATAAAAACCCATAGCCCGGATGAATCATGTCAATTCCGTGTTCGAGCGCCAGTTTTACAATTTTTTCGGGATTCAGGAAAACCGGTTTCTCATCGCCGGCATCTTTTGCCGGAATCACTTCGTCGGCATATTGCAGGTAAAGCGCATCCGGTTCGCGGTCGCTCTGAAAAACCACCGCTACTATTCCCAGTTTGTGTGCCGATCGGATTATGCGAATAGCAATTTCGCTTCTGTTTGCAATTAAAAGTCTTTTTTTCATTCGATTCACTTTAAAAAGTATCGTGTTCTTTTATTTATCAGGGTTGTTTGACAAAGGTCAAAGGTCAAAAGTCTAATGTCTTTTGTCTTTGCTCTTTGTTCTTTTGTCTCTCTAAAGCGGAATACTTCCGTGTTTTCGTGCCGGTTTGTGATATTGCTTGTTTGCCAGAATTTCGAAAGCAGTAATCAGTATATTTCTGGTATCGGATGGGCGTATTACCTCATCGATCAATCCAAACTCTTCTGCTTTATATGGATTCGCTACTTCATTTTTGTATTTCTCAATAAGCTCACGTTCCATTTCGGCTTTGTTTTCAGCGTTTTTCAGTTCGTGTTTATTGACAATTTTGATTGCACCCCCGGGACCCATTACTGCAATCTCGGCTGTAGGCCATGCAAAGTTAAAGTCGCCGCCAGTGTTTTTGCTGCTCATTACAATGTATGCGCCTCCGTATGCCTTGCGTGTAATCACTGTGATTTTTGGAACAGTTGCTTCGCAGAATGCATAAAGCAGTTTGGCGCCGTTGCGGATAATGCCGTTGTGTTCCTGCTCAATGCCCGGCAGGAATCCCGGAACATCTTCAAGAATGAGCAATGGAATGTTGAAAGCATCGCAGAAACGAACGAAGCGTGCACCTTTCACGCTGGCATTTATATCGAGTGTGCCGGCCATTACTTTAGGCTGATTGGCTACAATACCGATTGACTTTCCGTTGAGGCGGGCAAAACCAACCAAAATATTTTGGGCGAATTTTTCGTGAACCTCAAAAAAACTGTCTTTATCTACAATAATATTAATGACTTCCTTCATGTCGTAAGGACGGTTGGGGTCATCGGGAATAATTTTATCAAGAAACTCCTGACGCGAGCTGTACATGCTTACGCGGTTCGATACAGGAAGCGTTTCGTAATTGTTCGAAGGAATGTAAGAAAGCAGTTTGCGAATAAGCATAATGGTATGCTCTTCGTCGTCGGAAACAAAATGTGCCACACCACTTTTCGAGGCATGTACATTTCCGCCGCCAAGGCCTTCCATGTCAATTTCTTCGTTAAGTACTTCGCGAACCACATCAGGACCGGTTACAAACATGTATGAAGTCTGATTGGTCATAAAAATAAAATCGGTGAGGGCAGGTGAATATACAGCGCCACCGGCTGCAGGGCCCAAAATGGCCGAGATTTGCGGAATAATACCCGACGACTGCACATTGTTGCGGAAAATTGATGCATAAGCCGAGAGACTTTTTACGCCTTCCTGAATGCGTGCTCCACCCGAATCCATAAGACCAACGATGGGAGCGCCCAGTTTTAGTGCCATTTCCTGCACTTTTGCAATTTTCATTCCGTGTGCATAGCCCAGCGAACCTCCAAGTACAGTGAAATCCTGAGCGTAAGCAAATACGCTGCGTCCCTGCACAAGTCCTCTACCAACCACTACGCCATCGCCAAAGTTCGATTGTTTACTGCTCATTGGCGTTTGCGCAGGAGCTACAAAAGCGTCGAGTTCGAAAAATGTACCTTCGTCGAAAAGTATGTTGATACGTTCGCGTGCTGTCAGTTTTCCTTTCAAATGCTGACGGTGTGCCGCATTATCTTCTAACTCCTGCAAAGTTTTTAATCTTTGCCCGAATACTTCGTTTTTATTCATTATTTGTTTATAAAATTCTAATGATTCAATATTGTTCTAACAAATCACTGCTATTTTCGTTCACCAAATTCTTAAATGTCGGAAAAACTGCACAAAAGTAAATAAAATGTGTAATATATAAAAATCTGGAATTGAATCATAGCTGAAATTGTTTCAATATGGTTTCTAATGAATGCTTTTTTTTTCAAAAAAAAGACGGAGCTTTCATAAAGAGAAAGTTCCGTCTGGTTTTCTAAAAAAAATACGAATTGAGATTATTTCTCGGCCAAAACCTCATAGTTGCGACTATGTACAGTCAGGTTGAGCGCCACCAGGTATTTTTTGTACTGAGCAGGAGTCAAAATGCTTTTTGCATTTGCAAGATTGAACCACATGGCTTTTTCGGCTGCGATTTCGTTCTCGTTTTCAATGGCATGTTTCATTTTGTTTCCGGTTTGTTCGAAAACAGTTTTCAGCATTTCGGCCTGTGCTTCGCTGGTTTGCAGGTAGCGGGCAAGCGATTTCTGAGTGCTTTCGTTGTTCAGACGGTTAAATACCTTGTATTCGTTAAGTTCAAGTGCGCTGGCCGAAAAACTTACGCTGGCCAGCATGATCATTGCAGTGAGAATATTTTTAATTTTCATAATTTTCTGTTTTTATGTTGAAATAATATTTTTTGTAATTAAATACGGTTTATACCGTATTTTTAGTAGCATTAATTCGCAGCGTAAAGAATCTCGCGGCTGTAATTAATGGTTGCATTCAGTGCAAGAACGAATTTGTCGAACTGTTCTTCGCTCAAAACCGAGCGGAGATATTCGAGACTTTCATTCATTGACAGTTCGGCAGCTTCGGCATTTCCTTCGTTAAGGGCAACCTTGATGTCGTTTTCTAATAAAGCGAATTTGTCTTTCAGTTTGATCTGCTGACCTTCTTCCAATTTCAGATAACGGTTCAGCGACTTGAAAGTAACTTCGTTGTTTAACTTGTAGAATACCTTGTATTCATTCAGTTCCATGGCCATTGAGCCCGAAACAGTTGCAAAAGCAACAAGCAGTGTAACTAAAACCTTTTTCATACTTCTCATTTTAATTGAGTTCAAACAATCTTTTTTTATACCTATTTTAAAAACGAAACGAACAAAGAATTTCCATGTGATTTTTCGCGTATCATGGTATTTCTTTGTTCGAGTTAACTGTGTCATATAAATAATTTCTTTATGACGATGCAAAAATACATGTTTTAAAACATATAATCCAAGCTTTTTGAGAAGAAAATTGATTTATTAATGAAAATATAGTAATAGATATTTACTATATCGAGTTTAAGTGTCATTTAATCAATGAAATATGATTTTTTGGGGATTGTTGCGAAAATGTGACTAAATTTCATTTTTATGTTGCGAAACATAAAAATGAGAGGTTTTTAGGGTGGGAAGTCAGATGTTTTAGTAAAAAAAACACTTAAATTGCGGAAATGATGGACGCAAAATCGGGGATTTCTTCAAAAAAAAGATATTTTCCTTCTTTTAAATCAATTTTGCAGACGTAATGTTGCAGACCATTACTAATAATGAAGAAACTTACATTCAATTTCAGATTGTACACCACAGCCTGATCGAAAGTGGCCTGAGTAATGGGCACTTCGGGAGCTTTAAATTCGATAAGTACCAGAGGTTTTGCGTATTCGTCGTACACAATGGCATCGCAGCGTTTTTTCATACCATTGATATTCAGTTGCTTTTCAATGGCAATCCACGCAGCAGGAAATTTTTTTTCTTCGATAAGAAAACGAATAAAATGTTGGCGAACCCATTCTTCGGGGGTGAGCGATACAAATTTCCGTCGCTGGGCATCGAAGATAAATTGTTTATCGTTCTGATTTTTTATACGAAAATTGTACAGCGGAAGATTTAATTGCCACATTTTTTAGTATTTTTGTGTTGAGGTATTTTAAATGCATTACAATGCTGGTGCGAAAATACAAAAATTCTAACACATAAATAAAAGAAGATTTATGAAGACTAAAAGAGAAATTGTGGAAAACTGGTTGCCCCGTTATACCAAGCGTCCCCTGAATGAGTTTACCGAATATATATTGCTGACAAATTTTAATAATTATGTAGAACTTTTCGCCGAGTGGTTCGGTGTGCCTGTGTTGGGTCGTGATGGGAATATGATCAACGCTTCGGCAAACGGCATTACCATTATTAACTTTGGAATGGGAAGCCCGAATGCGGCAATTATTATGGATATTCTATCGGCCATTGAGCCAAAAGCTGTGTTATTTCTCGGGAAATGCGGCGGTTTACGCGACAAAAATAAAATGGGCGATTATATCCTGCCAAGTGCTGCAATTCGTGGCGAAGGTACTTCGAACGATTATTTTCCACCCGAAATCCCTGCGCTTCCGGCCTTTAGTTTGCAACGTGCTGTGTCGTCGAATATACGTGACTTTGGCAAAGATTACTGGACAGGAACCGTTTACACCACCAACCGCCGTGTGTGGGAACACGATGCTCGATTCCGTGAATATCTACGCTCTACCCGTGCTATGGCCATCGATATGGAGACGGCTACCTTATTCTCAGCAGGATTTTACAATAGCATACCAATCGGCGCACTGCTATTGGTGTCGGATATGCCGCTTCAGGAAGATGGAATTAAAACTTCGGAAAGTGATAAAAAGGTGACCGCCAGTTTTGTGGAAGAGCATATTAAGATTGGTGTAAAAGCTTTGTCGTCGCTGATTAATAACAGCAAAACAATTAAACACCTGCGGTTCGAATAGTTTTGCTGCTAACTATTCACTACTAACTATTCAATCCATACTATATTTTCCATGGCTAAACAGGCAGGACTTTCGTTTGAAAATGTAATGAGCGAACTGAGGCGTAAATCATATTCGCCTCTTTATTTGCTTATGGGCGAAGAGACTTATTATATTGATTTAATTACTGATTTTATTCAGAACGAAATTCTGGACGAAAGTCAGCGCGAGTTCGACCTTACTGTGGTGTATGGCAAGGATACGGATATGACTACGATAGTGAATGCAGCCAAACGGTATCCGATGATGTCACCATATCAGATTGTGGTGGTACGCGAAGCGCAAATGATAAAAGATTGGGAACCATTACAGTACTATTTGCAAAAAACACTTTCGTCGACGATTCTGGTATTCGCATATAAATACGGAACGCCCGATAAACGTAAAAAATGGGTTTTGGATATTGCTAAAGCCGGTGTTGTCTTCGAATCGGCGAAGCTGCGCGACTATGAAATGGCGGCATGGATAAACCGCTATGCACGAACAAAAAATGTGACTGTGGATGACAAAGCGGTGATTATGCTTACCGAATTTCTGGGTACCGATTTGAGCAAGGTGGCTAACGAAATGGATAAACTTTTGCTTACAAAATCTGCCGACACAAACCGTATTACACCCGAGCATGTCGAAAAAAATATTGGTATCAGCAAGGATTTTAATGTGTTCGAACTACAGGCTGCATTAATCAAACGTGATGTTTTAAAAGCCAATCGAATAGTACGCTATTTTGCCGATAATAAAAAGAGTAACCCAATGGTAGTGGTGCTTTCACAGCTGTTCAATTTCTTTGGCAACCTTATGATTTATCATTATCTCAGCGATAAGAGCCAGGGTGCAGTGGCTTCTGAGCTAAAGATAAATCCTTATTTTGTAAAAGATTTCGAAGCGGCATCAAAAACTTTTGGTGCTTGGAAAACAATGAATATTCTCACCTGGATTCGCGAAACAGATGCGCGTGGCAAAGGCATCGAAAGCAATGGCGTGGAAGATGGTGAGCTTCTTAAAGAGCTTGTTTTTAAAATATTGCACTGAAATTCTTTTCGTTTTTCATTTCCGGATAAAATTTTCAAATCAAATACTTTCTCATGTCATCCGATAACCCACAGATTATTAAACTGATTGCAGATTCGCTGCAACTTACCGAAAAACAGATTCGTAATGCTATCCGATTGCTCGACGAAGGAGCCACAATTCCTTTTATCAGTCGTTACCGTAAAGAGATGACTGATGGCATGGACGAAGTGCAGCTTGCCGATACGCGAGAACAATACGATAAACTTTGTGAATTACTCAAGCGCCGCGAAACTGTGATGAAAACCATCGAAGAGCAGGATAAACTCACCGATGAACTGCGCAGACGTATTGAAAATTGCTGGAATGCCACCGAACTTGAAGATATTTACTTGCCATTCAAACCAAAACGCCGAACCCGTGCCGAAATTGCCCGCGAGAAAGGGCTTGAACCGCTTGCTAAAATGATAATGAAGCAGAATAGTGGCGATGTGGAACGTATGGCGCAGCAGTTTACCGGCGAAAATGTGGAAACAACTGCCGACGCTCTTGCAGGTGCACGCGATATTATTGCCGAATGGGTAAACGAAAGCGAAAATGCCCGAAATGCGGTGCGTAGGAATTTTGCATTCGATGCGGTTATCAGTTCGAAGATTATTAAAGGCAAAGAAGAGGAAGCGCAAAAATACCGCGATTATTTTGAAATGAGCGAAAAGCTGAACCGCTGTTCGTCACATCGACTACTGGCGATGAGGCGTGGTGAGGCAGAAGGTTTTCTGCGTGTGAGCATTAATCCGGATGATGATCGTTGTCTGGAACGACTCGAGCGTATTTTTGTTAGAGCCGATAACGAAGCTGCCGATCTGGTGGCCGTAGCTGTGAAAGATGCATACAAACGACTGCTCAAACCCGCTGTGGAAAACGAATTTGCTGCCGAAAGTAAGGCCAAAGCTGATACCGAGGCCATTCGCGTGTTTGCCGAAAATCTCCGTCAGCTTTTGCTGGCGCCGCCTTTGGGACAGAAACGCACACTGGGTGTCGATCCCGGTTATCGTACGGGCTGTAAAATTGTTTGTCTCGATGCGCAGGGAAATCTGCTCCACAACGAAACAATCTACCCGCACGCACCTCAGAATGAATATGCACAAGCCATGCGTAAAATACAGAAAATGGTCGAAGCTTATGACATTCAGGCCATAGCTATCGGAAACGGAACAGCGAGTCGCGAAACTGAGCATTTTATTCAGAATATCCGCTACGACCGCGAAGTGAAAGTTTTTGTGGTAAGCGAAAATGGTGCTTCGGTGTATTCGGCGTCGAAAACGGCGCGTGAGGAATTTCCGGATTACGATGTCACTGTGCGGGGTGCTGTGTCTATCGGTCGTCGTTTGATGGATCCGTTGGCTGAGCTCGTGAAAATTGACCCGAAATCGATTGGTGTAGGACAATATCAACATGATGTGGATCAGACACAACTTAAAAAGGCACTCGACCAGACTGTGGAGAATGCTGTGAACAGGGTAGGAGTGAACCTCAATACAGCAAGCAAGCATTTGTTGACCTATATTTCGGGGCTCGGACCTCAGCTTGCACAGAATATTGTGACTTACAGGGCTGAAAATGGTGCGTTCAGAAGTCGCAGGGATTTATTGAAAGTTCCTAAAATGGGAGCGAAGACTTTTGAGCAGTGTGCAGGTTTTTTGCGCATTCCCGATGCTGAAAATCCGCTCGATAACTCGGCTGTGCATCCTGAAAGTTATCCGATTGTGGAAAAAATGTCGAAGGATATGGGTGTGGCGGTAAAGGAACTGGTGCGAAACAAAACACTGATTAAAACCATTGAAAAACAAAAATATGTAAGCGACAAAGTGGGAATTCCCACGCTTACCGACATACTCGAAGAACTTGAAAAACCTGGTCGCGATCCGCGCGAAGGCGTGAAAGTGTTTGAATTTGACCCAAATGTGAAGACAATTGCCAATTTGCATTCAGGCATGGAACTTCCGGGAATTGTGACGAATATTACGAATTTCGGAGCTTTTGTAGATGTGGGTATCAAAGAAAACGGACTGATACATATCTCAAATATGGCCGATAAATTTATCAGTAATCCGGCCGAAGTGGTTTCACTCCATCAACATGTACGTGTGCAGGTACTCGAAGTGGATGCGCAACGTAAACGTGTGCAGTTAAAGTTGGTAGGGAAAATGTAAATGATTGTGAAGTTATTTAAATTGGATCTGCCAAAAAAAATAACAATAGTTTGATAATATGCAATACAAAATCAAATCGTAAACTTTTTAGCGCACGAAAGTGGAGTATAATCATTAATTGCTAAGATTAAAATAATAGAACATTAACGCTGATATAGTATTTTTTTTAGTTTTTCAGTCTGTCTTAAATAAAACCCCGTAAGTTTTGAAAGTCTTACGGGGTTTGTGGTTCTGTTTTTGTCACAGGTTTTTATTCTTTCCACTTAAAAGTTACAACCTCGCCGGGCTTAAAAGTGTAACTGAAGAGTTTTTTGTCTGTCTGAATCAATACTTCTTTCGTCTCTGAACCATAATATACGCCCATGTAAACCATTGTACCGTCCGAATTTAAAAATGCTGCACCCTTTACTGCATCGCCGCTTGAAATTAATCGCTTCGCATTGGGTTGAATGTATTTTCCGAAATGCGCAATGGCATAATATTCAGCATGTTTCTTAATATCGCCCGATTTGTTTATTTCCACAACACCATAGCAATCCTGACAACCGAAATTTTTTGGTCCGTTGTTTTCGTCGAGTGCGAGGTTCCACAGAAGGGCATTTTTGCTCCAGCAATTCATAGCACCCACAAAAAGTTCACCTACATACCAGCGTACATTCTGATCAAAATCAGGCGCCCAGCCGCCACCCGATTGTTCGGTGAAGTAAATGTTGCGGTCGGGATGCGCTTCCTGTACTTTGCAAAGAGCCGAAATATGTCCTTTGTAAAGATGAAAGCCCGAACCCTCGACATATTCTTTAGCTTTTTCATCGTTCATTATGCTTATGGGATAATCGGGATTGTCGCAATTATGATCGAAAAGCACAATTTTGGTTTTTAGTCCCGAGGCTTTCAGTTTCGGACCAAAATGATCGCGGATAAACACTTTTTGCTCCTCGGCTGTCATGTCCATACAAGGATAGGCAGCAGTGCCATATTCCGGTTCGTTCTGCACTGTCATGGTGTGAATTTCGATGCCTTCCTGCTTGTAAGCCTGAATGTATTTAATCAGATAATCGGCATATACATCGTAACAATCAGGACGAAGTTTACCGCCCACCATACTTTTGTTTGTTTTCATCCATGCCGGAGGACTCCATGGTGTAGCCATTATTTGCATGCCTGGATTTATAGCCAGAATTTCTTTCAGCATGGGAATCACATCTTTATGATCCTCGGCAATCGAGAAATTTGAAAGTGTAAAATCCTCGGTTTCGCTATAGCTGAAGAAATTAAACGAAAAGTCGGATGCACCTACAGCCAAACGGGTGTAATTGATGCCAATTCCTGCAGGGGTGAAAAGTTCTCTGAAAACGGAGTCGCGTTTTGAAGGCGTCAGGTTGTGATGAAATACCCAGGCCGAAGCGTGAGTAAGCGCAGCGCCCACGCCATGAACAGTCTGGCAGGTGTCGGCAGCCGAAATTCTGATTATTTCAGTGTTCTTTTTAAGATCTTTGCCAAAAAGAATCTCTTTTTCGACTAATAGACTATCGGTGTCAGGCAATGAGCTTAAAACCTGTACTTTCTCGGTTTGACTACAGGATATCAGACCCAAAGTCAGGGCAAATAATGTTGATTTGAATTGCATAATTTATTTCTGTTATTTATGTTCAATAAATTGTGTGTTTTATTTAAATTTAAAAGTAACCACAGATTCGTTGTACTGGTCGTAAGTGAATTTTCGATTAGCAATGCGAATGCTGTATTTCTGCTTGGCACCACTGCGGTTAAGAACGACTACCACTTTACTGCCATCGGTATTCATAAACGACGAAACGGTGAAACCACCGGGCCAGTTGGTCGAACTGTTTTTGATGCGCAAAGCATTCATACGAACCGTCTTTGCAAAATGTCCGAGTAAATAGTATTCTTCGTTTCGCTGATATTTCCCATCAATTTTTATAGTCACAACACCACGGCAATTCTGACAACCGCCGGTGGTAGTGGTAGGGCCATTTTTTTCGTTGAGCGCCAGATTCCACATCAGAAAGTTTTTCGAACCGCGACTTACTGAAGCCATTAGAAATTCTTTCATGTACCAGAACATATTTCCCATGCGAGTGTCGGTGTTCCAACCTCCGCCCGATTGCTCGGTAAAATAAACGTCCTTATCCGGATGTTTTTCCTGCAAAAGATCAATGGCCGAAGCATTTCCGCCGTAACCATGCCAGCCTGTTCCTGCTACAAATTGCCGTGTAACCGGATCGTTGAGAATATTCATGGGGTAATAGGACATATCGAAATTATGATCCCAAATAATGATTTTTGTTGTGATATTGTTGGCCACGAATTTTGGTCCGAGGTAATCGCGGATAATTTCGTTTTGTTCCTGCCAAAGCATTTTCATGGTAGGATAACCGTTGGTTTCATGCATGGGTTCGTTCTGAAGTGTAATAGCTTCAATATGAATTCCTTCGGCTTCGAACGCTTTTATGTATTTCACAAAATATTCTGCAAAATCGTTGTACACTTCTTTCCCTTTCAGGCTGCCACCATTCATGTGGTTATTGGCTTTCATCCATGCCGGAGCACTCCAGGGACTTGCCAAAATTTTAATATCCGGATTTATTGCCAAAATCTGACGCAATACAGGAATTAAATCTGTTTTATCCCGTTCGGGAATATCAAAGGTATTAATATCAGGATTGTCGCAATAACTGTAGGTGCCAATCGAAAAATCGGAAGAACCAATGGTAATGCGCAGATAGTTAATACCAATTCCATTTTTAGCATCAAACAAATCTTCGAGCAGCGGAGTTCTGTCGGCCGAATTCAACTGATTAATCAGAAAAGCCGAAGAGCCTGTAAGCGCAGCACCAAACCCATCCATACGCTGATAAGTGGTGGTAGTGTCGAGTACGATGGTGAAATTACCAATGTCGCGCGAGAAATTTATCGGAAGCTGTTTCTGGTGCAGATGTACTTCGTTGTCGGTTGTAAGCCATAAATTTACATCTCCAACTGAATCAACAGGATTCGGGTCCGGATCAGGATCCTGTGTGACAGGGTCTTTGCAGCTGTGAATAAGAAGTAAAACAACAATAAAAAGAATTGATATAGCGGATTTTTGTGACATAGTATATAAGAATAGTTCATCCGATAAGCAATTGCCTATCGGATGAATATTGACTTTCTATTTTATTTTTTCAAATGTACTTACTTTATTGTTAATGTCAAGTACAAAACGATAAATACCGGGTAAATTTTTAAATTCAGGAGTTCCTGCAAAATTACCTTTGTCGTTCGGTGAAGGTGAGAACAGATAACCGTTAGCCGGAAGCTGATAGTTTTGCGAGCTTTCTTCGCCTCCCCAACCGCGCTGGTGCATAAATTTCACCCCGAATGTCAGTCGCCATGGTTCGGCAGCTGTAGGTTCAATTTCGTGTTCGGCGTAGAATACTGATTCGAAAACACCTTCCGATACTTTACGACAGAAATGATATTCGAGCGGTGAGTTCCAGTTCCACGAATTGGTTTTCACTCCCGGCGTACGTGCAGGACCAGCTCCCACACCAACCAGCCACAAGGCATCAGGATAAACAGCATTGGGTTGTTCTACAAATACATACTCAAGTCCGGGATGGAAATAAACAGTATATATACCTGTTTTGCCAAGGAATTTTACTGTATTTGCACCAGTTGGTTCAAAGAATGTTGGATTCATGCAGTTCGCCACATCGCTAAGTCCGGTAATGGTCATTTCGGTGCCTTCGCCCAAATACATTACCGTGCTTTTCCAGTCCTCTTTGGTAGCCACATTCATATGGTCGATAGAAGTTAGTTGTACTGTGCCAAAATTGCTGATATTCATTGTGGTAGCCGGCATAAGTTTGTCACCTTCGCCACCTACGGTAAAATTAAACAAATCGAGTGTTATTTTTTTGAAACCAACCAAAGTCGGATCGTAAAGCTTTATCACATCGCCCGACACAGTGGTAGTATTGCCTTCCACTGTTACATCAACCAGACTCATAGCGCCATTCACAGTCCCAAAAACCAGATTTTCAGGATTTAACCAGTCGATTTTTTTGAAACGGTTTACTTTTGTGGCTAACCTGAAAGTAATGTCATTAGTAAAAGTCAGACCTTCGGCAGTGTAAATATTATTTGCTGCATCGGTAAGTTGCATTTCGACAGTAGCTGTGGGAGTTACCAAAAATATCGAAGGTATTTCGGGACGCGAAGCAATGGTGCTTGCAATGATTGTGTCCTTTTTGGTTCCTTCCACATTTTCAGAACTTAAATGTACTTCCACCTCGGCGCCATGAGGCATACGGGCTACAAACGGAATCCAGTATTTCTGGGTGTAAGTAGCCGCATGATCTTTAGTTCTTACTTTTTCAGTCGCAATGATTTCGTCGCCAACCACTACTTTTATGCTAAGTGTGGAAAGTGGGGTGAGCGGGTCGGAAACGCCTACCGATAAAGTGATCGATTCGCCGTACATAATGGCCGTTTCAGCCACTGAGGCACTATCGAAAACGGGCATCGAATCCGGGAAGTGAACGCGAAGTTCCTCCTCCTGACATGAAGCAAAAAATACTGCCATCAGCCCGACTATTGTGAATTTAAATATGTTTTTCATTTTTCGTTGAATGTTTTAATGAATTAATAACCCGGGTTCTGAACAAGATTGGTATTTAAGTCGATAGCCGTAGATGGTATCGGAAACAAATAAGAAGTTTCGGTGAATGTACGGCGTAGTGGTAAGCGACCGCTATCGCGCGAATTGAGCGAGTTCATCACTTCCTCCACTTTTTCGTAACGCACAAGGTCGAACCAGCGCTGTCCTTCGAAAGCAAGTTCCAAACGTCTTTCTTTCAGAATGGCATTCAACATGCTTTCTTTCGAGGCTTTAGCACTTGCAGGCAAAGCCGGAAGCGAAACACGTGTTCTAACCTGATTTACAATGGCCTCGGCAGCTTCCAGATTGGCAGCACCATCAAGATTAGCCAATGCTTCAGCCTTCAAAAGCAGAATATCAGCAAATCGCATTTTGATAATACTATGAGCAGCCGAACGCATTTTGTACATAAAAGGATAATTGTTCGAAGGATAATAATTGCTCCAGCCTGCCTGATAATACACAATTGATTCATTTTTGCGAATCTGATCGTTTTCAGCATCGAAAGCTGCAATCAGGTCGCGCGATGGGGTTACCCATTTTGACCACGAGAAGTTGGCCTCGGGATCGAGCAAGTCTTTTCCAAACATCCATGTAACCCAGTTTCCACCACCGGTAAAAAAGTTTACTTCGAGAATAGATTCCGCTGTCGATCTGTTTTTCAGGTCGGTACCCGCTGCATTCATAGCATAAATATCCGAATAGCTTGGATTTAGCGTGAATCCGTCAGCAATCACCTCGTTACAATATTGCAATACTTTTGCATAATCGCGTGCAGGTTTTTCGGCATATACTTTTGCCAAAAGTGCTCTTGCTACCGATTTCGAAAGTTTTGTTTTGTCGCCGGCGCTGTTGATAGGAGCATCTACAATGGCTTCTGTCAAATCTTTTATCATTTGTGCATAAGCCTCTGATGGTTCAGTTTGTTTCGGATAATACAAAGGATAAACTTCCTCGATATTTTCGGCAGTAATATCGGTTCCTTCTTTCGTTACCACAGGAATATTTCCCCAAAGGCGAATCATGTCGAACCAAACCAGCGATCTGAAAATTTTGGCTTCGGCTTTCCATTGTTTACGTTCAGTCGCTGTAAGCGTGGCATCTGGCACTTTGTCGATATTTTCAATCACAGTATTCGCCTGTGCCACATCTGCAAGATATCTGTCCCAGTCGCGACCAATTACACTGTTTCCACCGTCAATCGAATTGTTTTCAACAGGTATAACCTGCGAACCGGTACTGCCTGCGTATGAATTATCGGAGCGTGTTTCGCTAAGCATAATCAAATCGAGGTACCAATGTTCCTGATCCTGAAGTTTCTGGTAAAGCGACTGATATTGAGAGTACATCTCGGCTCTTGTTTTGTATTTAATGGAGTCGGTGCCCGATGTTTGTCCGTATGTTTTTTCAGAATATTCCGAAATCGGATCGTAGTCGAGCGAGCAGGAAGCAGCAGTAAGTGCCAATGCGCCTGCAAAAAGTATTTTTGAAATATATTTTGTCTTCATCTGATTCGTAATTTATTAAAATTCAACATTTAATCCTACAATGAAAGTACGGGTTTGCGGATAGGTTCCCCAGTCAATGCCCTGTACTGTACCACTGTTTCCCCACTGATTTACTTCAGGGTCGAAACCGAGGTAATTTGTGAAAGTAAACAGGTTCGAAGCTGTCATGTAGGGTTGAAGTTTGGTAATACCCAGTTTTTTCATTTTGGCAGGAGATACATTGTACGATAAAGTTACGTCTTTAATTCTCAGGAAGCTACCATCTTCGATATAATATGACGATACTTTCATGTCGTAACCGGCTTTAGGAATTGAGGTAATCATACCCGGACGACGCCAGCGATCAAGCACGCGGGTCGATTGGTTTTTGGCATCGTACATACCTTCGGTTTCCATACGCGAAGCATTGTAAATGTCGTTTCCATAAGAACCCTGAAGCAAGATACTCAAATCGAAGTTTTTGTACGAGAAGAAATTGGTCATACCAAAAGTAAAATCCGGATTCGGGTCTCCGATATAAGTTTTATCCGAAGTGGTAATTGAACCATCGTTATTAATATCACGATACATCAGTTCACCTGTTTCAGGATCAACTCCATCACTGAAATATCCGTAGAATCCTCCGAGTGAATGACCGGGCTCGTTTCTTACCACAAATTCAGTAATGTTTTCGCTTGTTTTTGCAGCATAATATACCTGCGAAAGAACTAATTTCGTCAATTGGTTTTTATTGGTCGAAATATTGAAATCAGTATTCCATTTGAAATTCTTTTTGTCGATATTTCTTGAATTAATACTGAATTCAAAACCTTTGTTCGACATTTCACCTTCGTTACGTGTAATAGTCGAAGCTGTAGAAGCACCAGCAGGAAGTGTTACATACATCAACATATCGGTTGTATACTTCGAATAATAATCAAACGCAAAAGTCAGTCTGTTTTTCAAAATAGTCAAATCGAGACCGAAGTTGGTTTGAGTGGTTGTTTCCCAGGTAAGGTCAGAGTTGCGGAGTTCGTTCATTGTAATTACAGGTACTGCAAGAGCTTTCCCATCTTCCCACCAGTTCTGACGGTTGATTACAAAGCGTTGCAAATAACTATAATCACTCAGGCCGGCCTGATTACCGGTTTGTCCCCAGCCTCCGCGGATTTTTAAATCATCAATCCATGTAAGGTCTTTCATGAAATTTTCAGACGAAACACGCCAAGCGGCCGATGCAGATGGGAAATATCCCCAACGATGATTCGGATTCAGTTTCGACGAACCGTCCACACGCATATTTACAGTGGCCAGATATTTACTGTCGTAGTTGTAGGCCAAACGTCCTACGTATGACATAATAGCCCAGGCTGATTCAAATGAGCCACTTCCCTGCGACACTTTGTTACCGGCATTTACAGTTTTAATACTTCCATCGTGAAAGTATTGTGAACTAACATAAGATTTGCTGTAGTTTGATGTGGTAGCCGATGTTCCACCCATAAAATCAACATTGTGTTTGTCGAACGATTGATTGTAACTTAAAATATTATCGTAAATCATTACAGTTCCAATCGAACGATCATCGCTCGAAACACCACCCATTGTGCGTCCATAGCCTGTTTTTACAGGGTCGAGGAAGCTTGTGTAATTGTTGTAAAGACGGTCGAGTGTTACCGAAGAACGTAGCTTTAAGTTCGGGAGAAAACTGATTTCAGCACTTCCGGTACTTATCAAACGATTATTTAGAGCTTTATTGTCGGCTGTGCGCGACATGTTTTCAACCGGTGTTGTAATGTTTACACCGTAGAAATTATCATAATATTGTCCGGGGTTATTTTCGTCCCAAATAGGAGCGTAAGTAGGTGCGTTGATAACCGATAGTACCACACCGGCTCTATTGGCACCCAATCCACTCACAATTCCATTGCTTTTGTAGTCGGAATATGAGATGTTCGCACCGATTTTCAGCCATGGACGAATCTGATTCTCAATATTCGAACGGAAATTAAAACGTTCGAAATAGGCAACCTTGATAATACCTTCTTCGCCGGTGTAACCTGCCGAAAGATAGTAGTTGATTTTATCGGTAGCATTCGAAATCGAAAGCTGATAGTTCTGAGTCAATGCGTTTTGGAAAGTTTCGTCGTACCAATCTGTTCTGTCGGTAAGTGTGGCAGGCAAAGCGGTGGTCGATCCCATATCTTCGAGCAGTTCGCGATATTGATCTACATTCAGCGATTCGATGCGTTTTGTAAGGCTTGTAACCCCTGCATAAGCATTCAGCGAAATTTTTCCTTTTCCTTTGATACCTGTTTTTGTTGTAATAAGAATAACACCATTGGCTGCACGCGAACCGTAAATGGCTGCCGAAGAGGCATCTTTCAATACCTGCATGCTTTCAATGTCGTTGGCCGAAAGGAACGAAATATTATCAAGCGTTACACCATCCACAACGTACAAGGGGTCGTTGCTTGAGTTCATAGAAGTGGTACCACGCACACGAATCACCATTCCTTCGCCCGGAAGTCCGTTTGGTTTTATAACTGATACACCGGCAGCTTTTCCCTGTAAAGCCTGGTCGGCCGAAACGATGGGGCGCTGATCGAGGTCTTTTGTCGAAACAGTGGTTATGGCCGTGGTTACGTCGCGTTTTTTTACCGATCCGTAACCAATCACCACAACTTCGTCGAGTGCTTTGGTGTCTTCTTCAAGGGTGATTCTGAGGTTTCTTTCTGAACCCACTTTTATTTCCTTTGGATTCATCCCAATGTAACTGATCACCAAAACGTCGCCCTGCGATGCTTCGATGCTGAATTTCCCATCGAAATCGGTGATTGTACCTGTAGTTGTTCCTTTTATCAGTACGTTTGCACCGATAATTGACTCATTTCTACTGTCTGACACTACACCGTTGATCACGGTTTTTTGCGCAAACAAATTGAACGGAAGTGCCAATGTCAACATCAGCACAAACCGTAGCAGATTTGTTCTGCCGACAGAAAAGACTGTCCTTTTTTGTTTTTCGTGAGTGATTTTCATCTGTATTTAATTGTTTTGTTAATAGTCGAAGTCCACTTACACATAAAAATTATTCTGCACTGCAAGCGTAATTCCTATGGTTCGTTTCATCGGATTTAATTTATCTGGTTATTTATGTTTTATTTGAATGTAATTTTTGTTTTCAGGCCTCCTATCGTGATCTCAAATTCGCCGGGTTCGGTAACCCATGTATTGTGCTGATTTACAAATGCAAGGTCTTTGTCGGTGATTTCAAAGCTCACTGTTTTTGTTTCACCGGCTTCGAGCGATATTTTGCTGAATCGGCGAAGTCGTTTCATATCAGGTGTAATCGAAGCATACAGGTCGCTCGAATATAGTAATACCGATTCTTTTCCACTGCGTTTTCCACTGTTTTTTACATCCACTGTTATTGTAAGCGTTTCGTCTGCGCTGAATTCTTTTTTCGATACTTTCAGATTGCTGTATTCGAAAGTAGTGTAGCTTAGTCCGTGCCCGAATTCATATTGCGGATTGTAATCCGATTCGTACACATAGGCTCCTTCGGCACGTTTTTGTTCTTCGGATGGTTTGTGGTAATAAGTCACTAACGAATTCGGATACGATGGATAGGTGTAGGGCAATTTGCCTGAAGGATTTACATCACCAAACACAATGTCAGCCAATGCATCACCTCCATAGTTGCCCGGCAAATATGTCTGAAACACAGCCTTCATTTCTGGCTCGATAGCACTAATACAGCGCGGACGACCTTCGTTAAGTACCAGAATCACAGGCTTGCCTGTTTTCGCGAGTTCTTTTGCAAGGCGTAACTGATTCGCACTCAAATTCAGATCGTTCAGATCGCCTGATTTCTCAGTGTATGTGTTTTCGCCTAGACAAAGAATTACAGCATCCACTGTTTTTGCAGCTGCAATGGCATTGGCAAACTGATCTTCCACATCTTCAAAATATTTTCCATCGTTTACATAGCTTACGCCGGGAACGTATTTTACGTTGTTTGTGCCAATTTCGTTTTGTACAGCTTCGAGAATTGTATTAAATTCTTCGGTGTAACGGTCGGTTTTTTCACCCTGCCATGAGTAACTCCAGCCGCCATTCAGCGTACGCATACTGTTTGCATTCGGACCGGTTACAAGTACTTTTGTCGTTTTTGAAAGCGGCAGTATTTCATTATTGTTTTTTAATAATGTAATAGCTTCTGCAGCCGCCTCGTAAGCCATGCGTGCCGATTTTTCAGAACCAAATTCAGGATAATCGCTGATATTTGTAACAGCTTGCTCCCAAAGGTTGAGTTTCAGTTTTAGTTTCAGAATACGGCGAACTGCATCGTCAATTCGGCTTTCTTTCACTTCTCCTTCTTTTACAAGTGCTATCAGATTGTCGCAAAATGTTTCGTATTCGTAGGGAACCATCGACATGTCGATGCCTGCGTTAATAGCAAGTTTAATCGCTTCTTTGTCGTCTTTTGCAATTTTGTCGCGGGTGTGCAGGTTAATAATGTCCATCCAGTCGGTTACCACTACACCTTCAAAATTGAGCTCTTCTTTCAGCAATTTTGTAATAATATCGTGACTTGCATGTACAGTAATTCCGTTGATAATTCCCGAGTTAATCATAACCGATTCGGTGCCGGAAGCAATGGCTGCTTTAAATGGTTCGAGATGATATTCGCGTAATACATTTTCGGGTATGTATGCCGGCGTACGGTCTTTTCCCGACACAGGGACTGAGTAACCCAGAAAGTGCTTCAAACACGAAGCCACTTTGTATTTTGTGTGAATGCTATCGGTAATACCTTCATAACCTTTAATCATTTCCAAACCCATCATTTTTACAAGATATGGATCTTCTCCAAACCCTTCGAACTGACGCGAAAAGCGCGGATCGGCGCCCAAATCGAGTACAGGTGAAAAATTCCAGGGAATGCTGCTGGCCCTTGTTTCGTAAGCAGTTACACTGGCCATATTGTAAGCATGTGTGGGGTTGAAAGTGGCTGCAAGCGTAATTTGTTGCGGAAACATAATTGCGCCATCGGTATAAGTAGTTCCATGAATGGCATCAACTCCATAAATTACAGGTATTTGCATTCTTGTTTGCTCCATTGCTACTTTTTGAATAAAAGTAATGATTTTATTCCATTGTGCAGGTGGCATTGCGTAATTGTTTGTCGTATTCAGAATCGACCCCACATGATATTCCACAATCGCTTTCCGGATGCGCGCAGTATCAATTTCAAAAGGTACTTTGCTTTCATGACGTCCTTCGCCGTTACCAATCACGTCGAGTGTTATCTGAGTCATTTGTCCTACTTTTTCTTCCAGCGTCATTTCCGAAATGATTTTATCGATTTTCGCATCTGTTTCGTTTTTGCCCGTACTGCATGAAATGGCAAAAATGGAAAGTAAGATTAATGTCAGGCTTCTGTAAAGTGTTTTTCTCATTTTTATGTAATTATATTCGTTTGATAAATAGTGTCGAAATGACAATAAGAATTTAGGGCAAATTTAGAATAAATACTAATAACTCCCAAACTTTATTGTGTTTATTTTACACTAAGTATTGAAAATATTTATGTCAATGATTTAAAATGTTGATATGTAATGATTAATGATGCTTTGGAAAGAAGTTTTTTTTTTGTTGAGAATTTGTCCGGAAATTTATTTTTTAATAAACCCGGCTATGATTTGAGCCATTTCTTTAGTTCCTTCTTCGTTGGGATGAATATGGTCAGGGAAGAGATCGTGTCTGTCTCTAAGAGGTGTATTGAGGTCGATAAGCTCAATTTTATTCTTTTTGGCAATCTGTTTTATCACCGGAATAACTCCCGCATTCAATGTTGAATCGTTGATACCCCATTGTGTGGCAAAAACCGGAACGGGTATGCACATAATTATTTCAGGAGCATTTGGCAGCGATTTAAGTGTGTCGATCAAGGTTTGATAATCGGCTTCGAATCGAGCGCTGTTCCAGTTTTGTGGTTTGGTGTCGTTCGTACCGAGTTTAATAACCACCATATCGGGTTCGAAAGCAAAAATATTGGCAAATTCTTTGGTGTTCCAGTACGAGAAATCGCCTTCTTTCTGAAGTGTAGTTCCACCTTTACCGGAATTTAGCACCTGAAAACTCTCGCCAAGCAAACTGTCGAGCCGGGCCGGGTAGGAGTATTTGTTTTGCTGAAAAATTCCTGCACCCTCGGTAATGCTATCGCCAATGCAAACTATGCGGGTAGGTTTATGGGTGCAGCTTATCATCAGTAAGGCAAGTAGAGCAAAGAATGTAATTTTTTTCATTTTGTATCGGATTTTGAATATAAATAGCGTTAAATGATTTCAGGTTTATTTGTCTGTTGAACCATGAAGAACTATGAGCATAAACAAACACACTGTAGTATTGTTTAATTACAAAATCCGTATTAGTGTCACATGAACAATAAGTAAAATCTGTGCAAAAATAAATGATAATTTTGAGATATACAAGTAAAATAGTGTTTATATTACACTAAGTTTTGGGTGCTCGCTGTTTAATTGTGTGTTTTTGACACTACTGCTATTAAATGTATGAAATTATTTTTTTACCTTTGCAGCCAATAAATATTATAAAAACTGATTATTCATGCCTGAAACCAATCCATTATTAGCTAATATACTTTCCACAATCTCGGTTGATTGTGTGATTTTCGGATATTTTGAGAATGAATTAACTGTGTTAGTTCGTAAGGAGTTTGTCCCTCTCAATGGCGAAATAGTGCAGGAGTGGAAATTGCCGGGCAATCACGTTCGTCGTGATGAAGATATAAATGCTACTGCTGCCCGAATATTGAAAGAGCAAACGGGGCTCGAGGATATTTTCGTGAAACAGTTCATGGTATTTAGTGATCCCGACCGATTGAAACGTCGTCCGCAGGATTTTGAATGGGTGAAGCCCCGCCTGATTGACGAAAGGGTAATTACGGTTGGTTTTTATTCGCTTTTAAATGTAAACTCTATAGATAATTCGAAACTGATTGAAATTGCCAAATGGGAAAATGTGAATGAAATTTCCGACCTGATGTTCGATCATAAAGATATACTTGATGAAGCGCTTGTAAAACTTCGTTACGACCTGATACATGAGCCTCTGATATTCGAACTTTTGCCTCCGAAATTTACGCTTACGCAAATGCAGAAAGTGTATGAGGTGATTTTTAATACAGAATACGATAAACGAAATTTCCGTCGTAAGATTAATAAAATGGATTATCTGATTCAGCTGGACGAAACACAAAAGGGTGTTTCGCATAAACCTGCCCGTTATTACAGCTTCAATCGCGAGATATACGAAAGTACGCGCACGCAACGCTGTGACTTTGGAATGTAATAAAACAAAAGAGAGAAGGTTTTTGAACTTTCTCTCTTTTTTTTAAATCGATAACTTGTCGATTCCCCTGATCGTATTGGTGAGTTTTACTACAAATATGTACACGATAGGCACCAGTGAAAGTGCATTGGCCAGAATCAAAGGCGCATCGAACAACATAATGCCATACACCAGCCAAAGGCTTATACATACTACTACAATACAATACATCAGTAGCGAAATGCTGTTGGTATCTTTTGTTTTATACACTTTTATGGCTTGCGGAAACTGGTTAAGAACCGATAGGAGGGAAGCCGAAAAACCCACAATTTCTACTGCTGTCATTTGTTTAATTTTTGCTGCAAATATAATCAAATTTTCAATTCGGAAATACAAAAAAGCTGTTCAATAAATGCATTGAACAGCTTTTCTTTAATGATCTGGTTTCTATTATCTTACTGATACTTTTTTGGTTGCACCGTCAACTTTTACAATGTAAAGTCCTTTGTTCAGTTTGTTTGAAACAAATGTTCCCGAAGCAACTGCCGACTGCATAACGCGTCCGCTAATATCAAAAATCTGAACATCCGATTTTACATTTTCAATAGTCAGCATTTGATTTTGACTGTAGATTGTGTTCTGAGCTTCTTTAATATTCGAAACTGCACTGATGCTTTTTTTCCATGCTACAACTGTCACTGCTATATTGGCGTCTTCCGGATAGGTTGCCGAACGGTCGGGGAATTTTTCTCCGGCTGCGTCAGCTTCTACGTAAGCCCAGTCAGCTTTATTGTAAAGGTTATAGAAAATTTTCATTACCATAGGGATGGTGAATGTGAAAGTACCATCCTGATTTTTTTCACCTTTCATTGCTTTTGTCATATCCCAGCCAAGGAAGTCGCCCTGAATAAATACGCTGTCGGTACCTGCAGGAACAGTAGCGGTTATTGTGATTGTACCTGTTTTTTCAGGATCGAAATATGCTTTGAAAGAATTTACAACTACTGATACAGTATTTTCTGTTGTGCCATAAATAAAGTTGTCTTTCGGATCGCCCTGTTCGTACGACCATGCGGGTCCGGCTACAAATTTGAATTCCATATTTTTGGCATCGGCGCTGAATACTTTGATGCTAAAGATTTTTCCGTCCACAGTTTCAGAGTCAAAAGTCATTTTGAATTCTTCTGAAGGGCTTTTCCAACCATTGAAGCTACCTACGAGGTAAAGCACTTTAACTTCCGATGGTACAAGTGCTTCGATAGTCACTTCGCGTTCGTCGGGGCTGAAAACTTCCAACCAGTTTACAACTACATCAGCAGCACTCCATGTTCTGTCGGTAATAGCTGTACCGTCAGCGTTTTTTTCAATATACTTCCAGTCCGGACCGCTCAGGTACTGGTATTTCATTCCCTCGGTAGCTGTAGGCAGGTCGATGGTGTAAGTAGTTTCGTTTACTTTGGTAAGTGGCGTGGCGGAAGGACTCCAGCCATTCATTTCGCCGGTAATGTAACAGGCTTTAGTGCCTGCTGGTACTGTTACTGTATAGGTCAATGCCGATACGGACTGAACTAAAAACAACATAGCTACAAGAGCTACAAATGAAGTAAAGATTTTTTTCATGATACTAATGATTAATGTTTGAAATAAAGTTTATTTATACAACGTGTCAAAAATACACAAAGTTTATTGTCTTTACAACACTTAGTATGATATTTTTTGAAATAATTTCAATTTTTTTTTATATCTGTGATTAAGTGATTGAAATGTAGTGTTTTGTATTTGTTGCATTAAATTTTATTTTTTGTTGAATACAGAGCGTTCTGTAATGAATTTATTTTTTTTCTGAATTTTTATAACAAAAAAAGAGGCTGTCGTTGCGACAGCCTCTTTCATAAATATAGATTCAGTGAATTATTCGATTGTACCTGTTCCGGCATTGAAATCGAGTGTAACTACTTTTCCGGCAGTTACAGGAACTGCAGCCTGCTCGCCACCATTTCCACGATATTCAATTTTTCCATCGATCACGTTGAATTCGCGTGTCCACCAGTCGGTAGTCGCAATTGAGCTGCCAGCATACATACGAAGGTTACCTGCATTAGCAACTGTATAAGTAAGTTTTTTACCGTCGGCAGAAACAGAGAATTTATTAGCTTCAACAGCCTGATCCCAACTGCCAAATACATCACCAATACCATAAACAGCTGCAGGTTCGATAGCCATTTTATTGTTGGCAAAATCGATGTAAACCATATACAGTCCTTCAGTAGGAACAACGCAATTACCATCTACAATTTCATATCCTGTATTAGTTTCTAATCCGTTAAAATCTTTACCCCAATCTTTTACAGGACTGAATTTGAATCCCGCGGTAGTGAAGTAGTTGATACACCAGAAAGCACCACCAACACCATTAACCGGATTCAGTGTAACTACACCTGCATCAGTCCATTCCCAGTTTCCAAAATCATTTCCGATCATGTACATTTCAGTTGGAAGGGATGACGTTTCAGTAAGTTCTACAGTATATTTAAAACTGGCAGAAATGCTACCCTGAGCTAAAGCATATTTCAGTGTGATTTTGTATTTACCAGCTACAGCAACTTGGATATCAGTAGCACCCGGAATCATACCAGCGCCCAGATTTGTGTTCGCTTTAACCAATCCAGCTTCATCTAAAATAATTTTCCAGCCTCCACCGTAAGCAAATTTAAATTTAGCGCCGGCAGCTAATTCCTGATTTTCGAGCACATAAGTAATGGTATCACCATCAATTGTTTCATTAAGAGCAGTGAATCCCCAACTATTCATACCGCCGCGAACACCTAACTCAGCAGGAGCTACAAGGATTAACTTGTCAGTTAAATCTTTGTTTAGGTTCAAATCCAGTACAATGTGATATAAGCCAGATTCAGCAACCTGCATTGTCGTGTTTTCTGTCATAGTTCCTTTGTAAACAGGAATTCTGGGTTCGTTATCGCCACTTAGCGTGTCGGAAAGAGCAAGAGCTGCACCATACTTAGTTTCAGTTACCCCTTCTTTTAATACCACAGAGAATGGTTTTCCTCCTTCAAGATAAATGTATTTTTCATACATGCCGGCACGCTGACAAATTGCAGATATTTTTTCTTCATCAGTTAGTCCCGAGGCACTTTGTAACACTTCATTAAAACCTACCGCCATGGTAGTTTTTGCAGCACCTACACTTTGCAGGTTAGCAATTCCGGTAGCTTCACCTACTACGTAGAAACCATCCTCAACAATTTCGTCTACATCTGGTCCATCATCTTTAGGGTCGCAACTTACAAATGTAAGCGAAAGTGCAAATAAGCACATTAATAAGAAATTTAGTTTTTTCATACAAATTGAATTTAATAATTAATAATTGTTTAGTTTGATATTTATTGTTGTTTATTGCCAGTTGTTCTGTGTGTAAATTCCGGGGTTGTCATCCATTACCCAGGTAGGAATAGGGAAAATGTTTCGATTTGATGAACGTGCGTCCATAAATTCCCACATACCGGTAGTGAATTTTCCGAAACGAACTAAATCCTGTCGGCGATGACCTTCCCATGCAAGTTCACGACCGCGTTCGGCCAGAATTTCGTCGAGTGTAAGCTCATTTTCAGTGTAGAGTGTCAGACCGGCTCTGGTACGGATTTTCTGGAACTCAGGGTCGTTAAGGAAGCTACCCACAGCACCATCTTTTCTCTTTAGCGCTTCAGCTTTCATAAGTAATATGTCGGCATAGCGATAAATAGGGAAGTCGCTGTTTGCGTGATGTTCGATACCGGGTTCAATTTCGAATTTTACAAAACGAGCACCTTCAAATGTATTTGCAGCAGTAGGATCCTGAATTGTGGTTACTTCAGGTACAATTATAGCAGGTACATCTTCTAGTGTGGAGTTTGAATATTTCAAAGTTACACCATCTTTCTGTATCGGTCCCACAAACCATTGCGCTTTGCGGGCATCAGCATTGTCGTATTTGTCGTAGAACGATTTCAGAGTACAGGGTCCGTTCCATGTTTCAGTAGTAAAACCATAAGCCTGTTGCATGGTGTAATGCATGGTAATCAGGTGGAACATGTTTCCTTTTGCATAAATAGCATCGAATACAATCGGAAAAATTATTTCTTTATTACCCACATTGTCTTTTTTGAAAGTAGTAAAGTAATTTTCGTTAAGTTCATAATCGCCACTTTCAATTACCGAGTCACATTGAGCAATGGCATCAGCCCAACGAGGTGTGCCGGTATAAACTTCGGCGTTCATGTACATTTTTGCTAAAATTGTATGAGCCACTGATTTGGTCATTGAGCCATAGCGACGATTTTTATCCAGTTTATCAATATTGTCCAGCAATTCCTGTTCGATCCAGTTGAATACCTCAGTGCGGGTATATTGTTTCAGTTCTCGCTCATTGTCGTCGATATGCACATTTCCGTACAAGTCCATAGCCAACAAATGATAGAAGGCGCGTAATGTTTTTGTTTCGGCAATTCCCGAGAGGGCAGCAGCATTATAAGTGGATTCGTCCGGACCAAGTATGCTGAGAATATTGTTTAAAACATTGTTACATTTAGTTACACCACCGTAAGCAAAGCCCCAACCGTTATTTACGTCGCGTGTGTCAGCTTCCCAGGTATGAGTGTGCATTTTAATGGGCACACCATTGTCGAACCAGTCGGTGCCACGCGTTGGTACCACCACTTCATCGGAAGTGTACTCCTGTAAACTCCAGTATCCTTCGCGGTAAATATATCCCGATTCGCCGGCCAACTGTGCATAGGCATTGGCAATCAGAGTTGAAAATTGGGCAGGAGTTTGAAAGTAATCTTCTTTCTGAACATCGGTATAAACCTCAGGCTCCAGATCGGTACAGGAGGTGTTAAGCATTAATCCCAATGTAGCCAATCCGATATATAATTTATTTAGTTTCATAAATTTGAATGTGTATTAATTAGGTTTAACATTAGAAATTAAATGATACTCCCAAATTGAAAGAGTGTTGTGTTGGATAGTATGAGCGTCCGTCGAATCCGGGAGTCAAACCTGACATGCTTACTGTAGCAGGGTCGTGACCTGAGTAGCCTGTAAGTGTAAATACATTCTGCGCTGTAAAGTAAACGCGCATTGTATTGATATATTTTGAAATTTCCGGATTAAGTACTGGTGAATATCCAACAGTGATGTCATTCAGTTTAAGATACGATGCATCTTCGAGATAGAAATCGGAGAAGCGACGTAACGAAGCTTTATCAGAGCCCGATGTTTTCCAGTTTGTCAGTTTGAGTGCATCTCCTTCGAATGATGACTGCAGCACATTTTCGGTACCACGTGTGTTTTCGTAGAAGTAACGTGTTTCGTTAAATATTTTGCCACCAATCTGACCTCTGAAGTTTAATGCTAAATCGAGGTTTTTATATTTTAATACTGAATTAAAGCCCATAGTGAGCAATGGATAAGCATTGCCAATGATCATTTTGTCAGCATCCTGAGGATTGGTTGTGTAACCACCTGAAGGGGTTTCGAATACCCATTCGCCTTTCGAATTCACGCCGAAGTATTTAAAACCCCAGAAATTACCAATGGCACCACCTTCGGTGAGTCGCATTACATAATTACCTGTTTCGCCATCGCCTGATGAAATGTAGCCTGTGTTCTGGAAACTTGCAATCAGATTGCCGTTAGTGTCATAATTTCCGTATTGCGTTCCGGTGATACGAACCACTTTATTGGTGTTCCATGCTGCATTAAATCCTAAATCCCATGTAAGATCAGGTGTTTTGATAAGATTTCCATTCAACTGAAGTTCCACGCCATAGTTGTGAATCTGTCCGTAATTGTCCCATTTTGAGGAGGAAACATTTTCACCGGCTAAAGGCACTTTATATTCGTAAAGCAGATCAGTCGTGTTTCTGAAATATCCATCCAGCGAACCATACAGGCGATTGTTCAGAAAAGCAAAGTCGATACCACCGTTGAGCTCATGTTTTTCTTCCCAACGAATATATTGGTTGGTATTGGTTGTAGGCCCCCAGGGCTGTACAAACTCGCCATCGCTAAACACATAATCGCTTCCGGGGCCAACAAGCATTAAATAAAGGTAAGAATTGCCCGGCATATTTCCGGTAACCCCGTAGCCTAAACGTACTTTTAAGTCATTGACAGCATCCACTTCGCTCATAAAGTCTTCGTCCTTAACGCTCCAGCTACCGCTTATGGCCGGGAAAATACCCCATGGGCCTAATACAGCATTTGCTTTTGAGCCAAATTTTGAAGAACCTTCGAGACGTGCACTGGCACTCAGGAAGTATTTGTTGTCGTAATTGTACATTACACGGGCAAAAAACGAAGCCAGTTTGTCTTTATATTTATAGCTTCCCATGTTTGCATTGGCATCTTCGCCGGTAGTAATACCTTCGCCAAGACCAAGATTGTTGTACAGAATTTTGTCAAGTGGAAAGCCTGAGTTATAGGCATTAAATCCGTGACGCAAATTGGTTTGATAACTTTGTCCGAGCAATGCCTGAAAGTTATGATCGGTCCATGAATTAATGTATTGCAAAGTATTCTCAATTACCTGTTGAGTGTCGTACGATTGCGACTGATTGGCAGTACCGCCTTTTCCGGCAACCGAACGAAGTGTACTCATTTGATATTTACCTGTCCATGTATTTGCATTTTGCAAAGAGTAGAATGTAGTAAATTTAAGATTGTTGAGCAGACTTAACGAAGCACGAACACTACCTACAAAAACCTGATCTTTTTGATTGTTGGTGGTTTGTTCAATATCGGAAACCGGGTTACGGGTATAGAAATTATCCGATTCGAAATATCCGCCATAAGGGATAAATTTAGCATCATCCGAGCGAATAGGCATAGTTGGATTTGAACGAATAGCCTGATTAAAGTTGTCGTAATTTGCCCAACCTTTTTCGTTCGAAGTGTATGCAAAATCGTAGGATATGTCTAATTTTTTGTTCAGCGCTTTCTGATTAGCCACAAAACGACCGTTTACTTCTTCGAAATCGGAGTTGATAGCCAGCCCCTGAAGTCCACGATAACCCACTGAGGCACGATAGTTAAAGTCGGCAGTACCACCAGCAAGCGATACATTGTGCGTGTGACTTAACGGAGTGCGTGTGATAGCGCCAATCCAATCGGTGTCAGCGCCATAGTCGACACCCATACCGGCTGCAACCATTTTTTCGCGATATTCTGAAGCATTAAGGATGCGTGGTTTGTCGGCAAGGATACCAGTTGACATTGTTCCACTATATTCAGCACTGAATTTACCATCTTTATTTCCACGTTTAGTGGTAATAAGAATCACACCTGCATTGGCACGTGTACCGTAAATGGCAGCAGCTGAACCATCCTTCAAAACGTCGATTGATTCAATGTCGCCGGGTAAAACCGATGAAAGGCTACCACCGGGAACACCATCGATTACATATAAAGGTTCGGCACTTCCACTCAAACTACCCACACCTCTTAATTGTACATTGTAGCTGTTTTGAGCCGGGTCATCACCTCCGTTTTTAATAATGGTAAGACCAGCTACTTTACCCTGGATAAGTCCCATTGGGTTTGAGTTGATTCCCTTGTTAAAATCCTCGGCTTTTACACTTGATATTGAGCCGGTAATTTCTTTTTTTGTTTGCGAACCATACCCGATAGCCACTACTTCGCCAAGGGCGATAGCATCTTCTTTAAGCTCGATCACAATGTTGCGTTTGCCTGCTACCGGAATTTCGGCAGCCTGATAACCCACGTATTTAATTACAAGGGTTGCGTTGGAAGGGACAGAGATTGTAAACTCTCCATCGAAGTTGGTAATGGTACCGTTGTTGGTTCCTTTTTCAAGAATATTGGCACCGATAATTGGTTCACCATTGGCGGCATCTTTTACAACACCTGACACAGATAATTGCTGTGCATTTGCAGTGAAAATAAACGCAAATGCAAGCAACAGAATAGTGAACGATTTCAACTTAAAGTTTTTGTACTTCATGCATTGAATTTTTTTAAGGTTGAACTTTGTTTTTGAAAACTAACTATTAAAATATAAACGCTTTTGTAAATATCTTTGTTTAAGAGATTTGGAGTTTGTTTATATGTTACATTAATAACTTTATGTGGGCAAAATTAGAGCAATGTATCATATTTGCAATCTTTGTGTCAAATAATAAGTGCTTTTTTCTCTGCAATCGTTTGCGAACGATATTCGCTTTTTTCAGCTAAATAATTTTATATTCGAATAAAGTATTATACTTTTGTACTTCAAATGATTCCACTGTGTATTTTTTTGTTTTTGCTTCGAATGTTTTTTCTGACAATATGATGCCGAAAGCGAATAAATGACAGTGGTCGGCCTTGTTGATTCTGAATATTCTGAAAAACCTGTATGGCATGAAAAAACCACCAATTACCATTAAAGATATTGCAAGGGCACTCAGTATTTCTCCCTCCACAGTGTCGCGTGCTCTTAAAAATCATCCTGATATCAGTCAGGATACCAAGGATGTGGTGAATCAATACGCCAAGGAACACAATTATAAACCTAACACTCTTGCATTAAGCCTTCGTATGAGTAAAAACAATACGATAGGTGTGATTGTTCCTGAAATTGTTCACTATTTCTTTTCTTCTATTCTTTCGGGTATCGAGCAAGTGGCTGATGCCGAAGGTTATAATGTGATTCTTTGTCAGTCGGACGAGAGTTACGAAAAAGAGGTGCGTAATACCCGTGCGCTGGTAGCTACCCGTGTGTCGGGGGTACTGGCTTCGTTGGCAAAGCATACCACAAATTACGATCATTTTCAGGAAATTATTGAAAGTGATATCCCATTGGTTTTTTTCGACCGTATATGTATTGGTATTAACACCGACCGTGTGGTGGTGGACGACTATGCAGGAGCTTTTGCGGCTGTGGAATATCTGATACAGTCGGGTTGCAAACGTATTGCTTTTTTCAGCTCGCCACCACAACTTGAAATCTCCAAAAACCGTAAAAATGGTTATCTCGATGCACTTCGTAAATATGGTCTGAAGGTGGATGAATCGCTGATCAGAATTTGCGATACGCGCGAAGAAGCTATCATTATCACCCCCGAAATACTCGATCATCCTGATCGCCCCGATGGTTTCTTTGCTATCAACGATCATTGTGCTGCCGGAATTCTTTATGCCTGCAAACTGGCGAATCTACGCGTGCCCGAAGATGTGTCGATCATGGGTTTTTCGGATGGAGAACTTGCCAAAGCCTGCGATCCTATGCTCAGTACTGTAGAACAACATGGTTACGAAATGGGAAAATATGCTGCCAAATTACTGATTGACAAAATAAATGGTGTGACTCATGGTAAATATACTAACAAAATTGTGAAAACGAATTTGATTATAAGAGGAACGACTAAATGAATCAGATTTGAAAATTTGAGATTTGAAGATTTGAAGAATTTGAAGATTTGAAGAATAGAGAGGTGCGAAATTAAATCAATATATTATGGCTACATATAATCGATTTGAAGATTTGGATGTTTGGAAGAAATCCCGAACAATGTGTAAGAATATTTATATTATAACAAAGAAGTCTGCCTTTTCAAGGGACTATGCTTTGAAAGATCAGATTCTTCGTTCCTCGGGTTCTGTAATGGATAATATTGCTGAAGGGTTTGAACGCGAAGGCAATAAAGAATTTATAAATTTTCTATCAATTGCAAAAGGATCGTGTGGTGAGACTCGTTCACAGTTATATCGTGCATTTGATTTTGAATATATCGATAATAATGAGTTTAAAGAATTGATTGAAGAAAATATAGAAATAGCCGGATCTATCAAAAATTTTATGAGTTACCTGAAGAATGCAGATATCAAAGGAAATAAATTTAAAACGGCAGAATAAACAAGCATAATTTCGGGTTACGATAATCTTCAAATTTTCAAATTACAAATTTTCAAATTATTTATAATGAAACCTCGTCTAAGCTTTTGGCAAATCTGGAACATGAGTTTTGGATTTTTGGGTATTCAGTTTGGGTTTGCTTTGCAGAATGCGAATGTGAGCCGTATTTTTGAAACGCTGGGTGCTGAGATTGATCAGATTCCGGTGTTGTGGCTGGCTGCTCCTGTTACAGGATTGATTATTCAACCTATTATAGGTCATTGGAGCGATAAAACATGGACGCGCCTGGGACGCCGCAAGCCTTTCTTTCTTTTCGGGGCTATTTTTGCTTCGCTGGCCATACTTTTTATGCCCAACTCGTCGACCTGGCTGATTGCTGCCGGTACGCTCTGGATAATGGATGCGTCGATTAATATTTCGATGGAACCTTTTCGTGCTTTTGTGGGCGATATGTTGCCTTCGGAACAGCGTACACTGGGTTTTTCGATGCAGAGTTTCTTTATCGGACTGGGTGCTGTGGCTGGCTCGGCATTGCCTTATGTGCTGGCTAATTGGTTTGGAATTGCCAATGTGCCTCAGGGGCATGAATTGATTCCGGATACTGTTCGCTTGTCGTTTTATATTGGCGGTGTGGTGTTTTTGCTTTCGGTGTTAGTGACTATTTTTACTACGAAAGAATATTCACCAGAAGAACTGGCAAATTTTGAAAAACATGAAAATGCAGCTGCTAATGTAGCTGAAATGCCTGCTGCAAAAGAAATTCCGGTTGGACGTTTTGTGAATTTTGGATTATTTTTTGCTACACTGGCAATAGCTATCGGAGGTTTGGTTTATTTCCTGTCGCTCGATGTACAGATTTATATTCTTACCGGTGTTTTTATTCTGATGGCTTTGATGTTTTTTGTAGTGGCTGGCATGCAACGCGATGAAAAGCATAACGGACTTACGGAGATTATGACCGACTTGATGAATATGCCACGCACAATGGGACAACTTGCAGTGGTGCAGTTTTTTACCTGGTTGTCGCTTTTTGCAATGTGGATTTATACTACTTCGGCTGTAACGGCTTATCATTATGGTGCGACCGATTCAGCCTCTGCGCTCTATAACGAAGGAGCCAACTGGACAGGCGTGCTTTTCGGAGCTTACAGTCTGTTTGCTGCTATGGTCGCATTTTTACTTCCGGTAGTAGCAAAGCAAATTTCACGGAAAATGACACATTTGGTTGCGCTTATTATTGGCGGTTTGGGTTTGATATCGATGTATGTATTTAAAAATCCCGATATGTTGTTGGTGAGTATGTTTGGAGTAGGTATTGCCTGGGCAAGTATTTTGTCGATGCCCTATGCTATGCTAACCGGAGCACTTCCGGCTGCCAAAATGGGTGTGTATATGGGTATTTTCAATTTTTTCATTGTACTTCCGCAGATTCTGGCGGCGTCAATTTTGGGTAGTGTTACCAAGCATTTGTTTGGTGGTGAGGCTATTTATACGCTTGTGTTCGGAGGTGTGGCTATGATTATTGCTGGAGTTCTGACTTTGATTGTGGAGGATAAAGACGATCCTTATCAGATAAGGAAAAAGAACCGCAGATAGAAAAAATGCAGATGAGAATGTATTTCTGAAAAGTAAAATCACTTACAAACACAGAGAAAGTACTTACAATCACAGAGAAATCACAGAGAATCACAGACAATTCACTTACAAATCACAGTACTATCACAGTATTATCACATACCCATCACTTAGGAGTTGTTGAAAATAAAAAAAGGAATATATGAAACGAGCCATGAGCAATAACTCACACAAAGAGATGATTATCATTGGCGAGTTCCAACTGACAAATCATAAAAATGAAAAAATAAACAGATGAAAAATATCATTCAGAATGAAGCCGGAAATCTTATAGAAACAGATTTTTTGCAGCGAAAATCTTCGGATTCCGAAACGCTTTTTTCGCTCGGAAACGGAAAAATGTTTCAGCAGGGGAATTTTGAGGAGTTTTTCTCGGGCGAAACAGTGTCGGGTTCGTACACTAAAGGACTTGACGACTCGATTTTCGAAAATTCCGGAGCCTGGAAAATGCCCTACAATCCGTTTGCCAAAATGATGATCAATACGCCCGACTGGACTTCGATAGTTTTAAGGCTGAATGACGAAATTGTGGACCTCAATGTAAGTAAGGTTACGAATTACAGTCAGGTGCTGAATGTGCGTGAAGCCTCTCTTGAGCGGATTTTTGATTTGGAAACGCCGCGCGGACATCAGATAAACATTAGTACCAAGAGGTTTATCAGTTTCGACGAACTTCATACTGCTGTGATAAGTTACAATATCAGAAGTCTGAATTTCGAAGGACGCATTTCGTTGATGCCGGTGCTCAATGGCGATGTGACGAATGATTACACTAAACTCAATCAGCTGCGCTGGAATGTGCTTCAAACACGCACTCAGCGCGATGTGGCGCATATATGGACGCAGGTCAGATTGCACGATTTTCATACCTGTCCGGCAATGTCGTATTCATTTTTTAAAAATAATGAAGAGATAAAAAGTATTGCGGCCAAGATTGAAAAGGAAAAGGTAGCCGGATATTCGGTTGGTGCCGATGTGCGTAGCGGCGACCGACTGACATTATATAAATATATAGCTTTGCTGAATTCTTCTGAATTTCCACGCAATACACTTGCTGAACGTGCCTGTGAGCTTTCGTTGTTTGCCCGGCAGAATGGCTGGAATGCTTTGTTCGATGCACATTTACATGCATGGAATAATATATGCAAGGCAATAACTGAAAAATCACAATTATCAACCGAAAAGGAAAATGAGATGTTATTGCACTTATTGAACCAATATTGTAAGTATTAATGTTTTGAATATGAATAGAAGAAATTTCATTATTACAGTTTTTTTGTTGAACTTTTTTGTTTTATCGTTTGGGGCAAATGCCAAAACAAAGACATGGGTGAGCCGTCTGGAGCCAACGAATTGGTGGACCGGTATGCAGCACAATGAATTACAGTTGATGTTGTTCGGCCCGAGAATAAGCGATGCCATTGTTACAGTGGATTATGAAGGCGTTACGCTGAAACGTAAAGTGCTGACCGATAATCCCGATTATACATTTTTGTATCTTGCGATAAATGAAAATGCAAAACCCGGCACAATGAATATTGTACTTAGTCGTGGCAAGAAGAAACAAACCATTGCTTACGAACTTAAGGCGCGCCGTGAGGGTTCGGCATTGCGCAAAAGTTTCTCGGAAGCTGATGCGGTGTATCTGCTTATGCCCGACAGATTTGCGAATGGAAATCCGCAAAACGATTCTATAAAAGGCTATCATCAGGGAGTGAATCGTATGGATTTGGGTAAACGGCATGGTGGTGATATTGAAGGCATTATTTCTAAAATTCCGTATCTGGTCGATTTGGGTGTAACTGCTTTGTGGACAACACCTTTTTTCGATAATAATGATACGCAATATTCATATCATCATTATGCAGTGTCCGATTATTACAAAATTGACCCGCGCATGGGCACTAACGACGATTTTGTGCGTATGACCAAACTTTGTCACGATAATGGCATTAAATATATTCTCGATGTGGTTCCCAATCATTGTGGTGGTTCGCACTGGTGGATACAAAGTAAACCAGCGGCCGACTGGTTCAACGAGTGGCCACAGTTTACTTCGTCGAATTATCGCATGACAGCCTGGACCGATCCGCATCGTTCGGAAGCCGACCTGACACGCCTTACAAAAGGTTGGTTTGCGCCCAATATGCCTGATTTCAATTTGAATAATCCGCTGGTATTCGACTATCTGCGGCAGGCATATGTGTTTTGGATTGAAAAATCATATGTGGCCGGTCTGCGCGTGGATACTTATCCTTACAACGATATACGATTGGCTGCCAGATTTATACAATCCATCCGCGACGAGTATCCGAATATGAATGTAGTGGGAGAGTGCTGGGTGAAAACGCCTGCCGAAACAGCTTATTATCAGTCGGGAAACAACAATAAGGATGGATTTGATTCGCGTTTGCCAAGTGTGATGGATTTTCTGCTGAAAGATGTGTTGCACGAAGCCATTAATCAAACTGAAGGATGGGAAAGCGGTATGGCGCGCTATTATGCGCATTATGCTCAGGATTTTGTGTATGCCAATACCAATTTGTTGATGAATTTTTTGGATAATCATGATATCGATCGCTTTTCAACTGCTGTAAAAGGTGATGTTCGCAAGTTCAAAATGGGTCTGGCTATGCTGATGACCACACGCGGTTATCCGCAGATTTATTATGGTACCGAAATAATGCTCGATGGCATTCCGGGTACTTACGAAGGTCACCGTTTCGATTTTCCCGGTGGTTGGAGTGATGATACACGCGATGCTTTTACACGTGCAGGGCGCAATGATGCCGAAAATGAAGTGTTCGACTATCTGAAAAAGCTTTTGCATTACCGTAAAAACAATACTGTGCTGCAAAGTGGTCGTATGAAGCAGTTTATTCCGCAAGAAGGCATTTATGTGTATTTCCGTTACAACGATGAGAAAACAGTTGTGATAATGACCAATAATAATGAAGTTGAAAAGAATGTGGAAATGAGTCGTTTTGCCGAAATGCTAGGTAATAAAACAAAAGCTACTGAAATTACTTCGGGAAAAATTATTGATTTTAACAATTTGAGAGTCCCGGCCAAAACTGTTTGGGTGTTGGAATTATAAAATCTCTCCCTAACCCTCCCCAAAGGGGAGAGAAGGAGTTTCGAATTAACGGTAGTGTTGGTTATATGTTTTAATGACAGCATTGTAAACTCGAAACTTTGAAACTCGAAACTTTGAAACTTGAAACTCTGAATAACAATGATCCACAATTTTCGACATAGTCTGGAATACGAAAGAAGCATGGCTGTCCGCGCCGATGCTTTTTATCGTGATGTGTTGGGGGTGACGAGCATAAAGCGTTTTGACAAAGATACTGATGACGATATGCGTATGCAGCGCGAGGATGTAGATGTGCTGATTGTTCGGAATGGTATTGAGTATCGTGTGTCTGAGAAATTCAGAGAGCATGATTTCCCCGATATGTATGTCGAGGTTTTTAGTAAATATCCACATACCCCGGGATGGCTGCAAACGGGAAGCCCCAATGCTATTTTGTACTTTTTTCCTTCGTCGGTTTACTGGATTACGCACAAGTCGTTGTATGATTTCTGTGTAAAAAAGTTATTTCCGGCTATGAAAGATAGCTATTACGAGGACATTTTTCGAAGTCACAGAAATATTGTGACCCAAAAGGTGTTGATTGACAATAGAATGGTATCTGTGAACATTATTCAGGCTCATAACCGCGCTGGTGCCGATTGGGAAACTATTGGTCTGAGCGTAGGTTTTGATGTGATGGAAAAATATGGAGTAAAACTCAAAAGGTTTGAATTAATTCAACCCTGATAGATTTGAGTTTGAGGATAGAATAACAGTATTTAAATAATTGACTCTTTTTGAAATTCAATGATTTAGCTTGAAATATAGATGTAATAAATAATATCTTTTATGCGTTTGAAATTTTTGATATTTGGTTTGATAATCTCCTTTGCAGTGTTGTCGCAGGAGCGTGGAGTGGCGTCGTTTTATGCGCATAAGTTTAAAGGCAGGAAAACAGCCGATGGAACTCGCTATCACCCCGATAGTATGACTTGTGCGCACAAAACATATCCTTTTGGAACATACTTATATGTACTAAACCCGGAAAATAATTTAGAAGTATTAGTGAAAGTCAACGATCGCGGCCCACATGTAAGAAACCGAATGATTGATCTCTCGTATGCAGCTGCAGAACGACTTGATATCATCAGTAAGGGGCTCGCAACTGTCGAAGTTACTATGCTTGATAAGCTTCCAGAGCCGCTTTTTTCTATTCCTTTACAAAATGCATGGATTGTTGTGAAGCCATTTCAGATTCCGTATCCTCAGTTTAAAATTGAATTAGCAAAGAAAGCAGGTAAACGAAAATCAATTTTCCGGTAGTGACCGAAGATGTCGTTTACTGAACTGTTACTTAACTAAATGAACTTTGTGTATTAATTTCAATAGTTATGTGTTGTCGTTCAGAAATGTATATATTTGTGATTCAAAATTTTGTTGAATTCAAGACTACAAATTTATATCAAAATGAAACGAGCATGATTGCAGACAATCATTAAAGTTAATGAAAATCTGACATGTGAGTTCCATGTGACTTTTAAAAACAATTATTTACACATGAAACATTCAATTTTATGGTTTTTTCTGTTGGCATGTCTAATAGGAAACAGTGCCAAAGCACAGGTTATTTTAGTCGAACGCGGTTCGTCGTCCTTTACTTATTCAAACATCAAAGCGGCAGTTGATGCTTTGCAGGATGATGATAAACTCTATTTGCCGCCGGGTATTATTAGCTTAGAGGGTTACTCCTGGTCGGGCGAAACAGGTAATCATAACTATACCAATTCTTTGGCCATTACTAAGAAGGTGGCAATATATGGAGCAGGTTATAATCAGGGTGCAAATTCTACAATTTTGCAAAATGGTAATTTGTATTTTAGTGCTACAGCAAGTGGTAGCACAATTACAGGAGTGCGATTTGATGCGTATTTTAATTTGTTAAATGCCGATAATGTATCGATAAGTCGTTGTAAGTTTAATTCTACTTTCGCTACTCAGGAAATATCTCAAAATAATTATATAAACGAATGTGAGTTTAAACTATATGTTTCTATTTCAGACGAAAGTAGTGCGGTATTTACAAAGTGTATTTTTAATTATCAAAGTAATAATTCTTTTTACAATTCAACGCTAACGAATAATTTATTTACAACTACGAGTGGTTATAGCTTTCAGAATTCAAGTCTGATCAATAATATTTTTGTGGGTAGTAAAACTACTAATTCTGCACATATGCCTTCAGGAAGCAATAATTCCTTTAGCTATAATATGTGGATTGGCACAATTTTGCAATATAATGCAAGTTTGAACAATACCTTCTCCAATGAGATTGAACAAGTACCATTTGCTGATACTTTTATGGATTTCGATAAAGGAGATTATCGACTGAAGGATACCAGTTCGGGTAAAGGTGCTGCCAATGATGGCCACGATGTAGGTATTTTCGGAACAGCCTTTCCATTTAAGACAAGTCGTTTGCCTTCTATTCCATATTTCTCGATCAAAGCCATTTCGGCCGAGACAGATGCATCGGGCAATTTGCCGGTAAGTCTGAAAATAGAAGCTCAGGAAAGATAAAACTATTCAGCATATGAAGAAACAGATAAATAAACTGTTTTTGCTGTTTTTTCTTTTCCTCTGTATTGTTGGAGCCAGAGCACAAACGATAAGTCATTTGGAGTACTGGTTCGACAATCATTTTAACAGCAGAAATCAGATAGAAAGTATTGGCTCAGAAGTTCTAATCAATAATATGCTGCCGGCTTCCTTGTCCGATGGTTTACATTTTGTGCACTTCAGAGCCGGGGATAATGGGGGTCTTTTTAGTCCAGTTCATTCGCAGGCATTTTACAAGCTTCCGGCTTCGGCTACAGGATTAAATGTAACGGCTTACGAATATTGGGTTGACGACGATTTCAGTTCGAGAGTGTCGGCAAGTGCTACCGGTCAGGTATTTGCTTTGAGCGAATCGTTG
>JAFGVV010000066.1 GCA_016937795.1 Paludibacteraceae bacterium
CGATTACAGAAATGTAGTCGGGACTTTTTTTTGTTGTCGGAAAATCAGTAGTGAAAGGAGAGAGGGTTAGAAAGTAAGAAGGTTAGAGGTAAGAAAGTAAGAGATAAACGGGGGAATAGAGCAGACATGGAAACGAGTATATAGAATTTACACTGAGGTCATTAGGAGAAACTTCTGATTTACACTGAGAGTAAAAGAAAATTTCAGTTCAACTAAGAACTTTACTTGTTTTTTCTTAGTGTAATTTTTTTTGTTCAATATTATACTTTATTTATTCGTAATACATTTTCATATCAAATTTACGTTAAGTTAGTATAGGTGCCAGATGATAATGTAGTGGCGATGCGTGAGGGATTGAAGTGGAAATGTTGGTGGGTATCTGAGTAAGGTACGAACGAGGATGCACACCGGCATTGGAACGGAAAGCCCGACCCGGAGGGGCACGCCCTGATTTGATTGTTATTTTTATGTTTCAGTGATTGTTTTTTATATTGTGTGGTATTGTGTTTTTGCTTTTGTTGGAGTATTTCGTGATTCAATAGCCATTTTTTTGTACTTTTGCAGTTTGAATAAAACCGATATTTATGTTTAACGAAGAATTGCCCGACCATGTTGTGTACAGCCAGCCTGTGATTGATTTTGTGACTGTGGTAGCTGAGACATGTATTTTTCTGGAAAATACATCGGAGGCTGGTCGCGATGAATTTATTGACAAAAGCGTAAAAATACTTTCACTGCTTTACCTCAAAACAGCTTTGCTCAGCAAGCCTGAGCCGGTGTTTGAAGATGGTGCGGAGCGTTTTGTGACCGAGGAGGATTATTTGTTTGTTAAAGAGCAAATTGAACAACTCCTGGGGGCTGACGATTCTTATCTGGAGGTTTTTCACCCCGATATGGCGCTTAGCGACACACCTATTGCGGCTTTAGTTTCTGAGAACATTGCTGATATCTATCAGGAAATAAAGGATTTTGCCGCCAATTATCAGACTGCCGATCACGATGTAATGAATGATGCGTTGGTGGTTTGTCTCGAAGCTTTCACTGAGCACTGGGGGCAAAAGTTGCTGAATGCGCTCAGAGCTTTACATGCTTTGCGTTACAGCGACAGTTTTGGTGCCGAAGAAACCGAAAGCCCTCAACCTGTGAAACTCGACAGAAATGCGTTTCTGGGATTTTTGCACGATGAGGAAGAAGAAAATGAATACGGAAAGTTGCTCGATTAACAGCGGGCTGAAAAATAACCGAGAAATATGTTTAAACCCAAAATTAGCAAGGAAGAATTAAACGCAATGCCAGTAGTGGCTTTTGCTGGCAAAATAACATTGGTGGACAGTCCCGAGAAAGTTGACAAGGCAATTGAAGAGATTCGGAGTGCCGGAATGGTTGGCGTAGATACTGAGACAAAACCGTCGTTTACGCGTGGTACTTATCACAAAGTTTCACTGGTGCAAATCTCCACAACCGAACATTGTTATCTGTTTCGACTGAATAAAATGCCTTTTCCGCCTGCGCTCGGGAGTTTTTTGGCTGATGATTCGGTCGTAAAAGTGGGGCTGGCGCTACGTGACGACTTTGCCGGGCTTAACCGTCTTTATTCGTTTAAACCACAGAATTTTATCGACTTACAAAACATCGTAAAAAACTACGGCATACTTGAACTGGGTTTGCAGAAAATATACGCCATAGTATTTGGACGAAAAATTTCGAAAGCACAAAGGCTTACCAATTGGGAAAGTACCGAGCTAACCGAACAACAGCAGATTTATGCTGCAACTGATGCCTGGGCAAGTCTGCTGATTTATATGCAATTGCAAAAGGAAAAAAAACTTACCAAAAAACAGGTGGAAAAAGTGGTACTCGAAGTACTGGCACAGGAAGAAGAACTGAAACAACGACGTTTGATAGAAAAATCGCAGGAAAGCAATGCATAAAGTAATTTTAAAACCCAAAAAAGAAGAAAGCCTGCTCCGTTTTCATCCCTGGGTGTTTTCGGGAGCCATTCATAGTATTCAGGGTAAACCTGCCGAAGGCGATTTGGTTGAGGTTTTCGATTGTCGCGACAACTTTTTGGCAACCGGTCATTATCAGATTGGCAGCATTGCGGTGCGCATAGTGAGTTTCCGTCAGCAGGAAATTACAGCTTCCTTTTGGGAAAAAAGAATTGCACGGGCTTATGAAATGCGTTGTGCATTAGGTCTGGTTACTACCGAAAACAATACTTACCGTCTGGTACATGGCGAAGGCGATTCGTTGCCGGGACTTATTGTGGATGTATACGACGATACTGCTGTAATGCAGGCACATTCGATTGGTATGCACGAAACTCGTCATGAGCTGGCAAAAGCCATTGTAAAAATGGTGCCCGAAGTGAAAAATGTGTACTACAAATCGGAAACTACATTACCTTTCAAAGCGCCTGTCGATCCGGAGGATGGTTATCTGATTGGGTCGGATACAAAGAAATATACTGCGCTCGAAAATGATTTACAGTTTAACGTGGATTGGTTGCGCGGGCAAAAAACCGGATTTTTTATCGATCAGCGCGAAAATCGTGCATTGCTAGAAAGATATTCGAAAGGAAAATCGGTACTCAATATGTTTTGCTATACCGGAGGTTTTTCTGTGTATGCCATGCGTGGCGGAGCAAATCTGGTGCATTCGGTGGACAGTTCGGCCAAGGCGATGGAGATAACCGATAAAAATATTGCGCTCAACTTTAGCAATGATTCCCGTCACACTTCGTACGCCGAAGATGCATTTAAATTCTTGAATGGTATTCAGGATTCGGGTGTAAAGTACGACCTGATTGTGCTCGACCCACCTGCATTTGCAAAACACCGCGAAGCATTGCGCAATGCGCTGAAAGGCTACAAACGGTTGAATGCAAAAGCTTTTGAACAAATAAAGCCGGGTGGCATTTTGTTCACATTTTCCTGCTCACAGGTAGTAAGTCGCGAACAATTTCGACTGGCGGTATTCAGTGCGGCAGCCGAATCGGGTCGTAATGTGCGCATTTTGCATCAGGTTACACAGCCCGCCGATCATCCTGTAAACATCTACCATCCCGAAGGCGAATATCTGAAAGGTTTGGTACTTTGGGTAGAGTAGGTTTTTTTAAGCACCAAAATAAAACGGAACTAATTGTTAAATGCAATTACTTCCGTTTTTTTGTTTAAAGGACAAGGGCTTTGTTTCTTATTTTACAATAACTTTTGTGGCCGATTGATTTTCACCATAAACAGCCTTTACAATCCAAAGACCTTTTCCTGTGCGAAAACTGCTGTCGCTCTGAATGGTTTTGGAGGCAAAGTGCGAACCGTCGGCAGCATAAATGCTGATTTGTGTTTGTTCGGTGATATTGCGTACTACTATTTGGTTGTCGATGACAGTAAGTTGTAACGCTTCAGCTTTTTCTGGTTTTACAGACGTATTTGCATCAGGATCAGCAGCTATCAGTGCCGGAATCGGATCCCAGTTGTCACTTCCTTTTGTAAAGTTGAATGTGTTGATTTCGGTACCATCCGTCAGTTGAGGAGAAGTCAGCGTAGTTGCCCACGCAGCGCGTTGCGAACTGTTGTTTTCGCCCGAGAGTTCAGTTGTTCCAAACTCATACATTTTTGCCGATTCGCCACTCAAAGTATTGTTCCAACCGACAGGGACAATAAGCGACTGTCCGTTATTGGCGGGGAAGTCGGTGGCTCCGATTTTTGTGTTGTAGAAAACCACTTCACTTGTAGCAGCAGCCCATGGACGGCCCAGGTATCCCGGTTTCGAAAGTGTAGTTGAAGCTGTTTCGGTATTGGGTTGGGCTGAAGTAATGTGACAGGCATACATCAGATAGCCACGACCGCTGGTTTGTTGTGCTGCAGTAATATAAGCTACATCGGTGCTGGCGGCACTGGTGCTTATGGCCAGATCTGACTTATAGAATACAGCAGTCATTCCTCCGAATATGTAGTCGGTAGCCCCCATTATTGTTCCTTTGTAGACTACTACACGCGCTCCGGCTCCTCCAAAGAACGAGTCCTGGCGACCTATTACGCGGCATTTGTTCAGTACCACTTTGTCAATATTGTTCTTAATGGCAATGGCTGCTGCACGTTCTACAAAACTTTTATCCTGTACCGAAATGTTTCCTTCGTCGGTTGGACGGACACCTTTGCTTCCGCTGGTCCACATTAGCACCACATCTTCCGATTCTTTTTTCGAAATGTATTGATTGAAAGAGTTTTCGAAAATAATTCCTTCGGCCTCAAAGCCGTTTGCTCCAACCACAACTGTGGCATTCCAGTACGATTCGTTGGTTGTTCCCGAACCTTTGTTTTCGTACGACAGGGAGCCGTTTTCCTTGTTTACAGTCAGAAGTTCAGCGTTCCATTTCTGGTCGGTTCCCATGCTGTAGTAGCTGTAGCCGTGACCATAATACGAAGTGATGCGCACAGCATTCGGGTCGATGTCAACACCTTTGTTGGCTAAAGCAATCGAAGGCGCTGCAGAAGCATTTTTGAGCGTTACTTCAGGTTGATTAATGACCAGCATTTCTTCGTAGTTGCCCGGGTCAATCATCACAGTGACGCGTTGCCCGGATGTGCGCGACATTTTTGAAATAGCTGCAAGCGCGTCGTTTATGTTTTTGTATGTTTTGTCGGCGCCCACCTGCAAAGTAGCTGTGTAAGGCACTACAGTTTCAGTCGTAATGTCGGTAATGTAAGTTGTACCTGCACCCGAGCCAAAAGTGATGGTTGCAAAACCATTTTCTGTGCCCGGGTAAATATATTCTGTCGATTCAAACACATTTGTGCTTTTTGAAGCTGTGGTAATAGCTGTTTCACTTTCGATGCTGAAATCGGCAGTGTAATAATAAGTTACTCTTACTTTTTCGCCCACCATAACAGGGACTTTAATCGTGGCGGCCGGTTTGGCTGTGAGGTGACCTTTTGCTATCTCGTTGCTAATGGTGCCTGTAAATTCCATGCCTTTGTATTTGGTGGTGGAAGAGTTTATGGTCATATCATCGAACGACCAGTTATGCACAGGTTTGAACGCAATTGTTTTGCTTACAGCAGCATTTTCTACTTTGAGGTTTGAAGTAAGCGCTTGCATTACTGCAAAGTCGTTCAATCCCGATGCTTTTACGCTGTAAGTGCCGTTGCGCAGACTAATTCCGCTTGCCGAACTGAAATTATACACATAGCCTGTTTCGTTTAGATTAGTAAAACTTAATTGCAACAATGCTTCCTGTGCGCTTGTAAGTCCTGTAGTGCTTATTGCCACAGGATAAACAGGTTTTGCCGAGAATGCCAGATTTTTAGCAAGGTTACTGCCTACAATAGTCACTGTGTTGTCAATAAGTTCGTAGTCGTTCACGCCCGTAACACTGATGGTGTAGCTGGAATTATCCTCAAGTTGCACACTGTATTCGCCTGTGGTTTTGTTCAATACCGGAGTAGGTACATAGCTTGAGCTAACTGTTGGAGTAAACACCAATGTTGCATTAGTAATAGCTGTGCTTAAACCCGAAACTGTTCCGGTGACATTGTAAAGTGTTACCTTTTTTAGCGAAAGATTGAAGGTTGTAGTATTTGCTTCTACCGTCAGATTTTTTTCAGAAGTGATAATATAACCATTGACATCCTGCAGACTTACCGAATATGAATTTCCAACAGGTAAAGAAGCGTTGAAAGCATTGGCAGTTACATCATAGGTCCACGATTTGCCATTGGTGTTGTTGAATACAACCTTATAACCGGCAGGAATGTCGGCGGCCTCCGTAATGTCTACTGTTCCGCTGATTGCAGCATATTGGGCAGGTTTCCGATAGATGCGATAAAAGCTTGGTTTTCCTGACGAATCGAATATTTTATAATTGCCTGTAGTATTTGCACTAAATTTAACAGTGGCAAGTGTTGAAGTCAAATCGACTGAATGTGCCTGACCGGTAGGAGTCGATTCGTTGTTTACAAAGTTTAGAGTGCCTGTGGCATCTGCTTTGCTGAGTAAAATAACTTCGTCATCTTCATTCAGATCGATTAGGAAGAACCTGCGGGTTGGTGCCGGAGTGCCTGTTCCGTTTTGATATACACGTCCGGTATAGTCTGTAACTCCCCCTAAGTTTTCATCATACCGTGTGATCAGAGAGTTGGTTGTGCGAAGTCTGTCGCCTGCAGGGTTGCCGATCCATTCTAGAATGCCAACTTTAAAATCGGGTAGTGTGTTCGATTTTGAACCCGGAGTGATAGTGGTTGCATACCAACTGTTGATGATCTCCACTGTAAGTTGATTGCTGTACAGTTCGGTATCTAATTGCTCAGCACCAAAGTCCCAAACATCTGTTTTTGGCGCGGTTGCGAATGTTGCCTGACTTGCAAACAACAATGCCATTAAAGAGTAAAGTAATTTTCTCATGTTTAATAATTGTTTTTAAGGATTATATAAATTTTTCTTTTGAATTAAAATATGAAATAATATTTCGTTACGCAAAAATAGTTTTGTTTAAATGAAGTAATGTGTATTAATTATCATTTTTTGATTACTAAATAAAGCCTTGTAAAATAAACTAGATAAAAACAAAAGCATCATGTTTTCAAACTAATTAATTATTTGATCAGTTTCTGTTAATGTATACATATTTGACTTGTTTTTCCACATTACAAAATTGGTTTACCACTATTTTTGTAACGACTTACAGTAAGTAAGACATGTTCTTTATGTTTCAACTATTCAATGATTATTATTAAATTATAAGTGTTATGAGAAAACTATTTACGCTATTTTTTGTGCTTTTGTCGTTTGCACTCACGACAAGCCTTATGGCACAGAACCTGATTGCCGGTTGGTCTGGCAATGGAGTGACAGGCCCTGAATCTATGCCCAATCTGGTTGGCTGGACAAATACAAATTATGCATCAATCCCCTGGGCGGAAGCAAATACAAATGGCGGTTGCCGTTTTCGCGATGCAGGAAGTGGTTATACATCAGGTGCTTTTACGAATGAAGTTGATGCATCGGTCAATGATGGACGTCAGTTAATGTTACGATATGATGCCAGTGCTTACAGTACTTCAATCTATGGTTTTCCGGTAGAACTCGATGCTAATAAATCGTACACATTTACAGTGGATTTTCTGATTGGTGGTAGTGCTACTGCACCCAAAACACTTACAATTGGTGCCAGTGTCGATTCTGCCAATGTAGAACTTATCACATCAACAGTATTTACTACCTCAAATAGTGTGACTGTTTATCGCAAAGCTGAACTTGTGTTCAAGACAGGCGCATCTGCCGGAACGCATTATATTACATTCAAAGGGGACTGGGCATGGTATGGTATTACAAACCTTACGCTTGAGGAGAGTCCTGATCAGCTCGATGAATTGAATACACAGTGGGCCGCTCTTGATTTGGGCGATCTTTCGGAAGTTACAGAAGACCTTACATTGCCAACTACTTTGGGAGCAAAAGGTGTAACTGTACGTTGGGCAAGTTCAAATTCTGCTGTTATCGATACACTTGGAGTTGTAACCCGTCCTGAAAAATACAACAAAGCGGTGACGCTTACAGCTACGGTTTCGCTTACTGTTGACGAAAAGTTGTATTCATTGACCAAGACTTTTAAAGCTACAGTATTAGGTTTCGAACCAACACCTATTCATGTGGCAGCCTTCGATTTTTCTGCTGAAAGTATTACTTATGAAAATGATACTTTAAGAGTAATCGATACGCAAAGTGGCTTTAAAGGCAAGCTAATGAACGAAGCCCGTATACGTACCATTGGTTCAACAGAACAAATTAATGTGCTCGATTTAGGTGATGGAACAGGCTATTTTGACATGGGTCAGGAAATAGGTCAGGCTATTTACTCATTGCAGGATTTTAGTATGATGGGATTTTACCGTGTGGACGAAAATAATACAACTATTACTTCAGGTGGAAACTATTACTGGAATTTCAGTAACAGCGCTGATGTTGGTAAGTTTGCCAACGGATTTATGTATGGTCGTTTGAATGCACATGCGGCAGGTATTTCGGCCGCAGGATCACCAAGTATTGCCGTCAACCCTAATCAGGTAGCTGCGTCGGGTAAATGGAATCATTTTGCATATTCGCAGATTGGAACTGTTGGTACAGTATATGTGAATGGATTAGAGGTGGCTCAACGCACCGATATGCCTGTAGTAGCCACCACCATTTCGAAGGATAGTCTGGCTGGTACAATTTGCAACTGGCTGGGTCGTTCGGGCTGGGTGAACGATGCTTACCTGAAACAAACATTGCTCTACGATTTTCGGATTTACAGTGTACCTCTTTCAGCAAATGATATTACTGATGGTTTTGAAGGATTCGACCCTGTGAATGTGACAATAGAGCGTCTTGATAATGCTTATGCAGAAAACAGCGATTATATTGCAAATGAACTGCAGACAGAATTTGATCAGTTGAATCCCGGCGACCTGAGCAATGTAACTTCAAACATCGCCTTGCCTACAAAAGGAACAACAGACGAAAGCGTAATTATTAAATGGTCGAGCTCTAATCCGGCTCTTATAGATGCTGATGGTGTGGTAACTCGTCCCGACTATTTCTCACTGAAAGTAAAACTGACAGCTTTGTTGCTTAAGAACGGTCAAAACATGGCTAAAACTTTCGATGCAACAGTGGCTGTAAAGGAAGGTACTCAGTTTGCTAATTCATTGCTTTTAAAGCACGATTTTGCAAATTATGCTTATCCTGATACAGTAGTGTACGATGCTGCTGAAAAAGGATTCCGTGCTGAACTAAAGAATGATGCAAAAATATTCACTATGGGTGCCACCAATCAGTATAAAGTACTGAACCTGGGCGACAGTATTGGATATCTCGATATGGGTCCTGAAGTTGGTAAACTTATTTATGGACTTAACGACTATACTATGAGTGCATATTATCGTGTGGATGCTGATACAACTCTGCTCAAAGATGCCGGCTATTTCCTGTGGACATTCTCGAATACCGACGATGCCATGAGAGATCGTAATGGCTATATAATTGGTAGCTTGCTTAACCAAAGTGTAAGCATTACTCCAAAATACTACGAGGCAGCTACCGGAAATCAGGCTTTGGGTTACAATCAACCGGCACTTCAGGGCGACTGGCATCACTTTGCTTATGTGCAAAATGGTATTAGTGCAAAAATTTATCTCGATGGAATGCCTCAGGATCCTGCCGAAATCACCAATCTACCTTCGGAAGTTTTGCAGCAGGCCGGTCGTTTGGGGACACTCTATAACTGGATAGGACGTTCGAATTATGTGTCAGATAAATATCTTCGTAAAACATTGGTACACGATTTCAGGATTTACAACCGTGCACTCGACGAACTCGAAATTATGAGTACTGAACTTAATGTTGCCGAAAATATCGAAATGTTGAATGTTGCTTATTCCGAAGGAATTACAAGTGTGAAAAATACGTATCAATCTGATTCGAAATACAAAATATTTGCTTCAGAAGGCAAGATAAAAGTTTTCGGTCTCGATAGCCGTGATAAAGTTGAGATTTTCGATATTGCAGGTCGCAAACTTAAATCAGCCGTTCAATCGGAAATTGCAGTTAAACCGGGAGTTTATATTGTAAAAGTAAATACTCAGGTAACAAAAGTTGTGGTAAAATAAAATTTTTGGTTTTGATTTTCAAGGCGACCATCAGATGTGAAATCTGATGGTCGCTTTTTTTGTTTCTGAAATTGTTATGTGCATTCTTTTATTTCTGAAATATTCTCTCCCAAATTTATTCAAATGTCCACCACTGCCCACTAACTATGTCACTACATTTGCCATTGTCGATTATTATACAGGATGTAAATTGTACCTTTCAGATTATCTGTTGGTTACCTGTGTTTGTGACCTGCAGTTATTTAAGCCAGTTACTGTGTAATAAAAAACTAAATCCCGTTATTTTTGCTTGTTCGACCTTTTTAAGAATACAAAATACACAATGAAAAAACACTTTCAGAGCGGCAAATGTGCAGTGTTCGGCATGTGGGTATTCGTACTCATAATTGCATCAATGTTTAACGCATGTGATAAATATCCGTACGACAACGAAGTGCCCGATTGGCTTGGAGCAAGTATTTATGAATACTTGAAACAAAATGCTAACTTCACAAACTACAGCCGGATGATTGAGGATTTGGGTTATGTGGAGGTTTTATCGACCACCGGAAGTAAAACAATTTTTGTGGCCGACGATGAAGCTTTCTAAAGTTTTTATGCTGCCAACGAATGGGGCGTAGAGTCGTACGAAGATTTTACGACTGCTCAGAAAAGTCTTCTGCTCAATTTTAGCATGATTAACAATGCCTACCTGATTGAAATGCTGGCCAATTACAACAATAACGGGCTGAAAGAAGGAGCCGCTATGCGTAGAGTGACTGCAGTTTCGGTGCTCGACAGTGTGCCTTTTGCCCGATCCGAAACACTTCCGGCCACTTCCTATTGGGATTATTACCGCACAGGCGGAATGTATTTGCTCCGCGACAATACGCCTCTCACGCTCATGTATTTTACCGAAAAACATTTGGCTCAGGCTCAGATTACAGCCGACGATTTTGAAGTGCTCACGGGTACCAATCGCGCCACAAATGATGCACATTTATTTAATATACGTGTAAAAACGCAGGACATTACCTGCAAAAACGGATATGTCAATGTGCTTGAAAGAGTGCTTGTTCCGCCTATGAACATGGCTGAATATATTAACCGGAATCCAGAACTAAAGAGATTTTCGGATGTACTGGAACAGTTTTGTGCACCTTATTACGATGCGGCTAACACATTGCAATATAAACAACTGAATCCAGATTTTCAGGACTCCATTTTTTATAAAAAGTATTTCGCCTGCGTAGGTGGAGTTTCGCGTTATCCTTCGGGACAAAGTGTAAATCAGGACATGCTTTTGCCTTTCGATCCCGGTTGGAATAGCTATGCACGTACAGCCAGCGAAAATGCTCTTCAATCGGATATGGCTGCCATGTTTGTACCTACCAATGTGGCTATGGAAAATTATTTTGATTCTCCTGAAGGCGCTGTGCTGAAGGAGCGTTTTGGTAGTTGGGAAAATGTCCCCGTCGATGTATTGCCGCTTTTTGTAAAACGCCATATGCGTTCTTCGCTCATCGAATCGGTACCAAGCCGCTTTGCTAACATGGTGGACGAAGATAACTCAGAACTTCCGGTGAAAAAAGCTGACGTCGATAATGTCTATATTGGCTCCAATGGTGTGGTTTATCTCACCAACAAAGTATATGCACCCGACGATTATATTTCGGTATATGGACCGGTGTTGCTCAGCGCAAACGATGCTGCCATAAACAATAAAACAAAAATCTGGAAATGGGCCATTGTGCAGCCTGCCAACGATTTCAGGCTCTATCTGAATTCTCTTGTAAGTCGCTATAGCTTTTTTGTACCTACCGACGAGTATTTTCAGAATTATATTGACCCGATAGCTTATGCCAAAGATGTGCCCGCTGCTTTACGTTTTTGGTACAACGAAAAAACTATGGCTGTAAATGCCACAGTATATAATTACGACATTGCCACAGCTACTACAGGCGATTCGATTGGCTATATCACCAACAATTCGTTTTTGGCCAACCGCTTACTCGATCTGCTGAATATGCATATAGTGGTAGGTGGCGTGGAGAACGGCAAAAACTATTATCTGACCAAAGGAAATGTAGCATTGCGGGTGGAAGGTAGTGCAGAGAATCTTAAAGTGTGGGCTGGTGGCAATATGCAACGCAATGAGTTTGTAAACGTAAATAAACATTATCAGCAATCGAATGGGTTTACCTATTTTATCGATCGCCCAATTCAGACTCCGGTGCAGTCGGTGTATAAAGTTCTGAGCACTACGCCTGATTTTAGCGAATTTTTTGCTTTGCTTGCCGGTTTTCCTGCTTCAGGAAGCTCGGTAGTGTTTGTCAACAAAACAAACTATTTCGGCATCGATTTTAATATTAAATTTTTCAATACATTCAATTATACGGTTTATGTGCCTTCAAATCAGGCTATCGCTAATGCCGTTCAGGCCGGAATAATAAAACCTTGGGACAGTCGTGTTGATGTTATTGGTATAAACGATTTGACCGATGCTACCGAAAAAGCTGCTGAAATACTGAAACTTGAACGTTTTGTGCGCTATCATTTTCAGGATAATTCGGTTTTTGTGGACACTCATACGCTTAACCGTCAATTTCAGTCGGCTACAATTAAACAGGACAATGCGAGCACACATTTTGCAACATTCAGGAATAAGTATTATAAAATAGGAGTTGCTGCAAGTCCTGGGCAACTCACGCTTACTACCGAGAAAAACACTCAGGCAAAAGTCGTAACTGACGGAAATCTTTATAATATTATGACACGCGATTTTGTCTTTAGCAACAAACCATCGGCATTTAAAAATCCTGATGGTACTGGCTCGGGTACCGATTATTCCGGTTCGTCCATAGTAACCTCATCCACTGCAGTTATTCACATGATCGACAATGTGTTGGTTTTTCAATAAGCTGCTATGCCGAAAAAAAATTTAAAAAAATCTAATACAGTAATCAGAAACACATATTCGCATGAGATCAAATTTATTATTTTCACTTCTGATTTGGCTGATACTGACGCCGCTACAAGCACAGCGAACAGGGGGCGAACAGATAGTGCAGGGAACAGTGACTGCGAAATCGGATGGAAGTCCTTTGATTGGTGTAAACGTAACTGAGGTTGATGCAAACAACAGATTGGTTAGTGGCACTGTGACGGATTTTGATGGCCGATTTATCCTGAAAGTAAAAAGTGGCAATAATAGACTTGTTTTCAGCTATATTGGTTTTTTGAAATTAGAGCGCCGGATAGGAAATAGTTCGAAAATTGATGTAAGCATGACCGATAACACTCAAAATATAAAAGAAGTGGTGGTAACTTCCACACGTCGGCACAGTGAAGGTGGTTTCAGCATTCCGAAACGCGAAATTGCTACCGCCATGCAGACCATCGACATGAAAGAGGTGGAAGGGATTCAGGTTAGCTCTATCGACGATGCGCTACAGGGACGAATTGCAGGTTTGGATATTGTAGCTAACTCGGCCGACCCGGGTAGTGGCACGCAAATGCGTATTCGAGGTGCAAGTTCTATAAATGGTAGCAGTCAGCCGCTCATTGTGCTCAATGGTGTACCTTACGAAATGCAGGTGGATCAGAGTTTCGATTATGCCAATTCCAATCAGGAACAATATGCTAACCTTTTGAGTATTAATCCCGATGATATTTTGGAAATATCTGTATTAAAAGATGCAGCAGCTTCGGCAGTATGGGGCTCGAAAGGGGCAAACGGGGTGATTATGATTACCACTAAACGGGGTTATACAGGCCCTACACGAATTGAATACTCGTATCGTTACACCGGACAAATACAACCCCATGGCCTGAAAATGCTGAATGGCGACGATTATACTATGCTAATGAAACAGGCTTTTTTCAACCCGCAACAGGACGAAAATGCAGCCAACTACGATGAATATAATTACGACAAAACATTTACCGAATACGAAAATTACAACAACAACACCGATTGGGTGAGAGAAGTCACGCAGATAGGAAATATCAACGACCATTACCTTACACTTTCGGGTGGGGGCGAACGTGCTACTTACCGTATATCAGGTGGATATCTTTATCAGAACGGGACTATTATCGGGCAAAAATACAATCGTTTATCGTCGCGTGCTTATCTCGAATATCGTGTTTCGGATCGCCTGAAATTCAGCTCCGAACTTTCGTACACTTATTCTGACAATCAGCGAAACTATGTATTCGACTTTGGTGGTGGCGATAGTCCTAATGAAGATTTGTCGATTCTGGGTATTGCTTACAAAAAAATGCCCAATGTAAGTGTCTTCAAACAGGATGCTTCGGGCAATAATAGCAACGAATACTACAATATACTGAGCAATTCGCGTTTGAATCCCGACCAGAAATATCTGGTGAATCCAGTCGCTATGGCTCATTTGGCTACCAATAACATAAAGAATTTTCGTGTATTACCCACTTTTCGTTTGCAGTACGACTTGCTCGATCCGGCAGAACAAACGCTGCGTTACAGCATGTATGTATCATTTGACATTAACAACGATAAAGCCATAAAGTTTTTACCGGCAGGAGTTACCAACTACGATTGGAGCCATTTTAAATACAATCGTTCGGAAGGTGGCGACAACGAAGCAGTGACTATTCAGACTGACAATAACCTGCTTTGGATGCCAAAAATCGATAACAAAGATCATAGTTTGATGCTTTATGCATCGTTACAAACTACCGAAGGCCGGTCAAATTATCAGGGAATTGTATCCTTCAGTCAGCCCTCGCAGGCTGCCGGCGATCCTTCGGCAGGAGGGTATCTGAGCAGTGAGTGGACCAGCCGCGCGCATTGGCGTTCTATTGGTTTGCTGGCCAGAGCGCATTATTCGTACAAATCGAAATATATTTTCTCGGCAACAGTTCGTCGTGATGGAAGTACAAAGTTTGGTGCCGGAAAAAAGTACGGCAATTTCCCCGGCATTTCGCTGAAATGGATTTTGTCCGACGAAAAATTTATGGAAGCAACCCGCCCCTGGCTAAATATGCTTGCTCTTCGTCCGGGTTGGGGTCTTGCCGGCAATCAGCCGCGTTTCGAATATCTGCACTATAGCAGATATGGTGATTTTGGTCGATATGTCGATCTCACTGCACAACGCCCTGTGTCGTTGCGCCTTGACAATCTGAGTTGGGAAACCACTTCATCGTTTAACTACGGAGCCGATATAGGTTTATGGGAAGATAAAATTCAACTCGATCTCAATTATTATCACAAGCGGACCCGCGATTTACTTTTCCCCGATGTGGCGCTGCCTTCTTCGTCTGGTTTCGGTTCGCTATCGTATCAAAATGCAGGTACTATGGATAACGATGGCTGGGAAATAAACCTTTATGCCAATCGTATTGTGAAGAAAGGAAATTTTTCAGTCGATTTTCGTTTCAATGTTGCGAATTCTATAAACAGAATTGTTCAGCTCGATCAGAAAATTCTGAATACTTACAACAAAACTTACGACTACCGTAACGGAACTTATCTTACACGTATTCAGGAAGGTAATTCATTCGGGTCAATATACGGATTCAGGTATCTCGGCGTTTATCAGTACGACGAATATATTCCCGGCGTGCAGGAAGATGCTCCTGTAGCCCGCAATGCACAGGGGCGTGTTATCCGCGATGAAAAAGGCGAAGCGCTGCCTGTGTATTTTAATTACAACGAAAAAAACGGTGGTCTGCCCTATGAATTCAGAGGCGGTGATGCACGCTACGAAGACCGCAATCACGACGGAAATATCGACGAACTCGACATTGTGTATCTCGGAAATTCAAACCCTTTGTTCAATGGAGGTTTTGGTCCTGTTTTCAGATATAAAAATTTCTCCTGTTCAGCATTTTTCAATTTCCGTGTAGGTAACAAAGTTGTGAATGCAGCCCGTATGAATGCTGAAAATATGTATTCAACAAACAACCAAAGCATTGCTGTGAACTGGCGATGGCGTAAAAGCGGCGATGTGACCGAAATACCGAGAGCCATGTTCAACAGCGGCTACAACTGGCTGGGTAGCGATCGTTTTGTGGAAGATGGGTCATTCCTGAGGTTTAAATACCTTACGTTCAATTATTCGGTTCCGAAAGAGAAGCTCAGTGCTCTGAAAATTGATAAAATGAATTTCTACCTTACATTCAATAACATATTTGTGATTACCGGCTACACAGGTGTCGATCCCGAAGTGGCTTATGGCTCGTTGGGAGTTAGTCAGGATTTTGGACAAACACCACGCACCAAAGATATGACATTGGGTATTACCATTGGTTTATAGAAAAATAATTTACTGAAAAGCAATAAATAAATGAACTCAGCAATAAATAAATTAAAAATACTGACAGCTACCTTTGTGATGCTCTCACTTGCTGCCTGTTCCGAATGGCTCGATATTCGGCCCGAAAACGAAGTGGTGCTCGAAGATTACTGGCAAACAGAGTCGCAAGCCACTTCGGTGTTAGCTTCGTGTTATCGCGGGCTAAGCCTTCAACCTTGTATCGAGCGAATGATAGTGTGGGGCGAATTACGCTCCGATAATTTAGTGGCGGGTAATGCTTTGCGCGTTAATTTATTACATGTAATTGATGTGAATATTACTCCTGTAAACGAATATGCAGAATGGGGCTCGTTTTATTCCGTAATTAATTACTGCAATACGTTTCTGCATTATGCCCCTGAAGTTATGCAACGCGACCCGAATTTTAGCCAGACAAAATACCGTACGATGCAGGCCGAAGCGCTAACGCTCCGTGCATTGTCGTATTTTTATCTGGTGCGTGCGTTTCGTGAAGTGCCATTGGTACTCGAGCCCTCTATCAACGATGTACAGGACTATAATATTTCTAAATCTTCCGAACGCGATATTATCGACCAGATAATCCTCGATTTGCTCGAAGCTCGTAGTTATGCCCGTGCCGATTATGGCGTTGGAGCTTACAACAAAGGTCGTGTGACGCTCAATGCCATTAACGCCATTCTGGCCGATGTGTATTTGTGGGATCAACAATTTGCACTTTGTGTGGATGCCTGCGACAGAATCATCGAAAGCAGAAAAGTGCATCTCACCAGCATGGACAAAGTACTGAATCAGATTTTTTATGAAGGTAATTCTACCGAAAGTATTTTCGAACTTCAGTTCGACGAAGAAGTACAATATAATACGGCTGTGGATTTACTTTACGGATTTGAGCAATCGATGGGTGAGCTTAGCTTTCCGCTGTATTTAGTAAAAGAGGGGACTTATAGTCCTTTCAACTTTGCCGGTACGCCTGTAAAGGAAAGTGTGAAAGATGCTCGTTATCAGCAGTTTTTTGGTGTGACGGCTAATGGCTCAGGATATCCGGTTTATAAATATGCTCTTGTACAATGCACCGAAAACGCCGACGAAACAGTGACACCGCGTTACCGCATTCCTTCAACTACGGTCAATTGGGTTTTATATCGTCTGGCCGATGTGTTTTTGATGAAAGCCGAAGCACTCGTTCAACTGGACCGAAACGAAGTCGATATGCGTGAGGCATTACGTTTGGTGAACGAAACCTATATGCGCGCCAACAGCACAGCCGACTCACTTCAAATGGTAAATTATCCCAACAAAACTGATATGGAAAAGCTCGTATTACGCGAACGTCAGCGCGAACTGATGTTCGAGGGTAAGCGCTGGTTCGACCTTATGCGTATGGTTCGTCGTTCTAATGATCCCACTTCTTTGTTGCCATATATCAGTCCGAAACTTACAGGCGATAATATGCAGATTAAAAAAATGTCGGTAATGAATGCCCTTTATATGCCTGTACATAAAAACGAACTTGAGATTAATACTAATCTTGTACAAAATCCCTTTTACGAGGATAGCGAATTTATGAAATAAATAAAAACTGATTGCTATGAAACGAAAATGACAAAATTTAATCTATTTTGACCCATAGGGGAGATGGTTAAATTTGCCATGTGAGTTCTATCTGACAACTAAAAAAAACAAATTATAAACACATGAAAACAATATTGCGCACGAAGCACAAAACAAAAGATTCACTACTGAAATTCTTAATAATGACTTCGATATTTGTTTCCGGACTTAGTTCATGTCTCGACAATCCGGATGTGATTGATACTTTTACTGACGAAATGATGGGCGAGTATGTTACAAACCGACCTGATCAGTTTTCAGAATTTACAAAACTTCTCGACACTACTGATGTTACCGGATTGCTCAATGCTTATGGCGAATACACGCTTTTTGCTCCTACCAACGAAGCAATGCAGGCTTTCTATCAGTCGCAAAACAAAAGTTCATTGGACGAATTTACACTCGATACACTTCAGAAAATTGCCTACGACCACATTATAAAAGGCTATAAAGTGAAAACTGAGGATTTTATCGATGGACTAATGCCATTTCTGACTATGAGTGACCGCTTTGTGTCCACTTCGTCGCGTACCGAAAACAGTATGTTGTTTTATTTTATCAACGAAAAATCGGCTATTACCGTTCGCGATATTGAGGTGAGTAATGGTATTGTGCATGTTATCAATCACGTGGTTCAGCCTTCGGCTCTCACCATTGTGCAGTCGATTGCAGTCAATCCGAAATTTACTCTTTTTTACGAAGCATTGCTTAAGACTGAATTGTGGAAAGAACTATTGCTAACACGCGACGATTCCTATAACCCCGACGATTATAGTTATATCGATGTAACTTTTATACAAGGTGGAGGTTCGAAAGACGAACTTCCTTTGTCGCGAAAATATGGGTACACTGTACTGATGGAAAGCGACGATACCTACAGGGATTTGTATGGAATAGATAACATAGAGCAACTGAAAGCATATGCAACAGCCAACGTATATCACGAAAATCCGGATGATGCCACCGTAGCCGATATTACAGATCGTCGGAACAGCCTGAATAAATTTATTGCTTATCACCTGATTGATAAAAAGCTTACTTATTCGAAATTTATCGACGACTATGACACCGACCATATGATAAAAACCTACGATATGTATGAGTATATCGAAACTATGTGTCCCAACACGCTTCTCGAAGTGAAAAAAGAACGTGCCACCGCAGAAACAAATTTGCTGAATAAAATTACGGAAACAGGCGAGGTGGTTCATATTAATAAGGATTATAAGGATATTGATGCGACCAACGGCGTATATCACGAAATCGACAAAATTCTGATTTATAATCGTGCAGTGGCCGGTGAATTGTCGTCGAAGCGTTTGCGTATCGATGCGGCAGCTTTTTTTCCGGAGTTTACCAACAATAATATGCGTTACTACGATCCTTCGAAACCGCGTTCATGGGTGTTTCCAAAAGGATATATTAAAAAACTAAGAGCTTCCGAAACCACACGGTTCTGTTATCTGAATGCTTACGGAGGTTATCTCGATTATCAGGGCGACGAAATTTATTTGAAAGGAATGTACGATTTTGAACTCGAAACTCCGGCTATTCCGGCAGGAACATACGAAATCCGTTTCGGATATCAACCCACAGGTGGACGAGGAGCTGCACAGCTTTATTGGGATGGAGTGCCCTGTGGAATTCCGCTCGACCTCAGAATATTGGCAAACGACCCTCTGATTGGCTTCGAAGAGCCTGGCTCAAATTCCGAAGACCCCAACGGCTACGAAAACGATAAAATGATGCGTAATCGCGGTTATATGAAAGGACCATCCACATACAAAGATGTACTTGGTGTGTGGTACGGAAAGCGCATTGCCCGTAATAGTCCACAATATGTAAGACGCATTTTGGGAACATATACATTTACCGAATCGAAAAGTCATTTTTTTAAAGTAAAAGCTGTTCGCGAAGGGCAGTTTATGTTCGATTTTCTTGAATTTGTTCCGGTGGAGCTTATCGAAACCGAAGGAATAGATTAATGAACAAAGCATAATTTCAATGAAAGACCTGAGAATAAAACACAATCAGATGAAGGCACAAAAGTTTTTTCTAAAAATGTTCACTCTCATGTGGCTCGCATCATTATCGATGTCGTGTTCTGATGCATGGGAAAACCATTATAACCGAGAAGTGGGTTCGGGTAGCGGAGAGTCCCTTTTTGCAAACATTGAAGCCCAACCCGAACTTAGCATTTTTACCGATTTGCTGCGCCAAACAGGCTACGACTCGCTGCTGCTCAACACTCAAACCTATACTGTTTGGGCGCCGATCAACGATGCACTTGCGGGTTCTGAGAATTGGAGCCTCGATAAGAAAACCGAGCTGGTAAAAAATCATATTACCCGTTTTGCACATCCAACATCGGATTTGCAGTCGAAGACCATTTTTATGCTCGATAAAAAGTTTGTGACTTTTGCACGCACAGTAAATGGATTTGCAATTGGTGGTAAAAATCTGCTGCCCGCACTTTCGAATATTGTTGCTTCCAATGGCATTTTACATGTCATCGATGGATATGTGCCTTATTTGAGTAATATATGGGAATTTATTGGTAAAGCTCCCGGACTCGATTCGCTCAGGGCGTATCTTTATTCGCGAAGCACTTTCGAGTTTGATCAGGCTGCAAGCATCGAAATTGGCACCAACGAATTTGGTCAGGCAGTGTACGACTCTGTCATAAGTTTTTACAATCCGGTGCTCGAGAAAATCGGAAGCCTGCACATTGAAGACAGTGTTTATACTGCTTTGTTGCCCGACAATGTGGCCTGGGTAAAGGCTTATGAGCAGATTAAAAATGGTTATAAAACCCTTGCTGTCGATGGTGGCGATGCACAACAAGGTCTAAATACTCGATGGGCAATTGTAAAGAATCTGATCTTTAAAAAACTTGTTACGAACACTCAGGAGGTCGATAGTTTGTTCTCGACTACCGGAGGTCGATTTGCCCAACCGTCCTATTTGTTTGAAAACAGTACAAAATACGAACTGAGCAACGGGCTTGCCTATGTAACCGATTCTGTGCGTTTTAAGGCAGCTGAATCGTGGCAGCAACCCATAGTAGTGGAGGCCGAAAATTCCGATTATGGTCGTAGTTATAAATTTGCATCGCTTTATGTACGCTCGGCTTTGGGCTCATCGTTTAGTGCGCTTGTGTCCGATTCGAAATATCTGATTGCTGAACCAACCACAGTGAGTAACACTACTCAAAACGAGGTTACTTTTCCCATTCCTAATGTATTGTCAGGCAAATACCGCATTTATTGTGTTTTTGTACCTTCTTCTATTGTGGCCGAAACCGATAAGCGACCTTATAAGGTAAGTTTCAGTTTGACATATATAAATAGTGCCGGACAACCGGTAGTCGAATCGGCAGTTAGTGCCAAAAATCTGTTGCTCGGATCCGGAAAGCTGGCAGGTGTTTTCACCAGCAATGCATCTGAAATTACTAAGATGTTTGTCACCGAGATTGAATTTCCATACTGCAACTTAATTGACAATAAATCGGATGCAGCTAAAATAAGTACGAAACTCAGAGTGCGAAACGAAACACGAATCACAGAAACTGTAAGATTTGATAAAATGCTCCGCATCGATAATATTATTCTTGAACCTGTACAGTAAATGGCTAAAAACAAAAAGATATTCAGTATGATAAGCGATAATAAAATTAAACATTCAGGAATATATAAGCTTGTGTTGATTTTTTTCTATCTCGCATGGTTGCCAGCACATATTTTCACTTTGCAAGCCAATACGGCCTGGCACGAGATAAAAGGTTTTGTGAAAGATGCACAAAGCGGAGCAGGAATCAGCGCAGCCCGAATTAATGTGGCAGGTGATAAAGTGTCGGCAGCAACCGATGTCGATGGTTCGTTTGTGATAAAGGTTAGCTCGCCGGCAGCTACTCTTAAGGTTAGTGCTTATGGTTATGCTACACGTGAGTTTAGCGTGCGTGGAAAATCGGAAGTGCTGATATTTTTGTTCTCTGAGAAACTCAGGAACTTCTACAATCCGGTGCCGGCTTTTGCTAAAAGCGATAATCGCTTGACCCAACCCGCATCACACAAATCTGCAATGGTCACCGGACAGTCATCGGCGCTCACTATCGACGAAGCTTTGCAGGAAGTTTTTTCGGCCGATGCACGTGTGCTCACCCGTTCGGGTAATGCCGGCATGGGTGCGTCTGTATTTTTGCGTGGACTCAATTCTATAAACGCCAATGCGCAACCACTTTATGTGGTGGATGGCGTTCCTCGCAATAATTTATTCGATGTGACTTCCATTCACGATGGTTTTTATTCCAATCCATTGCTTAACATAGAACTTTCGGATATTGAAAGTGTAACCGTGATGAAAGATGGCACTTCGGTATATGGCAGCAAAGCTTCCAATGGTGTTATTCTTATTCGCACACGCCGCGCCCGCGAAATGGCTACACGCATAAACCTGAATATCAATACCGGAATAAACACTGCACCGCGACAAATTCCCCTCCTTAATGCCGGACAATATCGCAGCTATGTGTCTGAATTGCTCGGTACCACCGGAATTTCGCCTGCCGAAACCGATCAGTTGCCTTTTCTGAACGATAATCCTGCCCGTTCCACTTATAATATGTATCACAATGACACGCATTGGGCTAGCGAAATTTATCGCAATGGAATTACTCAGAACTACAATATTAATGTGACCGGAGGCGACGAAAAAGCATTGTACTACTTTGCATTAGGATATGCAAACAACAATGGCGTGCTGAAAAATACAGGTTTTGGACGCTACAATATGCGCCTGAATGCCGACATTAAAATGGCCGACAGAATTTCAGTTGGCGTTAATATTGGCTTCTCACGTATCGATCGCCAGCTTATCGACGATGGTGTGAATGCCTTTACTTCGCCTGCTTGGCTGAGTAAAATCAAAGCTCCTTTTCTGAGCCCAAATACCTTTACATCGCTGGGCGACCAAACTACCGAATATGCCTATGCCGATATTTTTATGGTAGGAAATCCGGGTGCTGTGATCGATTATTCAATTAATACGCTCAAACAGAATTATTTCAATGTGAGTTTGAAACCTGAATATCGTGTTTCGGAATCGCTTGTCATTAGCAATCAGTTCGATTATCAAACAGATAAAACCAACGAGGATTATTATCGCCCATATTTGTTTGCGGCACCTGTGTATGTCGATGGTGTGGGATATTCGTACAACGCTCGTTCGAGTCAGGTGATGCGATACAGCTCAGTTTTCAATGATCTCAGAGCCGACTATTCGAAATCCTTCCGTTACCGTCATACACTTAAAGCATTCGGAGGTCTCAGATATCAATATAATTCTTACGAATCGGATTTTGCCGAAGGCCATAATTCGATGAGCAATTCATCAGTAAATCTTATGGGCGGTTTCAGCAATATTCGTACGGATGGAATAAATAATATCTACAAATCGCTTTCGTGCTATTTTAATGCACATTATGCATACGACAACCGTTATTTTGCCGAAGCAACATTTTCAGTGGATGGGTCGTCGCGTTTTGGCGCACAGGCCAATGGTGGTTTCTCGCTTTTCGGACAACGTTGGGCTGTTTTCCCATCACTATCTGCTGCCTGGCTTGTAAGCTCCGAGCCGTTTATGAAAAAGGCTGAAAATGTAAGCCTTCTGAAATTGCGTGCAGGATACGGACTTACAGGGAACGATGATATTGCCGATTATCAAACAAATGCATATTTTTCGTCGGTACGCCTGAAGAATGTATCAAGTGGATTGGTACTTTCGTCGCTTGCAAATCCTGAAATCGGTTGGGAAAGTACTTCAAGAGTTCATGCCGGAATCGATATGGGACTTTTCAACGATCGATTTGTGCTCACTATCGACTTGTTTTCATCTGTTACTCAAAATCTTCTTGTGCTGAAAGATTATCCCGAAGTAAGCGGGTTGGGTAAATACTGGTCGAACGATGGCACGCTCAGCAACAATGGTTTCGAAACGACAGTAAATATAAAAGTATTGAATCTGAAAGACTTTGGTTGGGAAACGGCTCTTTCCGTAGGTCATTACAGAAATCGCATTACAGAACTTAATAATGGTAGTTTTGTAACCAAAGCATTCGATGCCGAAATATACTCGGCTGTTGGAAATGCCGCAGGTGTATTTTATGGTTACAAAACAAACGGAGTTTTTGCTACCGAAGCCGAAGCGTTAGCCGCAGGTCTGAAAATTTCGGATGGAAAAGGGGGTTTTATCTCTTTTGGTGCAGGCGATATGATTTTCGCTGATTTTACGCCCGATGGTGTAATCGATGAAAAAGACCGGCAGCTTATTGGTGACCCCAATCCTGATTATTATGGCTCTGTGCATAATAATTTTTATTTCGGGAATTTCAGTCTTTCAGCGCTCATTACTTATTCGTGCGGAAACGATGTGTATAATTATCAACGACAACAGCTCGAAGCAGGGCGTAGTTTCGATAATCAGACGCCTGTAATGTTGGCTCGATGGAAATCGGAAGGCGACCAAACCCTTCAACCCCGTGCAGTTTATGACGACCCTATGGGGAATGCACGTTTCTCCGACCGTTGGATTGAAGATGGATCCTATGTGCGGCTCAAATCAGTCACTGTGTCTTACGATGTGCCTTTGAAAAATGGTTTTATACAGGGATTAAAAATTTGGGCTTCGGCCGGAAACCTGCTTACAATGAGTAATTACCTCGGTTCCGATCCTGAATTTTCGGCCGGAAATAAGGTGCTTTTTCAGGGCATAGATGCCGCACTTATGCCTTCGAGCCACAATTATTTTATAGGTATAAAAATGGATCTTTAATATGTTTTTTTCGGAATTCTAAATGTAAATATTGAAATAATTATGTATAAGTTCAATTCAATCATTATAATTTTGTTGCTTGCCATTATTCCGCTTACTTCCTGCGACGATTTGCTGGGAGTCGATTCCGATCGCCTTGTGTCGGATGAGGAATATCGTATGAGTACTTCTTCCGATTCGGTATATGCCATTTTTGGGCTGCTCACTCAGTTGCAAAAGCTCGCCGACAGCTATGTGTTGCTGGGTGAGCTGAGAGCCGACCTTATGGATATAACTTCACATTCGGAACCTGAACTTCGTCAGATCAATATGCTCGATGTTAACCGCACAAATAGCTATGCCAATATTCGCGATTATTATGCTGTCATCAACAATTGCAACTACATTATTCAGTATCTCGATACTTCGGTGGTCGAAAAAGGGCAGAAATTCAAACTTCGTCAGTACGCTGCTGTGATGGGTATTCGTGCGTGGACTTATATGCAGCTTGCACTGAATTTTGGTAAGGTGCGATATTTCGAAAAGCCTTTGCTTACGCTCGAAGATGCTAACGGCGATTTTCCGGAATACAGTATGGAAGAACTTGCTCCTTTGCTGATTGCTGGTCTTGAGCCTGTGAAACACAACGAACTGCCTTTGTTGGGCTATTTGGAAAATTACAATGCTGCCTATTCGCTTTTTCCGGTGCGTTTTGTGTTGGGCGATTTGTATTTATGGATGGGCGCATATCACAATGATCAGCTTCATTACTACGAAAATGCTGCGAACGAATATCGTCAGCTTATGTACGATAGACGTGTGATTGTGGATAAAAACAATTATTCACACTGGGTAGCGCTAAACAATACCATTAGTACAAATGCCAATTTGTATTGGCAAAGGGCACTTACGCTGACCTCGGGCGAAGTTATTACAGCCATTACCTGCCCTACAGAATATGGTCAGCATTTTATGCTCGATACGCTCAATAATCAAGGTCGTATCACTGCATCACAAGTGGCTGTTGGTAACTGGGATTCTCAAACTTATTATATGAACGAAGCTTCGAATACACAGGGCGATTTGCGAAAATATGGTTCGCTCACCTATAGCGCTACAACAAACAAAGAGGCTGTCACCGATTATACATTTTCGGGCGTCAGTTCGCCCGACTTCCAGATTTACAAATATAAAATCTACAAGCAAAATGTAACAATTTACCGGTCAACGCTGCTTTATTTGCGTTATGCCGAAGCTGTGAATCGCATGAATAAGCCTCATCTTGCCTTTGCAGTTTTGAAATATGGCTTAAATTCTACTACGGTATTCAACGAAAAAATTGTACCACAAAGCGAGCGTGGCCCGGGAATTTTGCCCATTTATATGTCATTCTCCGACTTACGCTTCAATAATAATGTGGGAATACGAATGCGAGGATTGGGAAATATGGATCAGGATACTACATTTTTTGTAATGAAAGCTCAGGCTACTATGACCGACTCGGTACTTTTTGTTGAAGACTTAATTCAAAAAGAGCTCGCGCTCGAAACTGCTTTCGAAGGTAACCGTTTTCACGACCTGATGCGTTTAGCCATTCGTCGTAACAACAATGCATATATGGCCGATATTATCGCTCCAAAACATGGCGCAAATGCAGGAATAATTCATGCTAAATTACTCGACAGAAAAAATTGGTACATAAAATAGGGGTTTTTGTGCTTTGGATATCTTTCTTTAAAGCCTTATTTGTTGATTTTTAAGGAGCTAATCGTTCGATTCTCCAGCTGTTCTCATCCATGCTGTAAAACAAGCGGTCGTGCAGGCGGCTGGGGCGTCCCTGCCAGAATTCGAAAGTGTCCGGCTTTACCACAAAACCTCCCCAGTGTGGTGGACGTGGAATGTTTTCTCCAAACTGTTTTTTGAATGCTTCGAATCGTTGAGCAAGAATATCGTACTTTTCAATGGGTTGGCTTTGCGGCGATGCCCATGCACCAATACGACTCTCAACGGGGCGTGAGTAAAAGTAATCGTCGGAAGCTGCTGAGTCAATTTTCTCAGCTACGCCTGTGATACGCACCTGACGCTCCTGCCCCTGCCAGAAAAATAGTAGCGCTACTTTGGCATTTGAGGCAATTTCCTTGCTTTTATTTCCTTCGTAATTTGTGAAAAATACGAACCCGTTTTCAGTAAATTCTTTAAGCAGTACTACCCTGGAGTGCGGTTGCATATCGGCATCGACTGTGGAAAGTACCATTGCAGTGGGTTCAGCTTCTTCGCTGTTTACAGCCGCTGAAAGCCAGTTGTCAAACTGAGAAAATGGATTTTGGCTGGCGTGCTCTTCTGTAAGGGCAGCGTATTGATATTGTTTTCGTATATCCCGTAACATATTTATATCGCGTTTAGTTTTTTCTTATTCTAATGGGTAAACAATTAAATGAGATCATGGTTTAAATATTATTTGAATAATCTGACAGATAAAATACATTTTGAATTAAAATATGAACAAAAAATAGTGATAATATTACTTTTTAAAGCAAAACGAGAGAATTAACTTGCAAAATGAAATGAATTAAAAAATGACTTTATTTATTGAAATATTTTTGTTTATTGTCTTCGGTTTTACAAAAGAAAGAAGTACTTTTGGTAAACAAAAATCCTCACTTATAATCGTTATGAAACGAGCTTAAAAAGCAAGATCTGACAAGCAGGGAAATGCTTTTGTGCGAGTTTCAACCGACAACTAAATGAATATATACACATGAAAGACACATTAATGCCCAGACACATTGGGATTTCTGAAAACGACGAAAAGGCGATGCTTCAGGAAATTGGATTAGACAATATCGATGCGCTTATCGATCAGACGATTCCGGCAAACATTTGCCTCGAAGGAGTGCTGGATCTCCCCGAGCCTATGTCGGAATATCAGTATGCAAAGCACATTGCCGCACTTGCTTCAAAAAACAAACAATTCACAACTTATATTGGTCAGGGATGGTACAATACCATTTTGCCGGCTGTTATTCAGCGTAATATTTTCGAAAATCCATCCTGGTACACTTCATACACACCTTATCAGGCCGAAATTTCGCAGGGACGACTCGAAGCGTTGCTCAATTTTCAGACTGCCGTGTCTGACTTTACCGGACTTCCACTCGCCAATGCGTCATTGCTCGACGAAGCTACTGCTGCTGCCGAAGCCATGACCATGATGTACAATCTTCGTAGCCGCGATCAGGTGAAAAACGGAGTGAATACACTTTTCGTTGACGAGAAAGTTTTTCCGCAAACACTGGCTGTATTGCACACCAGAGCTTCGGTGCAGGGAATTGAAATTGAAACTGGCAACTACGCACTTTATAAATTCAGCGATAAAAACTTTGGCGCCATTGTGCAATATCCAAATGCCGATGGAGGAATCGAAAACTACAGCGATTTTGCCGCACAGGTTCATGGTGCAGGCGCAAAACTGGCTGTGGCTGCCGATGTTTTGAGTCTGGCATTGCTCACGCCTCCGGGCGAATGGGGCGCCGACATTGTGTTTGGTTCTACTCAGCGTTGGGGAATCCCGATGAATTATGGTGGTCCGGCGGCTGCATATTTTGCAACACGCGAAGAATTTAAACGCGACATTCCCGGTCGTATCATTGGTATAAGCAAGGATGCCAGTGGAAAACCGGCACTTCGTATGGCGCTGCAAACCCGCGAACAGCACATCAAACGCGAAAAAGCAACTTCAAATATCTGTACCGCACAGGCTTTGTTGGCTTCGATGGCCGGTATGTACACCGTATATCACGGGGCAGAAGGGATTAAATATATTGCAGGACGCATTCATGCCATTGCCACTTATCTGAACGAAATTTTGCCTGTGTATGGCTATTCGCAGGAAAACGAAAACTTTTTCGATACGCTGAAAATTTCGCTTCCCGAAGATATTTCTTTGGAGAAATTCCGAGCTACAGTACTTGCAAACGAAGTAAACTTCCGCTATTTCGAAAGCGGAGAAATTGGTTTGAGCATTGACGAAACAACTGACATCGAAGATTTGAACAGACTGATTGAGGTTTTTGCCGAAGCAGCCGGAAATAGTCCTGTATTTGCTGAGGTGGAAGATGTGGAAGGTCTTCAGTCGTTCGACGAAAGTTTTGAGCGCAAATCGGAGTATCTGACTTTCGATGTATTCAAAAAATATCACAGCGAAACCGAAATGATGCGTTACATTAAAAAACTGGAACGTCGCGACATTTCACTTACACATTCAATGATTTCGCTGGGTTCGTGTACAATGAAACTGAATGCTGCTTCGGAAATGCTTCCGCTGAGCCGCCCGGAATTCAACAGCATTCACCCACTGACTCCGGCCGACCAAACCGAAGGTTACAACGAACTTATCAGCGAACTTGAGTCGTATCTTTCAATAATTACAGGCTTTGATGCCTGCAGTCTGCAACCAAACTCGGGCGCTTCCGGCGAATTTGCCGGACTTATCACCATTAAATCCTATCTTATTTCGAAAGGTGAAACGCAGCGTAAAACTGTGCTTATTCCTGCTTCGGCGCATGGTACAAATCCAGCCTCGGCAGCGCAGGCCGGTCTCGATATTGTGGTGGTGAAATGTGACGAAGGTGGAAATACCGATTTGGCCGACTGGAAAGCAAAAGCAGAACAGTACAAAGACACTTTGCTCGGCTGTATGATTACTTATCCTTCGACACACGGAATTTTTGAAGGAACAATTCGCGAAATGTGCGATATTATTCATGCCAATGGCGGACAGGTTTATTTGGATGGCGCAAACATGAATGCGCAGGTGGGACTTACCAATCCGGGAACAATCGGGGCGGATGTGTGTCACCTGAATCTGCACAAAACATTTGCTATTCCGCATGGTGGTGGCGGTCCCGGTGTGGGTCCGATTTGTGTGGCTGCGCATCTTACGCCGTTCCTGCCAAGTAAATCGTTTGGAAAAAATACTGTTTCGGCAGCGCCTTACGGTAGCGCAGGCGTGTTGCCAATTACGTACGGTTATATCCGAATGTTGGGTGAAGAAGGGCTTACCGCTTCGACAAAAGCAGCCATTCTGAATGCTAATTATTTAGCCGAAAAGCTGAAGAACAGTTATGGAATTCTTTATACAGGCGAAAATGGTCGCGTGGGTCACGAACTTATTCTGGAATGTCGCAATTTCAAAGCTACTTCAGGAGTTACTGAAACCGACATTGCCAAACGTCTTATGGATTACGGATTTCATGCACCCACACTTTCGTTCCCTGTGCACGGTACTTTAATGATTGAACCAACCGAAAGCGAATCGAAGGCAGAACTCGACCGTTTTGCACAGGCTATGCTTCAGATTTTCGACGAAATAAAAGAAGTGGAAAATGGCTCAGCCGACAAAATAGATAATGTGCTTATGAATGCTCCACATCCCGAATACAGTATTGTGGCTGACGAATGGAATCACAGCTACAGCCGTACAAAAGCTGCTTATCCGACAGATTGGGTGGCCGAAAATAAATTCTGGGTAAATGTGGCTCGTGTGGACAATGCGTTTGGCGACCGCAACTTAGTTTGTACCTGTCGTCCTACAACCGATTGGGAGTAAACAATTTATTTTGTTGAATTAGATAATTTGAATCCCCGTTTATCAGAGATGATAAACGGGGATTTATTCATATGTTTGCTTAAATTATCACTCCGAAAGCCCTTTTGAATTTATTCATCCGGCTAAAGCGAGACATGTTAGGCTGGAGGGTTTGCGGGCTGATTTATGGCTAATTAAGCTAATAAATCAGCAATTGCCTTATCCATTTTTTCGAAAGCAAATTGTTTGAAAATGTCTTTCTGGTAAGTGCAAATCTCATCATTGCACAAATTTCCTATGCTACCTTCATGTGTGTGTTGCACGTTTTTGTCAGGGACGAACTGCCCGGCCTCAATGTCGAGTCCAACCTTTTTGTAAGCATCTCGAAATGGGGTTCCCTCCAATACCAGGCGATTCACTTCTTCTACACTGAAAAGATAATCATAACGTTTATCGTTAAGGACGTTTTTGTTTACTTCTACTCTTTCCATCATCATGGCTGTCATTTCAATACAATCGCGCAATCCGGCAAAAGCCGGTACAAAAATTTCTTTGATAATTTGCAAATCGCGGAAATATCCTGATGGAAGATTGTTGGTAATCATTGCAACCTGCTGCGGCAAAGCTTGTATTTTATTGCATTTGGCACGGGTGAGTTCAAATACATCAGGGTTTTTTTTGTGCGGCATAATGCTCGACCCGGTTGTAAACTCATCGGCCAATTTGATGAAACCGAAATTCTGCGAAGTATATAAGCAAGCATCAAAAGCTAATTTGGAAATAGTGGCAGCCACACCCGAAAGAGCATTGGCTACTGTACGTTCCATTTTTCCACGTCCCATTTGTGCATACACCACATTGTAATTCATAGTGGCAAAGCCCAATAAATCAGTTGTCATTTGACGGTTGAGCGGGAACGATGAGCCATAGCCCGCAGCCGAACCCAACGGGTTGCGGTTGGTGATATGCCAGGCTGATAAAAGCGTTTGAAGATCGTCGGCTAAGCTCTCGGCATAGGCGCCAAACCAAAGTCCAAACGACGAAGGCATTGCTACCTGCAAATGTGTGTACCCTGGCAGAAGCACATCTTTGTACCGATTGCTCTGCGAAATCAATACATCAAACAAATGATTAATGGATAGCACTGTTTTGCGAATTTCTTCGCGCGCAAAGAGTTTTAAGTCCACAAGCACCTGATCGTTGCGCGAACGACCACTGTGAATCTTTTTACCCACATCGCCTAATTTGCGTGTGAGCATAAGCTCTACTTGCGAGTGTACATCTTCTACTCCTTCTTCGATGATAAATTCACCTGAAACAGCAATTTTATATATTGCTTTCAACTCGTCAAGCAAACTTTTAAGTTCTTCATTTTTCAACAAACCTACCGACTCGAGCATGGTGATATGGGCCATTGAACCCAGTATGTCGTAAGACGCTAAATATAAATCCATTTCTCTGTCGAGACCAACCGTGTATGCTTCAATTCGGTCGTTGACTTTTGTGTTTTTTTCCCAGAGTTTCGACATTTTCTGTTTTTTTTGTTTAATCATTCAATTCGAAGTACTACTTGCTAAGTGTTTTTGCAAGTGCATCGGCTATTGCATTTATGCCCGATTTTAGTTTCTTGTCGAGCATCATTTTTATCATAGCAGGTAGCTCAGCTTTGAGTGTAAGCTTCATTTTGGTGTCGTTTTCGGCTATCTCTTTTATCTGAATCCATATGTTGATAAGAATGGGTGAGTTTTCCGATTCGAGTTTAATGGTTTTAAAAGCTTCTCTTTCGACAATGCGAAAACCTATTCGCCCATATGCTTCTACACCAAAACTACACGAATCGGTATCGAACTGCAAGTCCTTAACCTTTTCATTTAGTTCAGGATTTTCCGCAATGCGGCTCAAATTATTCAGGTCGCTTAGTATGCCAAAAACCATTTCTTCGCCCGAAGAAATGGTTTTAATATCACTTTCGTATGTTGTCATGCGATATTTTTATTTTTTTAGTATTTGTGCCGAAGGGGTTTTAGTTGCCTTGCGGGCTGTCATACAATTAATATTCTGAACTCCGATAAATTCAATGTATATCTTTTTTCCATTGTGATGGATTTACACGCCATTGTTTGAGCGTATCAATGTCGGCTTCAGCAATATATTTAGTTGCTAAGGCTTCGTTTAATACAGCATCGTAGCTGCAAAGGGTATGAAGTTTTACTTTTGCCGCTTTAAACTTTTGTTCTGCTTCTGGGAAACCGTACGAGAATATGGCAATCATACCCAGCACTTCCGAGCCATCTTTACGAATTGCTTCTACTGCTTTCAGACTGCTTCCGCCTGTGGATATAAGGTCTTCAATCACAACTACTTTTTGCCCGGGGCGTAAATCGCCTTCTATCAGGTTTTCCAATCCATGATCTTTGGGGGTAGGGCGGATATAGATGAATGGAAGTCCGAGAGCATCGGCCACCAAAGCCCCCTGAGCAATAGCGCCTGTAGCTACACCTGCAATTACTTCTACATCCGGATAAAGTTCCAGAATTAAACGGCTGATTTCTATTTTTACATATGTGCGGATTTGCGGATACGACAGAGTTTTACGATTGTCGCAATATATCGGCGATTTCCAACCTGAAGCCCATGTAAATGGGTTACGGGGTTGTAACTTAACTGCTTTAATACGGAGTAGTTTTTCAGCTACAGCTTTTTCTAATGTTTTCATTTTTAATAATATACTAATTTGAAATTTTCAAATATGCCTTTTGGCAGGACACAATCTATACCTTGTTCGAAGTCTGTGATTTCGAAATGCAAAGTTAAGCAAACAATTTTAGTCAGGAAACATAAAAAACCATATTTTAAAACATTATTTACCTGAATAAAAATCATATAATCTTTTGTGCAAATGCATATTCAGAGATAAACGTGACATATTTATTTGTTTTTTATGTCAAATTATTAAACCACAAAAAATGTTCTATCTTTGCAATGTGAAACTTCATATCCGACACATAGCCATTATTCTTTCTGTAGTATTTTTTACGATACTGTCAGGAAGCATTATATTAACTCCCCACAAAGTGAGCGTGTCGAAGCATCAAAACGCCTATGTTCAGGATAAACAGTTTGCATTCGAAGCTCCCGACTATTCGGTAACGGCTTCGGGTTACGAACAAACCCGCATACCTGTTCAGTTCAGCAATCTGCATTTGAGAAAAACGGGAAACTCTGATTTTCTGCGAAATCTTTACTTCTCGAACAATGTGGATAAAAAACTTGGTATTTCGCTGATCAACTTCTATAGGAAACATTCACTCAACGAATCTTCAGGGTATTATTTATACCACATTCGCAAATTACTTATTTAGCAATTCCTCACCCTTGCGAGAATTATTTCTGTAAGTACTTTCAGGTGCCTAAAGAAATGATTACACTCTCATTTTACTTTACTTCATTGTGAACCGGATTTCCGTATTTGAATAAATACTGGAAATCAATGCGCCACAAAGTTGTAATCGCTTGTTAAATTCATTCAAAACATAAAACAGTAGTCGGTATCCGGCGATAAAAATTTACTATATCTTATGGACAAAAATATATCGATTGAACAATACCTCAATCAACCAGAAAACAAAGAAATCGTTGCAAAAAAGAAATCTCCGGTTACATCAATCATTATTTTGATATGTGGAATCGCACTGATTGTGGCCAGTGCGCTACTTAAAGAAGTTGCGTCGGGTCTGGTTTTTCCACTTATTATCACCCTGGCTTCAATCATAAGTGTATGGGGTGTTTTTGCATTTTCGTTTCGCAAGAAAAGATATTATGTGAGTGCTACCGGACAGGAAATTAAAGTAAAAGAATATCTTTTCAATATAAAAGACCGCGATAAACTGGTAAGAATGGTTGAAAATTCGGATTTCAACGCTGTTGAGAAACTTGAAAAGACTGCGCAGGACAGTCTGAAGCTTAAAATCGCGACCACAGCCGACCATAATTATTGTTTGGCACAGGTAGTAGTATTTATACCATACGAGTTTGTAAACGCTACAATCCTTGTAAAAATACCTTCGGACAAGGCTAAAACTTTGTTTGCCAACATCTGAATAGTGCCATAAACGGAAATAAATTTACAATTAATAAATCGTAAGAATACTTTTTAATTCCTGTTTGCCCGACCTGTTAACGCTATCATAAATGTGCAATGACAGGTCGTTTTTAATATGGCCAGTATCAGGATGTAATACAAGATGAGCGAAACAGGAAGAAAAAAGCCGCAAATCTTTTACAAATATTCATATCCTAAAAACTTTATTTGCTAAAGAACTGTTTTCACAATATAGAACTAAAAAAATACCATCATGAAAAAAACAAGGAGATTAATGGCAGCAATTGCCATAATTCTGGCTGTAAATGTAAGTGGATGGAGGTATGGTGGGGTTACTAACATTAATGCCGCTCAGACAGCCCTGATAAACTGGTCGGCGGGAGGCGAAGGAACGGACTATTTAGCGTATTTGCTAATTATAAAAGTGGTACGACGGCATGGGACAATTCACTTGATATTGGCTATGGCTTTATGAATCAGGATGTGTCTGGTTATAAGAAAACTGATGACAAGGTTGATTTCTTATCGAAATATGGTCGAAAAGCGTTTAAGGATTTTTATTATAGTGCTTTGGTGAATTTTAAAACCCAGTTTACGCCCGGTTATAATACTAATAATGTAAAAATATCAAATCTTTTAGCACCAGCTTATACTCTTGCAGCCATCGGTATGAATTATAAGCCCAATAGTTACTTTAATGTGTTTTTGGCACCAGTTACAGGTAAGTTGACTATTGTGAACGATACTGCACTGTCGAATATTGGTGCATTTGGGGTAACTCCTGGTGAAAAAACCCGTTCTGAGTTTGGGGGGTATGCCCGATTGATTTATTCGCGCAATGACTTTAAAACCGAGCTGCTTAAAAATGTGGCATTTACTACCAAACTCGATTTGTTTTCGAATTTTCTCAATAAACCTCAAAATGTTGATGTGAGTTGGGAGACTTTAATTGCAATGAAGGTAAACAAATATCTTTCGGTTAATCTGAATACACATTTGCTTTTTGATGCTGATACCAAGCTTGACACGAATAACGATGGTACCCCGGACAAAGCCAAGCTGCAGTTTAAAGAAATTCTGGGGCTGGGTTTTTCCTATAAATTTTGATATATTGGTTTTCTTAAACACACAAAAGCCTTACCGGAAACGGTAAGGCTTTTGTCGCTTTTATAAGAAACATAAACTTGATTAATTACTTCTTAGCTTCTGCATTTACAGTAATATCTTTCTTCTTGAGACGTTTGTAGATTTCGTAAGTAACCGGTGAAGCTACAAAAATCGAAGAATATGTACCAATACCGATACCGAACAACATTGCAAAGATAAATCCGCGTATCGTTTCGCCGCCAAATACAAATATCGCAATCAATACAACCAATGTACTTACAGACGTACTAAATGTACGACTTAAGGTGGAATTGATAGCATCGTTCATTACAGTCTTACGATCGCGTTTTGGGTATAGTCCTACGTTCTCGCGAATACGGTCGAATACAATCACTGTATCGTTTACCGAATAACCCACCACCGTCAGAATCGCAGCAATAAACGACTGGTCGATCTCCATCGAGAATGGCATAATGCTATACAGCAAGGAGAATGAACCAATGGTAATAACAGCATCGTGAATAAGAGCTGCTGTTGCACCAAGTGCATAAGACAGTTCGCGGAATCGGATAAAGATATACAGTCCAATGGCCAGGATTGCGAAAATTACTGCCCATACGGCTGCTGTTTTAATGTCGTCGGCAATTGTAGGACCTACTTTTTGTGAACTTTGAATATTTTCGTCAACAAAAACATCTTTGGTAGCGCCTTCTTTTAACAAGGGTTTCAGTCCGTTATAAAGTCTTTCTTCAATTTCATTATCAATGGTTTCTGAATTTTCATCAATTTTGTATTTTGTTGAAATTCGAACCTGATTGTCCGACCCAATGGTAATTACCTGAACAGATGTTCCTTCGAACTGACCTTCGAGCATATTGCGTATTTCGTCGGTTTTTACTGTTTCATCGAAACGCACCACATAGTTACGTCCACCGCTAAAGTCGATACCAAGATTCAAACCTCGTGTGGCAAACGAAATAACGCTGATAAGTAACAATACTCCTGAAATATAGTAAGCAATTTTACGACCACCAAGGAAGTTGATGTTCAATCCCTGGAACCAGTTTTTGGTAATCTCTGTAGTGAATGGTAGTTCTTTTGCTTTCTCGCGTTTTGCGTACATTTCGAGCAGTAAGCGGGTTAGGAAAACTGCGGTAATAAACGAAGTAATAATACCAATAATCAGTGTGTTGGCAAAACCTTTGATAGGGCCGGTGCCAAAAACTGAAAGTACAATGCCGGTAATCAGAGTGGTTACGTTGGCATCCACAATGGCTGAGATTGCATTTTTGTAACCATCCTGAATGGCACGATTCATTGTTTTTCCTGCACGTAATTCTTCACGGATACGTTCGTAAATAATTACGTTTCCATCCACGGCCATCCCCAGTGTGAGTACAATACCGGCAATGCCGGGAAGTGTGAGTACTGCTGAGAACGAAGCCAGAATTCCAAACAGGAAGAATACATTGGCAAACAAAGCCATGTCGGCAATAAGTCCGGGTACTTTTCCATAATAAAGAATCATGTAAAGCAACACGAGGACAAATGCAATTATAAATGATATAAAGCCGCTATTGATAGCTTCCTGTCCAAGCGATGGACCAACTACATCTTCCTGGACGATACGTGCAGGTGCGGGCATTTTTCCCGATTTAAGAGTGTTTGCTAAGTCTTTTGCTTCCTGTACAGTGAAGTTTCCTGTTATTTGCGAACTTCCACCTGTAATTTCAGTATTAACAGTTGGGAAAGAATATATATAGCCATCGAGTGCAATCGCTATCGATTTGCCAATGTTGTCTTTGGTCATACGGGCCCATGTTTTGGCACCTTCAGCATTCATTGTCATACTTACATTGGCATATGCCGATGTTTGGCTAAAGTCGTCGCGGGCATCGGTAATCACATCTCCTGCAAGTGGAGCTCGGCCGTCGCGATTTGTAATTTTGATAGCAACAAGCTGGAAGAATTCTCCATCCTCGTCAAGGGCTTTTACTGTCCAGCGCAAGCCGAGGTCGCGTGGCAAAACTTCTTTTACCTGTTTGGTGGCAAAATACGCATTGATTTTAGCTGTGTCCTTGCTGTGAGCTATACCTACAACAGGGCCTTGGGTTACCTGACCATTGGCTCCTATCTGAAGAACGGCGAACAGAGGATTTTCTTTGCGTGCCTGCTCCACCATTTTTGCAGAGTCGGCATTTTGTTGTGTTTTTTGTGTCAGTGCTGCTTTCAGACTATCAACTCCTGTAGCAGATACTGTAGCAGTAGAGTCGGCAATAGTAGCTGTGGTATCAGTTACAATTGTTGTGCCTGCACTTGCCAAAGAAGCTAATACCTGATTGGCCTGAGTGATATTGCCTATAATTTCGCTTAATTCATATGTTTCCCAAAATTCGAGATTAGCCGAACCTTGCAACAGTTTACGAACACGTTCAGGTTCTTTTACACCCGGAAGTTCAATCAGAATACGTCCTGTGTTATTGTTGTCGCGTTGGATATTCGGCTGAACTACTCCAAAACGGTCAATACGGGTACGTAGTACATTGAATGAGTTGCTTATAGCTCCATCAATTTCTTCTTTGAGCACACTTATCACTTCATCATTAGAGGTGGTAAGGGAGATTTTTTCTTTCAACTCAAATGTACTGAATACAGTAGCAAGTTTTGCATTGGGGTCGAGTTCGCGATAAGCCTGTACAAACAAATCGAGGTATTGCACCTGACTGTTCGTTTTCTGGCGTTCGCTGGCCAATGCCAGAGCCTGATTAAAGTTGGGTGAGGAGTTGTAACCTGAAAGTGCACGAATAATGTCGGGCACCGATACTTCAAGTGTCACATTCATACCTCCTTTAAGGTCGAGACCAAGGTTTATTTCCCTTTCGCGACATTCCTTAAGCGTATAACCCAGCCATACGTTCTCGTTAGCGACAGAATCCAGATACTGGAATTCTTTCATTTTGTCCCCTGCTGCGTATTCAATCGCTTTTTTATTGTAGGTACTGGTAACAACAGTAAAGGACAGGTAAAACAAGCACACAAGTGTGAGCGCTACTGCAAAAATCCTGATAAGTCCTTTGTTTTGCATGGAAATTTTATATTTAAAGATAAAACATTAATAATTCATTTTTTTCAAACGAGGTGCAAATATAGCATTTTTTTTATTATAAACATAGTAATGAAACAAACAGAATTGCAATTGTAAAAAAAGATGCTATCATTTTTTGTGTGAGCAGCAAAGATGTGCTCAGTTAGTCTTCGTTACCGGTTTTGGGATTTGCGAAGAATGTGAAATTTACATTGCCGTAATGCCTGTGGTCGTTAAAATATGGGTGTGTTGAAAAGTCCATTTTTGAGGGATGTTCCAGTATAAACAATCCTTTGCCGGAGGTCATGCAGGTGTTTATGACCAGGTCTGGTAAGGTTTCGAAGGCCGGATGATCGTAAGGTGGATCGGCAAAAACAACATCATAGCTTGCGCGTGAGGATTTTAAAAAGCGGAATACATCAGTTTTTAGTAGCGAAAGATTCTGAATTTTAAGTTCGTTGCAAACTTTTCGGATAAAGGCACAATGCCTGTCGTTTTGTTCTACGCTTACAACCGAAGCGGCGCCACGCGAAACGAATTCGACACTTATGCTTCCTGTTCCTGCAAAAAGATCAAGTACTCGTATGTCTTCGAAGTCGATGCGGTTGTTGAGCAGGTTGAACAAGCCTTCTTTAGCAAAATCTGTTGTGGGTCGGGCTGTGATATTAGACGGGGCACTTATTCTGCGCCCTTTGAATTTTCCGCTAATTATTCTCATGCTTCAGTGGTTGTTTCACAGGTTAAAAAGTGTTTTTCGAGAGTTGCGTTATAGTTGTTTTTTTCGTTGATGTTGAATATCTTTAAGGGAGTTTGATGTGGGTCAATGTTATACAACTCTGCATTTCTCATTGCATAATACAGTAAGTCGGTTTCGGATGTAGATTTGTAACTGTTGATGGTCATTGGTTTCCCATTTACAAAAAGCATGATGTCAATAATTTCGTTTCGACAGAATACATAAAAAGTTGTTTCAGTGGAGAGCGGCACATGGTCGGACATAAATGCTGAAAGGTGATGTTCTATCACTATTTCCGGTAAAATACTCTCCAGTGCGTCGTGTAGTGCTTGTGGGATGCTAAATATTATTATGGCAGCCCATGGTAGCAAATCGTTATGCAGCGTTTTGAAGTTTCCTGGCATTTGTGGAAACAGGAATGATAGGAAGGTTTTTTTGTGTTCGGGATTGTGTACAGACGAGGGGATGACACTGTAAAATGAACTTTCGACAATAAGGCGTATCTGGCCAAAGTTCATATTGAACTCCTGCTGACCCGATAATATTTCGAGAATTTCTTCGGAGTTAAGCTTGCCCCATTCTGCATTTATTTGTCGTGAGACAATTGTTTTATGATTGCTGTCGGATACAAATAAAGAAAATCCATCCGGAAAAAACCGGATGGATAAACTGTATTGTTGATTATTTGCAACAGGTTTTTGATCCATTTTTAGCAAATTATGTGTGCCTGAAAGGCTGTGTGTTGAGGAAATTATTCCCAGTTACCGGCATTGTTGTTTGGAGCATCAACCGAGCCTACTTTCAACCCCGGGAATTTATCGAGTTTGCGCTGAATGTCAATAACGTTGAGTACTTCCTGACGATCGAGGTCGTGAAGATATACTTTGTACTCGACCGACGCTTCGAATAGTGCCATTTGAATGCCTGTGGCATTGAAATAGCTGTTGTTAACTTTTAGCTCAAATTTTGCGCTGTCAGTAAATGGTACATAAGCTATCTGATCGATTGTTTCTTTTGTGAAGCGTTTTCCATATACTGTTTCAATCATGTCGAGATAAGCAGTGTCGCGGCGGAAGTTCTCAAGGCCGTTGGCTGCAATTTCTTTCATATTTCCTTTGCGTACAATGGCTGCTGCCTTTTCTTCAGTAAGTCCTGCTTCCAGTTGTTTGTCGGTAAGTGAGCCTTCTTTCAAAACCGATTTTTTCTTTGCGGTTTTCATGAATCCGATAAGCTCGTCAAAGTTGGTTGTAAAGCCACCTTTTTGGTCTTTAAATTCCATTTGTGCCGAACGAATATCGATCAGGCGCTGAATGATCACTTTTTCTCTTGAGTCTTTAGTTTCTCCAAATTGTATAGGAGTCATAATACTCATAATACAAAAATATGTCAGCAAACCAATTGAGGCAAAAAGTAAAATTTTGATTACTGTTTTCATCTGTTTATAATTTGTTTATTTAATTGTCGAATGGAGCTTACCATTAAAAATATTTATTGCTTTGGGTGTTGATAATTATTTTAAAATGGGCGTTTCATGCGTTTATATTTAAATTTAATAATATTTTGAGAGCTGCAGCATTTGTTGTATGCTGTCTTAAATATAATTTTTATTGAAAGAGCGTTTTTTGTTAAATCAGCAGATCTGTTTAGAAGTAATCGTCGATGCGCTGTTTTTCAGCTTGCAAATTTAGAAAAGAAAATCCAATACACCATCTTTCACGCCTAATTTTTTCGTTGTTTTTTATGCCTTTGAGAAATAATTAAGACTTTTCTCTGTTTTTTCATTTCATTTTGGTCCTCTGCCTGAATTTTGTGTTGTATATTTGCAACTATAAAAGCTTACTTCATAACATTGTCGCATGACCTCAACTCATTTACCTCCTATTACAAGTCTTTACAGGAAGTTATTGTATGCTCACAATAATCTTTTTAGCTATAACGAGCGTCGCGATATAAAATTGTGGCTTAAAAAATTTTATAATAGTGAAAGTATTCAGCAACAGGCATTCGGACACAGTTTGGCTGATAAACTTTGTATAACGGATACAGTTCTCAATGAATTAGGTTTGGGTAGAGCTGCTATATTAAGTGTGCTTTTTCAGGAAGCAGTAGATATGAACCTGATTAGTATTGACGATATAGAAAAACGATTTAATACAAATGTTTCTTCTATTGTAAAGGGTATCAGTCGGGTACGCGAACTTTACGAAAGAAATACCTCGCTCGAAACCGAAAATTTCCGCAAACTCTTTCTCACCTTTGCCGAGGATGTACGTGTCATTCTGATTATCATAGCAGAACATTTGCAAACTATGCGCACTTTGGCACATTACGAATCGGACAACCGCATGAATGTAGCACGCGAAAGTTCTTTTCTCTACGCACCATTAGCTCATCGAATGGGACTTTATGCCATTAAAACTGAACTCGAGGATTTATCGCTCAAGTATACCAACCGCGAAATTTACAGCGAGATAGCCCGGAAATTAAACGAAACAAAGCGTTCGCGCGAAAAATACATCTCTGAATTTATTGGCCCGTTAAAAGATAAACTCAACGAACTGGGTTTCGAATTCAGCATAAAAGGTCGTACAAAGTCTATTCATTCTATTTATAATAAAATGAAGAAACAGAATACGCCTTTCGAAAATATTTACGACCTCTTTGCCATTCGCATTATTTTCGATGTACCTGTTGACAAAGAGAAAGCGGCTTGCTGGCAGGCATATTCCATTGTGGCCGACATGTATCAGCCAAATCCCAAGCGTTTACGCGACTGGCTTTCGATTCCCAAATCGAACGGATACGAAAGTTTACACACCACCGTGCTGGGACCACAGGGGAAATGGGTGGAAGTACAAATCCGTACTGAACGCATGGACGAAGTGGCCGAAAAAGGTCTTGCAGCTCACTGGAAGTACAAAGGCATTAAAGGTGAAAGCGGTATGGATGAATGGTTGAAAAACATTCGCGAGATTCTGGAAAATCCGGAGCTGAATGCAGTGGATTTTATGGACGAGTTCAAACTGAACCTTTACGACAAAGAGGTTTTTGTGTTTAGTCCCAAAGGCGATTTGCACAAACTGCCAAAAGGTGCTACTGCGCTCGATTTTGCGTTCTCCATTCACTCCAATCTGGGCTCGAAATGTGTGGGAGCCAAAGTGAATGGTAAAAACATGCCCATTAAATATGTGCTTAATAATGGCGATCAGGTGGAAGTGCTGACTTCGCCCACTCAAAAGCCAAATGCAGCTTGGCTGAATGTGGTGACAACTTCAAAAGCTAAAAACAAAATTCGTCAGGCACTGAAGGAAATTGAATTTAAGGATGCCGAAATTGGCAGGGAAACCTTGATTCGCCGTTTTAAAAATTGGAAAATCGATCTTGATGATGGCAAAATTTCCCGCCTTGCCAAAAAGAAAGGTTTTAAAACTGTAAGCGACTTTTATCAGGAAATTGCACGCGAAAAAATTGACATTCTTGAAGTGCGTGAGGCTTATCAGGACATCGACAAAAAAGAATATCCGGCTGATTTGGCCGAGTTACGCAGTGCCGAATCGTTTACTGCCAGTCCCTCAACTTCCGAAATTTCAGGTAAAGACGATGTACTGGTGATAGGGCAAGATTTGAAAAATGTCGATTTTAAACTTTCAAAATGCTGCAATCCTATTTATGGCGACGAGGTTTTCGGGTTTGTGTCGGTCACTGGTGGTATCAAAATTCACCGCACCGATTGCCCCAATGCACCTCAAATGATAGCGCGTTTTGGGTACCGAATTGTAAAAGCACGCTGGTCGGGTAAGTCGCAAGGCTCGCAATATCCTATCACACTGCGCATTGTAGGACACGACGATATTGGTATTGTAACGAATATTACTTCGCTCATTTCAAAAGAAAAGAATATTTCGCTTCGTTCTATTTCTATCGATTCGAATGCCGGACTTTTTCAGGGGAATCTGACTGTGATGGTCGACGATCTGAAAGACCTTGAGAACATTGTAAAAAAAATCAAACTTATAAAAGGAGTAAAAAATGTATCGAGGTCGTAAATCGACATTAAGCAGACGAAACACACCTTAAAAGAACTTATCAAACTACCAGTTCTGTTCAGATTTTGTGGAAAAAAGACTATATTTGCAAGCTTAAAAACAAAATCTATTACTGCTTCATTTTCATTATTATAGCATGAAAAAGCAGTTTATTCACTTAACATTCACGCCTTATGAATATATTTCAGGATACCGGAAAATATGTGCTTTTGATGAAACGTGTACTTGTTATGCCCGACCGTTGGCGCATGTTTTTCCGTCAGTTTCCCAAGGAACTCGAAAAACTCGGTTTGCAGTCGTTACCCATCGTCATTATTATCTCCATCTTTATCGGAGCCATTATGACCATACAAACCAAGCTCAACACCGAAAACCCGATGTTACCAGCTTACAGTACCGGTTTAGTCACACGTGATACTTTGTTGCTCGAATTTTCATCCACCATTCTTTGTCTTATCTTAGCCGGAAAAATAGGATCGAATATCGCTTCCGAAATTGGTACGATGCGCATCACCGAACAAATTGATGCTCTCGAGATTATGGGTGTAAATTCAGCTAATTTTCTCATTTTTCCTAAAATTACGGCTTTTGTAATTATGATGCCGTTTCTGGTTATTTTCAGTATGGCTGTCGGACTTATTGGCGGTTATATGGTTGGTGTTTTAACTGATATTATTTCAGTAGCCGATTATTTATTAGGAATTCAGTATGCATTTATACCATATTACGTGTTTTATTCGTTAGTAAAATCTGTGGCTTTTGCCTTTATCATTTCTTCGGTGGCGGCTTATTATGGCTATTATGCTAACGGAGGCGCGCTCGATGTAGGGAAAGCCAGCACCAACGCAGTGGTAAACAGTAGTATTTTGATTCTCTTTTTCAACCTGCTGATTACCAATATAATGCTTAATTAGAAATACATTCGCAAAAAAAACAACTTAGACATGAGAAAAGACCGTATTTTGTGGGCCGACGACGAAATTGATTTACTTCGCGCCTACGTTTTATTCCTCGAAGAAAAAGGTTACGAAGTAGTAACCGCAACCAATGGAAAAGATGCGGTAGAGCTTTGCCAGAAAGAATCGTTCGACATTATTTTTCTCGACGAAAACATGCCCGGACTCAGCGGACTTGAAACGCTCGCATTGATCAAAGATATTGACGCCAATGTACCTATGGTAATGATTACCAAAAGCGAGGAGGAAAATATTATGAATATGGCCATTGGCAATAAAATAGCCGATTACCTTACAAAGCCGGTGAATCCCAGCCAGATACTTCTCACACTCAAGAAAAATATTCATAAAAAAGAAATTGTCACCGAACATACCACCACTTCGTATCGTACCGAATTTGGCAAAATTGGCATGCAAATAAACGACTCGCTCACTTACGACGATTGGGTGGAAGTATATAAAAAGTTAGTTTATTGGGAACTCGAACTTGCCGAAACCGACAACGGTATGGACGAGATGCTGCGCATGCAGAAAACCGAGGCTAACAATACTTTCAATAAATTTGTAAAACGAAATTATCAGTCGTGGTTCGAAAAGCCGGAGAATCGCCCATTACTTAGTCCTGATATTTTTAAAACCAAAGTTTTTCCGCTGCTCGACAAAGGCGAAAAGGTTTTCTTTATTTTGGTTGATAATTTTCGCTACGATCAGTGGAAGGTAATTCGCGAAATGATGAGTGAGCTGTTTACTTTCACCGACGAAGGTTTGTATTGCGCCATGCTGCCTACCGCCACACAATATGCCCGAAACGCCATTTTCTCCGGTCTTCTGCCTTTGCAGATTCAGCAAATGTTCCCCGAACTATGGGTGGACGAAGATGAAGATGAAGGCAAAAACCAGAACGAAAAAGACTTAATTGAAACACAATTAAAACGTTACCGTAAGAATTACAGCTTTTCTTATCACAAAATAAACGAATCGGCTTTTTGCGAAAAGGTCATCGATCAGCTTCCGCGTTTCGAACAAAACCAGCTTAATGTGATTGTGCTGAACTTTATCGATATGCTTTCGCACGCCCGCACCGAATCGAAAATGATGCGCGAACTGGCCAACGACGAACAGGCTTATCGCTCACTTACCGTTTCGTGGTTTAAGCATTCGCCCACTTATGAGCTTATGAAAGCCATTGCTAAACGAAAGTGTAAGGTGATTTTCACTACCGACCACGGCACTATTCGTGTGGATAATCCGATAAAAGTGATTGGCGACAAAAATACAAACGTAAACCTCCGTTACAAAGTAGGTAAAAATCTGAGCTATAACAAAAAAGAAGTTTTTGAAGTGATGCAACCTGCAAAAATCGGATTGCCAAGTCCGAATGTGAGTTCAGCTTATATCTTTGCCGGCAACGACGACTTTTTTGCGTATCCGAATAACTACAACCATTATGTGAGCTATTATAAAAACACATTTCAACATGGCGGAATTTCGCTCGAAGAAATGCTGATACCGTTGGTGGTGATGGAACCTAAGTAAGAACCCCTAATTACCCCTAACCCCTAAAGGGGGAATGACCCCCAGCCCCTAAAGGGGAGGAAGAAATATTACTATTGATAATTGTATCGATTTTACGAAATGAGCAAAGAGAGAAATACACAAAATGATTCTAATTCTAACTCCCCTTTAGGGGTTGGGGGTGTTGTAGGGGGTGGTTGTAAAAACTCAATGTTTTATGGCGCTTTACCAATTCATTTTGAATTAGCTAAAAAGCTTAGAAATAATCAAACTGAGGCTGAATTATATCTTTGGGATAACTTGCAAAGATTGACATATTTGAACATAAGATTCAAACGTCAACATCCGGTATTGTATTTTATTGCTGATTTTTATTGTCATAAAGCAAAATTTATTATTGAAGTTGATGGTGGATATCACGACATTCCTGAACAATACTTATATGATAGAAATCGTGAAAATGAACTCAATGAGTTAGGATTAAAAGTGGTCAGATTTACAAATGAAGAAGTTTTGAACAGTATTGAGAAAGTTTTAAAAACGATTGAAAACGAAATTAAAGAAAGAATTTAAAATAAAATACATATGAAAGATGTAAAGAATGATTTTAAAAACAAAAGTAACTCAGTTCCCCTTCAGGGGCTAGGGGTAAACTCCCCTTCAGGGGTTGGGGGTCATTCATATACCAACGTAAAAGACCTCGGCAATTTGCAGGAGGCAATAAAAGAAGCTTTAGAAATAAAGAAAAACCGTTTTGGCTACAAACATTTGGGCGAAAACAAGACATTGTTGATGGTGTTTTTCAATTCCAGTTTACGCACGCGCCTCAGCACTCAAAAAGCGGGAATGAACCTTGGAATGAACACAATGGTGCTCGATGTAAATGCCGGAGCATGGAAACTCGAAACCGAGCGTGGCGTAATAATGGATGGCGACAAACCCGAACATATCCTTGAAGCTATTCCCGTAATGGCCAGCTATTGCGATGTGATTGGCGTGCGTGCCTTCGCGCAATTCGAAAGTAAGGAGTTTGATTATCAGGAAACCATTATCAATCAGTTTATCAAATATTCCGGTAAACCGGTTTTCAGCATGGAAGGTGCCACCTCGCATCCTTTGCAGGCTTTTGCCGACCTGATTACCATTGAGGAGTTCAAAGAAACGCCCCGTCCGAAAGTGGTTTTGACCTGGGCGCCGCACCCCAAAGCATTGCCGCAGGCTGTTCCGAATTCGTTTGCCGACTTTATGAACGAAGCCGATGTGGATTTTGTGATTACACATCCCGAAGGTTACGAGTTGGCGCCAGAATTTGTGCGCGGCGCACGCGTGGAATACAACCAAATGAAAGCTTTCGAAGGTGCTGATTTTATTTACGCCAAAAACTGGGCAGCATATCAGGATCCGAACTACGGAAAAATTCTGAGCAGCGACCGTTCGTGGACAGTGAGCGACCGCCAAATGGCTGTGACCAACAATGCGCGTTTTATGCACTGCTTGCCCGTGCGACGCAATATGATTGTGACCGACGAAGTAATCGAAGGTCCACGATCAATTGTGATACCCCAAGCAGCCAACCGCGAAATTTCAGCTCAGGTGGTTATCAAAAGATTATTGGAATAACCCCCAACCCCTAAAGGGGAGGGAAAAATAGTAATGATAATTACAACAACATTAAATGAAAGATACAATTAACAAAATCAACACAGAAACTAACTCAGTTCCCCTTCAGGGGTTAGGGGTTAACATAGAACAAGTAATTGCGTCGATACGCAACGTACCCGATTTTCCAAAACCGGGAATTTTATTTAAAGATATTTCAACAGCTCTGAAAGATGCTGAGGTGCTGCGGTTTATTGCCGATGAATTACACGAATACTACAAGGATAAAGGCATTACAAAAGTAGTAGGTGTGGAAAGTCGCGGATTTGTACTCGGAAGTATTTTGGCCTATAAATTAGGGGCCGGATTCGTGCTGTTGCGTAAACCGGGCAAATTACCATCGGAAACTTTCCGCTACGAATACGACCTGGAATATGGCAGCGATGCGCTCGAAATTCACAAAGATGCCATTGAAGAAAACGATGTGGTTCTGCTGCACGACGATCTTCTGGCTACCGGTGGAAGCGCCGGAGCAGCATTGAAACTTATCAGCATGTTCAAACCTTCATCGGTTTTGGTGAGCTTTATGATTGAACTTGAATTCCTCAACGGCCGCCCAAAACTCGAAGGCACTGAGGATATTCATTCGTTGATAAAATTCTAAGTACGGACAGAATCCTTTGAAAAGTGACCATAATATCGATTTTATCGATTTTTTTGAATAAAATCATATTTTAAAATCAAATTTCTATGGAAAATCAAACAAGCGTTAAGTTGTTCGAATCCAAACGTATTCGCACACATTGGGACGAAAACGAAGAAAAATGGTATTTTTCGGTAGTAGATGTTGTTGAAGCACTAACCGATAGTCTTAATGCAAGAGATTATTGGTTTAAAATGAAGATACGCGTAAAGTCAGAAGATGGAATTGAGTTGTCGACAATTTGTCGACAACTCAAATTAGTTTCTTCAGACGGAAAGCGTTATGCAACCGATTGTGCAGACACAAAAGCCTTGTTTCGTATTATTCAATCTATACCTTCACCCAAAGCAGAACCTTTCAAACAATGGCTTGCCAAAGTGGGTTACGAACGTATGCAGGAGATTCAGGATCCAGCTCAGGGTCTCGACAGAGCACGCAAAAACTGGCGAAAACTCGGACGCAGCGAAAAATGGATTCAGCAACGAATGATGGGTCAGGAAACGCGCAACAAGCTTACTGATTATTGGAAAGATGCAGGAATAAAAAAAGAAGATGAGTTTGCCATGCTCACCAATATCATTCATCAAGAATGGTCGGATCTTACAGTAAAAGAGCACAAAGCGCTGAAGGGTTTAAAAACTCAGAACCTGCGCGATCACATGAGCGAAGGAGAATTAATTTTCACAGCTCTTGCTGAACTCTCCACCCGACAAATTGCTGAAACAGAAAAAGCAAAAGGGCTGAATGAAAATGCTAAAGCAGGCAAAAAAGGAGGTGCTGTTGCCAAAAATGCCCGCAAGGAACTGGAAGAGCAAACAGGTAAAAGTGTGATCACAGGTGAGAATTTTCTACCACCAAAAACAGATAAAAAACAAATAAAATAACCAAATCACTTTATGACACTTTGTGTCCTTAGTGCCTTAGTGGTAAAAAAGAATGAATAAACTTACACTCGTAAAAGTCGGAGGTAAAATTGTAGAAGACTCCGAAACACTCAAACAATTGCTGTCCGATTTTGCAAAAATTGAAGGACACAAAGTACTCGTGCATGGCGGCGGTCGCTCGGCTACTGCTATTGCAGCGAAACTAGGCATCGAAAGCCAAATGGTAAACGGACGCCGCATTACCGACGAAGAAACGCTGAAAGTAGTCACTATGGTGTATGGCGGTTTGGTAAACAAGCAAATTGTAGCCGGACTGCAGGCCATTGGCGTAAATGCACTCGGACTTACAGGCGCCGACCTGAACTATATGCGGTCCGAAAAACGCCCCGTAAAGGATGTGGATTACGGATTTGTTGGCGATGTAAAAGAAGTGAATGCCGACATTCTGGCCGATCTGATTGCCCGTGGCGTGGTGCCTGTTTTAGCGCCACTTACACACGACAATGCTGGGAATATGCTCAATACCAATGCTGATACTATTGCCGGAGAAGCCGCCAAAGCGCTTGCAAAACATTTCGAAGTGACATTGATGTTTTGCTTCGAGAAAAAAGGCGTATTGATGAGCGAAACGGACGACGAAAGTGTAATTCCCGAAATAACTCCTGCATTGTTCGAAAAATATGTAGCCGAAGGAATTATCAACGGAGGCATGATTCCCAAACTCGAAAACTCATTCGATGCTATAAACGCCGGAGTAAAACAGGTGGTAATTACGAGGGCTGACTTGATTCACACCAATGGCGGAACAAAAATCAGAAAATAAAAACAATCATTATGAAACAAATCTCACTTATTATTGCACTGATAATGAACATCACACTCATTTCTGCACAGGAAGAAATTAAACTTTATCCCAAAGGTACTCCCGAAAGTAACGGACTTGAAAACAGAGAAAAATTCCGCGATCCTGAATTTATCGTGGATATCAGCGAACCGCGTATGTATGCATATCCGGCTCCTAAAGAAACTGCCAACGGAACAGCCGTACTTATTTGCCCCGGAGGAGGATATTCAGGCGTTTCGCAAATAAAAGAAGGTTCAGAGTTTGCCGAATGGTTCAATAAAATGGGCATAAGTGCATTTGTGCTTTACTACCGCATGCCTAATGGAAATCATTTTATTCCGCTGAAAGATGCGCAAACTGCAATGGCCATTATCCATAAAAAGGCGAAAAAATGGAATATCGATAAGAAAAAAATCGGAATTATGGGCTTTTCAGCCGGTGGACATCTTGCAGCTACAGCAGGAACTCATTTCAAAACCAAAACACAACGTCCTGCTTTTATGTTACTTGCATATCCGGTAGTGACAATGGATAAAAATGTGACTCATGGAGGTTCACGCAATAATTTGCTGGGTAAAAATCCTTCTGAAGAAATGGTGAAGCTTTACTCAAACGAACTTCAGGTAACAAAAAAAACACCGCCCACATTTTTGGTTCATGCAAAAGACGATGGTGCTGTGCCCATTGCCAACAGCGAAAATATGCTGAAAGCGCTTGAAGCGAAAGGCGTTCCAGCCAAACTTGTGGTTTACGACAAAGGCGGACATGGTTTTGGCATGCGCAAACGCAACATTCCTGCCGATAACTGGCCCGAAGAACTCAAAAACTGGATGATTGCCCAGAAATTGGCAAATCCCTAAATAAACATTTCAACTACAGCTACAATGCCTATGAACCCGATGATATTCGAACTTACACAGGATGCGGTACAGTTGCTTTGCGATATGATTTCAATTGAATCGTTCAGTCGCGAAGAACAGAATGTGGCCGATTTTCTCGAACGTTACATTGAATCGAAAGGTTATGTGGCTTCGCGCAGCGGAAACAATATCTGGTTGTTGAGTCCTGGGTTCGACACAGCAAAACCAACCATTTTGCTGAATTCGCATATCGACACGGTGAAACCTGTTTCAGCCTGGACGCGAAATCCTTTCGGTGCTGAACTTGAAAACGGCAAACTCTTTGGCCTGGGAAGTAATGATGCCGGTGCAAGTGTGGTAAGTTTACTTCATGCATTTTTCAGTCTGACACAGCACGAACAAAGCTACAACCTGATTTTTGCAGCCTCTGCCGAGGAAGAAGTTTCGGGGAAAAATGGCATTGAGAGTTTAATTCGCGAACTTCCGAAAATCGATTTTGCCATTGTGGGCGAACCTACCGGAATGCATTTGGCTGTGGCCGAAAAAGGCCTGATGGTGCTCGATTGTGTGGCTTACGGTAAAGCCGGACACGCAGCCCGCAACGAAGGCGAAAATGCCATTTATAAAGCTTTAAAAGATGTGGCATGGTTCGAAAATTATGAGCTTGCGAAAAAATCGGAATTGCTCGGACCTGTAAAAATGACTGTTACACAGATAAATGCAGGCACGCAACACAATGTTATTCCCGATAAGTGCAGTTTTGTGGTGGATGTGCGAAGCAACGAACTGTATTCCAACGAAGAGCTGCTTTCGGAGATCAGGAAAAATGTAAGCTGCGAAGTTCAGGCGCGTTCCACCCGATTAAATTCCAGCGCCACTCCGCTGCAACATCCGGTTGTGAGGCGCGCTTTAGAATTACAACGCAACACTTACGGCTCACCTACTCTGTCCGATCAGGCGCTTATGCCTTTTGCCAGTGTAAAAATGGGTCCTGGCGAGTCAGCACGTTCGCACACAGCAGATGAGTTTATTCTGGTTTCAGAAATCGAAGAGGCCATTGAACTGTACACTAATTTGCTGAACGGACTAAAGATATAAGTTTATAAAAAGTGACTGCATCCTTTCATTTTGTTATTATAAAAACAATCAAAAAGCCTGACTTTTCAAAAAAGCAGGCTTTAAACTTTTAGTTCGGAAAGAAATTTGTATTTTTGCAAATCAATAAACAACCGGTTGTCTGGCTTTAAACAAACTGATAAACACCGGAATTTGACATAAAAAAGATGAGTTTAGTAGAAAAAATTAAATCGGCCAAAACCACAGCTTTCTCGTTCGAACTTTTACCTCCTTTGAAAGGAAATGGCATCGACAGTGTTTATCGCACCATTGATGCTTTACGCGAATTCGACCCAAAATACATAAACATTACCACGCATCGCAGCGAAATGGTGTTTCGCGAAACTGCTCAGGGACTTTTCGAGCGTGTAGCTGAACGCCATCGTCCGGGCACAGTGGCCATTGCAGCTGCCATTCAGAACAAATATAAAATTACGGTTGTACCACATATTATTTGCAGCGGATTTACAAAAGATGAAACCGAATACGCACTTATCGACCTGCAGTTTCTGGGCATTACCGATTTGCTGTTGCTTCGTGGCGACAAAGCCAGGCACGACCGTGAATTTGTGCCTACGGGACATCGCTATGCCACCGAACTTCAGGGACAGGTAAATACTTTCAACAAAGGACTCTTTCTCGATGGATCGGAAATGAAATCGCTCACTCCGTTTTCGTACGGAATGGCTTGCTATCCTGAGAAACACGAGGAGGCGCCCAACATGGACTCAGAACTTTTTTATGCCAAAATGAAGGTAGATGAAGGTGCCGAATATCTGGTAACACAAATGTTTTTCGACAACGAAAAATACTTTCAGTTTGTGGAAAAATGTCGTGCAGCAGGTATCAACGTACCCATTATTCCGGGTATCAAACCAATTACTTTTATGAATCAGCTTACAGTACTGCCCAAAATATTTAAAACCGATATTCCTGAAGTATTTGCTGCCGAGCTTCGCAAATGTAAAACCGACGCCGAAGCTGCCGAAGTGGGTGTGGAATGGTGTACAGCACAAGCCCGCGACCTGATTGCTCACGGTGTACCAAGCATTCATTTTTACTCAATGATGGCTACGCAAAGCGTAAAACGGGTGGCGCAAGCAGTGTATTGATGTTTCATATTTTAGTGATTAGTGAATCTGTTAATTAGCAAATTTGTGTGTTTACAAAAAGGCAAACCAATCAACCAATCACCAATTAACTAATCAACCAATTAACTGACTAATCAATTACCTAATCGCCCAATTAACAAACCAACCAATCAACCGACACAAAAGAAATGAGTTTTATTTTATATTTAATATTCTTCGTACTCATCATTGGCCTTTTTATTTTACTAGCCGTATTTGGATTTATACGCAGAATTCTGGGTTTTGGTCGCCGTCCGAGAAACTTCGGAAATGAACCAACACAAAGTCAGAACGAGAATGCCCGCAGTAATCACAAAGAAAAGATTTTCGAGAAAAACGAAGGCGAATATGTGGATTACGAAGAGGTGAAGGACTAAGCATTCTGTACAAATGCCACTTCCTTGAAATAATAAGCGTGAATCTCACCGTTTCGCGTTTTTAGTTTGAGACAACCGTCACTTTCAATCGCAGCAATTTCCGCATCGAAAAAGCCGTCGTTATCGCGATAAGTGAAAAAGCCGTCCCGGCGGTATAAATTTTCAGAATACTCTTTCTGAATGGCTTCCACATCCATTTTTTTGTATAATTCCTGAATATTTTTCAACAAATTCTGCAAAATGGCTTTCCGACGCTGGTTCTTGTCTGTAATCTGTCGCAACGAAACCGGATTTGGTGCATCGCTTCTGAATATTTTCTGATTGACATTCAAACCAATACCCACAATGCTTGTATTTAATTTTGTGCCCTGAAGTGAGTTTTCAATAAGTATTCCGGCAATTTTTTTATCACCAAAATAAATATCGTTGGGCCATTTAATGCTGAAACCCGTACAGAAAGAATTCAGGGTTCGCAAAATGGCCACACTCACCAACTGCGAAAGTATAAACTGCTCTGTAATAGCAATATGATGCGGATATAACAACACACTGAACAGCAGATTTTTCCCCTTCTCTGCCTCCCACGAATTTCCGGGTTGCCCCTTGCCTGCCGATTGAAAATCGGTTCGCAACACAAAACCTTCGGGTAATTCGTATTCGCGCAGCATTTCTTTCAAAACCATATTGGTGGAGCGCGTTTCGCGGAGATACATTGATTTCATAATGCTGATTTTACTTTGAAATGTCTATCAGAAACTTTTCCATTTTCTTTACCACTTCAGATGAGCTGCCATTCGGATTGTTCACAATAATGGCAAACGCGAGGGTTGTATTTCCTGTCTCTAAATATCCTGCATATGATTTAACGCGCGCAAGCGTTCCGCTCTTGGCAAAAACTTTTCCCTGTAGCGGTGTTTTAAATAAAAATGTTGATAAAGTGCCGGTAAGACCACCTACAGCTAAACTTTTGGAAAACACATCAGAGTACTTGCTCTCTTTTCGCATATAGCTAAGCAATTCCACAAAAAATGCCGCCGAAACGCCATTGTTGGGCGAAAGTCCCGAGCCATCGTTCTGAAAAAGTTGATCGACAGGTAATCCTCGCTTATGCCAGAAGTCTTCAATTACACTCACCGACGATTTGAAAGTTGACGGAATTGACTTTTTAGATCCTATATATTTAAAAATATACTCCGCAAAATGGTTATTGCTTTTCACATTCGTTTCAGTGATGATGTCGCTCAAAGGTACCGATAAATCTGTATAAATAACTTTCGCAGTTTTGGTATTGAATAAATCAACCAATGGAAATTCCTGAATTTCAAGTCCCGAAGCAAGAAGTGCTGCATGAAAATGTTGTGCGAGCAGCAAACCCGGATCTGGAATGTCGCCTTTTACTGCAAATTCACTTTTGTTAGCAGGAATTTCGCCAAACAAAGTGCGCGAGCCCGAAAAAGGTTCACCATAAAAATAGGCATTGTCGTAACCAATATTAGCCGACATTACATAGTTTTGAAACGACATGCCCGCAATTTCCGGTTCAGCGCGTAGAATCTCAGTAGGCGAACCTACTTTGCCCGATTTCAAAATAAGTCTGAAAGTATTATCGAGATAAGAAATGCCATGAATGCCCGGCGCGTAATAATTGCCCATATCTTCCCAAATCCAGCGCGGATTCACAACCTGCTGATCGAAAACAGATGTATTGGCTATAATGCGACCATTAATCTTCTTAATACCAGCCGTTTTTACAGCTTCCACCCATTTATTCATAAAATCCTTATCGCCCATTTTGGCTGAACCTAAAGTGGGATCGCCGCCACCGCGAATAATGAGATTGCCATTCAAAACTCCATCTTTCAGTTCTCCGTCCATTTCGAGCGTAGTGCTAAAGCGGAAATCAGGTCCGAGCATTTCGAGCGCAGTGGCTGTGGTTACCAACTTCATAGTTGAAGCAGGCACAGCCGAATTATTGGCTCTGTAGCCGTAAAGTGATTTGTTGGATTTCAAATCTTTTACCAACAGGCTGATATTTGCATTTTTCAGAAGCGGATTTTGTACAAAATCGGCCAGCGCATTTTGCGATAAAGCACTAATACTGAAAACGAAAAGAATGATTGGAAATAATAAACGTCTCATAGGCCAAATTAAAATTGCATTTTTTACAAAAGTAAAAAGATAAAATTAAAAAAGTAGATTCTGCTAAGATAAAATTATATAACTTTGCCACATCTCAATATATATTTAACTACTAAGGTGATGAAGAAATTATTTGCCCTGATATTTACAATGATTGTGCCGCTATTGATTGTTTCGTGCGACACAAGCCCTATTGACACAGAAAACGGAATTATTTGCAAAGCTGTTTTCAAAAACGACATTTCTTTACCTGACAGTTTGTTTTTCGACGAAAGTCATCTGATAAGTTACGATACCACAAGTCATGAAATAAAAATCAAAAAAATGCCCGGACTTGACGAATTCCGGCGTTTTAGTCATTTTGTATTTTATTTGGGAAACGATTCACTGTTTTCTGCCGAAACTGTTTTCGATTATATGTCGTCCACCCGAAGCAATCTTGTTTTGCGTTACAGTGCCGGAAAAATCTACCTCGAATCATCCTATCCTCCACAACTTAACGACAGCCTTAGCATAGCCAACGAACAAAAAAGAGCTGCAGCTATGAAAATTTTTGTGGAACGACTGAAGAAAACCGGAAAACTTGCACAATAAGTAATAAGAAAACTCTATCAAAGCTTCTAATCAAGTACTTGTATCCGAATTCTTCAAAACTTGTCCGCAGTGGCGGATCTTCAAATTTTCAAATCCCAAATCTTCAAATCTCAAATCTTTTTCTCCCTTTCCAGCATTTTCACTTTCAGCTCCAAACCCCACCGATAACCACCCAAACTACCATCGGTACGCAACACACGGTGACAGGGAATAAGCCACGCCACAGGATTAGCACCAATAGCTGTGCCAACTGCTCTGACTGCTTTTGGCTTACCCACTTTTTGTGCTATTTGCGCATAAGTGGCTGTACTTCCAACCGGGATTTCACAAAGTGCATTCCATACATTCATCTGAAATTCGGTGCCACGAACGCACAATTTTGTTTTAGCTTTCTCATCGAAAATTTGTTTGCAAAGCAATTCTGCCTTTGCATTGTTTTCCTGCAATTCAATGTCGTAAAAACGGTTTTTCAAATCCGTAATCGCCGCATTGCGATTTTCGTGGAAGACAAGCGCACTCACTCCATCTTCCGAAAACACGATGGCACATTCGCCAAAAGGCGTAGGAGCAAAACCGAAATTGAGCTGACTAACCGAATTTAATTGTTTCATTTTAATTTTACTTTGACAGATTTATTTTAAAAAATTGTAACGCGGACGGAGTATTTTGACGTCCCGTCTCAACGGGAGGAGCAGGTTGTTTTCTGAAAAGATAATTGATTTACAAATAATTATAAAATTTTAAAAATGAAATTTGCAGAATGAAGTTATTGCGTTTATTAAATCCTAATTTTGGCTTGTCAAAATTTAAATCCGAATTATATCAGTTTTTAATCTGCTTTGTCTGTTAAATCTGCGTTGCTATTCTTTTTCAGTACTGACCGATAATAAATAGTTTGAATTAGTTTTTTAGATTATTAGATTCCTCACTACGTTCGGAATGACAGGCAATCAGCAAGTTAGGTTTTTTGGAGGAGGCAGGTTGGCGGCGAAGCCGCCAACCTGCCTCCTCCAAACTATAATCAATACAAAGCATTGTCATTCAGAGCGTAGCGAAGAATCTCAGATGTTTAGTCGGTCAGTTGCTATTCTTTTGAATTTCTTTCTGTAAAAATTTATCATTAATCCGACAGAGTAGAATTAAATAAATTTGGAAAAAAGAAAAAGCTAACTTACATTTGTTGCAAATGTAGCAATTTAATTTAAAACCGTAATTTATGTCCGGATCAAAACCTATGATTTCAGTATGCTGGCTGCGTCGCGATTTGCGTTTGCACGACAACGCAGCGTTGTTTCATGCCCTGAAAAGTGGTTTTCCTGTGCTTCCGGTTTTTATTTTCGATGATGCCATTCTCAATCAACTCGACGATAAAGCCGATAAGCGCGTGGATCTGATTTATCAGATGCTCGAAAATATTCAGCAAAAACTACAAGCTACCGAAGGTTCAATCAGGATATTTCACGGAAGCGTAAAACAAGCTTTCGACATACTTATAAATGAATATGCTGTGCAAAAAGTATTTTGCAACCGCGACTACGAACCTTATGCTTTGCAACGCGATGCCGAAATCAGATATTTTCTGAACGCAAAAAATATTGAATTCCACAGTTATAAGGATCAGATAATTTTTGAATGGAACGAAGTGCTGAAGGCCGATGGAACACCTTATACTGTGTTTACGCCATTCTCAAAAATATGGAAAAAGCATCTTTCTGAAATACAAATTCCTGCTTATCCATCCGAAAAGCACCTGAATAATATTTTAAAATCTGATAAAAAAGCGTCTTTCCCGAAACTTGAAGAAATTGGTTTTCATAAAACAGGTATTCAATTCCACGAAGCAAAACCAGAAATTTATACTATTGAGAATTACCATCTTACCCGCGACATCCCTTCGCTCGAAACGGGTACTACGGGTATGAGTCTGCATTTGCGTTTTGGCACTCTTAGTGTGCGTGAATTGGTGAAAATTGCAAGCATTAGCAACGAAACATGGCTCAACGAACTTATCTGGCGCGAGTTTTTTATGAGTATTCTGATGCATTTTCCGCATGTGGCGAATGGAGCATTCAAAAAACAGTACGAAGCTATTGAATGGCGTAACAACGAAGACGAATTCCAGCGCTGGTGCAATGGCACAACAGGTTTCCCGATAGTAGATGCCGGCATGCGACAACTGAACGAAACCGGGCTGATGCACAACCGCGTACGAATGATTACGGCTTCGTTTCTGGTAAAAGATTTGCTCGTCGACTGGCGCTGGGGCGAAGCATATTTTGCCTCGAAACTACTCGACTACGACCTTTCGGCCAATAACGGAAACTGGCAATGGGCTGCAGGATGTGGTTGCGACGCAGCGCCTTACTTCCGTATTTTGAATCCGTCTGAACAAACCAAACGTTACGATCCGGAGTTAAAATATATCCGTCGCTGGGTGCCCGAAATCAACGAATTTGGCTACCCGGCTCCGATGGTCGATCACAGCATGGCGCGCGAACGCACACTTAAAGCATTTAAAGAGGGTTTAAATAACATTTAAAAGATTCTGATTCTCAGAACGAAAAACTTTATCTTTGCAGCCGTAAATCAACAAACTCCATTCATGATCGACATTTATCAGGAATATCACATGTATCTGAAACTCGAAAAAGCACTGTCGGACAACACGATAGCTGCTTACGAAGCCGATCTTCAGAAACTGAGAGATTATCTGAAAGATGCACATATCCTGGCTGAAAAAGCAGAAACAGTGCATCTGCGCGATTTTGTCATCGAAATTTCGGACACCGGAGTGCACGCACGTTCGCAGGCGCGCATTATTTCAGGAATAAAATCGTTTTACCATTTCCTGATTTACAAAAAAAAACGCGACGACGACCCGACTGAATTGCTCGAAATGCCCAAAACGGGACTGCATTTGCCCGAAGTACTTTCGGTTGCCGAAATTGATGCCATTGTGGCCGCCATCGACCTTTCGAAAGCCGAAGGACAACGCAACAAAGCCATTATCGAAACACTTTACGGCTCCGGGCTTCGCGTTTCGGAACTTATAGGTCTGAAAATGTCGCGCATGTACACGCAGGAAGGTTATATGCTGGTGGAAGGAAAAGGTAGCAAACAACGCCTCGTACCACTTTCGCCACAGGCTTTGAAGCATATTGAACTCTGGCTGACCGACCGTAATTCTCTTAAAATAAAAAAAGGCGACGAGGACATACTGTTTCTCAACCGACGTGGCGGAAGACTGACACGTGCTATGATTTTTACCATTGTAAAAGACCTGACCGCATTAGCCGGCATTCATAAAAATGTGAGTCCGCACACTTTCAGACATTCGTTTGCCACACATTTGCTCGAGAATGGCGCCAATCTGCGTGCCATTCAGCAGTTACTCGGGCACGAATCCATTACCACAACCGAGCTTTACACGCACATTGATGTGAATTTTTTGCGACAAACCATTCTCGATTTTCATCCGCTTTACCGAAAAAACAAACAGAAGTGATTCCAAACAAACCACATATTTTTAATGCTTTACTGCTGATTTTTATGCTTTTGAGCCTGAATATTTTTGCTCAAACTCAGGAAACATTAGCTGTTGGACAGGTTTTAAATGCTACCGACAAAAGTTCGGTACCCGATGCGAATATATATTTTAAAAATACCGGCAAAGGAACAAAAAGTAACGATGAAGGTTATTTTATGATTCGCACAACGGGCGACGAAACCACACTTGTTTTTTCGGCTGTGGGTTACCGCACCAAAGAAATTCGTCTCAAAAAAGGACAAAGTACGGGTATGCAGGTGGAACTGAAAGAGCAGAATGTGGAGTTGTACGAAGTGATGGTGGTTCCGGGCGCAAATCCCGCTTTGCCACTTATGCGAAAAGTGCGCGAAGCCCGCGAACTCAACGATTACAGCAAAATCACAAGCGGAACCTTTGCCGAGCAAAACCTTGTTTATCTGGGAAATATAAGTCGCAACAGTCTGAAACGAAAAATCTTCAGTCAGCTTGCCGAAGGAGCAATTGAGAAAGCTGACTCCTCGCTTGTTATGCCTCTTTTTATGTCGGAGAAAAAAATGCAGCGACAGCGAAATGTAGTTTCGGTGATCAGCGAAAACTATTTTTCGTCGAAACCCGAAAATGAAAGACTTCTGCTGGGACTTACCAATCAGCAATCGGCTGAAATAAATTTCTACCGTAATTCGCTGACACTATTCAATCAGTCGTTTGTAAGTCCGCTCGCTTCTTCGGGAAATGCTTACTACAATTTCTATTTGAGTGACAGCATAATAAACGGCGACAAAAAGGAATATCAGATTAATTTCAGAACAAAAAATCCGAAAAATCTGGCTTTCAACGGAACCATGAAAATTGATTCTGCTTCGCTGGCACTTACTTATATTGATGCGACTTTGCCTGCCGGAGCTAATCTGAACTACTTACATCAGCTTCATATTCAGCAAAAGTTTCAGCCGAAGGCCGGCTTTTTCGTACCTGAATCCGAACAGTTTTCGTCGAATATTACCTACGAAATGCTGGCCGATAGTCTGCACCCAAAACCTGAATTGTTTATTTATAAAAAAACAATCACCGAAAATATAAATATTTCAGAACCTGCAAACGAGAATTTTGCCGGTTCAAACCTCAGCGCAGTTGAAATTGACAACAGCATGGCTCAACTGGGAAATACATCTGTGGTTCGGTTTGCAAAATGGCTCGCCGATGTGATAATTACCGGTTATGTTCCTGTAGGAAAAGTGGATATCGGTAAAGTTCAGCACATTGCGCGACTTACCGAAGTAGAAGGACTTCGACTTACATTACCTTTCCGCACCAACGAAACTTTTTCAAAAAATATCGGGTTTAGTGGTTATGCAGGCTATGGGTTTAAAAATAATATTCCAAAATATTCAGCCGGTTTTCATTATAAATTACCCACAGAAAACCGACTGATTTTCAACGCTTACTACACCGACGATTATCGGCGTGTGGATTATGATTACAACGATTTTCTGTATCGCGAAAATCCGCTGCTATCGGGCGACGAGGATATTGCCATTACAATTTTTGGTTTCCGTACAGCACAAAAACTTAACGAACGAAAAGAATTCAGCACATCGCTGACTTACGACTGGAACAAAAACATTGAATCTACGCTTTTCTACCGGCATCATCGATTGAGTGATTCGGAGGCAATGCCTTTTGTGCAAAATGCAACTGCGCTTTCGCACATCACACAGCAAAGCGTGGTTTTACAAAGTCGTTTTTCGTTTGACGAACGCGTGTACGACGATCATTTTCAGCGCATTTATGTCCCTAACGAGAAACCTGTGATTTACACAATTCTCGAAGCCGGAAAATTTAATGCAGGCACAAAACAGGGAAATTATATGAAAATAAATGCATCCTTAAAACAACAGATTCGGTTTACAGCCGGTCAATGGAATTACATGTTCGAAGCCGGAAAAATATTCGGCGAAGTGCCATATTCTCTGCTCGAAATCCCTATGGGAAATGGTGCGTTTCCGTATCGCCGAAATCTTTTCAACACACTTCGCGACATGGAATATGCTTTCGACCAATATGCCGGAATGCACAATGAGCTCATTATTAATGGAGTTGTAATGAATCACATTCCACTCATCAAACATCTGAATTTGCGCGAATTACTCACTTTCAAAGTTCTTTACGGCAGCCGGAACAATACTCACAACAACATTATGGATATTCCGGCAAATATTTACAAACTCAATCAGCCGCATATGGAAGTAGGCGTGGGCTTCAGCAATATTCTTCGACTGTTTACACTGCAATCGGTATGGCGACTCACAAACCTTGATCATCCGGGAGCTGAACGATGGTCGATTCGCGGAAGTATCAGGGCAGGATTTTAAGAAAAGGCAGGATTTACATTGTGCTGCAAATCAAAAAAACTATCTTTGCAACAGCTTAATAACTGAAAATAAAATGACGGAAATGGATACAAAAAATCTGAAAATAGCCATTATCGGTGGTGGGAATATGGGCGGCGCCATTGCACGCGGACTTGCCAAAGGTTCGTTGATAGAAACTTCGAACATTGCTGTGAGCGACGTTTCGCAGGCCAATCTCGACGCGCTGAAAACTTTCGACAGCAACATTGTGACTTCAAACTCAAACATTGAAGTTGTAAAACAGGCCGACATTGTGGTTTTGGCCGTGAAACCGTGGCTAATGGAAGTCATTGCTGATGAGATTGAACGCAAACTCGACTACAAACGTCAAATGATTGTGTCGATTGCAGCCGGTGTCGATTTCGAAAAAATGCGTGGCTTGTTCGACAGCGAAGCCACCATGTTTCGCGTGATTCCTAACACAGCCATTGAAGTTTTACAAAGCGTATCCACCATTTCGTCCTGCAATACAACTGCTGCTCAGGAGTCACTTATCGTATCGCTTTTCAGCGAACTGGGCAAAGCATTTTTGGTTCCCGAAACACAGCTCAATGCTTTTATGTCGCTTTCGTCCTGCGGCATTGCTTATGCTTTCCGCTATATTCGAGCAGCTATGGAAGGCGGAGTGGAAATGGGCATTTATCCCAATATGGCCAAAGAAGTGGTGATGCAAACGTTGCGCGGCGCCATCGATTTGCTCGAAGCCAACAATTCGCATCCTGAAGTGGAAATTGACAAAGTAACCACACCCGGCGGCATCACCATCAAAGGTCTCAACGAAATGGAGGCTAACGGATTTACAAATGCAGTGATAAAAGGCCTGAAAGCTTCACATTTGAAATAAATTATTCCATTCATCTATAAGCAAAACTTTCCGCATCTATTTCTTTGTGAACCATAAATATACAATACAGCTAAACGCTTTCAGATATAATTCTGAAAGCGTTTTTTATTTGGCAATACGCAAAACCTGTTAATCAGTGAAATCTTTCATTATAATTTGTTAAATACGGTTTTGAGAGTGCAATAATATTGAATTGTTTTCGTTAATTTGCCGATTATCTGTAAAATCTTTTATTAATCAAATTGTGTGAGAAAATCCCTGAGAAATATTTTGCATATTACTTTACTCATATTCTTTTTAGGATGTGGTAGTGGAAGCAACGAAATTATTTCGACCTACAGGGTTCAGAAGTCTGATTTTGTTGATGCTATTTTTGTTGATGGTTATGCTGAACCTGTTCGATCGATGACCATTTCGTGTCCTCAGGGAATCGACGGTACTGTGCTCTGGATTATTGATGATGGTTCTATGGTGAATGCGGGTGACGAAATTTGCATGCTTGAAGACAATAATCTTACTTCGGAATATGAGGAGTCATTGATTGCACTCGAAAATGCTGAAGCTAACCTCAATAAAGTACGCGCAAATCACCAATTGCAAATCTCAGTGTTAGAGGCACAGCAACTTACCAATAATGCTGAATCGATGATTTCTGCTCTGGACTCGCTTCAACTTAAATATAGTTCAGATAATCAACGTAAAATTAAGGAACTCGAACTTGAACGTTCTGCGATTGACAAAACACGGTTCGAAAAAAAGTTTCGAGCTACGCTACAAATTCAGCAATCAGAGATTCGTGGACTTGAAATTCAGTTGCAACGCGTGCGGATGAGAGTGGAATCTTCCAGGCAAAGACTGGAGGCATTAAGCATAAAAGCGCCACAAGCGGGCATGGTTGTGATTTCACGAAGTCCGATGAGTGGTCGGAAAATTGTGCCCGGCGACAATATATGGGAGGGGCGACCTGTTTGTACTATGCCCGAAATTACTGAAATGAAAGTTTTGATTATGGCTTCGGAAGGAAACTATAAACGTATTCAGTTGGGTGATACTGTCGAATTTAGTTTCGACGCAATACCCGGAAAGCCAGCCTTCGGAAAAGTTGTGAAGAAAGCGCCTATTGGACAAGCTGTGTCGCGCGGCTCAAAAGTGAAATTATTTGAAATTGAAGCCTCTGTTGACAGTGTAACGCAAATTCCTGATCCGGGATTCAGCGCTCAATGTAAGATTATTCTAAAAAGAGTCAATGACACCCTCACTGTGCCCCAAATAGCAGTTTTCGAAACTGATTCGACAAAAGTGGTGTATGTTAAGCAGAAAAATGGTTACGAGCAACGGGAAGTGAAAACCGGTCTTTCATCCACCAAAGAAACGATTATTGTACGAGGGCTCAAATCCAACGAATATATTGCATTGACTCAGCCTCCTAAAAAACAAATTAAAAATAAGCAGTCTTTAAACCATACAGATTCAAAATCAGAAACCGATAGTATCCATCAGAATACACAATGAAATACAAGCTAAAAACCCTATTGCTCCCCCTTTTTTCAATTGCGCTGCTGATATCGTGTAATCAAAAAAAGGAAATTTCAGAAGTGGCACTTGCCAAAGTGACCAGGGGAACTCTTTTTCTTGAAATATACGAAGAAGGAGAAGTGGAAGCCATTAATTCCACTAACATTACTGCGCCAAATATTTCGTGGCGTTTTGGTAATTTGAAAATTACATCCATAGTAAAGGATGGCACCGAAGTGCAAGAAGGCGATACGCTTATCGCATTCGATCCGTCTGAAGTGCTCAAGGGGGTAACCGATGCTGAGTCGCGTCTCGAAATAAATATTGCCGAACTCGAAAGAATGGAAGCTCAGCATCAGTCCGACCTTGAAGAACTGCGTGCCGATTACGAAGTGACGCGTATTTCTCAGGAAATTTCAAAAATTCGTTTCGAGTCGGCGGGGTATGAGGCCGACATCAAACGTAAGGAAATTCAACTTAATCTTGAAAAAGCGAATATAGCATTGGCAAGAGCAAAAGAACAAATCGAAAATCGCATAAAAATTCAGAAGGAGGAAAATAAACAGAAAAAACTGTCGATTGATCAGGATAGGGCACGTCTTCAGGAAGCACACGAAACGCTCAAAAAGTTACGTCTGATTTCGCCATCGTCGGGTATTGCCATTATTAACCGAAACTGGAGCACCGGAAATAAGTTTCAGCTCGGCGATCAAACATGGGCCGGCTTTCCGCTTATTCAATTGCCTGATCTCTCAGCATTGCGTGCTGTGGTGAAAATCAATGAAGTCGATATCGCAAAAATTCAAAAAGGCCTTCAGGTTGAAATTAAACCCGATGCATTTTCCGATAGTGTGTATGTAGGAACAGTAAGTTCGGTTGCCAACTTGGCAGTAAACAAGGATGGTAGTTCGAAAATTAAAGTTTTCCCCGTTGAAATTAATATAAAAGAAACAAGTCAGAAATTACTTCCCGGCCTTACCGTAAGCTGTCGCATTATTATCGGAAAGGTGGAAAATGCGCTGCTACTACCTATTGATGCTATTCGCACCGAAGTCGATCAGACATTTATTTACAAAAAGGCAGGCAATGGTTACGAAAAAGTTGTGGTGCAAACAGGCGAGTCGAATTCTGATTATATAGTTATTCTGGAGGGTTTAAAAGAAGGTGACACAGTAGCTTTATCCGATCCTTATGCCGGTGAAGATAAAAAGGAAAATGAAACAAACGCTCAGCCAAAGGAGGATTAAGATATGCTGAAAGACATCAAATATTTTATCTGGGCTGTGATTTTGATATTTTTTGCAGCTTGCCAACAGCCGGAAGAAGCAAAAACACAGGAAGCAATAGGCAAGCACAGAGTTGTGGAAACAGGCGAGCTGGCAGCTATCGACTCCCGTGCATTTGTATTGCAACGATACGGTCGGCATTGGTATCAAATGAAAATAATAGGACTTCTCAAACATGGTTCTGAAGTACAGCCAGGTGATTCAATTATTCAGCTTGACCCTACCGAAATTAAAAAATACATCATCGATCGTGAGGGTGATCTCGAAACGCAAATTGCTTCGCTCGAAAAAATGAAGGTCGATCAGAGCAATCAACGTAGTAGCTTAGAATCGAATTTGAAAAGCGAGACAGCTACATTTGATCTGCGAAAACTGGAGCTTGAGTCGGCACGTTTCGAGTCGGCTCGTATCCGAAAAATCAAACAGCTCGAATTCGAACAAGCTCAAATTAATTTTGCAAAAGTAAAACGTCAGGTAGAATTGTATAAAATTAGAGAAAGATCGGAATTGAAAATTCAGGAGATACGTATAAAACGACTCAGAGATGAAATTAAAAGTGCGTACGAAATACTTCCTCAATTAACCATTAGGACGCCGATAGAAGGTATTTTTCAGATTGGCGATAATCAACGTACCCGACAAATGCTGAAAGTAGGCGATGAGATTTATGTGGGTAATAAAATGGGTAATGTGCCTGCGCTAAAATGGATGAAGGTAAATACCACCATAAGCGAAAACGATTTTCTGAAAATTGCAGTGGGTCAAAAAGTGATCGTGCGCCTCGATGCACTGCCTAAAGTAGAGTTTGAAGGCGAAATCAATTATATTGGTAAGCTTTGCCGCTTAAAAGACGACAAATCGAAACAAAAGGTTTTTGACGTGGAGGTAAAAATCCTGAAATCCGACGAAAGACTGAAACCGGGAATGACCGTAAGTTGCGAATACCTTTTAAAATAAGACCACATGCAATACGAAGAAAATATCAGAGTGGCGCTGCGAGCGCTTATCGATCATAAATTCCGTTCATTTCTCACCATGCTCGGCATTATTTTCGGGGTGGCTTCGGTCATCACCATGCTCTCCATTGGCGAAGGAGCCAAGCGCGAAGCCATTGCCAAGTATCAGGACTTAGGGGTGAACAACATTATTATTCGCGAGAAAAAACTCAGCGATCAGGAACTCGAAGAAGTGCGCGCCAAATTTTCGCCCGGACTTTCGTTGCAGGATGCATCGGTAATCAAAGAAATTGTTCCGGGTGTAATATACACTTCATCGCAATCGGAACTCAGCACCGATGTGAAATACACCGACAAATCGGCAAAGTCAACTGTCATTGGCATCACTCCCGAGTTTGTAAACATAATGAACTACAAAACGGGGCAAGGCGAATTTATTGGCGAGAAGCATTATGACGCGGCACTAAGGGTCTGTGTGCTTGGTGCAGGAGTTGCCCGCACGTTGTTTGGTTCTGAAAATTCAATTGGGAAGATGGTGAAAATCGGCGATCAGTGGTTCGAAGTTTCGGGCGTGCTCCAGTCGAAAACGCTTTTTACCGAAACTGTGGGTGAACTTGCTGCACGTGACCTGAACAACGATATTTATATTCCCCTGAGTACTTTTCTGAATCGTTTTACACACGAAAACATGTTGGCAAGTCAGATTCAGCAAATCACTGTACAAGTGGCAAGCTCTGAACGGTTGGTGGAAGCCTCTACACTAATCAACGGTATTTTACAGCGACATCATTTTAATAATGAAGACTACAATATAGTTATTCCTTTCGAATTGCTCCGTCAGGAAGAAAAGGAACGGCAGATTTACAATTTTCTGCTTGGTGCCATTGCAGCTATTTCGCTGGTGGTGGGAGGTATTGGCATTATGAACATTATGCTTGCCACCGTAATGGAGCGAACACGCGAAATTGGTATTCGTCGCGCCATCGGAGCGCGCAAATCCGACATTATGAGTCAGTTTGTGACCGAAGCTGTAGCCATAAGCATTACCGGTGGCATTATCGGCGTTATTCTTGGCGTCACTCTGTCGCTGTCGGTATCACTTTTTACCGATATCAAAACAGTAATTCCACTCTATTCTGTGCTCGTGGCTTTTGGATTTTCGGTGATTGTGGGTATTAGTTTTGGTTATCTACCTGCTAAAAATGCAGCAAACCTGAAACCTATCGAATCTATCCGATACGAATAATCCTGCAAACTAATCGTAATTTGTAAATTGTAAATAGTAAATGTCCTCATGTTAATCGAAATAAAAGACTTATACAAAAACTACGTCATGGGCGAGCTCGAAGTTCCTGCTTTGATGGATATCAATGTACAAATAGCTAAAAACGAATATGTGGCTATTATGGGTCCATCGGGCTCGGGCAAATCAACACTGATGAATATACTTGGTTGTCTGGATACGCCTACAGCGGGACAATATATGTTCAACGGAGTGGATGTGAGTCAGCTCGACGACGATGCACTTTCGGCCATGCGGAACCGCGAAATTGGATTTATTTTTCAGAATTTCAATCTATTGCCAAAACTTACCGCTTTGCAAAATGTAGAATTGCCGCTTGTGTATGCAGGAGCCAATAAGCACGAACGTCACGAGAAAGCCATTCAGGCATTGCAAAAAGTAGGTCTCGCCGATCGTATGAGTCACAAACCAACTGAGCTGAGTGGTGGACAGCGGCAGCGTGTGGCCATTGCCCGTGCGTTGGTGTCGAAACCCGGCATTTTGCTGGCCGACGAACCCACAGGAGCACTCGACTCGAAAACCGGTGTCGAAATTATGGCACTTTTCGACGAGCTACAACGCGAGGGAAACACCATTATTGTGATTACGCACGAACAGGAAATTGCCGACTATGCACACCGTACAATTTTTATAAAAGATGGGCGTATTCATTCCGACACACCTAATAAAAAAAGAAATTTCTAAAAATATTTTCTCTATGAAGAAACTGCTGCTCCCCTTTATTGTTTTGTTTTTCAGCCTGAACGCTGCAAAAGCCGAAACTTACAATCTCGATTTGGCCAAAAGTATCGAAATTGCAAAAGAGAAAAGTTACACCATGAAGAATCTGGTGCAGGATTTTAAAATTGCCGAGTACAATCTGAAGTCGGCTACCAGCCGTTTCCGCACGCACATCGACCTGAATTTTGTGGCGCCCGAGTATACCGAAACTATCCGTACTTTTGAGGATAGTACGGGGATTACCTTTTACCCCGTAAAACAATTGCAGTATCAGACTAATCTTACTATCAATCAGCCACTTCCTACCGATGGAAATATCTACATACGCAGCGGTCTGGCAAATTATGATGATTATTTCAGCAATTACCGATCGAGCTATCTCAGCACCCGTCTCGGACTTACGCAGCCTATCGATGCACTTTATGGCTACAACTCCATTAAATCGTCGCTGAAACAGGCTGAACTGGCTTACGAACGCTCAAGCAAACAGCTTAAACGAGAAGAGTTGAATCTGGTGTACGATGTGAGTAGTGCTTTCTACAATTTGCTTTCGGTGCAAAAAAGCGAGGAAATTGCCCGCCTCGACCTCGACCGACAAAAAGAAGCTTTCACCATTGCCAAAAATAAATACGAAGCCGGACTTATTCGCGAAGTAGATGCACTGCAAATGGAAGTTGATTTGGCCGAGGCACAAAACAATTACGACATGTCCATAGTAAGCCTGAATTCGGCCATGAATGCTTTCAAACATACCATTGGCATCGAGCTTACCGACGAAGTAATTGTTAGTTCGAAATTTGATTACGAAGTAGTGATAGTTGATTCCGACAAGGCAGTACAACTTGCGATGGCCAACAGACTCGAAATCAGAGAACAGGAAATTCAGATTGAATTGAATAAAATGAGCGTAAAACAACAAAAGGCTCAGGGAATGATTCGTGGTAATTTGAATGCATATTATGAGAAAGTGGGTGTCAGCCAGAACGATATTAATACAAATCTACAAACCACTATTCAACGTTCATATCAGAATTTTCTGGATCGCCCACAGAATTTCGGGGTTGGATTTACTATTTCAGTTCCCCTGCTCGACTGGGGCGAAAACCGCGCTTTAGTGCGTGCTGCTGAGTCGCGACTGAAACAAAATGTGCTTCGCAAAGAAGAAGTACAGCGCAACATTGAGCGCGAAGTCCGAAACCTGGTTGACGATCTGAACAGTAGCTTGAAACGGCTTCAGTTGCTCGAAAAAAACGTAAAAGTAGCTGAGAAAAGTTTCGAAATCACACGTCAGCGATTTTCCGATGGCGATATCGACAGTCAGGCACTCGCTCTTGAACGTAACCGCCTCAACAACGCTTACAACTCACATCTGCGAGCATACATTAACTATCAGCTGAAACTTGCCGATATTATGCGCAAAACATTCTACGATTTTCAGAAGAATCAGGAAATAAAATAGGCATAATCCCCGAAAATAATAATTGTTATCGGGGATAATTTTTTAATTTTGACTGAAAATAAAAATTTTATGAACTACGAAGATCTTCGCGACTACTGCCTGAGTTTGAGAGGTGTTACCGAGCATTTTCCTTTCGACAAATTCAGCCTTGTAATGAAAGTGCAGGGTAAAATGTTTGCGCTGCTTCCACTCGACAATCCCGAAACTCAGATTGCGCTAAAATGTGATCCTGAACGGGCTATTCAGCTGCGCGACGAATTTCCAGCCATCACTGCTGCCTATCATTTCAATAAAAAACACTGGAATTCGGTGCGCATAGATTCAACCATTTCAATAAGTTTAATGCAGGAGTTAATACAACACTCATACGACTTGATCGTGTTTGGTTTGTCAAAAAGGAATAAAGATGCGCTAAATAATCTCTAAGGTTTATTGTTATAAAATGCATCCTTGTAGCTTTTTGACATAGTTTCTTTTCGTTTAAATCAAATTTGCTGTGTGTTGGGGTGTTTACTGCCTCCAGATTAGCACTATAAATAAAATCAGTTAAGATTGGAAATTCTTTGTGTAAATTAAATAGCACTTTTTTATGAAAAGCTAACAGCTGATAGAGTTTAATGGTATTACTTGTAGTAATTCATTTTTTCTGTCGGTGGTTTTTCAAAAGAGAACGTTTTTATATTCGTTTTGTTTTGATGTGCTTGTAGTGTTATGTAACTTTGAAATCAATAAAATAATGTATGATTCACTATTTGTAGGGAGAATAGATGATGTGAAAAATAAATTTTCTTAATGAAACGAAAATATTTGCTGCTATTTTTATTTTTTGTGGTGGTTGCATTGATTGGTATTGCATGTTTGACGCAAAGAATTACGGTCAGTCAGCCTGGCTCAAATGCAATTGTAAACAAACAGAAGATTGAAATTTTTTCACTCGAAATTCCTGCACCGCATTTTGAATTTCAGGTGGTGGAACATCCTGGATTTACACTTGCCTACAACGAAGCACATGAGCAGGCAGCTTGGGTGGCTTACGAACTTACAGCGGCCGAAGTAGCGGGAAGTGTAAGTCGTACTGATCGTTTTATGATTGATCCGGCAATTACTACCGAATCGGCGAATGCCGAAGACTATAAAGGAAGTGGATACGATCGTGGACATTTAGCCCCTGCAGCCGATATGAAATGGTCGGAAGAAGCCATGATAGCATCGTTTTATTTTAGCAATATGTCGCCTCAACTGCCTTCGTTTAACCGTGGGGTATGGAAAAAGGCTGAGGAACAAGTGCGTGAATGGGCTAGAAATTACGAGGCTGTGTATATTGTTACCGGACCTGTTTTTGCTGTAGATGTCGAACAAATTGGTAAAAATGCTGTAAGTGTGCCTGTTTATTATTATAAGGCTCTGATAGATAAGCGCATCGAGAAGGCTGTTGCGCTGTTGATTCCCCATAAACCATCAAAGCGTAGCCTCGCTGATTTTTGTGTTAGCATCGATAGTCTTGAGATACTTACCGGGCTCGACTTTTTTTACTTACTACCCGATGAGATGGAAGCTGAAATGGAGTCGGCTGTTGATCCCGATGACTGGCTCTGGCTGCATTAGAAGACTTTTTTTATATGCTTTTTTTATATGCTTTTTTTATTGATAATTGTAAAACAAAATAACACTTTCAATCGTTCTTGTAGTAAAGGGTATCGTAAACTTTAAATATCACAGCCATATGGAAGACAAATTAGTAACGTTTAAGAACTACGACAGCATGGTAGATGCCATGTTTGAGCAGGAGCTGTTGAAAGAAAACAATATCGAATGCTCTATCAATAACGAGGATTCGGTTGATTTGCTGCCCATGTTTGGCGAAATAAACGATGGGTTGAGGATTGTAGTAATGGAGAATGACCTGGAAATGGCCCGAAAAGTGATTGAAGATTATTATAATCAGTTGGAGATTAATCGTAGCGAAGTATAATTTAATAGAATAGCATAAAAATGCTGCTTGCAGGGTAAACCTTACAAGCAGCATTTTTTTTGATAAATATTTAGAAATGATTAGTACATTAAGTGATCGATTAGCATATAGCTTAATGCACCTGCAAAAAAACCGAGCAGAGCTAACCAGCTGATTTTTTTGACATACCAGAAAAAATCTACTTTTTCAAGTCCCATAGCTGCCACTCCGGCAGCTGAGCCGATTATAAGAATGCTACCACCCGTACCTGCACTGAAAGCCAGAAATGTCCACAGAAAACTATCCATGGGATATTGAGTAATGCTATACATGCCTTGTGCAGCAGCTACTAAGGGCACGTTGTCAACTATCGACGACAGTAAGCCAATGGCCATTACTATCAGGCTATCGTCCCCGATTTTATCCGAAAGCCATTGAGCTGCATGTGGCAAAATTTCGGAAGCTTCCATAGCCGCCACTGCGAGCAGAATGCCCAAGAAAAATAAAATGCTGGACAAATCAATCTTATGAAGAATACCTACAAGCGTCATTTTTTCTTTTTGTACATCTTCGGCATTACGATGGATAAGCTCCGTGATTACCCACATAACTCCTAATCCCAACATCATGCCCATAAATGGTGGCAAATGTGTATATAGTTTAAAAACAGGCACCGAAATTAAAGCCAATACACCTGCTGTAAGCATAAAAGTACGCTTGCGGCGACTAAGCCTTAATTTTTTATCCACTACAGGAGCTTCACGTTTCTCAATATTACCTTTCAGATAGAACGAAAGAGCAATTAGAGGAATGACAAGACTGATAAGACTTGGCACAATAAGCTGGGTCATAATACTCACTGTTGAAATTTGCCCGCCAATCCAAAGCATGGTGGTAGTAACGTCGCCAATCGGCGTCCAGGCACCACCGGCATTGGCTGCAATCACCACCATTCCTACAAAATAAAGCCTGTCTTCTTTATTCCCGATAAGTTTACGAAGCAACGATACCATGACAATGGTTGTAGTGAGATTGTCGAGTATTGCTGATAGAAAGAAGGTCAGAAAAGAGATCATCCACAGCAAACGTCGCTTTTTTGTTTGTTGAATATAATCGGTGATTAAATCGAAGCCGTCGTGCGTATCCACCACTTCCACAATGGCCATAGCTCCAATCAGAAAAAATAAAATACTTGAAATGTCGGCCAAATGTATCAGCAGCTGATCGTTCACCAAGTGCTTGTCGGGTGTTGCCATAATGTATGCCACCCAGCATATTACGCCTGTCACGAGCGCTGCGGCTGCTTTGTTTACCTTAATTTCGTTCTCGAGTGTGATGGCTAAATAGCCCAACACAAACACAATTACAATCGTTGTTACCATACCTTTAATACTTGTTAAAATTACACCTAAATACTTTAAAACCTTTTTTGTTAATATATTCAATCTGCTCTGAGTTTACCGGATGAAAAAAGACGACAGTGGGGCGGCATCCCTTTGTCGTCTTTAAAAGTCAAAATATCACAGATTTATCAATCAGTAATTTTAACACCTCCGGTATCGTTTCCTTAATTTTCTAATCCAATTTTAGCACTGCAAGAAAAGCTTTTTGGGGTACTTCTACATTGCCAATTTGTTTCATTCGTTTTTTACCTTTTTTCTGTTTTTCGAGCAACTTACGTTTACGCGAAATATCACCTCCGTAACATTTTGCTGTCACATCTTTTCGTACAGCCTTAATGGTTTCGCGGGCAATAATTTTAGCCCCGATAGCACCCTGTATCGCAATATCAAATTGCTGGCGCGGGATAAGCTCTTTTAGCTTCTCGCACATTCTGCGCCCTAGCGGCACCGCATTGTCCACATGTATCAGCGACGAAAGGGCATCCACTGGCTCACCATTCAACAAAATATCGAGTTTCACAAGTTTCGACGGACGATAACCGTTCATATGATAATCGAACGAAGCATATCCTTTCGAAATACTTTTGAGACGGTCGTAAAAATCGAATACAATTTCGCCCAGTGGCAAATCATAAATCAGCTCCATACGGTTTCCCGAAATGTAATCCTGTTTGATAAGTTCGCCGCGTTTGCCCAAGCAAAGGGTCATAATCTGACCAATATAATCGGTTCGCGTAATAATAGAAGCTCTGATATAAGGCTCCTCAATACGGTCGATGCTTACAATATCGGGCAATCCCGAAGGATTGTGCACTTCGAGCATTTCATCTTTTTTGGTATACACCTTGTACGAAACGTTGGGCACAGTAGTGATCACACTCATATCGAATTCCCTGTCGAGTCGCTCCTGAATAATTTCCATGTGAAGCATTCCGAGAAAACCGCAACGGAAACCAAAACCAAGTGCCACCGACGATTCGGCTTCGAATGTAAGCGATGCATCATTGAGTTGTAACTTTTCAATAGATGCACGTAAATCTTCAAAATCTTCGGTCTCAATTGGATAAACACCGGCAAAAACCATAGGCTTCACTTCTTCAAATCCATCAATGGCCGATTCGCAAGGGCGTTTCACATGTGTGATAGTATCACCCACTTTTACTTCTTTAGAAGTTTTTATTCCAGAAATAATATATCCCACATCGCCGGCACTCAATGTTTGAGTAGGCGACATGTCGAGCTTTAGAATTCCAATTTCGTCGGCAAAATATTCTTTTTCAGTATTGACAAATTTTACTAAGTCGCCCTTCTTAATAGTGCCGTTTTCAATTTTAAAATAAGCTATAATACCACGGAACGAATTAAATACCGAGTCGAAAATCAAACATTGTAATAGTGCTTCGGGATCGCCCTTAGGTGCAGGTACGCGTGTAACAATGGCTTCGAGGATTTCAGTGATACCCATGCCTGTTTTGCCACTAGCACGCAAAACCTCTTCACGCTTGCAACCCAGCAAATCTACAATCTGGTCTTCCACCTCATCGGGCATAGCGCTATCCATATCCATTTTATTCATAACCGGAATAATTTCCAGGTCGTGCTCAATGGCCATGTAAAGATTCGAAATTGTCTGAGCCTGAATGCCCTGAGTAGCATCCACAATCAGCAAAGCGCCTTCGCAGGCTGCAATGGAACGCGATACTTCGTACGAAAAATCGACATGTCCCGGCGTGTCGATCAGGTTGAAAATATAGTCTTCGCCATTCAAACGATAATTCATTTGTATGGCGTGGCTTTTAATGGTAATTCCACGCTCGCGCTCAAGGTCCATATTGTCTAACACCTGAGCCTGCATCTCTTTCCCTGCCACAGTATTTGTATATTCCAGCAACCGATCGGCCAAGGTGCTTTTCCCGTGATCGATGTGGGCAATAATGCAAAAATTGCGGATTCTCTTCATTCTTTGTTTATATGGTTTATTTTGAGCTGCAAAAGTACGCAAAAAAAATGATTTTTTATACGTATGATCTTTGATGTGTTTTTTGTCAATATGTTACTTTTCGGGGGCTACACCCAACTGTCGGTAAGTTTCGCGCATTGCTTCTTCGTTGTCGGTAATAATGAGTAGCGAATCACCTTTCTGAAGTTGAGTGTTTCCACGCGGGATAAAATATTTTCGACTACGTTTCACCATTACCAGTAATGTTTGGTCGGGCATTGATACATCCATTACACGTCGCCCGTTTTTCAGCATATGTTCGTTTACAGTAATCTCGCACATGGCCGATTTTATTTCATCGGAAAATTCTACATCAAACTCTTTCAACTTTCGGGCTGGTGGAACTGGAAGTGCGAGCCCCAGCCAATGAGCCATCGACGATACTGTAGTTCCCTGTATCACTAACGAAAGAATGGTGATAAAGAACACAATATTAAACATCATTTTTGCTTGTGGCACTTGGCTTATCCAGGGATAAGTGGCAAAAATAATGGGTACTGCGCCTCTTAAGCCTACCCACGATGTAAAGATTCGTCCTTTAAATGATAGGTTTCTGAATGGAAGCAGCGATATGATAACCGAAAGCGGGCGTCCGAGGAAAATCATGAAAAGTCCGATAAGCAAACCTACTCCTGCTATGGGCAAAAGTTCAGTCGGGTTCACTAGTAAACCCAATGACAGGAACATGATAATTTGGAAGAGCCACGTAAGCCCATCGAAAAAACGCAGCGTACTTCGTTTATGAACAAATCGATGATTGCCAATCATTAATCCTCCTGCATATACAGCAAGGTAACCATTTCCACCAATAAAACTGCTGAATCCAAAGAGAAAAAACATTACTGTCAGTAGTAGAACAGAATAAAGGGCATCGTTGTCAAGATTAATACGATTTATCATTTTTACAGCCAGTCGTCCTAATATAAATCCTGACAAAGCGCCAAGTGTCAATTGTTTAAGAAATAGAACCAGAACTTCCCAGCCACTAATGTTGGGTGTTTGTATCAATTGTATTAATACGATTGTAAGCATAAAGGCCATGGGGTCGTTGCTCCCACTTTCGAGTTCAAGCAACGGACGTAGGTTTTCTTTCAGTGAAAGTCCTTTTGATCGGAGAATGGAAAATACAGATGCTGAGTCGGTAGAAGACATAATGCCAGCCAATAATAGCGATTCGAGAAGGGTAAATGTGACGGATTGTATGACACTGTTGGTTATCCAGTAAATGAAAAGTCCTGTGAATAATGCAGTGAAAAGTACTCCGATAGTAGCCATGACTAAACCTTTGCCTGCTACAGGTCGGATTTCGGAGAATCGCGTGTCGAGTCCACCTGAAAAAAGTATGATATTCAGTGCAATTACACCAATATACTGTGCTATGTCGGGCGATGCAAATTCAAGTCCAAGACCCTCGCTACCTGCTCCAACCCCGATAAGTAAAAACAGTAACAAGGTAGGCACACCAAAACGATAGCCTGTTTTCCCGACTAATATGCTGAAGAATAAGAGAATAGAGGCTATGAGTATAAATATTTCGATGGATATTTGCATGTGTAAGTCAAATGATTGATTTTGTTCTTTTACAAAAATATGTATTTCAGTCGGATTCAGTATGTTTCAGTCAAAAATATTAATCAAAAAATACAAGCGTTTCTTTTTTTGAGTATTTTCGCTAAAAAGGTTTGCAGACTTCAGAAAAATGTCATATCTTTGCACTCGCAAAACAAAAGCGGTACCATAGCTCAGTTGGTAGAGCAAAGGACTGAAAATCCTTGTGTCCCCGGTTCGATTCCTGGTGGTACCACCATTAACCCAAAAGCTCACAGTCAGAACGACTGTGAGCTTTTGTATTTTATATCATTTACAGTCAGTTACCCAC
>JAFGVV010000067.1 GCA_016937795.1 Paludibacteraceae bacterium
CCTACCTCCTCCCAACCATAATCAACACAAAGCATTGTCATTCAGAGCGTAGCGAAGAATCTCATATGTTTAGTCGGTCAGTAGTGAAATTTAATATCAAATCAAATTCCTTGTTCCTGGCTACTTTCAAAAAAGAATAAAACAATAGAAATTTTCTTATAACACATGATATATCAATTATTATATATACTTTTGTATTGAAATATCAAATGTTATGAAATCGAAAGCAATAAGTTTTACTCAAAAGCAACAGAAAATTCTTGCCACACTTGGCGAGAATATTAAATTAGCCCGATTGCGGCGGAAGTTATCCATTCGTTCGATGGCAGAGCGAGCCGGAATTGCGACATCAACGTTAGGTAGTATTGAGCAGGGTTCACCATCTGTTTCGTTGGGAAATTATTTGCAGGTATTATCAATTTTACGGCTCGAAGACGATTTGTTGTTGCTGGCTGATAAAGACCCAATAGGCCGACAAATACAGGATGCCGGATTGATAGTGAAGAAAAGAGCTCCAAAAACAAAAAAGCTGAATTCGGTTATTGAACCGATTATTGATAAAGGCAATTCAGAAATTCCTGAATTTGAATAATTTACTACGATGCAAAATAAAGAAAAAGAAATACTTGTGTACGCGGATTGGTATATGTTCACTACGCCAAAGATGATAGGAAGCATCTGTTTTACTTCACTTCGGGGCAAAGGAATCTATTCTTTTGAATACGACAAGGAATGGATTAAAAGTGGTATTTCAATAGACCCTGAATTACCCCTTTTTGCGGGCAAACACTATGCATCTTCGAACGAAAACTTTGGAATTTTTAATGATGCATCTCCCGACAGATGGGGGCAATTATTGATGAAACGCAGGGAAATTCTTTTGTCGAAAATGGAGAAGAGAACAGCTCGTAGTTTAATTGGTATTGATTTTTTGTTGGGCGTACACGATAGTCATCGTATGGGTGGTTTACGTTTTAAGGATGCTGAACAAGGCGATTTTTTAAGTAACGACCAGCAATTAGCAGCTCCACCGTGGACTTCGCTTCGGGATCTTGAATATGCCGTAGAACAATATGAGAAAAATGCAGATGAATTGGATGAGGCTTCTTTGAAATGGATAAATCAATTGATTGCACCTGGATCATCGTTGGGTGGTGCCCGTCCTAAAGCAGATGTGGTGGATACAAACGGGAAGCAATGGATTGCCAAATTTCCTGGTAAAAACGATGATTCCGATGTTGGATTGTGGGAAATTATAGTTCATGATTTGGCTAAGCAAGCAAAAATAAAAGTTCCAAATGCCTCTGTGAAGCGACTTGGATCTAATTACCACACCTATTTATCACAGCGATTCGACAGAACTGAAGAAAACAAACGAATACATTTTGCTTCGGCAATGACCTTGCTTCAACGAACAGATGGAGATGATGCTGATAGTGGCGTAAGTTATTTTGATTTGGTTGGGTTTATAAAATCCGAATGTACAGATGTCACCGCAAACCTCGAAGAACTATTCCGACGTGTACTTTTTTCAGTTTGCGTTTCAAACACCGATGACCATTTGCGAAACCACGGATTTTTGTACACAGAGAAAGGCTGGACTTTGTCGCCAGCTTATGACATAAATGCAAATGAAACAGGAACGGGGCTGAAGTTGAATATAGATGAAGAAGACAATTCGTTAGATATTGAATTAGTCCTCAATACCGCTCCTTACTATTTACTTTCCGAGAAACGTGCGAATGAAATAAAAGACGAAGTAATAAGCGCAGTTTCGAATTGGCAAAAAATAGCTGTTAAATACAAAGCTGTACCTTCCGAAATTGCACGAAAAGCGAATGCGTTTCGGGTAGTTTAATGTGAGTGGATTAGTTTTTTTAATAAGCGATAAAAAAGTAATTGTTGACAATATATTACCTACGACTTTTCAATAGCTCGTTATTTCTGGTTTGGCGCAACTTTATTATCGGCATTGGTGGCTTTGCTGGTTTGGAATGCTAAAATGAGGAAGTAGGTTAGTTTACATAGCATAGTTTTTTGAGGTTACAAAAGAATGTTTGAAAATATAAGGTTTTCAGGCATTTTTTACTTAATCTAATAGAATCGTTGTCATAATCAATTCATAATTAGCACTTCTTCCAACTTAAACTTTTATAAGCAAATTTTAACTCATTAAAAAATCGCGGATATAAATATGTTGAATACCTTGGTAGGTATTGCCATAAAACTTGTCGTTGGTAATAACAAATTTTGGATAGTTGTCTTTGATTTTTAACAAGTTGCCAAATTCTCGTTCTATGGTTTTTTGTTCGTCCAACCGAAGTGCCACTTGAATATACATAGTTTCGCCATTTTGCTGACAAACAAAGTCAATTTCATTACTGTCGAACACACCCACTTTTACTTCCCACCCTTTGTATAAAAGATGATTGTAAACGGCATTTTCAAGTATTTTACCTAAATCATCCGGACGATAACCAATTAGTATATTTCGAATTCCTAAATTCTCAAAATAGTATTTATCTCCTACTTCAAAAATCAATAGTGTGTTATTATACTATAGATATATCTTTAATATTACGATATTTTTGGATGATATTATAGATATATCTACATTTGCTTAAAAGGGAATATTGTCGTCCGGTAAATAATATTTGATTCTTCACTTCGCTCTGAATGAGAGATCTCATTTTGTCATTTTGAAAATTTTTACCGGACAACACTGAAAAGGATAATAATCATGAAAACTTTACACGTTATTACTTGCCCTACGAACAATTTTGTACTATTTTTCGTCATTTTATGCCTCAGTAGTTATTGTAAAACGAAGTAATTTTATCTCATAAAAAATTTCAGGTAAAAAAAACATTATGAGAAAGTCCATTTTTACTCTTTTCGTAGCTATCGCATTTTTGCAAACAGGCATGTCGGCAGAGCGCAATCTGCTTGCCGGAAATTTTAACCCCGAAACCATCTCGGAAGCCCTTGTGCCTGACCAGAAATGGGTGCCCTACCCTGCTTATACCGACAGGAATGCATGGGAGCAACTGTTGGGAGATAACAAAGATGATCTGATTCGGCGTGGCGAACGACAACTCAACTATCAGTGGAAGGTGATACGCGCTACCGACTTCCTCGAATACGAGCGTAGCGGTAACCGTAATATTATGCAAAACCCAAACTCCGATAATAACAATGCACTTTCGGATCTTGTAATGGCCGAACTGGCTGAAGGAAAAGGCCGCTTTATGGATCAGATTATCAACGGTGTGTTTTACAATTGCGAACGGACTTCGTGGGTACTCTCGGCTCACCTCACAGCTCAGAAATCAGGTCGCACACTGCCCGAAACTGCCGAACAGGTGATTGATCTTGGCTCGGGCGAAACCGGCGCATTTCTGGCATGGACTTATTATTTCTTTCACAAGGAATTCGACAAAGTAAATCCCGAAATATCGAAACGCCTTCGTACCGAAATATACAATAAAATAATTGTGCCTTACCGCGAAAACGACCGCTTTTGGTGGTTGGCATTTCACCCGCGCCCCGACGGTATTGTAAACAACTGGAATCCCTGGACCAACTTCAACGCCCTGCAATGCATAGTGTTGCTCGAGTCCGATCCGGCACAAACCACCAAAGACATTTACCGTTCCATGCTTTCGGTCGATAAATTTATCAATTATGTAAACGAAGATGGCGCCTGCGAGGAAGGACCATCCTACTGGGGACATGCAGCCGGAAAACTCTACGATTATCTGCAACTGCTTTCGATGGTAAGCAACGGAAAAATTAATCTTTTTCGTCAGAAAATGATTAAAGACATGGGCGAATATATTTCGCGCTCGTACGTTGGGAATGACTGGGTGGTAAACTTTGCCGATGCTTCAGCCAAATTCTCATCAAACGCACCGCTTATTTACCGCTACGGAAAAGCCATTGGTAGTAACGAAATGATGCAATTCGCTGCCTTGTTAAACCAGAAGAAAAACAACAACATTGGTTCCGGAACCGATATTTTCAGAATACTCGAAAGCCTGAGCAACGATAAGGAATTGCGCCGTACAGCTGCTGCACACACAACACCCGATGTAACCATTTATCCGGGAACACAATTTTATTATTTCAAAAATAAGACGGGCTTCTTTATGGCTGCCAAGGGCGGCTACAATGCCGAAAGCCACAACCACAACGATGCAGGCACATTCTCGCTGTGGTACAAAAACACACCTGTATTTATCGATGCCGGCGTGGGCACTTACACCCGTCAGACTTTCGGACCGGAGCGCTACAGTATCTGGACCATGCGCAGCAATTACCACAACCTGCCCGCTATCAACGGTGTGGAGCAGAGCTTCGGGAAAGAATTTAAAGCTACCGACCTAAAAGTAAATGCGACCAAAAAGCAAGTCTCGATGAATATTGCCAGCACTTATCCGGCCGGAGCAAAAGCCCAAAACTGGACAAGAAGCTATCAGTTGAATGAAAAATCATTGGTAATAAACGACAGGTTCACATTGAAAAATGCAGAAAAAGCGAACGAAATACACTTTATGCTGCATTCGAAACCTGAAATACAGAAAAACAAAATTGTGGTAGAAGTAAATGGTGCGAAAATGCAAATGACCTTCGACAGCAACACTTTTGAAACCAGCATTGAATGCATTGCACTTGACGATGTGCGCCTTGCACGTGTATGGGGCGACGAAATTCATCGCCTCACACTCCGTGATAAAAAGATCCGTCAAAGCGGTAATTATAAATTCATTATTTCGCAACAAAAATAACACTATTTTCAAAACACTTCACAAACCTGTCTTTTTCCCCTTTAGGGGTTAGGGGTAATATTCATTTTTACATATGAACAAACACATTGTATTAGCTTCGGTTTCGGCAATGGCACTAAGTACTTTTGCCAAAGCACCCGAAAAACAGCCCAACATCATTCTGATTATTGCCGACGACCTTGGTTACGGCGATCTGAGCGCCTATGCTTCGAAAACCATAAGCACTCCAAACATTGACAGATTGGCCAACAACGGGGTGCGTTTTACCAACGGTTATGCCACCTCGGCCACATCCACACCCAGTCGTTACGGTATGTTTACAGGCATGTATCCCTGGCGCAATCCCGATGCACAGATTCTTCCGGGAGATGCACCACTGCTGATTAAGGAAACGCAATACACATTGCCCAAAATGCTTCAAAAAGCAGGTTACAGCACAGCAGCCATTGGAAAATGGCATTTGGGAATGGGCGCAGGCAATGTAAACTGGAACGAAACCATAAAACCCGGTGCCCGCGAAATAGGTTTTGAGTATTCGAACCTGATTGCTGCCACCAACGACCGTGTACCCAATGTGTATGTAGAAAACGGAAATGTGGTGGGTCTCGACCCCAACGATCCGATTGAGGTCAGCTATAAAAAGAATTTCGAAGGCGAACCTACGGCACTCACTCACCCCGAATTGCTGAAAATGAAATGGTCGGACGGCCACAATAACTCGGTGCACAACGGTATTCCGCGTATCGGATTTCAGCGAGGCGGTAAAAGTGCATTGTGGGTTGACGAAGATATGGCCGACTATTTTACCGGATTAGCAAAGACATTTATAAACGATTATAAGGACAAACCATTCTTCCTGTACTTCGGACTGCATCAACCACATGTGCCGCGCACTCCGAATGCACGGTTTGTAGGTGCAAGTGGCATGGGTCCGCGTGGCGACGCCATTATTGAAGCCGACTGGAGCGTAGGCGAAATCATGGCCGAACTAGACAGGTTGGGCCTGACCGAAAATACGCTGGTGATTTTCTCGAGCGACAACGGACCTGTACTCGACGATGGATATTACGACGATGCAGTGGAAAAACTTGGTAACCACAAACCTGCCGGAGCTCTTCGTGGAGGAAAATACAGCCTTTTTGAAGCCGGTACACGTGTGCCTTTTATGGTTTACTGGAAAGGCAAAATACAGCCACAGGTTTCGGATGCATTGGTTTGTCAGCTCGACTTTATGGCTTCGATAGCTGCACTTACAGGTCAAAAGTTGGGAAAAGGTTTCGACAGCCAGAATACACTTCCGGCATTTTTGGGCAAATCGAAAAAAGCCCGTACCGAACTTGTGATAGAAGCACAGGGCCGCACAGCACTTCGCATGGGCGACTGGACATATATTCCTGAGTACAAAGGACGCGAACGTAATAAAACAGGCAACGAGCTGGCTAACATTCCGGGCGGAGGATTGTTTAATATTAAAGATGACCTTGGTCAGCAAAACAACCTGTTACAGACCAACCAAAAGATGGCTAAAAAATTAGCAAAGCGTCATAAAAAGATTACTGGTCGTTAAGCTTCCGAAAATAAAAACAAGGGAAACTAAGAAGAACTCCGGTTTAATATGAGTAACTGATAATTATTATTGATACTTTTTTACCACATATGGAACATCCCGAGTATCGGGAGTCACAGTAGTTTTTAATATTAGAAAAAAAACATAGATCACATAGGAGTGACTGCATCAAAAGCGCACTTGAACTCTTTTAAACTTACGATTTATAAGACCTTTTTCATTTCTGCCCCTAATTACTCCCTTGGGTCGTGACCGTTGGTTCCCCTAAAGGGGACTTAGTGTGTGCAACGTAATTACTTTATTTGCACAATGTCACAGCCCCCTTTAGGGGGTTGGGGGCAGATGAAAGTATCGTATCATCAAATATCTTCGAAAACAACGCGAATAATTTCTGACAACAAACCAAACATCTCATGACACAAGGAAAAAACATAATAGCCCTTTCGTTGCTTATTTCGGGAAATGTACTGGCGACCGAAAAGCCCAATATTGTATATGTATTCCCCGACCAAATGCGTAACCACGCCATGCAGTTCTGGAACGAAAAACCCTACAGCCGGCATGTAAACTTCAAGGCCGACCCGGTGCAAACACCCAATCTGAACGCCTTTGCATCCGAAGCAGTAGTGCTCAATTCGGCTTACAGCAACTGTCCGCTGAGCAGTCCGCATCGCGGCATGATGCTCACAGGCATGTTTCCCGATGGCAGCGGAGTAACGCTCAACTGCAACAATACGCGTCCCATTAGCAACCTCCGTCAGGATGTTGTGACCATTAGCGATGTGCTTTCAGCCAATGGTTACGATTGTGCTTATATCGGAAAACTTCACGTGGATTATCCTACAAAAAACAATCCGCAAAATCCCGGCACCTATGTTGAAAACCGGAATCCTGTTTGGGATGCTTACACACCTGCTGAACGTCGTCACGGATTCCGTTACTGGTATTCGTACGGCACTTTCGATGTGCACAAGCAACCACATTACTGGGACAGCAATGGCGACAGACATGAAATTCGTGAGTGGTCGCCCAAGCACGAGGCCGACAAAGCCATCGACTTTATTCAGAACGACCGCGACAAATCAAAGCCTTTCTTTCTGATGGTCAGTATGAATCCGCCTCATCATCCCTACAGTTCGCTCGACGATGTGGAGGAAGAAGATTTCAATTTGTACAAAGATATTCCTCTGAATGAACTATTGATTCGTCCGAATATTAACTCTAAACTAACCGAAAAACACAGTTCTGCACCCTATTATTTTGCAGCAGTGACAGGTGTCGATCGTCAGTTTGGACGAATACTTCAGGCCTTGAAAGAGGCAGGACTTGACAAAAACACCATAGTGGTTTTCAGCTCCGATCATGGCGAAACACTGACGAGTCATGTGCTCGATGCTAAAAACTCACCCTACACCGAAGCATTGAATGTGCCATTTCTCATTCGTTATCCCGCCAATCTGAAACCAAAAGTAAGCAATCTGATGCTCGGCACGCCCGATATTATGCCCACACTGCTTTCGCTGGCCGGACTTGAAAACAAAATTCCTGCAAGCGTACAGGGCAACAATCTGGCGGGATTCCTGAAATCAGAAAAAAACATTCGGAAAGCACCCAAAGGCGTACTTTATATCCGTAATGTAGATGGAGAGAAAAATGCAGCAGGCAAGGTCATCAGTTATTTCCCGGTGGCGCGTGGCATTAAAACCGAACGTTACACCCTGGCCATCACCATCGACCGGAAGAAAATCCTGAAAGAAGTATTGCTTTTCGACGATAAAAAAGATCCGTATCAAATGAGCAGCCTCGACTACAGTAAAAACAAAAAACTGTACAGGAAACTAACCCGGCAAATGTCAGTTTTACTGAAAGAAGCCGACGACCCGTGGTTTAGGGAGAAAATACTCAGTCAGGAGATCAAATACTGAGCATTTTCACTGAAAAATAAGCCTTTATCGCTGAAAATACGTACAAAAAAGAACCTTTTGCGCAGGATTTTAGGTCATACACTGTATAAGTACAAGCTATTTTTGCATGGTGGATAATATCAAAAAACGATAGCAATACACATAAACTATAATAGTCAACTTTTAAATTACAATTGTTATGAAAAAAATTACACTTTTACTCGCACTGACTTTAATGTGCAGTTTTTCAGCGTTTGCAACACGCTATCTGGTACAAACCGGAGTAAGCGAAGCAGCTACATGGCGTGCCGCCGGCGAAGGCGAATTATTGGTGGACCTGACAGTGGCTGGAAAAACTTTTAATGTTTGGTATAACGAAACTGTTGTTTCTGGTGACGAAATTTGGATAGCTGCAGGTACTTATGTGCTAAGTGCTGTAAATACTATCGACCAGGCTAATCACTCAGTAATGGGTGGCTTCTCCGGCACAGAAACGACAGCTTTGGAACGTCAGAAAGGCACTAGTCCATGGGATTATACAAACGAAACCATACTCGATGGCAATAATTCTGTTCAGGTGTTGTTTGCAGGAGGTGCTTTCGCCAATGTGCTCTTTGATGGACTGACCATCACCAAAAGTAGTGCAGCAAATGCAGCAGCTCAATACCGCGATGGTGTTACTTTACAAAACTGTAAAATTATCAATAATAATTCTACCGGCAACGGGGCAGGTATTAATTTCTACAATGGTGGCAATGTAATAAACAGCTATATTGCAGGAAACGTAGCTTCCGCAGGCGGTGGTGTTTATTCGAACAACGCATCTACTACTGTTACATCGATTGTATCCGGTTGTCTCATTGAGAATAATCGTGCATATACAACAGCTGGTGGCATCAGAGTGCAGGGTGCAGGGTTTACAAACGTCACGGACTGTGTAATAAGATCAAACAAAGGCCTTGACGATGCAGGAACAGTTTTTAAACCCGGAGCTGCGATTTACACAAACTCTTCAAACAACAATTTCACAAACTGTTTGATATATAATAACTCCGGTACAAATGTAATCTATTTCAATGGGGGAAATATTACAAATAGCACTATAGTAAATAATGTAGGTCAGGTTTATATAGCCAGTGCTACTGCATCCATCACAATGACCAATACAATTGTTTGGGGAAATAAAACAAGTGCAACGGGTGAAACCAACACAGGCATTACCAGTAACATCACAAACAAAAACACAATCATTAGCAATTCTGCAGTTTACCCAACTCTGGCAAGTGATGCGTATACACAGACTGACAACCTCGCTCTTGAGCTCGGCAACGACTCACAAGATGGAGCAAAAGGGCCTGGATTTGTACTTCCTACTACATTCTTTGGACATGCCACAACCAGTGAGCAAACCACTGAACTTGAGACTTCAGATTGGTCTATTAAATATACTTCTGCAGCTCTTAACAGTGGAAAAACAATTTCCGGATTCACCACCGACCTCGCAGGCCTCACACGTGCACAGGGATCAGCTTACGATATGGGCGCTTACGAACTCGCTTACTTCAACCTTACCGTTACTTTCAACGAAGGCGGAACAGTAAACGAACTAACATCGGGAGCAGTACTGAACGAGCCTAAAGGCAAAGCAACAGCTTTCACCATCACTCCTGCTTCAGGAAAATCTGTAAAATCGGTACTTTATAATAGCACAGAAGTTAAGGCCGACATAGTGGAAGGAGTTTACAGCACTCCTGCACTGACCGCAAACAGCACATTAGTAGTTGAATTCGAAGATAATCCCTCCACAGGTATTCATACAGAAAAACAATCATTCCTTTGCTTCAGCAACGGAAACAGTATTGAAGTGCAGGGACTCAGTGCAGACGAAAAAGCAGAATTATACAATGTAACAGGAGCACGTATAGCTGTGAGCAATGCGACAAACAGCAATGTCACTTTCAATACAGGAAAAGGAATTTATTTCGTAAAAGTTTCAGATAAGGTTCAAAAAGTTGTGGTTAGGTAACACACATTCACAAAATTCTCTCTATCACTATCACAAAAACGGGTTGCAATATACACAGGCGGAAGTAACACAGCCGCCTGTGGCAACCTAAAAATTACAAATCAAAAAAAAACATTCAGCAATGAAAAAAATTACATTCATCTTCGCTCTTCTGTGCAGCATATCAGCTTTGTATGCCGAAGCTCAGCACGGAGTAATATACGTAAAACCCGGAGCAACAGGCACAGGAGCTTCGTGGAGTGATGCCCTTGGCAATATTCAGGACGCATTGAGCGCAGCCAAAACCGACCCTGCCGCACGTAAAGATGTGTGGGTAGCTGCCGGCGAATTCGAAATTACCACTGTTATCTCGCTGCAGGACAGCATAAATATTTACGGAAGTTTTGCAGGCACCGAATCATCGGTAAGCGAACGTGCCAAAGTGGCCGGTGGAAAAGCATGGGAATTCAGCAATCCAACCATTCTCAAAGGAAACGGAGCTCGTCTGGTACAAGCCGGAGGACATTTCGATATGGAAACCGTTGTTGATGGTTTTATTATGGAGGATGGAAACGGTATTGGCAGTGCGCTGAGCGCTTCGGGTGGTGCCGTGGTAGTTCGCGGCAATGTGGTTTATCAACATTGCATTATGCGCAACAACGCCGCTTCAGGGTCAGGAGCCGGAGGAGCAGCCATTATGACCGGTGGAACAATCCGTTATTGTCTGATCGAAAACAACACTCAATCGGGTGGAGCCAATGGTGGTGGCGGTATTTTTTCCAATCCTCCTGCAGGATATCCTTCGTATATTGAACACTCCGAAATACGTGGAAACTCAAGCACCATTCGTGGGGCTGGTCTGGGCATTCAGGGAGGAGAAATGACTTATGTATCGTCCGTAAAAATTTACAACAATATGGCTGTGGACGGCACTACCCCTAAACCCGGAGCCGGTATTTATACCAACAGTGCCAACAACCGCATTATCAACTCTCTTATCTACAACAATACCGGTGCTACAACAATATATTTTAATGGCGGAAATCTTTTGAATAACGCTATTGTAAAAAACATCGGCGGACTTTACGGTGCAGGAAATGTTATCAACATGACCAACAATATTGTATGGGCATGTTTTACCGATGCCACCTTAGCCACGCCCACCAGCATTACCGGTGCAGCAAACTCAAATTCCACTATACACAACAATGCTACTTACAACCCGCTTCCAACCGATAAAAGCTGGAAACTGGAAGAAAATGTATTGCTGTCGTCGAACATTTCGAATGGCGATGTCACCGAACCTGCAGCCGGCACACTGGGCAGTGGACCAAAATTCAATAAAGTATCGTCGTTTGTGGGTGCATCTACTGCTCCCGAACATCTCCTCAATCTCGACAGCGTAAACTGGAGTATCAATGGCGCTTCGCCACTTGTAAATATCGGAAAAACTGTTGAAGCAGTAACCGACGACCATGCAGGACTTCCGCGCCCACAGGGCTATCCGCAGACCGAAGCAAAATATGATATCGGAGCCTACGAATTACCCTATTATATTGTAGTAGCAGGCGAAGGCGAAACAGGAAACGGTTACGTATATTCGTCGCTGGGCGAAATTCTAACCAAAGATTATACTTATGGATATGCCAAAGGCAGCAAGCTCGAACTCTTCTTTGAACCCAAAGCAGGTTACGAAATGGAAAGAGCTTATTATACCGTTTCCAACGATGGTGGAATGACCTTTGCAGGCGAAGAAGTAGATTTCATGAACGATATAGACCAGGATGGATTCTGGAGTGTAACTGTGAACAACTCTTTTAAAGTAAATATTGCATGGCGCTCACTTACTTCCGTAAAATCGCTGAGCGATGCGGGCGTAAATTGCTTTGGCAAACAGGGTGGTATACAAATCAATGGTATTCCTTCAGCACAGGAAATCAGCATTTTCAATGCTTCGGGCATGAAAGTAAAAACCATTGCTACAAATAACTCTGATACTTTTGTATCACTCACTCAGGGCATTTATCTTGTAAAAATGAACGAAGGAGTACAGAAAGTATTTGTAAAATAATATTATGATAATGAGGCTTCATCAAAAGCAATAGGAACACAAATTACGCAAATTCACACAAATCATAAATAGCTATATCTGATCGATATATACAATTACAAACTTATTTAATTAGTGAAAATTTGCGTAATTTGCGTAATTTGCGCTCAAAATATTCTTTTAACACAGCATCTTCCACCAACCTTAATTATATGTGTAAATTTATCCACTACACTCAACAACAATACCAATGAAAAGTAAATTTCAAAAAGCAATCTTAATGTTTTTGGCTGTCATGCTTTCGGCAACAGG
>JAFGVV010000005.1 GCA_016937795.1 Paludibacteraceae bacterium
AACCAATCAACCAATTGACTAATTAACCAATCATCCAATCAACCAATTAACCAATCAACCAATTAACCAATCAACCAATCAACCAATTAACCAATCATCCAATCAACCAATTGACCAATCAACCAATTAACCAATCAACCAATTGACCAATTAACCAATCAGCGTTATAAACTATGCGCTATCCAATCAACGAATCAATCACTCCACGCTGGCGTACAGCTTCGTAAATCAAGACCCCTGCTGCAACTGATACATTCAGTGAGTCGATGGTGCCGAGCATCGGAATTTTTACCATATTGTCGCACAGTCGAAGAATTTCGGGAGAAACTCCCTCGTCTTCAGCACCCATTACTATGGCCAGGGGCTCAGTCATACTTGTTTCTGTGTAGTTTTGAGAGGCTTTTTCGGTGGCGGCAACCACTTTTATGCCCGACGAAACAATAAATTTAAGCGCATTCACAATATTGTGCTCACGACACACAGGAATTTTTAGCAGCGCTCCGGCCGATGTTTTTACTGCATCGCCATTGAGTGCAGCGCCTCCTTTAATCGGCACTACAATTGCGTCAACGCCTGCACACTCGCAGGTACGGGCAATGGCGCCAAAGTTTCTGACATCAGTCACTCCATCGAGTACAACGATAAACGGCATGCGGCCTTCTTCGTAAATTGAGGGAATAATATCCTCGATATGCTGAAATGTAACCGGCGAAATAAAGGCAATTACGCCCTGATGATTTTTCAGAGTGATACGGTTTAGTTTTTCGAGCGGTACTTTTTGCACCGGCACTTCAAGTCCGTTGAGGGCAGTGAAAAGCTCGCGCGACAGTTCGCTGGTCATATCACGGCGTACCAGAATTTTGTCGATCTCGCTTCCGGCCTGAATGGCCTCAATCACAGCACGTATGCCAAATATCATATCCTTCTCAGGACGTTGTTTGTTCTTGTAGTTTATCATTTGTTTTTTATTTTTTCTTCGAGCAATGCCACAAAATTTTCTCTTTCGGGCGAATATGTTTTGTCGGTTTCAATCAGGTATTTTATTAAATATAATGCCTTTTCGCTGAGATTCAGCATCTCAGCTTTTCTCTGCAATTGTGTAAAGATATCAGATGTTTCGAGCAGAAATTTCACAAGCTGTTCCAGATACGACAGGCTGAAATGTTGTTTCAGAATTTCCTGTAAATATACGTCGGCTTTCATTGCTAGTATTTCACTCAATGTGTAGCCTGCCAGTTCGCTGAAGTTCTGCGAAGCTACTGCCAGCGCTTTGTCGGCCTGATCGTTTGTACGGAGTCCGTAAATCGACTCGATAACTGTACTCAGATTCTGCGATTTCCGTCTGAAAAAGTCAATTGCAGGCATAGTATTTTGATTTTGGGGTTATTAGTTTGCAAAGATAATACTAAAAAACGGAAAATGCAGAAGTTTTATTTTGTGAGTTAAAATAACAGGAAGTGACTTTGTAAGTATTTGAATTATTTCTCAAAACAGGTATATGTACTCAAAAAAAACAGACAGAAATTACATCATTTTCAGACATATTGTATCTGTAGATTCTGTAAATTCTGTCTGCGAAAGTATGTAATCGATAATTATTATTGATCACTACTGACCGATAAAAAATAGTTTGAATTAGTTTTTTATGCTTATTAGATTCCTCACTACGTTCGGAATGACAGGTAATCAATAAGTTAGGCTTTTGGAAGGATGTAGGTTGGCGGCGAAGCCGCCAACCTACATCCTTCCAATCATAATCAAAACAAAGCATTGTCATTCAGAGCGATAAAAGTATCGTCAGATACTTTTACTATGTGGACTAAGTTTTTTTTCTTAAATAATTTCTATGTGTTCTATTGTGTTAGAAACATATCATTTAATATTTCAACGAACTTATGTGTTATCTCAAAATGCAATTAATTGTCATTCATTAATTTGAATTTGTCGAGCAACCAGAAAACGAGTGAAAGTACAATGCCGGCCACAGCTGCAAAAGCCATTCCTTTAAGTTGTACACTTCCAATGTTGATAGCTGCCTCGCTCACGCCAATTACGAAAGTGATGGCGCCGAGCACCATGTTGCGGTTTTTGCTGAAATCAACTTTCTGTTCCACAAAAATACGCAAACCCTGCACAGCAATTACACCATAAAGCAAAATGGTAATACCACCCATAACTGCCACAGGAATAGTAGAAATAGCAGCCGAAATTTTACCTATAAACGAAAATGAAATGGCTAAAATAGCTGCACCACGAATTACCCATACCGAATAAACGCGTGTAATGGCCATGACACCAATGTTTTCGCCATAAGTAGTATTGGGAGGCGAACCTGCAAAACCCGAAATCACATTGCTGATACCATCGCCGAGTAACGAGCGGTGCAAACCGGGTTTTTTCATCAAATCTTCGTTGGTAATTTTAGCTGTCACAATCAGGTGACTGATATGTTCGGCCAGCACAACCAAACAGGCGGGTGCAATAATCAGAATAGCCTGAGTATCGTACACCGGAGCCTGAAACTGAGGTAACGCAAGCCATGCAGCATTGGCAATGGCCTGTGTGTCGACCATTCCCATTGTGAGTGCTAAAATATAGCCTGCTACTACGGCAAACAAAATGGGAATAATCTGCAGGAAGCCGCGGAAAAGAACCGAACCTGCAATTCCGGTCAGAAGTGTAAACATCGACACAATCACAGTTTTTGTATCGAGTGTAAAGGGCTGTACCACATCGCCTACGTTGGCGGGCCATGCTGCAAGTCCGGCCTGACGTGCAGCAACCGGAGCCAGTTCGAGACCTATAATGGCCACTACAGCGCCCATGACAGCTGGCGGCATTACCACGTCGATCCAGCGAATGCCCCATTTATACACAATAAATGAAACCAGAATAAAGAAAAGTCCGAAGAAGATAAAACCCGACTGTGCATGGCTGAAACCTCCATAGCTTGTGCTGATAAGCATTACAGGAGCAATAAATGCAAAGCTCGAACCCAGATAGGCAGGAATACCGCCTTTGGTAATAAGCGTGTAGATAATGGTACCGATACCATTCATTAACAGGGCAATCGACGGGTCGACACCTAAAAGAATCGGAACCAGAATAGTGGCTCCGAACATAGCGGTGAGGTGCTGCAAGCTTAGCGGCAAACTCTGTAGCAATGGTAATTTCTCGTGAATACCAATGGTGCGTTTTTCCATAAAATAGAAATGATGATTTTTGATATTGTTACTGTTTGTGAATTATCGGACACAAAAGTACAAAAAATGCTGAAATAGAGTGTGCTGTTTCGTTTGAAAAAAAGAAATAAAAAACCCGGACTGACTTGCCCGGGTTTAAGTATGTTGCTTAAATGTGTAAACAATCGAAAGTTTAATTAATAGCGCGCCGAAACAACATTCCAGTCAACCAAATCCCACAATGCAGCAATATGGTCTGGACGACGGTTACGGTAATCAATATAATAAGCATGTTCCCACACATCGAAAGTGAGCAGCGGAGTAAGGCCTTTGGTGATAGGATTGCCGGCATTACTTTCTTTTATAATCGAAAGTTTTCCTTCGTTATCCTTTACAAGCCACGCCCAACCTGAACCGAAGAGTGTCACGGCAGCTTTACTAAATTCATCTTTAAAAGCCTCGAACGATCCGAAAGCATTGTCGATAGCTTTCGCAAGAGCAACTGAGGGTTGTGAGCCTTTTTCGGGCGTAAGCGACAGGAAATAGAAATTGTGATTCCAGGTTTGAGCGGCATTGTTGAAAACCGGACCTTCTGATTTCTTTACGATAGTGTCCAAATCGGCATTTTCAAATTCTGTTCCTACAATCAGATTGTTCAGATTGTTCACGTAAGTCTGATGATGTTTAGCATAATGATAGCTAATGGTTTCTTCGCTGATTACAGGTTCAAGCGCATTGGGCGCATACGGAAGTTTGGGTAGTTCAAATTTCATGATTTTGATATTTTTTTTGTTATGTCTATATAGTTATTGATAGAAAACATACTTTATAAACAGTGCTAAATGTGATTTTGTTTAAATATATCGTTGTTTTTTATTAAAATAAATTTCAATTTTTGTTGAATCGTTTTTTTATTATCATCTTTGTTGAAAATTTTGAAACACTTTACACATTTACATTAATACATTATGTACAAAACAATTAGATTATTTTTGATTTTTGCTTTAGTTGCTGTTTCGGCCAGCTCATGTAAGTCAAAACAAAAGGTAGCTGAGATCACAGGGGCTAACATTACCGTAGGTAGCACTAACGGAACACCAACCACAGTAACACCTGCACCTGTGACTCAAACACCAACAGTTGCTGAGCCTGAAGTAACACGCAATGAGTCCTTTAGTCTTTCGGAAGGTGATGCTAATGCTTTTAATTCAAAATACCATGTAGTAGTGGGAAGTTTCAAAAGCCAGACAAATGCTAAAGGTTTGCAAGCCACATTAAACGCCGAAGGTAACAAAGCTTTGGTAGTAATCAATGAACAGGGAATGTTCCGTGTAATTATTGCATCGTACAACGAATATGTGCAAGCTAAGAGTCGCATTTCGCAGATTCAGGATCGATTTGCCGATGCATGGGTACTGGTACAGAAACAATAACATTCAGTATATTGGTATTTAAAAACCGCTTGTGTAAATCAGGCGGTTTTTTTTTGCGCACCAAAATTCTCCCTGTAGAGCCTGTTCGCTCCGCCAAAGCGAGACAGGCAGCGGTGGGTAGATCTATTTACATAGGACTTGCTGAAAAACAAAAAGCAGAAATACTCCGTCCGCATTGCCATTACAATATCTGAATGCATGATTTTTTCTGATTCGACTTGATTTTTTGCACTAAACACTAATAATATTGACTTTAAAGAATATTATATCAGACCGTTAATGGTTATTCGTCAAGTCCTGCTTAAAATACATTCAGTATTGGATAAAAACAAAACACCTGACAGATGTTTTTGATAACTGTCAGGTGCGTAGTTGTTCAGAAGCTATGTGTTACTTCTGTTGTATTAAAATATTGTTTGTTACAATCTTGCTTTAATAGCTTTTGTAGCTTCTTCGAATCCTGGTTTGTCGAGCAGTGCAAACATGTTTTTCTTGTAAGCCTCTACGCCGGGTTGGTCGAATGGATTTACGCCCAATACATAACCACTGATACCACAAGCTTTTTCGAAGAAATAAAGCAATTCGCCGAGGTAATACTCGTTAAGTTTTGGAAGTTCAATTTTCAGATTGGGCACACCACCATCGATGTGAGCAATCATGGTTCCGAGTTCGGCCATTTTGTTTACTTCGTCCACGCGTTTTCCGGCCAGGAAGTTCAAACCGTCGAGGTTGGCTTCGTCGTTAGGGAAAATTTTGGTGTGGTTAGGTTCATTCACCGAAATCACAGTTTCGAAAATAGTGCGTTCGCCTTCCTGAATCCATTGTCCCATTGAGTGAAGATCGGTTGTAAAGTCGACCGAAGCAGGGAAAATGCCCAAATTGTCTTTTCCTTCGCTTTCGCCGTAAAGCTGTTTCCACCATTCCGATACATAATGCATTTTGGGGTGGAAGTTAACCATGATTTCAATTTTTTTGCCTGAATTGTAAAGTTCGTTACGAACAGCAGCGTAAATGGCCGCAGGATTTTCGTCGAAAGCAGTTTCGGTGCCACAAAGGTTTTCCATATACACAGCGCCTGCTACCAGCTGACGAATGTCGAAACCGGCCACAGCGATAGGCAGTAATCCTACGGGCGAAAGTACAGAGTAACGACCACCGATATTGTCTTCAATGACATAAGTTTTGTAACCTTCCTGAGTAGCTAATGTGCGAAGGGCACCACGTGCTTTGTCGGTCACAGCCACAATCAGCTTTTTAGCAGCTTCTTTGCCCTGTTGTTCTTCGAGTTGTGTTTTCAGCAGACGGAAAGCAAGTGCAGGCTCGGTAGTGGTTCCCGATTTTGAGATAGAAATAATACCGAACTTTTTATTTTTCAGGAGTTCCTGAAGTTCATAAAGATAGTCTTCGCCAATGTTCTGGCCAGCATAAACCACCACAGGCGATTTACGTTCGGTAAGCAACCAGTCGAAGCTGTTCGAAAGTGCATCGATTACCGCCTTTGCGCCCAAGTAGCTACCACCGATACCAATAACCACTACTACATCGCAGTTTTCGCGCAGGATTTTCGCAGTGTTTTCAACATCTGCCAAATGAGCTTCGTCGATAGAAGTTGGCAGATTTAACCAGCCCAGAAAATCATTTCCTTTTCCGGTGCCGTTGTGCAAAGCAGCATTTGCTTCAGCTACTTTCGATTTGTATCCGGCTACAGCTTGTTCCGATACAAAACCGAACGCTTTGTCGATTGAGAGTTTAATGTGTTGCATATGTTTTGTTATTTAGTTATTTAGTTGATTAGATAATTGGTTAATTAGTTAATTGGTTAATTGGTTGATTAGTTAATCAGTTGATCGGTTAATTAGTTAATTGGTTAATTAGTTAATTGGTTGATTGGTTCGTTGTTTGATTTTATGCATTATTTTTGTTTATCGTTCTCTTTTTGTTTTTGAAGATATGCAATATATCCATTCAATAATTTCAAACACTTTTCGATTTGAACTCTATAATCATTTAACTGACTTACTGTTATATATTCTTCGTCTAATGCACATATTAAATGATCTAAAACTTCTTCTAATGAGCCTCTTGTATGACGACAGAATTGAATATTTTCCTGAAAGTGATATCTTCCGTGTCCCTCTGCAATGTTTGCTGTCGTTGAACGACTTGAGCGTACTAACTGATCAACTAATCTGAATTTCTCTTCAGATGGAAATGTTTTCACTAACTGAGAAATTGATCTTCTCAGAATTCTACATTCTTTCCAAACTTCCAGATTTTCAAAGTTAGTTGGCATGTTTTTGTTTTTAGTTAATTAGTCAATTGATTGATTGGTTAATTGGTTAAATAGTTAATTAGTTAATTTGTTGATTGGTTAATTAGATGATTGGTTAATTAGTTAGTTTGTTATTTGTTGTTCGTTTGTCGATTTGTAAATTAGTTAGTTGACAAGATTTTGTTGATTAATTATTGACCAGTCAAGTAATCAACCAATTAACAAATTAACTAATTAACTATTTAACCAATTAACTAATCAACCATTTAACCACTCAATCAACTACTCAGCCAATTAACCAATTAACCAATTAACCAATCCTCCAATCCACCAATTCCAATGCCTCACTTCAACTTCTCCGTCAGTTTTCTGATTTCGAGTGTGGGCGAGCAACGGTTATAAAGAATCTGATACACCGCATCCACGATAGGCATATTCACCCGATATTTTTCGTTAATTTCGTGAATACATTTTGTGGCGTAATAACCTTCGGCTATCATTTCCATTTCTATTTGTGCAGTTTTTACCGAATAGCCTTTTCCGATCATTGTACCAAACAGGCGGTTGCGGCTAAACTTTGAGTACGCAGTTACCAAAAGGTCGCCCAGATAAGCCGGTTCGTTGATGTCGCGATGCAATGGGTTAATGGCGTTGCAAAAGCGATTTATCTCCTGTATGGCGTTGGAAATAAGTACAGCCTGAAAATTGTCGCCATATTTAAGTCCGTGACAAATACCTGCAGCAATGGAATAAATATTCTTCATTACGGATGAGTATTCAATTCCGAGCATATCTTCGCTGATGGAAGTACGGATAAAACTTGTGGTAAATCGTTGTGCCAGGATGCGTGCCTTTTCGCGGTCGCTACAACCAATGGTAAGGTAGGAGAGACGTTCGAGCGCCACTTCCTCAGCGTGACAGGGACCGGCAAGCACAGCAATATTGTCTTTGGGTACATTATAAACCTGTTCGAAATAGTCCGAGACAATCATATTTTCGTCGGGGACAATACCCTTGATCGCCGAAATCACCATTTTTTTATCAAGTTTCCGACGCAGTTTTTTAAGGTGTTGCTTCAGAAATGGTGATGGTGTGGCCATGATCAGAATATCGGATGTGGCCACTACATGATTAATGTTGCTGGTAAATTTAATCCTGTCGGTGTCGAATTTAACACCTGTAAGATAGGATGGATTTTTGCTCAGACGAATAAATTCATCAATTTGCTCCTGACGGCGCATATACCAATGAATTTCGTCGGAGTTGACCAATGCAATTTTCGCAATTGCTGTGGCCCAGCTTCCGCCTCCTAATATTGCTATTTTACTTTTTTCGTTCATAACTGCTTCAAATAAAACCCCTAACAACCCCTAACCCCTAAAGGGGAAAAATTACATTTGTATATTTAACAATTTTCTAATATCATAAGCCACTTCTAATCTCACTCCCGGTTCCCCTTTAGGGGTTAGGGGTTTTTCTTAATTAGGGGTTAATTCAATCCACTTCTGAACTTCTTCCTTCGTTGGATTGGTAAGTCCGAGTTTGTTCTTTTTGTTATATCCGCAAATGTCCTGATGGAATTTGTTCGGGTTCAGTCCCTTCAGCGCTTCGATGGTGAGAATTCCTGTTTTGAGAATTACTTCGGCCCATTCGGCAGGGATGCCCATCTCCACAAATTTCTCCGGTCCATCTTTTTTAGCTGCTTTTTCGGGTTTCATCTGAGGGAAGAAAAGCACTTCCTGAATAGCCTGCTGACCGGTCATAAGCATCGCGAGGCGATCCATACCAATACCCATTCCCGAAGTAGGAGGCATTCCATATTCGAGTGAGCGTACAAAATCCATATCGATAAACATGGCTTCGTCGTCGCCTTTTTCGCCCAGTTTAAGTTGCTCCTGAAAGCGCTCAAGCTGGTCGATTGGGTCGTTGAGTTCAGAGTATGCGTTGGCCAGTTCTTTGCCGTTTACCATAAGCTCAAAGCGTTCGGTAAGTTCGGGGTTTTCGCGGTGACGTTTACACAACGGGCTCATTTCCATTGGGTAGTCGGTGATAAATGTAGGCTGAATGTAGTTACCTTCGCATTTTTCGCCAAAAATTTCGTCAATCAGTTTGCCTTTTCCCATTGTTTCGTCGGCTTCTATATGCAATTGTTTGCATACTTCGCGCAGTTGCACATCGTTCATACCATTAATATCGATTCCGGTATGTTCTTTTATGGCATCGATCATGGTTACGCGTTTGAAAGGCGTTTTGAAACTAATGGTTTTCTCGCCAAGCTGAATTTCGGTCGTACCATTTACGTCGAGACAAATTTTCTCGATCATATTTTCGGTAAACTCCATCATCCAGTTGTAGTCCTTGTAAGCCACATAAATTTCCATGACTGTAAATTCGGGATTGTGGGTGCGGTCCATCCCTTCGTTGCGGAAGTTTTTCGAAAACTCGTACACACCTTCGAAACCTCCCACAATAAGACGTTTCAGGTAAAGCTCGTTGGCAATACGCATATACAGCGGAATGTTGAGCGCATTGTGGTGCGTAATAAACGGACGGGCCGAAGCACCACCCGGAATGGGTTGAAGAACAGGAGTTTCCACTTCGATATAACCTTCGGCGTTGAAATACTCGCGCATTGAGTTATATACTTTTGTACGTTTGAGGAAAATATCTTTTACGCCTTCGTTCACTACCAAATCCACATAGCGCTGACGGTAACGTTGTTCGGGGTCTTCAAAAGCATCGAAAGCCACGCCGTCTTTATATTTTACAATGGGAAGTGGTTTGAGTGACTTGCTGAGTACAGTAAGTTCCTGTGCATGAACGCTTATTTCGCCCATTTGAGTGCGGAAAATATAGCCTTTTATGCCAATAAAATCGCCTATGTCGAGGAGTTTTTTGAATACTGTGTTGTACATTTCAGGCTGCGCTTCGGTGCTTATATCGTCGCGGCTGATATACACCTGAATACGTCCTTTCGAGTCCTGAAGTTCAACGAATGAAGCTTTGCCCATAATACGGCGGCTCATTATTCGTCCGGCAATGCACACATTGGGACGTTCGGCTTCGTCGTTAAATTCAGCTTTTATATCTGTGGAAAATGCGTCGGTTGGATACAGTGCGGCAGGATAAGGATCGATGCCAAGACTGCGTAACTCATTCAGACTTTGGCGTCTGAATAATTCTTGTTCACTAAGTTCTGTGCTCATAATCTTTTTTTATACAAATTCGTGCAAAAATACAAAAAAAGAATGAGAATATGGCGAAAAAAGATTTATACAATGTGGATTACGGGCACAATATGGTTGTTTTTATTTTCTTGAAAACAATTATTTAAAAATCGAATTTTTTAGTCATTCACACATTCCAGTCTAATTGTAACACCTTTCCCGCTTTCACTTTCAATTTGCAGATCGGCATTAATGAGATAAGCACGCTCTTTCATGCCCAACATGCCATAGGAGTCGTTACGTTTTGGTGCACAGGCATCGAAACCTTTTCCGTTATCGGTTATCTCAAGATAATACCCGTTTTCGAGCATACCAAGCATAACGTGTACTTCGGTGGCTTTGGCGTGTTTGGCCACATTTGTAAGCGCTTCCTGTACAATACGGAAAAGTGCCACCGACTGCTCACGCGACAATTCGAGTTGATCTGATTCGGTACTAAAAATGGCTCTAACTTTATATCTTTCTTCAAATTTCTGTGTGTACTGGCGTATGGCATCCACTACGCCAAACATATCGAGTACTTCAGGACGCAGGTCGGTCATTATTTTGCGTGCTGTTGTAATGGTTTGATCCACAAGTGATGACAGATATATGAAGTTCTCGTTCATTTCAATACATTTATCACAACTTTGGGCATTGTTCTTTTTCATAAGCATACCCAGTTCCATTTTAACGGCTACGAGTATTTGTCCCAGTTCATCGTGAATTTCGCGAGCCAGATTTACCCGCTCCTCTTCACGTATATTTTGCAAGTGAGCTGCAAACCTCTTCAGTTCACTTTGCGATTTGAGCAATTGTAACTCCGATTTTTTTCTTTCGGTAATGTTTCGCACCATTACCACCACTTTTCCGTGAGAGAATGGAATAATGTGTGATTCGTAATCCTCAATCTTATTGTTAATTAAAAGATTATATTCAATTATACTTTCAGTATTGGTTTTTAAAACATGAGTTATTGTCGATACTATCTTTCCGGATACCTCATCAGGCAGTATATCGGTGACGTAGCGGTTTATGAAATCATCGGGTTTCAGGTAGAGGTCTACAGTTTTCCCTGATTTAAAATCGAGATATACACCCTTTTCGTTCATTACAAAAATTAAATCGGGAATGGCAGTGAGGATGGAGTTGGTATATTGCTGACTTTCCAACAATGCTTTTTCGATTTCTTTACGATGTGTAATGTTACGATGTGTACCAATGCAACGCTTGGCTTTTCCTTTTTCGTCGCGTTGCATGGCCATTCCTCTGTCCTGAATCCATATGTATTCACCGGATTTTGTAATCATACGGTATTCTGAATCAAGTAATTCGGTGACACCATTTACAAAATCAATTACATCTCGATTAGCTTTTTCAATATCTTCCGGATGTATTTTTTCTTCCCAGCCTTTAATATTTCCGTACATTTCGGCATTTTTATATCCGAGCATTTGGGTAAGTGCCGGCGAGAAATAAACTTCGTTGGTCAGAATGTTCCAGTCCCAAAGCCCATCGCCTGAGCCATCAATGGCAAACCGCCAGCGTTCTTCACTTGTAGCTAAATCTTCTTCGTTCTGACGATTTTTGTGCTGGCGGAGCATTAATAAACCTAACAGGATGCCGGCAACCGGATAAATAAATAATACCTGAAAAACGATAGTGTTGAAAGTAACGGATCGAATTGAGTCGGGTAACAGAAAAGTACACAATAACATGATTAAGTGTACTATTACGCCCATTACTGCCAGCTCGGCAATCGTGTTTTTCTTTTCCCAGCCTGAGCGTAAATAGTGCCACAAAATCCCGATGATTCCTGAAGTAATCATGGTGGCAATTCCCATATAAAGTCCATCTCCACCAATCAAAAAGCGGTAAACGGAAAGGATAAGCACTGCTATGATAGTAGGAACAGCACCAAAAAATAAGCCTGCAATGGAAAGTAAAATTGTACGTGAGTCAAAGATTATCCCATCAATCATGGTCCAGGGAGTACGGATAAGCAAATAACCTACCGCTGCTATAAATATCCCGGTTCCAATTTTATACATAAAACTATGTCCGGATTTTTTCCTGATCCAGAAATAGTCATACATCATGCTGAAAGCAAGTAATATGGCAACATTCTGTATAAGTGAGAGTAAGAAATCCTGTTTCATATACTTTGTTCGTTTTGGTGCTTATCGAATTTATTTATAAAATTCATGATATAAGCAAAATGATTTATAAACCGATTAAAAAAGAGTTTTTAGTTATTTTTTAGTCGCATTGTAAGGCATCGTAATGGTAATGTGTGTACCTTGTCCGGGTTCACTTTCGATATGAAATACTGCTTCGAGCAGATAAGCCCTTTCCTTCATACCAATTAGTCCGTAGGAGTCATTTCTACGCTTAGCCTGAATGTCGAACCCTTTACCATTGTCGCTTATGGTAAGCGCAATTTTTTTATCGTTAACAGGTGCTATATTGATATCCACTTTCGACGCAAATGCATGTTTTGCTACATTGTTTAGTGATTCCTGAATAATTCGGAAGAGCGCCAGCGAATGTTGTTGTTCTATTTTAAAATCAGAAATTTCGCAGTCGAATGTACATGATATATTAAACCTTTCGCTGAATGAATTTATATACGAGCGCACGGCATCTTCGAAGCCGAGGATATCAAGCACTTCAGGCCGCAGGTTCGACATGATGCGTCGGGCTGTTTTGATGGTATTATCCACCTGTCCGGCAAGTCGCTTAAAGTGTGTCATAAACTCTTCGGAAGCTTCTTCGCGAATAAACTTCTGTGCTTTCATGCCCAGTAGTCCGAGGTCAATTTTTATGGCCACCAGAATTTGTCCCAAGTCGTCGTGTATTTCGCGTGCCAGCACCACACGTTCTTCTTCGCGAATATTTTGCAGGTGAGCCGCAAAGTTCTTTATTTGCTCCTGTGCTTTTATGCGGTCGGTAATGTCGATATCGAAACCAGCAATGGCTATTACTCTTCCGTTGACATACACCGGAAATATAATTTGATGGAAATTAAGTTTTTTACCCTTAATTTGGTATTCAATTTCTTCATCGATTAATTTTCCCTGCATAACCATTTGGTTTTGCTGTTCCCAAAGCAATGCAGTTTCAGTCTCGATATTCGGATCTTCTGAAGGTTTTTTCCCAATTATTGTTCCGAATTTGTCCTGCATCATTTTGTTTTCCAGAATACCAACATTTCTTGTGTCGCGTGCCCAAATCTGGAAAGGAGTATTGTCGATAAAAGTACGCAGAAACATCTCACTTTTCTCAAGTTCCTGTTCGGCTTGTTTGCGACGTGTGATGTCATAAAGTGTCAGCAAAATTTTTCGTTTACCTGAGGTCTCGATTACAGCAGTAGAACCTAATAAATATATTTCTTTTTCTTCGCCATTTAAAACCAGCGTGGTGTGATGTTCGAAATTTCGTTGCCCGATGGCTGAGCTGATGCTTCTGTCCACAGCATTTCGCAACGTACATTCATCGCAGTCGGGGCCAGCGCCACAATCGCCATAATCCACTGCTCCGATACAGCCCAGTACATTGCCAATAAGCTTACCAATGGTATGGTCGTCGAGCTGATGTGTGAATTCACTAAATTCCATGTTTTGGAAAATAATGCGTCTGCTTTCGTCGAGCACGCAAAGCATTACAGGTGCATTGTCGTATATGGCTTTCAGTTCAAGTCGGCTTTCTTCGAGCGCTTTTTCGGCTTCGCGACGGTGTGTAATATCATGTAAAATACCTCCAATGCCTGTCTTTCCATTTTTAAGAAGCATTTGAAATTTGGTGAGTTCGTAAAAACGTTCGCCCAGTTTTTCGACACCAATCACGGGTTTGTCCGACATTAATGCTTGTCTGTCTGATGATGAACAGGGTATATGAACTTCGGGACCCGATATTTCAGCATCAGTTTTATTTAAAATATCGTCTACATTTTTATTGAAGAACTGTGCCATTGCATCGTTGGCAACGAGGTATCTGAAGTTCTCGTCCTTCACAAAAATCATGTCCACATTGTTATTGACAAATGTGATGTATCTGTTTTCGCTTTCGAGCAAAGCTTCTTCGGCAGCTTTACGTGTTTTGTCGGCTTCTATGGCATTGAGTGCAAAACTAATGTCTTCGCCAATGGCTGACAGAAGTTTTAGCTCTTCGTTGTTGAAAAAGTCTGTTTCACCAGCATATATGCTTAGTATGCCGTACACTTTGTTTTGAAGCAGTAGCGGTATGCTAGCAAATGATTTATAGCCACGTTGTAAAGCTTCATCGCGTGTAAGCAATAGTCGCTTGTCAGTTTCGACATTGTTTGTACATACGATTTCCTTGCTAATAAGTGCCTGTGTAGTTGGTCCGATTCCTTTTGAAATGTTTTGAATTACGGGTTCCAGACTTTTCATATACCCGGCTTCGTAGCCTGCAAAACTCATTGGGGTGATATTGTCGGAAGATTCGTCGTAGAGACCAATCCATGCCATGCGAAAATGACCGTACAGAACGGCAATGTTACAAATTCGTTCGAGCAGCTCCCTGGTATCGTGAGTACGCACAATTGATTGATTGACCTGTCCGATAAGTGCATACAGACGACTGAGATGTTTGATTTTTTCTTCGTCGTGTTTTCGGGCAGTGATTTCGGTAAAAACTCCTAAAAGCAATGGATTTTCACTTTCGATATCGAGAAATGAATTTTCGACCTGTACCCATTTTCTTTGTCCGTTCCATAGCGTTATTTCTTTTTCGACATATGAGTCCACTTTACGATTTTTGAAACGATCGCGGTGTTTACGTAGTTTACGTTCGGTATCTCCCAAAGGATATACAGCACTTATTTTTGCGCCTGTAAGTTCCTCCTGAGTTCGCCCATAAATCCTGCAATAAGCATCGTTTACCCTTACAATGTTTCCATCGGAATCGGTAAGCCTCAGTCCGCTTCCTGAATTTTCCCAAACGGCTCTGAACTCTGCCTCGGATCGTATAAGTTTAACTTCTGCTTTTTTACGTTCGGTAACGTCGCGGGCAATAAATACGAGTTTCGATATTATACCATCTTTATCTTTTATTGATCCACCTTTGACTTCAATATCAAAAGTTGATCCATCTTTGCGTATGCTTTTGTACTCGTGAGGGCCAGAGTGAATTCCCTGTTGCATGTTTGTGAAATTTGAAACAGCCCTGCTGTAGTCGTCCGGATGTATAAAGTCGAGTAGCATTTTTGTACTTAACTCATTGTAATCGTCATAACCATAGGTGCTTAGTATTGTGGGTGAGGCCATTACAATTTTACCCTGAGTGTCGGTTGTAAGCACAATGTCGGGTGTTGAGTTCAGCACTGCTTTGTATAGCGCTTCGCTGTCGGCAAGTGCCTGTTGCATAAGTTTTTGTTCGGTAATGTCCTGAATAACTCCAAATGCGCGACGCTGTTTTTCATCAAAGTTTGCAAGACAAAGTAAATCGATTATTTCATTACTAATCTGATTTCTGATTTTTACTTCGATCGAAAAGGTTTCGTTATTCTCAACCAGGTTTATGTATTTCTCTTTGAATGGCTGATGATATTCTAATAGCGTCATTGCTAACACCTCTTCGGGGGTGAGTGCATTCTTATCGGTTCCCAACAGTACTTTAGCTCCTACAGAGGCATATAACATGCGTTCGTCCAGGTCGAGTTCCCAGTTTCCCGATTTTGAAGCCAGTTCGGCACGTTGTAATCGTGCTTCACTTTTTCTAAGTTCAGCTTCAGTTCGTCGTCGTTGTTCATTTTCGTTCTTAAGGTCTTCGAGCAGGTTAAGCGTAGCTTTGTGAGTGAGCTCTAATTCGCGGGTGCGTTCGTTGATTATGTCGGAAAGTCTGATATGTTCATTGTGCCGTGTCAGACTGGCCTGACGTATTTTGAACATTGCCCGTATTTGAGCTTTCAGTTCGCTTTCGTCGATGGGTTTCGACAAAAAGGCTTCGGCACCAGCCTCCAGACCTTTTATCCGGCTTTCCTTTTCGTCGCGAATGGCAGTTACAAAAACCACCGGTGTGTCAACAAGTTCGTTTATTTGTTTTAGTTTACGACAGGTTTCGTAGCCGTCCATGCCAGGCATCAATATGTCGAGCAATATCACATCAGGTACAATTTTTTTAGCCTCTTCGATACCTTTCTGACCTGAGTCAGCCGTAAAAACGATTGCAGCCGGAAAGGACTCGAGTAAGAGTGCTTTTATGGTAATCAGATTGTCGGAATTATCGTCGATGGCCAGTATTCGGATATTATTTATGTCCATAATGCATATTAGAAATTAAATTTTCTCGAAGCAACAAATTTATTAAAACTTTTGCAACTTTCGTGTGTTTTGGCATTGCCGAAGTGGCGATTATTGTTTTATAAGATATATTTTTATAAATATGATGCTGATAGTTTTACTTTTGCTGAAGTTCTATTCTTTCAACTTGATACTTACAGTAAATACCGATCCTTCGCCCACGGTGCTTTTTACCGAAATGTTGCCGCCCAGCATTTCTGCATATTTTTTAGCTATGGCAAGTCCCAGTCCGGTGCCTCCGAAACGTCGCGAGGTACTGTTGTCGGCCTGCCTGAATTCATCGAATATATGCTGAATGTGTTCTGGGGCAATACCAATACCGGTGTCGGTCACTTCAATTCTGAGTTGGTCATTAATTTTCGAACTAAAAATCTCGACTTTGCCTTCCGAGGTGAATTTTACTGCATTGGCTAATATATTTTGCAGTATATGGCGAAATTTCTTTTCGTCAGTATCAAATTCAACATCTGTCGATTGCAGGTTGCAACTAATAATAATTCCTTTTTCGTGTGCAATTGGGCGGATGGCTTCACATATATTTTCCATTAAGTCCGAAAGTTTCACATGTGTGTAAATAATTTCTTCGCGCCCTGTTTCGATGCGCGAATAATCGAGGATGTCGTTGATAATAGTGAGCAAGTGTTTTCCATTGCGTTCTATTACGGGTAAATAACCGAATAATTCGTTGTCTATTTTGCCCGTAAGTCCCCGGGCGAGAACTCCCGAAAGTGCAATGATGGAGTTCAATGGTGTGCGTAATTCGTGACTCATACCCGAGAGAAAGCGTGTTTTAAGTTCGTTCACTTCGTGGAGTTGCTCCTTCTGTATTTCAAGTGTTTTATTTTTCTCTTCGAGTTCAATCGATTGTTGTTCAAGTCTTTCGGAGAATTTTTCGAGTTGCCGGTATGCCAATACGCCTTCAACCCTTGCATTCAGAGTGTCGTGAATGTTATAAATAAGCAACTCGGCTGTTTCACTGAATTTTCGTACGGCTGCAAGTGAAATCACTGCCACTACTTCGTCGTCGACAAGTAACGGGATGCAAATGATCTCACGCGGTACAATATCGCCTGTGAGTGTGTTGAAAATGAAACTTGTGTCGTGTGGTATTTTGCTTATTTTTTGAATTTTGCGGGTTATAATGCACATAGCGAGTTCGCCTTCGGGTTGCTTTGCCGAATAGGTTTTTTGAGCATCGGCATGTACACCAACCGCATGAAAAAGTGTATACTCCTGCTTTTGTTTGTTCAGTAAATAGCAGGCCACAATTTGCGATTGCGTATTTGTAGCCAGTTCGGGTAGCAATTGTGCAAAAAAATGTTGTGCATCCGTTTCACGAAGCATCGCATTGCTGAGTTTTTTTTCAAGCTCACCGAGATTAATGTTTTGTTGAACACGTGAGGCCAGATTGTTGAAAGTGTCGGATAACAGTCCGAACTCATTTCCTTTATCGATATTGCTGCGTGCATTTAAATCGCCATTTTGAAGTTGTTGTGCAACCAGTGTCAGGCTGGTAATGGAGTCGCGGATGTGTCGTAATAAATGGTAGTTGATAAAAACAGATATCGTAAGTATTAAAAAAATCAGAATATACAACTCCATATTGAGCTGTGCTCTTAGTTTAATTGAATCATTATATACATTCGTGCTTATGTTTGTTGAAGACACATTTATTTGTTCAATATTATGAAATAATATTTCACGAAGTTGTCCACTTCGGCCTGTTGCTTTAACCCTGTCGATAACATCATTGATTTTCGATTTGTCATTCTTTACACTTGCGTTGTTCTGATACAATAATGCACTCCATGCATTAAAAGCCTCAAAAGCAAGTTCGACATCGGATTGTGGCCCTGTATATTTTGTTCGAAGCACCTGAAACTGTTGCAGCGCATTTGCATTTGCTTTGGCTATGGTTTCTTCGGCAAGGCTTTGTTCGTCGTAGTTTCGTGCCAGCATCATATCTCTTACGCCAAGTCGCATGCTTGTAATTTCATTTTTCAATGTATTTACAGCTACACGTACCGATAATGAATTAGTATAAAAATACTCGGTTTTTTTATGTAAATCGTTTGCATGCATTACCGAAATCAGTCCGATAACAATCACAAATATTACATGGATAATTACACTAAACAATAGCAGGCTGCTGATTTTGTATTGTTTATACTTCATTAGAATTCTTGTTTTTTTAGAAGATTTTGTATTTTTCGTCTTTACCGGTAGCCTTCAGTAGCTCGTTAATCTCTTTTTTCAGATTAATCATATTCAGCTCGCGGTCTACTGTAAGTTTATGGAAACGTATAAGTTCGTCCATTTTTTCCTGTAGTTGTCGTTCGGCTCTGCGGCGTTCGGTAATGTCGTTGATAAGCACATGACGGGCTTTTCGGCCATCCGCTACTATTGCGTAGGAAGTAATTTCAACAATGATATGCTCTCCGTTTTTTTTGATATGAGTCCAGTCGCCCGAAAAGTCCATATTTTCCTGGTTTCTGACTGATTCTATCATTCGGTGGTGTTCGTCTTTGGGACGAATATCGAGTATAGTCATATTCTGAAATTCTTCCTGCGAATATCCATAATGATGTATGGCAGCCTGGTTAACCTCTATAAATTTTAAAGTGCTCACATCGTATATCCACATTACTTGAGGATTGGAAGCAAAGAGTTGCCGGTATTTTTTTTCGCTGTCGAGCAAAAGCTGTTCATTGCGTTTTCGTTGGCTTATATCCCGTATTGTGATGGATGTTTTCAATAGTCCGGCCTTGTTGTGGAATATTGTGGAAGATAGTTCAGCTTCGAATTTTTCGCCGTTTTTACGTATCATGCTAATTTCTCCGGCAAAGGTGCCTGTTTGCTCTCTGGTTTCGAGAGCTGTCTTCAGGCGTGGGTCGGTAGCGTCAACTAAAAGTTTTCTTCCACCTTTCAATATTTCCTCCTCGCTGTACCCAAACAAATTGCAACAGGCAGGATTGGCCGAATATACCGATCCATCAGGAGATGTTAGCATAATCGATTCGAAGGAAGATTCAAAAATTGATTTGTAGCGGTTTTCACTTTCGAGCACTAGCTCTTCACTTTTTTTACGAGCCAGATACTGACCAACCTGCGAACCATAAAGCTCTAGTATTTCCAGGTTTTCAGGTTCCTTGTTTTTAGGATATATCAGCAGGAAATGCCCCAGCATTTCATCAAAATTAGTAATGGTTACCACAGCAACTTTACCCGTATTGAAGCTGTTTTCGATAAGTTTAACCACAAAGGCCGGTATTTGTTTTCCGGAAATTTCTCCAATGTTTTTGTAAATACTAACTACCTCCACACGGTTGTTGAAATACCGAACAGGGCCTTCTTTCCACTCGTGGTCGAGTAAGTTAAATCCAAGATATTTTTTCGATAAATTTGTGTAATTATCGAGACCTGACATAGCTTTGGTTCGATAGCTTTTCGATTGCTCATCGAAAAGATTAAACGAAACAAATCGTGCTTCACTGATACTGTGTAATATTCCGGCGAGTTTTTCGTAATCAGGGGTAGTGTGTTTTGTTTGTATAAGCTCTGAACTTTCGTACAAAAGTTTGTTGAGTATGTCGCGTTTTTTTTGCAATTGTTCGTTGGCTAATTTTCGTTGTGTAATGTCGTTTACCATCACATGTAAAGCTTTCCTACCATTCACAGAGGTAGGCGAAGAGGTAAGTTCCACATGAATTATATCGCCGTTTTTACAGCAATGGCGGGCATACACTTCGGTTCTGATACCCAGATTCATTAATTCGAGATTTTTGTAAAGCAAAGGCATGTCTTCCTTTGGACGGATGTTTCTGATGTTTAAGGTCAGGAATTCCTCATGAGTGTAACCGTAATGTTTACATGCAGCATCGTTTACCTCAAGGAAAGCAAGTGTTTCAGTATCGAAAATCCACATGGGTTGGGGGTTTCGGGCAAATAGTTCGCGGTATCTCACTTCGCTTTTGCGCAGCGAGATAAGTGCTTTTTTACGTTTGTGTGTGTTTACAAGTACCTGTGTAAATACTTTCAGCAGGTTTTGTTCGCTTTCACTGTATTCGTGAAAAGTGAGTACAGAGTCGAATCCGGCAAAACCTATACATTTTCCATCATCCATTAAGGGGATGGCAATCAGACTTTTAATTCCCTGAGCTTCGAGTGTTTTTTTTGAACTTCCACCTTTGTACCGTCGCATATCGGGTATGTAAATAACTTCAGCACGGGCATGTGTAAGAGGCCATTCTTCCATTTCGGACAAAGGAATCGCCTGTAAATTAGAAATCTGCGATGTGATGTCTGTGTTGCACCATTCGTAAGTGTTGTAAGCAAGTTTGTTTTCAAAATCATAATCGAAAATATAGCTTCGGTCGGCTTTTACAAAACGGCCCAGCTTTTCGAGCGATTCCAGAATTACGGTATTAACTTCGTCGAGGGGCAAATTGATAAAGGATGTGGAAATATCCATGAGCAACTGTCGGAAAGCATTGAGTCGTTCAATTAGCTGTTCCGAGTTTTTTCGGTCATCTATGTTTCGGAAATTGATTACCACGCTGTTAACAGCATTGTTGCTAAGCAGGTTGGTGAGTTTACTTTCAACCCATATCCAGTGTCCATGCTTGTGTTTGAGTCTGCATTGAAGGGTAGGGGCGTAGCCGGCATCATTAAAAACTCTTTCCACATGTTTCAAAATGTAGTCTAAGTCGTCGGGATGGGTTATGTCGTTGGCTGTAAGGTTTATCAGATCGGATGGTTGATATCCGAATATTTTTTGTGCCGACGAACTAATGTATTTAAAGTGTTTAGTATGGTCGACGAGTACTATGCCATCGGATGCATTTTCAATAATATTTTTGTAGAATTCGCTGATCTGGCGGATTTGTTTTTCTGCATAAGCGAGTTTGTTTTCGTTTTCAAGTTCCTGCTGGATACGTTTCATTATGTCAGGCAGACGATCGAAAAGCAAACTGTCCTTTACCAAATAGTCGCGAGCGCCGAGTTTCATCATCTCTACCGCAATGCGTTCGTCGCCCTGCCCGGTGGACATGATAAAAGGTGGATTGCAAAGCCCCTTTTCTTTACGGGCTTTTATCCAATCCTGCGCGTTTTTTACTCCGGCAATGCTGTAGTCGACTATCATAAGCAATTCGTCGCAGTTTTCGGCAAGCCATTGATCAGCTTTTTCGAAATCCTCGACCCATTGCACTTTGTAGTTTAAATCTTCAAGTTCCGATTGCATTAGGGTAGCAATTCCGGGATCATCTTCGATAAGTAATATAGTCATAGCTTAAATATTTTTTGAGTGAACAAGTAAACAAGTGAATCAACCGATCAACCGATCAACCAATCAACCAATCAACCAATCAACCAATCAACCAATCAACCAATCAACCAATCATCACACTTTTATAATTTGCAGAAACAGTCCGATTCGTTTGAGAGTTTCGGCAAAAAGAGTAAAGTTAATAGGTTTGGTGATATATACATTACAGCCAAGCTGATAGCATTTGTCTATTTCGTGCTGATCGTCGGTGGTTGTTAGCATTATTACCGGAAAATCTTTTAATTCAGGATGTTGCTTGATACGTTTAAGTGTTTCCAAGCCATCCATGCGTGGCATGTTTATGTCCAATAATATCAGATAATCCTCGGTTTGGCTTTTATTTTCATCACCTGATAGAAATTCCCAAAGTTCAAGTCCGTCGTTGAACCGCTCAATAGGGTTGGATAAACCTGATTCACGCAAACCTTCAGTAATAAGTTCGGCATGTCCGTCGTCATCTTCAGTGATGAGAATTCTAATGAGTTTGTGTTGTGACATAATGTTTAAATTTATATTTTATAATTGAGCTAAAGCCCAAACGATCCAATCATCCAAATATCCAATTAACTAATCAACTAATTAACTAATCAACTAATCAACTAATCAACCAATCCACTAATCAACCAATTAACCAACCACTAATTAACCAATCCACTAATCCATTAACCAACCAATCCACCAGTAAAAAAATCTATTCACTAAATATCTGGTTCGGCAATTCGATAAAGAATTTTGTGCCCAGATTTTCTTGTGATGCTACCCGGATATTTCCTTTGTGTTTTTCAATAATTCGTTTTACTACACTAAGCCCAATTCCTTCGCCGCTTTGCGATTTGTAATCGACACGGAAAAATACATTCCAGATTTTATCGAGATATGTTTCCGAAATACCAATACCATTGTCTGCAATACAATACAAGGTGCTGTTTTGCATCTGTTGTCCGCTGATGTGAATCAATAATTGACGGTCTTTTGCGTTGTATTTCAGTGCATTGCCTATAATGTTGCTGAAAAGCTGGTTGAGCATATTCTCGTCGCCATAGCAGGCAGGGAGCTTTTCGACCTCAATATTAGCATTTTTTTCGCTAATTTCATGGTTAAATGATTTTCTAATGTTGTGAATGAGTTTATCCACATCTGTTTTTTGTATTTGCATGGGTAGCCTACCTGTACGCGATATCTGTAACAGTCCATTGAGCATGCGATCCATTTTCACTACATTGTTGAAAATATAATCGAGCGACAGAGGAATTTTCTCGCTAAGTTGTTCGTGTAAAAGTTTCTTACGTTCGTCATCCGTCATTGAGTCCTTCAGAATGTGTTGAATTTGTTCGGTTTGCTTTTTCAGGCGGCTACTGAATCCCTGTATGTTAACCAACGGTGAACGTAAGTCGTGCGAAGTGATATATACATAACTTTCGAGTTCTTTGTTTTTATCCTCTAATTTTTTGTTGTAATTAGAAATGTCGGTCAGATCGGTTGCCAGCACTGCAAAAGTGCCATTGCCGGGCGATACTACCGATAGCCTGAAGATTTTGTTCGGAAAAGTGATATCGTCAGAAAATTCAAAACCAGTCCCTTCATTAGCCACACTAATAAATTTGTCCAGATGTGGTATTTTTTCAAATTTATAGATTTCAGTGCCTGATTTTCCAATAATTTCAGCACGTGAAAGATGAACAAGTTCGCAAAATGCCGGATTACAATCAGTAATTCTAAAATCAATCACCTTTCCTTCATTATCGTAAACCAACGAGTGTATCGAAACCACATCATTCATTTCGTTGAAAAGTGTTCTGAATTTTTCTTCGCTGGCCAACAATGCTTCCTGTGCATTTTTTCGATCAGTAATGTCAGTAATAAACCCTTCGAGATAAGTGATATTTGTGTCAGGATCGGTTACCGGGCGTCCCTGTTCCCAAACCCAGCGAACATCACCGTGAATATCGATGATACGGTATTCTTCAGTAAATACTTTTTGTTCCGGTACTACCTGTTCCCATTGCGTATTGATTCGGGGCTGATCTTCGGGATGAATTATTTCGTTAAAAGCCAGTTCTTTGTTTTGCAGTAGCTGCTCGGGTTTGTAGCCTGTAATGCTTGTTATGCCCTCGCTCAGAAAATGCATAGTCCAGTCTTTGTCGTAAGCGCATCGATATACAAAGCCCGGCAAATTACTGATCATGGTTTGTAGCTGCCTTTCTTTTTTAAGTAGAGCTGTTTCTGCTAATTTTCTATCCGTGATGTCGAACTGAATGCCCTGCGAGCCCACCACTCTGTTACCAAAACCAAAAACAGGAGATTTTACAACCTGATAATATTTTCGTGTACCATCGGGCAGGTTGTACACTTCTTCGATCTCGATGGGTTCACCGGTTCGCATTATTTGCTGATGGTGATCTTCTCCTTCGGGCAGTGTGCTCTGAAAGAAGTCGTTCATCTCCGAAATTTTTCTATCTTTTGTGATTTCGTATTCATAAAGTTCATTCGTTGTTTTCCCAATAATTTCTTCTGCTTTTAGTCTTTTCATTTTGCAGAAAATGTTATTGACAAAAATATAGCGTCCATCAGCATCCTTACGAAATACAGAGCCGGGAATGTGCTCTACAAACGAATGATAAAGCTTTTGCGACTCGATAAGCGCTATTTCGGTACGTTTTTGTAAAGTGATTTCCAGAAATGCAGCCACAAAATGGTCGGGTTTATATTGATAGGCCACACAGTCGTACCAGCGGTCGTTGGCTTCGAGATATTGCTGAAAGCGTATTTCCTTACCCGTTTTTGCCACTTTGCCAAATTTTCCTATCCAGTCCGATGGATCGTTTTGAATACCCGGAAAAGCCTCGCTTGCTTTCATTCCTACAGGATTTACACCGGTGAGCTCCTGATAACTGCTGTTGGCTTCGAGAAAAAGATAATCTGTAGGTTCGCCATCCTGGTTGTATATCATTTTATGATAAGCAATACCAATGGGTCCTTTTTCGAACAACGATCGGAAATTTAATTCGCTTTCCTGCAATGCTTCCTCTGCTTTTACCTGTTCGCCAATATCCTCAATCATACACAAATGATGACCGGTTTCCTGTTCGTCGATTTTTATCAGCACTACCGACATTTTTACCCACACCGGACTACCATCGGGTTTAAGGTAACGTTTTTTCATGCTGAAAAAGTCGCGTTTGCCTTCTATGAGTTCATTCATTAGGTTGTTGTCGGCGTCCAGGTCGTCGGGATGTGTGATTTCCATCCAACTTGTGCGGGTAAGTACCTCGCGGCTGCGTCCGGTAATTTCGGCAAACTTGTTGTTCGTTTCAATGTTGATGCCTGTTTTGGTATCGACAAGCGAAATACCAAATGGCGACTGATCGAAGATCAACCGGAACATTTCACGTGATTTACGGTAGTTTTCCTCTGCAATTTTCCGCTCGTTAATGTCCTGAAACGATCCGCTTACACCTATGATTTCAGTTTTTTCATTGTAGTTTGTTTCGCCGGTTACCCTCACCCAGACTCTTTCACCTGAATTGTTTATAATTTGTAGTTCTAAATCGTAAGGAATGCCACTGTGTAAACAGGCATTAAACGAGTTAGTGATGGTGTCAATGTATTCTTTAGCATAAAAGTTTATTCCTTCTTCCAAAAGGGGTGAATAGCCGTGTTCTTTTCCGTGTATTTCGCATACCACATCCGACCATGTCACATGCTCATTCCCAATGCGGTAGCTCCATCCACCAAGCCTTGCATTTTCGCCGGCCACGCGTATCAGGGCATAGTTGGTTTTCAGTTGTTCTTCTGTTTTTTTCTTTTCTGTAATATCACGATTTACCCCGAGTATGTATTTTTCGCCTTGAAAATCAATGGTTTCGGCCGAAATTAAATGGTGTCTTAATTCGCCGGATTTTAGTTTCAACAGGGCTTCCATATTCTGTACATTTCCCGTTTTATTGAGTGTTTCGATAAAACGTAGCCTGTCGTCGTCGTTGTACCAGTATTTAAGTTCGAGAGTCGTATGGCCAATCACTTCATCGTAGGTGTAGCCTGTTTGCGCTGTTACATTGTCGTTAACATCCACAATTTTACCGGTTTCGTATTCTGTCATTAAAATTAAATCGGGACTTGAGCGGAATGCTTTCGAAAATTTTTCTTCGGATAATTTCAGCGCTTTTTCGGCTTGTACCTTCTTGGTAATGTCCATTACAATGGAGTGATGATGCAAACGACCATTGATCAATAATGTACTGCTAAACACTTCTACATCGGTTACAGAGCCATCTTTGTGTCGGTGCTTGAAGGTGAAACTACGCCGGTTTTCATCAAATACTTCATCCATGCGTGCCTTTATTTCCTCCTGCGGGAGCATATTTATCTGGGTGATATGCATACCGCACAATTCCTCTTTTGTCCAGCCATAATACTTGGCAGCCGATTTGTTGGCATCGGTAATTCTACCTGTTTCACTGTCGATAAGCATTTTTACGGCTGCATGGTCGTCGAAAAGACTCTCGAATTTTTTCTCGCTGGCCGATAATTCGTCAATAGCTTTACGCATTTGAGTAATATCGCTTGAAATACCTGCAATTCCATATATGTTCTGATCTTTGTCGAAAAGCGGGAATTTTACCGAAAAGTAGTAGTGTGTACCATCTTCCATGTGTTGACTTTCGTCGAATGTGATGGCTTTTCGACTATTCCAGACTTGTTTGTCGTTGTTTTCACTTTCTATTGCTAAGTGCACAGGCATAATGTCGAGTCGGCTTTTTCCTGTGAGCTCCGCAGGCGTTTTTCCAAACTGTGCAGCATATTTATTATTTACAGCAATAAACCGTTGTTGATTGTCGAGGATGTAGATCAGCGAATCGGAATTTTGCATAATATCGTCGAGCAGGCGGGCATTGTTGCGAATGGTTTGTTCCACACTTTTCTGAAATGTTGTGTCGCGCACTACTACCAGAATTTTGATTTTTTGGTCGATGACGATTTTTTTTAGCTTAATATCGCTGCTAAATGTGCTTCCGTTGGATCTGAGGCACATACATTCGAAACTCTGATCGCCTTTGGAAATAGTATGCTTAAAATACATTTCAGTTTCGGCAATATCATTTTTCGATTGGAGAGCACTTAAATCAAAGACAGAGTTGTGAATAAGTTCTTCCTTTTTTTGGTAATCAAATAGTTTTAAAGTAGTTTCGTTTACATCAATAATTCTGAAATCTTCTGCATTGACCACTAAAATGGCATCGGTGCTATTGTCGTAGATAGCCCGGTATTTTTCTTCACTATCGCGAAGTTTGATTTCCATTTCTTTACGCTCGGTAATGTCCAAAAAGTAAGTAGCAAACTTCCCTTTTTCGTTGGAGTATGCCGATACCTGATAATGTCGGTCAAGGGCACTGCTAAAATTTTCGAACGAAACCGATTGGCCGGTTTGAGCTACTTTGCTGTACATTTCAATCCAATAGGGTTCGGTATCGGGGAGTACTTCGAGGCATGTTTTACCTACAATGTCGTTAGCTTTAAGTCCGGTAAGTTTTTCGAAAGCAGGGTTTACCTCTAAAAACCGATAATCGATAGCCTTGCCGTTTTCGTCGGTAATAATTTCGTGCAATGCAAACCCATTGGAAGTGTTGTTGAAAAGGCTACGATATTTTTTTTCGCTTTCGTTCAGCATTTCAAAAGCCTTGCGTTGTTCCGAAATATCGAGTCCGATGCCTGTAATGTATTCTTTATCTTCCCATTGCAGTGGTGTTGCAGTAAAAAACATGGGAACCATTATGCCGTTTTTCCTGCGTAGCAATGCTTCGGCTTCGCCATAACCTGTGAGCGCCATTTTGTTAAGCCCCAGGTTGATGTTTTTCATACTTTCGGGGTTTTCGCTAAACCAATCGAGAATATATCTTCCTGCTAGTTCGTTTGCATTGTAGCCCGTAAGATATTCGAATCGTTTATTCCAGTTTATTAGTCTCCCGTTTTCGTCATACAGATATATCATGCCGGGCACACTGTTGAAAACCGACTCAATAAGCTTCTGGCTTTTTGTGTATTCAGTTTCCGATGCGATAATTGTTTCTTGTGCTTTGTTCAATGCTGCTTTAAGTTGCAGTATTTCGAGTTCCAGTGATGTTGTTTTTTCGCGCAACTGCATTACTTCATCTTGCAGGATAATGCTATTGTCAGGTTTTTCTGTATTCATTTCAGGGCAAAATTATGTGTTCACAAAATATATCAGTGACAGTACGTTTTTCAATTCAGAGTGTAAAATGTTATCTGGACAGTTTTATGATATTGAATAAGTGATTTATGAATTTCTTAATTGTTTAGCAATGCAAATATAACTAAATTATTTTATTGAATATCAGATGCATTGCAGTAGTTTTTTTCTGTTTAATAACATATTTTCAGAGGGTTTTAAGTAGGGCATGATTAGTCATTACATAAGTTGGTGATAAAATAATATTTCTTGTAGAACTCTCGCAAACTCTTAAATACCTGATTGAAAATTAATAATGGTTCTATGGGTGCTGACAATTAGAGGTTTACAATATACTGTTCGTTTGTATTTATATTAGAGTTTCACTACTGACCCGACTAAATATCTGAGATTCTTCGCTGCGCTCTGAATGACAGTGTTTTGTATTAATTATTTTAAGGGAGAGCTAGCCTGACTAATTGATTATCTGTTATTCCGATCCGCCGCGGCAGATAGGAATCTAACAGGGAGAGAAAACAAATTCAACTAATTTTTTTGGTCGGTCAGTAGTGTTTTTTTATATGTAAAATTAAATTTGTCAGATACATATAACTTGTATAAGGTCTGTGTTCTGCAAAGCTTTTTGATTTTTTTTTACCTGAAGTGAAAAAGCAAACTTACACAAAGCCATGCCGCTCTTCGACGAACGAACTCGTCAGGTGAGCCTTCCTAACGTAGTGCTTTCAATTTGTCAAGTTTTTGCTTACTTTTTGTATCAGGTGGCACATCACGCCACAGCGGGGACAAAAAGTAAGTCGGGGTTTGGGGCGGAAGCTCCCTTATCAGAACTTGCGAAAGTTGAATTTCTTAGTTTATAACGACCGGGCTTATGTGATAGAGATAGTGATTGGGTGTTGGCGGGCTGCTGGCGAATTTTATGTCTTCACAAATCTCACTCTGGTTTGTTCAATCTCCTTGTTTTTTAGGGCATTAGCAATCACTGTGGGTTGTCCGATAATTTTCGATGTTTGACTGATATATACGAAAAAAAACGCAGGTTCATCTGAAATGAAACCCTGCGTTTGATTTTTTTTATATTCTCACAAATATATTATTCTGTAACTACAATTTTACTATTCCGGCTTGTATCGGAAAAATGTGTACGAACAAGATATGTGCCCGGAGTCACGTTAAGGATGTGTTCGCTTGTTGACTTGGCTCCGTATTGGTATTCACCTAAAATACGCCCGCTGGTATCAAAAAGCTGAATATAACCATTTTCGTTTGAATTGTTGTGTACCAATAATTTGCCATCGACATAATTAATATGAATGGCCGAAAAGGTATTTTCGTTCAGTGAAGTAGTCATTCCGGGGCTTCGCACAATACGGAAACGTGTGGCTGCTACATCACCTGCTAAAGCAGAGAATTCGTAAGTACTACCACTCTGACTAATATCTGTTGTTTTGTTTTCGAACAGGTCGATCAGGTATAACTGTGGATAACTTTCAGTCACTTTGTGGTGGCTGAATTTTAATAGATATTTGCTTTCCGTTCCCGGACGGAATCCGAGTTCGGTGTTGTCGTAATCGTCAACAGCATGTACCTGAAACGAACTCGTGTTGTATCGTCCGTAGATTTGAGGTGTGATGGTCGAACCCATAAATTTATAACCATCCCATCCCGGATTAAAACTTTTGCTAAGAGAAGGATCACTGAAAAGCCACATTTTATCCACAAATCGATCGCTGATTACTTCCACCACGCTATATACAAATTCATACGCACGCTTGGCGCGTTGTGCTTTTGCATTTTTTTCAGCCGAAATATAGGGCAAAGTAATATTGCGGTCGGGCAGTGATGAACCGCGTACCAAAAATCCCTGCATCGAGGGAATTTGTCCCGGAATACCTCCTGTGCCTGCAGTAATATTCGGAGCTGCAATATATTGTCCCGGAGTGTTTGAGTCTTCCTGAGCTATGGATCCTTTGTTGCTATTCCACTCACCGTAACTTCCTGTGTTGTATAGGTACACTGTGGGATCCATATTTGCACCAAACACAATGTCGTTGATGTCTATGGCTGCCGTAAACGGATTGCTCAATACCGCTTGTCCCCGGTATGGGCTCGTACTTGTGTAATCGAGCAGCTTCGTTTGGTCTTCGTTTAGCAACTCACCCTGAAATACAACCGCTTTAGGGGATGTATGCGTGATCTGATAACCGTTAAACGGTAGCAATACAGAACTGTTATTCAACTGTGTCCAAGTGCCGGTTGCTTCAGCAAACTGACGAATGTAAGATCCGTAAAAAGTTGGGTCGGCACGTAGCGAACGCACGGGAATACCAAAATACTGCCATTTGTACTGACTCCCCGATGCTTGAGCCATGTCGATATAAGCTTTGCTGTACATTTCTACAGTAGCTTCTACGGTTGAATCCTCGTGATTATGGAAAATCAGTGTGCCATTTGGTCCATTGATATTCGATTTAATGACAATACCATTTACACCGGATTGATTCACTATTTTTTGGGCCTGTAGTTCACGTCCATTGATAATTGTGATTTTTGTGTTTTCACGTACTTTGAGATAATTGCCAACTATTACAGAAGTGTCAGCTGCTATCGTAACACCATTGTTATTCCTGATATCCAAATCTTTAAATGTAGTTATGCTACTACCTTCAATGTGTTGTGCTGCATTACCGGCAAAAATAACACTTCCGTTCGTTTGATTAAAAGTGCCATGATTAGCAAAATTTCCCTCGAGCGTAAGGGCTGCATTTTCGTTTAGACCATAAGTACCATGGTTTGTAAAGTGACCGGTGACTTTATTGTCTGTGCCGGCAGCTGTAAGTGTGGCTCCACTTTCTATTTCAAGACTTCCCATTACATTTACCGAATGTGAAGCACTTACAGTTGTGCTACCTTCCACTTTCATATTGCCATACACGGTAAATGCTTCGGCAGGAAGTGTTTTTGTGCCTGTGCCACTTAAAGTGAGGTTGTAGAACATTTTCAGTAGATTGTCGGGCAATACTACACTCTGATCTCCACCATTAAATTCTACTGTGCTTGGTCCGTCGGCAAATCCTGTGCCGACATTAGTTGCTTCACCTGAAATCCTGATATTTGTTCCTTCAGCAATGGTGAGCACTGTTGTGTCTTTGTCGATACTGAAATTGTAAAAGTCGGTTGAGCCTGAAAGTGTGGCTGCGCTGTTAGTAAATTTTACTGTACTAGTGCCCGGATTGAAAGTTCCACCATTATTGCTCCATGTTCCGTTTCCTCCGTTAAGTATAAGAACACTTTCGGTAGCACCATTCAGTGTTGCTCCGGCTTCTATAGTGACGCTCTTCAACTCGGTTGTTGTTGATGAGGGTAGGGTGGGACTAAAAGTTGTACCACTTGGAATTATTATACTGGTATTAGTTCCGGGAACGCCGGTCGGAGTCCAGTTGTACTGATTACCCCAGTCGGTATCATGCAAGCCATTCCAAGTGCGAGTTTCTACAGTAGATGCACCCAGTGACTGTTGCACTGTGTTGAACGAACCACTAAACTGTGAGATGTTTACATTCGTAATTTCCACCCAGTTTTCAGTCAGGTTGTAACTTGTACGACCTTTGTCCACACTAATGTCATAAGTAAAATTATGTACAAACTGTGCCAGATCCTTTTCATTTATGCCATTGAGTTCGCTGTCTTGATACGCATTCCTTACCGTTCCTATACTTGTGTTGTCGGCACCCGATTGTGTGGGGTCGTTGGTGCGGAAAATAGCGTTAGTTTTCCATGATGGTTGCACTCCCGGTAACGAGTTAATGGTTATCCGGTCGGGAAGCTTACTGCCGGTATTGAAACGAATTCCGGTATTTTTATTTCCGAAGCTATAAAAAATACCTGTGTTGAATTCAGTTCTTTTAATGTAGCCCGATACTTCTCCGATTCCTGTGGTTGTGGCATTTATGCCCATTGTAAGGGTGTCGGAAGGAATGTGTAAGGCTCCTTCGGTAGCCGAAATATTTGCAATGGAGAGCCGGAGTGTTCCGTTTACAATTATATCGTTGTTGGCTTGTACACCTTTCTGATTGTCGATGGTTAGATTGTAAAAGTCAATTTCTGTATTACCACTGATGTACTGAACTTTATTCTGTAGTGCAGAGTTCATAAATATAGTGGCGTTATTTGTTGTTGTATTCATTGTGCTATTCACAGTGAGGTTTCCGCCTATCTCAACTGTTTCGGCCATGATTTTTGTACCCGGTCCGCTCATTATCAAATTGTGATAACCGCTTGGTAAGCCATTCGGATTTATAATGTTTTGATCGACAGAACCATTAAACTCTACTGTACTATGCGATTCTGCTGCATTAAAAATTCCGTAGTTTAATATTAAACCCGATATTTTGACATGGCTGTTCTCAGCAGGATTGAGTTTTACTCCTCCGTATATGGTAATGTTATGGAAATTTGAGTTTCCAGCAATAAACATTGCAGCTTCGTTATTGTAAAACTCAACTGTGCTGTTGCCCGGATTGAATACAGCATCGCGCTCGGTTGACCATACATTTCCTGTTCCGGTAATTCGCATTACACCACTATCGGCGCTATTCAGAATAGCATTGTTCTGTAGTATCAGATAACGGATTATGGCTGTGTCGGCAGGAATTTCCGGATCGTGGATTGAGAGATCACTGTCCGGAATTATCACAGCTAGATTTTCGGGTACACCTGCAGGAGTCCAGTTTGCTGCATTGTGCCAATCAGAACTTTCACTTCCATTCCAGGTTTTAATATCGGTAGCGGTTTCCGATAAAGCCACGTGAAAATATCCTAAAACGGAAGGGAATACACCGAAGTTTATGCTGCTTAAACTGATGTAATTTTCGTCCTCATTATAATTTGCCCAGCCTTCATCTGTTACTACAGGGTTGGGTTCAGCGTAAGCTTTCGACCATATCGAAAGTTTGGATTCATCTATTGTTTCGGGCACTTCCGATGATAAATAGTTTATCATAATGGCAGCGTCGGTATTTTCGGCAGATGTTTGTGCTATGCTGTATTCGCGGGCAATGGCTGCTTTACCAGTCCATACAGGCGTATTGCCAATTGATGTATTTATACTGATGCTTGTGGGCAAAGTTTGCCCGGGCTTCTCGTTGAACCGGATAAAGGATTTGGCATTGTTTAACCTATAAGTTTCGTTTACAGTAAAAGTATGTGTTCTGGTTATGGTACCTGTTACTTCGCCCGTACCACTTACGGCAGCATTTACACCTAAATACAAAGTGTCGCCTGCATTTATTTTCAGTGCACCGGTGCTACTGTTCGGATTGCTGCTTTGAATGTCCAGCTTTTGTGAAACACTGATATTATCATCGGCAATGACTCCACTTACATTATCAATGACCAGATTATAAAAGTCTTTTTTTCCTGTAAGTGTTTGTGGGCTGTTTCCCGATAGAATGACAGTGGAAACATTGGTTTCGAAACTCCCTGAGTTCAGGATATTCCCTATGATTGTAAGTGTGTCATCGCCTAAAGTAAGAGAAGCATTTTCTTCAATTTCGATGTTTTTTGCTGTGGCATTTTGCGAAATTACCGGATAATTTACTATGTCTGATGGAATGAGAACATCAACTGATGATGTGGGCACAGCATTGTTACACCAGTTCGAAGCGGTATGCCAATCGGTATTTGTTCCTCCAAACCAAACTGCATAGTTTTCGCTGCAATCCGATTCGCCTACAAAGAAATCGGTAAAATGATCGAGTCCTGTAGCTTGTGTGCTCAGCTCCGTTCGTGTACCGGCATTTGCAATTGTCCAATGCGAATCGCTGAAATAGCTTACCACAAAATTCTGTTCGTCGGGGCTTCCTGCTTTATCGTCCGACGAGTAAGTGAATGTAGGACTATAACTTGTAAATCCGCTGATTGAATTGTTGGTAATAGTCCATTTGCGGTTTACGTATTTAGTCTGATTCAATCCCGATGCGCGTGGCGGTTGTGCCTGCGAAGTGTATGAATTCAGATATCCGCTTCCTGTAATATCACCTGTAAATGTAATACTTACAGGCGCATATGTATTTGTGTCGCCTACAGGCAAAGTTACAGTAGGATTTGTTGTGTTGGGTACATGTTTTCTGAAATTTCCTACAATATAGCCATTCGTTACTGATAAGGACCCGGCTGCATAATGAATTACAGCGAATGAAGCTGTGTTTATTTTGCCATTCGTAAGAGTTAAATTTTGTTTTACAGTCAGGTCGCTCGTCAGTGTTTGAGTTACCGATTGCGATGCATTGTCCCAGGTGAAATTTTCGAATTCCTGATTCAGTCCGCTGACAGTTGTCATTTTAATACCTGTGATTTTACATGTAGAGAATCCTCCGTCATGTTCGTACCAGTTTGATACAGGAATACTGCCACCGTCAGTGGCATGCCAATAGGTTCCTCCGTGCATTTCTATCGGATAATCTTCGTTGGTGTTTACAACCAACCCTCCCGAGTTCTTTAAAGTGCCATGCACGTGAATATTATAATCGTTCAGATCGTTATCAGAATGATTGAGTGTTAGCGTTCCTCCCGAAACTACATCCACAGTACCCTCAATGAGCAGACTGTGCAACGAAACTGCTGTGTCCAGATTTATTGATATGTTTATGGGTATTTGAATTATTTGTGTTGCATCGAAAGTGTAAGTGGTTGTTGCATTGTTAAATGTGACGCCTCCGTCATTACTTAGTAGCCACTGCACTTCACTCCAGTCACCGCTGGTAGCAGGTTTATAAATAGCACCTTTGAGTACTTTAAAAGTGTCCGAAGTACCGCTTGCAAGTTTTTCGCCACTTGTAATAGTAGCTATAGTGGTGGCCGTGGATAAATGTTCTGCAGAGTCATTATTCCATGTTGATATATTAAAGGCAATGTAGTCCAATTCAGCCGAAAGTGTGTTTACCGCTATTGTGCCTTCAAGTGGGAGTGATGGATTTGACGAAGAAAATCTTACGATATTATTTGTTGAACTCATTTCGAAAGTTGAAGCTGTGGTGACTACGGTAGGGATATCCTGGCTGTTGTACGCGGTTACAGTAGCAATAGAGCTGTTAACCCCAACGGTAGGGTTAGGAGGCCGCACCACTACGCCAAGTTTTGTAGCTTTAAAAGCCATACCCGAACCAATAGCGAGAAAACCGTTTTCGCTTGTCATATCGGGTACCGACCCGGTAGTTGTAAGTTCTGTTCCGCTAGCCGAGCAGGGCGAATAGCCCCAGTAATAAGACCCGAAATATCCGATATAGGCTGTGGAATCGGTGTTAAAGTTGCTGGCTGCCTCCCCGCTGTTATATTGTAGTTTTACAACCAACGATGTAACACCTGTACTGCCTGATTTGATAAACCATTTACGGTTAATTGTTTTAAGTTGTTCGTTGGCATTGTTTAGCGCTTCGTCGGCAACTCTTATGGCATAAAAATCGCTATTGCCCGAGCCTGTTGCGTTGGCTTGCAGTGTGATAGGGTTGAATGATGAGTTGCCAACCGGAAAACGGAATATACTATTGTCGGCTTTTACATTTCGTACAAATCGTCCCGTTCCGTTTGTTTTGATGTAGGCAATGCTGCTTCCGTCAGTCACATTCGCTGTGGTCAGGTTGTAATCTTCGATGCTCAGCAATCCGCTATTGAGTGTTAATAAGTTGCTGTTGTCTGTATCTACGCCGAGGGTAACTCCCGATGTGCTGTTGATTGTCAGATTGTAAAAATTTGCACTACTACTTCCGGAAATCGTTTTTGCGCCATTCTCGCTGAAAACAATCGTACTGTTCGCAGCATTAAAATTACCATTGTTATTCCAGTTTCCTGATATATTGTGTGTAAAATCTCCGGCTGTAAAATTAGATGCGGTTTCAATTGTCAGATTTCCGGCAACCAGCAATGCTCCGGTAGCTGTTTTTGTTCCACCGGCATTGAATGTGATATGATTAAAATTTGAAGCGCCAATTTGTTGAGCAGAACTGCCATTAAAATTTATTGTGCCTGAACTTACTAAGGTTCCGTTTTTGGTCCAGTTGCCGGCTACATTATGTGTGTACGATCCTGCCTGAAAAGTAGCTGCTGACTGTATGTCCACATTTCCGTTGATAGTAAGTGCGGCATTTGCTGTGCTGTTTGAACTGAAAAAAATCAGATTGCCGCGTACAGTCAATGGCGAAGCCTGAAAACTTTTGCTACCGCTACCGCTAATGTGTAAATGTCCGTATTGTTGCGACGAGTTCAGTGTCGAAATTGTTTGTGTGGTGCCCAAGTATTCAATAACAGAAGTTTCAGCTATACTATGTGTGCTGTAATTTAGCGGAATACTGTTGGTACCACCTATTCGCAGGGTGGCATTGTTATCGATGGTAAGACTACCACCTGCGTTCACACGGTCTATGTTATATGAAGTCAAATCGAAAGTACCTGTTTTTACATGAATCAAACCATTCATTGATGTTTTGTTTTGATTTAGTGTAATACTATTGCCGATGCCCTGATCGATAATTACTCCTCCAGAACCGGAAAAATTCTGCGGAAATTCTGTTCCCGTAATTCTTGATACGGTCCCTTTATATTCTATTGTTGAAGCAGGACCGTAATTCAGAGTTTGTCCGTTGTTGTTAAATGATGCTGTACCCTGCAGCGACATAATACTATCTATGGTAAGTGCACTGTAAAGTGTTTTCGTTCCCGAGCCCGAAAAAATTATGTCTCCACAGGCCGATGGCAAGCCGTATGTGGACTGGTTTGATCCGTAAAACTCATAGTTTGAAGTGATATACACGGTTTTAGCCCCCCCGGTTGTAAGCGATCCCAATACTCCATAGGCATTGTCGGTTGAAAACTTTCCATTCGGTCCTAATATAAATGCACCCGAAGTATAACGACTGCCTGCATTGAAAATTATTTCCCCATTTACAGTGAGCGTTCCTGAACTGCTGAAATTTTGAGTGGCAAGCAGAATAACACTTTCGCCAAAAGTAGCACTACCGCTAAACGAAGCCGACCACCAGGTGGATATCACAAATATGTCGCCCGGTGTTGTGAAGTTTGATGCAGTAGTTCCACCACCCAATGTACCACCTGTGCTCCAACTTGAAGGATTTTGTGCGCTGCCCGAAGAAAAAGTCCGCAAATAATATGTGGCAGCATTTAACGAAACAAAGCTGCTGCAAAAAAGTATTAGAATTAGGACGTTTTTTAAGGAGGGTTTAAATAAGTTTGGGATATAATGTAAGTTTCCAGATGCCATAATATTAAATGTTGTGGCATTTTGTTTTATAATAAATTGTGTAAATGCCTGGTTGTTAAAAAATGGAAATTGTATTTAGATTATTTATACTCAAAAATAATGTATTTGAGATTGAATAGTGTCATTGTAGGATTTGTGAGAGACTGTCGCTGAAAAACAGATAAAACATGACATTCTCTGCTATGCAAAATCTACATGCCTTTAAATATTAAATAGTTAAGTGTTTGTATTTCAATGCAATACGCTCCTATTTTGTTGTTTGTAAAAGATGTTTGTGTAAAAGGTTGTATTATAATTTTTAGTTTTTGAAATTGTATTTGTGTTTTGCAATAAGTTATTATTTAATTGATTAGCTCATAAATCCTTCTTTTTTTAATGATTGTTTGTATAACAAAGTGTTGAGTTTTAGTGATTGCAAAGCCCTTAGTTATATAAAATACTACATCTGTTGTAATTATTGCTACATTATGTAGGTCTGTTAGCTGTATATTTCTTTGTAATATAACTGAGTATATGTTGTTCGGTGTGGCATGCAAATTATGCTTTTGAAATTGTCTGGTAAATAATGCAGCAATAAAATATGATGAACTTTTTGTCGAAAATTATTGGATAGTCATGTCTTCAAAACAAATATATGTACATAAATGTTGGTTAAGTAATTTGTTGAGCAGTTTGTAAAAACCTTAGCTGTGTTGTTATAAGAGACAATGAAGTGATTTTAAATGTTGGTTAAAATTGAATTGTAGACTTGAGTGAGAATATTCAAAAAATCAAATTCAGTGTACAAAATAAGTTCAAATGAGTAACCTTAGTTGGCTTGTTTTATATTTGGGAATATTGTTATTTTTCTGTAGAATATAAAAAAACCCGGCTTATTTAAGCCGGGTTTTAAATTTGTATTTTATAGAATTGAATCAGATTCAGATTCAAAGATTTATTTTATCAATACTGTGGTTGTTTCTACGTCTGTTTCAACTGCTACAGCTACTACGTAAGTGCCACCCTGAGTGTTGGTTTCGATTGTACTCGGACCTTCAGGTCCTACTGTAGTTTCAGTGATCACTTTACCATTGCGTGCGTTGATAACTTTTACTTTGGCTTTTTCTTTGTTAGGATTGTTAACCATTATTTTCTTGCCATGTGAGTGTACTTTTACTTTCTCAGCTTTGTTTACTTTCTTATCTTTCTTACCTTTCTTATCTTTTTTGTCTTTCTTATCTTTTGGGTCGTTAGGTACAACTACATCTTCTTCTTCTTCGGCAGGTTCCTCAACTACTGGTTCCTCAACAACTTCGATACTTGTAGCAAGTGAAAAACGGTCGGCAGGATCATCAGCATTGGCTGTAAATGTATAAGTTGAACCATCGGCTGTAATATCTACGGTTACATTGCTTATGCGGTCAACCAAAAAAAGTTGCTGATATGTAAGAGCCAGGTCGTATTGTGTAAATGTAAATGTATATTCACCACCTTCGTTTCCGGGGATAAAACCGATTACATCTCCGTGCACATCATTGGTTGTAGAAACCTGATAATTTCCATCTGTACCCATATAATATACCTGAGGACCTGTTGCATTCGATGAGAGAAATTTTGATCCATCCCAACCATTGTCAAAACCGTCGGTTGTTCCTTCAACACTAAATACCCATACACGATCTGTATAATATCCATCAGTTACATCAATAACTGTACATGTTCTCGATTGAGCTGCTACAAATGCAGTGGAAAGTAATAATACTGTAACTGCAAGGATTGATTTTAAATTGATCGTTTTCATAATACTTTATTTTAAAAAATTATTTATTGAATGTTTTTTGTTCGAAATAATTATTGCATTTCGTTGATTCAAAATTACAAAGAATTGACTTTGTTGATACGGTTATTGTGTCTGTAGCATTGTTATTTATTGTGTGTAGTAAAAAGTGTATGAGTAGTTGTAATAGTTTTGTGTTTTGATTGAAAAATATATATTTTTTTTTTATATGCATATTTCTTAAGTGTCAAATAATCAATGTAATAAATCTCCGTTCGTATTACAACTTACCGACCTTTTCCTGTGCGTATTTGGGATGAATTCTGACCAATATGTTTGTGTATGAGTATGTTTACTGCTAAGTAGCAGACTCTGTTTTCCTGTTTTTATGCTGTAAGTCCATGGTGTGTTTACATAAATTAATATATTTAACGCTGTTTTGCCAGGTATTTAACGTATATTTTGTAGGGATAATCTTTTTCAACGTTCAATTTGTAGTATATTTTTTTGATCAATCAGATTTAAAGCGATAAAAAAATGACCGGATTGAAGAAATTCCGGTTGTAATAAAATCGGGTGCTCAAAAAAATTCTGAAATTTTATGGCGAAAAATGATTAAATTTGCATGCCTGTTTATAAGACTTAGTGCAATTAATTCATTTGTTTTGGATGCAAGAAACTGATATCTTATTTACATAACTTACATACACACTATTTACAATCAAATTAAATGGAAAACTTACTTTATCCTTTAAAATTCAATCCCATATTGAAAGATAAAATTTGGGGTGGTGCAAAACTTGGAAAACTTTTCGGGAAAGAAGACAAAACAGGAAAACTTGGTGAAAGCTGGGAGCTGTCAGGTTACGAGGGCGACGAGTCGGTAGTGACTAATGGCTTTTTAGCGGGTAATAATCTTACTGAACTTATCGAAATTTATATGGGCGACCTGGTGGGCGACAAGGTATATGAAAATTTCGGTCTTTCGTTCCCGTTGTTGTTCAAACTAATTGATGCCAACGAAAATCTGTCGATTCAGGTGCATCCAGGCGACGAAGTGGCTATGGAACGCCATAATTCATTTGGCAAAACCGAAATGTGGTATGTGCTCGATGCTGATCCCGGTGCCGAACTGATTATTGGTTTTGAGCGAAACTGCGATCGTGAGGAATATCTTGCAGCACTTGAAAACGACCAGGTGGAAAGCTTGCTGCAGGGCGTTCCTGTGAAAAAAGGAGATGTGTTTTTTATTCCCGCCGGACTTGTACACGCTATCGGAAAAGGTGTGGTAGTAGCCGAAATTCAGCAAAGTAGTGATGTGACTTATCGTATTTACGACTACAAGCGCGTCGACGATCAGGGTAACGAACGAGAGCTGCATACCGATGAGGCGCTTGATGTGATTAATTTTGCTGCTTCACCAAATCCGCAAACAATTTACAGCGAACGTGCGAATGAAATAAATCAACTTGTAACCTGCGAATATTTTACAACCAACCTGCTGAAAATCGATGCACCGATTACACGGAATTATGGCGATATTGATAGCTTCAGAGCTTATATGTGTCTCGAAGGTAGTTTGCTGATAGAGTCGGAGGGAGGCAAGGTGATTGTAAACAAAGGCGAAACGGTCCTTATTCCTGCTGCAATCGATGAGCTTGGATTTACTCCCGATCAATCGGCTACATTACTCGAAGTGTATTTGTAAACCCTTTAAAATTTAATGCTATGTCATTCTGGAGAGTCGTGCTGTGCATCATTTTTCCGCCACTGGCCATTGCCGACAAAGGTTGCGGATCGTTTTTGCTGGTTTTTCTGCTTACGCTTGCCGGTTGGGTTCCCGGAGTGATAGCAGCATTGATCATCAATAATAAAAAATAGAAAATTATGCAGGCACTTAATTTGCTTAAAACATTTGTTATGTGTGCTTTTTTAATCACATCCTTTAAAGCCGATGCGCAGGATTGGGCAAATCTCAAGCGTTATCAGGACGAAAATGCTGCTTTGCAGGCTCCTGCCAAAAAGGAAAACCGGGTGGTATTTATGGGAAATTCCATTACTCAGGGCTGGAAAGAAAGTCGTCCTGAGTTTTTTGCGAACAATCCATATATATGTCGTGGTATTGGTGGGCAAACATCGCCGCAAATGCTGATTCGGTTCAAACAGGACGTGGTGGCGCTGCAACCCAAAGTGGTTGTAATTCTTGCCGGTACAAACGATATTGCCGGAAATACAGGACCTTCGACACTCGAAATGATTATGGATAATATCAGTTCGATGGCCGAAATAGCTACTGCCAACAAGATTAAGGTGGTACTTTGTTCGGTGTTGCCTGCTTTTGATTATCCATGGCGAAAAGGCAAGGAACCCAATGTGAAAATTCCGCAACTGAATGCCATGATCAAAAGCTATTGCGAAGCAAAAGGCTACACTTATCTCGATTATTTCAGCGCCATGAATGATGGTAACAACGGTTTAAAAGCCGAATATACCACCGACATGGTGCATTGCACAGCCAAAGGCTACGAAGTGATGGAAAGTCTGGTGCAGTCTGCCATTCAGAAGGCTCTGAAAGCAAAGAAATAAATACTTTCTTGATGAAAGCAAATTACGCGAATGCTTTATGCGTTTGCGTAATTTGCGTTTTTAATTGTTTTGATAGAAGTCTTTAGAGTACTTCTTTGCGCCGTACAGGGCAACTGTACATTACAATTATCAATTGTCCATTGTCAATTGTTTTCCTGAAAATCGATTTATTCCTTTTCGGTAATATCTTCCTGTTTGTACCATTTTATTTTTCCGGACACATACATGATTATACCCAGTATGACGAATAATCCGATGCTGCCAATCAGCAATGCAATATCTTCAAGTTGCAGTACAATATAAAGGAAAAGGTATAGTCCTGCCAGTATGCCTGCCAGCAGTGCAGTTTGTTTTTTGTTTTTGAAAATGCTGTTTGCATAACCTGCAATCAATGCTATGGTCGATACGCTGGCAATGGCATAAGCCCAGCCAAATCCTGTTTGCTCCGAAATGGAGAGTAGCAGGCTGTAAAACAATATCAGCGCAATCCCCACCAATAAATACTGTACAGGATGAATTTTTTTGCGTGTAATTACTTCCACAAAAAAGAACACCACAAAAGTAAGCGCAATAAACATAAATGCATATTTTGCCGAACGCATATTTTGCTGATAATGATCTACTGTATCCACCAGATTTACGCCAAACGAGCTGTCTTCAAATGTTTTTACATTGTTGTCGGTCCATGCTTCGGGAATGTTGCGGTTAAAATGCAGTACATTCCATTTTGCTGTAAATTTATTGTCGGCAATGCTGTATTCCGGACTGAAACTCCCGCTAAAGCCGGGTGAAGCCCAATTACCGTTTACTTCCACCTGAGTACTTTTGCCTGCAGGTACAAAGTTTATGCTTTCCGAACCTTTCAGTTTCATACTGCCCGAAAAGGATGCTTTCCCGTTTGTGAAAAGCGATTCAGGATGGTCAATAGCTATGCGCAAACCAGCTCCAATGGCATCGGTCTGACCGCTGGCATCTGCTATTCCTGTCATGCTTCCGGCTTTAAATTCAATGTCTTTTGTAATGCCGCGCAAATCAGATATCCCGATTCTGAAATACGCGCCTGCCCAATCGACTTCTGCATTGGCCGGGAAATGTGCTGCCGGTTGGTTGAAATGGCCAGAGAAGCTGATGTCGCTCTTGTAGAGTATCGATTTATAAATACCAAAATGCCTTTCTTCGGGCGTAAGTGCAACTTTTATATCCAATTTCTCCGGCGTTATGCTAAGCGTGCTTTTCTCAATGCTCATGTTGTTTTTGTTATCCACCGTTTTTATCTGATATGGTATTACCAGAAAAGGACCATTTAATGTTTGAGCCAGACTCCATTTTTCGTTGATTTTCTGAATGGTTTCCTTGCTTCGCATTTGGCGTTCCAAAATTAATTCCTGTATCATTGCACCCGGAATAAGCAGCAGTATACTCATGATTCCGATAAGAATGCCTTTCAGCGTAAGCGATTGTCCGAATTTTTCGACTTTTTGAATTTTTGTTTCCATAAGAATTTATTGTTTAATGATTTGTGTATTTGAAAAGTACTTTGAAATACAAAGTTTATATATAAAAAAAATTATCGTATCAATTGTTCCAAAGCATTCAAATGGCTCTGAAAGCTTTCGCGACCAGATTCGGTGATCGAATAGCGCGTGTTGGGTTTGCGTCCCACAAACTGTTTTACCGAGCAGATATATTCAAAACTTTCAAGTGCTTTTATGTGGCTGGCCAGATTTCCATCGGTCAGTTCAAGCAGTTCCTTTAGTGTGTTGAAGTCGGCATCGTCGTTCACCATCAGTACCGACATAATGCCGAGCCTGATGCGACTATCAAATGCTTTGTTCAGATTGGAGATAATATTGGCCATACGCTTTATTTTAAATCGTATTTTTTATAAAGAATAAGTCCGTAAATAATGTGGCATAGGCCAAAACCCAAAGTCCAGAACAATAGTCCGTTGCATGGAAAAATGGCTGCCAACAAACCAAGCACAACCTGTAAAATGCCTAAATAATGAATTTCTTCGAAAGTGTATTTCGAAGCATTTATCAGTCCGAGTCCATAAAATATTAAGGTTACCGAAGCTACTATTTCCGCCTGACCTCTTACAAGACATACAATGGAAAAAATTCCTCCTGCCATCAACGGAAGCGCCAGGTTGTAAATGGTTTTTAGTGTGGGTTTGTTGAAAAGTTTCTGATTGCGTTTGCGGGCTTTGCGCCACGAAAAATAAATAGCAAAGCCAATAGAAAGTGTCAGGACTATTAATGCGTCAGCCACCAGAATAATAAGTTCCTGCCAATGATTGAAGTCGGTAGCTGCCGGGTTCTGCAACAGATAAAAATATGCAAATGCTGCACCTGCAATAGCCATTGAGCCTGCGAAAATTCCTGCTAAACCACTCAAAGAAAGAAACTTTGAGGATTTTTCCATCATTTCTCTGATGGCTTTGATGTCGTCAATCTGCTTTTCCATATAATATAAAAGTACTTTGAGTTGCAAAGTAAATGCTTTTATTTTATTCTGCAATGCAATTGTAGAAATATTTTTGAAAATTCTTTTTTTTTGAAAAATAAAACCCCGCCGAAAAATCATTCAGCGGGGTTCTAAAGTCCCCCTTTAGGGGGATTTAGGGGCTTCTTAGTATTTACTTACGAGCGCATTCACTTCGTCGGTTACCAATTGAGCAAAGTCAGCTATCGACATTGAGTTTTGTTCGCCTCCGCCCTGACGACGAACAGCTACTTCGCCGTTTTCAGCTTCTTTTTCGCCTACAATAAGCATGTAAGGAATACGTTTCAACTCGTTGTCGCGGATTTTTCGTCCTACTTTTTCGTTACGGTCGTCCACTTGCACACGCACATCGGCGTTGTTCAGGGTTTTAGCCACTTCGTAAGCGTAATCGTTGAATTTTTCGCTGATAGGCAGAATTACCACCTGATCGGGAGTTAGCCACAATGGGAATTTACCAGCTGTATGCTCAATAAGCACAGCCACAAAACGTTCCATCGAACCAAATGGCGCACGGTGAATCATCACCGGACGATGTTTCTGATTGTCGTCGCCTGTATATTCCAGTTCGAAACGTTCGGGCAAATTATAGTCCACCTGAATGGTTCCTAACTGCCAGCGACGGCCAATGGCATCTTTCACCATAAAGTCGAGCTTAGGGCCGTAGAAAGCAGCTTCGCCAAGTTCTACTTTGGCTTTCAGGCCTTTGGCAGCACAAGCTTCGATAATAGCACTTTCGGCTTTTTCCCAGTTTTCGTCTGATCCGATATATTTTTCTTTATTGTTCGGGTCGCGCAGCGAAATTTGAGCTTCGAAGTTTTCGAATTCCAAAGCATTGAAAATAATAAAGATAATGTCCATTACTTTCAAAAACTCATCTTTCAGCTGATCGGGGCGACAGAAAATATGTGCGTCGTCCTGTGTGAAGCTACGCACACGTGTCAGTCCGTGAAGTTCGCCACTTTGCTCGTAACGATAAACGGTTCCGAATTCGGCCATGCGCACAGGCAGGTCTTTGTACGAACGTGGTTTGAACTTGTATATTTCGCAGTGGTGCGGACAGTTCATAGGTTTCAGCAGATATTCTTCACCTTCTTCGGGCGTGTGAATTGGCTGAAACGAATCTTTACCATATTTGGCATAGTGGCCAGAAGTTACATAAAGCTGTTTGTTTCCGATGTGCGGAGTCATTACCTGTTCGTAATCGAAACGACGCTGAATTTTTTTCAGGAAGTCTTCGAGGCGCAGACGTAAAGCTGTACCACGAGGCAACCACAATGGCAAACCTTTTCCCACCATTTCGGAGAAAGTAAACAGTTCGAGTTCTTTTCCGATTTTGCGGTGATCGCGTTTTTTTGCTTCCTCCAGAAGTGCCAGATATTCATCGAGCATTTTCTTTTTCGGGAAAGTGATACCATATATACGGGTAAGCATTTTGCGTTTTTCGTCGCCGCGCCAGTAAGCACCTGCTACGCTGAGCAGTTTGATGGCTTTTATCTCGCCGGTGTGGGGCAGGTGAGGGCCGCGACAAAGGTCGGTAAAGTTACCCTGCGAGTAAAGTGTAATGGTTCCGTCGGCAAGATCGGTAATCAGTTCCACTTTATATTCGTCGCCTTTGGTTTCGAACATTTTAAGCGCGTCGGCTTTGCTAATGTCGTTACGAACAATAGGCTCTTTGCGTGCAGCAAGTTCTACCATTTTAGCTTCGATGGTAGCGAGGTCGGCTTCTTTAATCACTGCCGTACCGGGATCTACATCGTAGTAGAAACCATTCTCAATGGCCGGACCGATACCGAATTTGATGCCCGGATACAACTCCTGGAGCGCTTCGGCCATCAGGTGAGCCGACGAGTGCCAGTACGCATGTTTGGCTTCTTCGTCATCCCATTTGTGCAATTTGATGGTCGCATCGGTGTCGATAGGGCGCGAGAGGTCCCATATCTGTTCGTTTACTGTGATGGCCAGCACCTCCTGTGCCAGTCGTGAGCTGATACTCTCAGCTACTTGAAGTCCGGTAATGCCTTTTGCAAATTCGCGCACCGAACCGTCGGGGAATGTAATTTTAATCATGATTTTTTGAACCTTACAAATGGTTTTTAAATTTTGAATTGCAAAGATAGAAAAAAAACTCTCCTTTTGTTTTAAGAAGTGATGATTTGTATGCTCTATTCAGAAGCTCTTAACCATAAATAAGTTTTCAAAACAGCATCTTATATTGAATTCAGAAGAAAATTATGTATTTTTGTAACGCAAAACTATTTTCAAATAAAATAATCAATTCAATACTATGTATCCAAACATTATTCTTTTTTCGCTCGGTATGCCCGAGATTATTCTGATTGCATTGGCTATACTGCTTATTTTTGGTGGAAAAAAAATTCCTGAACTTATGCGCGGATTGGGTAAAGGCGTAAGTGAATTCAAAAAAGGAGTAAAAGATGTAGAAAACGAAATTACCAAAGATCCTTCTGAAGAAAAATAACCCTCTCCTGAGGAAAGGGAACGTACATCTAATCAGCAATTATATTATCTGCTAACTTGATTTCTTGAAAATACATTAACTAATTGGCGGATTAACCAACCAATCAACCAATCAACCAATCAACTAATCAACTAATCAACTAATCAACCAATTAACCAATCAACCAACTAACTAATCCACCAATCCATGAAAAAAACCAAAGCGTCGGGCGAAACCACTCTCAGGGTGACCGAATCAGCCGAACTAATGCAGTTCTTACTTGCTAAAATGGGCGGCATGAGTCGTAATTCCGTCAAATCGCTTTTGTCGCATCGTCAGGTAATGGTCAATGGCAAGGTAACCACACTGTTTAATACAGCGCTCAAAGCTGGCGATACGGTGTTGGTAAGCAGTGCGCGAGGCAATATTGAACTTACACATCCCAAGCTTAAAATTATTTTTGAAGATCAATATCTTATTGTAGTTGAAAAGAAGGAAGGCTTGCTGACTGTGAGTACCGGAAAATCTGACGAAACAACCGCTTTTTCCATTCTGAAAAACTATGTAAAAAAGGCTTTGCCACAGAATCGTATTTATGTAGTGCACCGCCTCGATCGCGAAACTTCGGGCATTATTATGTTTGCCAAAACGCGCGAAATACAACTGGCACTTCAGGAAAACTGGCATCGTGTGATTACCCGTCGTGTGTATGTGGCTTTGGTGGAAGGTAAAGTGGAGAAACCCAAAGATACCATAGTAACGTGGCTCACCGAAAACGAAAAGTCGCTTAAAATTCATTCGAGTAATGTAGATAATGGCGGACAGCAGGCTGTAACGCATTATCGTACTTTAAAAGCCAACGATCGTTTCTCGTTGCTCGAAGTGGAGCTCGAAACCGGACGAAAAAATCAGATTCGTGTGCATATGCAGGATATCGGACACCCGATTGCAGGCGATAAGAAGTATGGTTCTGAAATTTCTCCTATCGGACGAATGGGCTTACATGCACGTGTGCTTGCTTTTATCCACCCAATGTCGCTCGAAAATGTAACTTTCGAAACACAGGTTCCCAAGAAATTTTCCTCGTTATTTCATTAAGTAATTACGGATTATTCGTTTTGTAAAAGGCTAAGGTTTGATATCTTAAGCCTTTTTTTTGTTATGGAATTTTGTATCGTTTAATTTCTACAACTATCAAAATATAAACTTGATTCGGCATAATAAGGAGATGAATTAATTTATAATATAAAAATAATGCAGATCAATATCAATGATTTTATATGGATATCTCATTTCATTAATGATATGGGATATAGTTATGATAAAGTTATAATATAGTTGTAATATAATTGAATATTCAACGAGTATTATATGTATGATAAGTGTTAAGTGAAAGGGTGTAGGATATGAAGCTATCTCTACTTTTGGCACATAGTGCACAACCAACGGTCAACGACACGAAGTGAGTTAATAGCTGTATTTTTCAACAAAAAGTTCACGGTAGCTGAAAATATCGAAAATGTTTTTAGCTACTGTGGTCGAAAATCTAATTTTTGCTGTAAAAACTATGTGTGGATGTTGTGTCCAAAAAAGTCAAGACGAGTTCAATTAATAAACTATTGCTGAAGGTAAATATGAACCTGTGTTTTTGTACAGCCTGTATGTTGTTTGGTTTTATTGAATATAGGGAAAACAAAAAGGACTTTCCACTCAAAGAAGTGAAAAGTCCTCGACAGTAGCCTTACCTGATGAAATATCTAACTTAGAATTCTTGAATGACTTTGCAAAAGTGGTAGCGCTGATTGAAAGACTGGAGAGAGAAGAATTTCTTATTCGTACTTTAGGTTAAAGAGGTTAATTGAATGCGTTGGTTAATTATACGTTTAAAAGAAATTCTATTCTGTTTAGAAGTTTATATTGTGTGTTTATGAAAAGTGCAAAAATAAAGATATGAATAGTAGTATTTTTGTGTGAGCTGATTGAAAACCGGATTAATTTTATTGGCAAATCTTTAGATTATACCGGTAAAACGAAAATGCTCTGTTACATTTGTATGTGTTTTGTGTATTGTTGAAACGTTTGATTTCAGAGTGAGTTTGTCAGAATAGTAATTTTACTATCTGTTGTTTACGCAATTAGAATCCGGGAAACAACCAATTGTTGTTTTTCGGATTTTTATTTTTTAATGAGTTGATTGTTTTCTAAAAATTATTATATCTTTATCACTTCAAAATTATTATAAATATGTTATTAGCAGTTATAATTGACGATGAAAAAAATTCGTCAGAGTACCTGAAGAATATTATTGAACGGTATTTCAATTCACATATTCATATCACCGGAATTGCCGATAATATTGCTGAAGGTGTAAGCCTGATCAGAAACACAAATCCTGATATTGTTTTCCTGGATATAGAAATGCCTAATGAAAATGGGTTTAAATTGTTTGACTATTTCAATGGCGATGCAAAATTCGAAGTGGTTTTTACTACGGCACACGAGGAATATGCTATTAAAGCAATCAAAAACAATGCATTTGATTATTTGCTAAAACCGGTAGATAAAATAGACATTTTATCGCTCTTAAAGAAATACGAACTCAGAAAAGCAGAAAAACAAAAAAGTGCAATCAATCTTTTTAATATACGAAAAGGAGATTCCCGGAAAATTACATTGACAACTCAATATGGGTCAGTATTTATCGAAGAATGTATTTTTCTGTACGCGAAAGCCGCAGGTTCATATTGCGAAATCAATACTATTGATGGACGAAGCATTGTCATTTCAAAACCTTTGGGCGATTTTGAAGAAATGACCAAAGAATTTAATTTTTTCAGAACTCACAAATCATACATCATTAACCTCGATCATATTAGTGAATTAATAAAGAAAGATGAGTATATGATTGTGCTGAAGAATGGATTAAGAATACCACTCTCGGTCAGAAAAAGAGATGAATTTATCGGGAAGATATCATAAATATTATCTTTTACTTGTGTTTATAGGGCTGTTTTTAAATGCAGCTGCCTATAATACGGTGAACTACAATGCTAAAAATGGCATTGCAAGTAATGGTGTACGCAAAATTTTCATTGATCACATACATCGTGTCTGGCTGGGAACCGACAATGGCGTAAGCTGTATTACAGGAAATGGAATAAAGAATTACCTGTATTCCAATGGTCTTGATTACAGTAAAATATGGGAAATTGAACAATGTCCCGACAGTTCGCTGTGGTTTGGGTCATTTGGCAATGGATTGTATGAATACAGGAACAACAAATTCTACAATTATCAATTGCCACGTTCACGTGCCAACAATTCGATCCGAAAGTTGAAATCTTTTGGAAAATATCTTTTTATAGGTACTGAAGCCGGACTCAATATTTTCGATTATCAAAAACGTGAATTCGTTCCTTTTAAAAATCTGAGCGAAAGAGATTCCTTTCAAATTCTCGATTTTTTTGAATACAAAAGTAAATTGTATTTCCAGTCGTTTTTTTATGGCACTTTTGAGATAAATCCGGAACAAAAGACTTTCAGGAACATTCGTTTTAAACAGTTTGAAAACAAATGGAATTATTCGGCTTATCAGCACAATGGCACGTTGTTCCTTTCCCGTACCCGTTTCAACGAATCTGATCATCACAATCTTTTATTCTGGAAAGCAGATCGGTATTTGTCGGGAGCAAAACCCGACTCAATTGCCATTAATACTGTTATCTGGGAGTTTGCCAATACATCAGACAAAGAAATGTTTGCAGCCTGTTGGGGAGTGAGAGATAATAGTGGTGGACTGTATAAGCTTCGTGGAAAAAACATGCAAAGAATGAATGAAGCTATGGGCATAAACAGTAATCAGCTTCTGGATGTTGAGTACGATAAACTACTGAATAAACTATATGTAGCATCGATTGATAAGGGTTTGTATGTGATTGATTTGAATGAAATTGTTGTAAAATTGCCCTTCGAAGAAAAATCCGATATTCTGGATATGAAAATGTCGGCTGGGAGGATGTTTGTTTTGAAGAATGACACATTACAACTATACAGGGAGCGCCGATTGATAAAGTCGGTCACTATGACTGATGTCACAAAATTTATGAATCGGTACAAACCGGTTCGTACTTTCGACGATGCTGTTTTAAATGCAGAAAAGAGATTTCGCGATTTAAGTATTTCTGCCGACTATCTGGTGATTAACTCGAACTTTGCCGAAATACGGCTCGACTACGACCTGAATATTCTGGATTATATATTTTCCGGCTCCGATGGGAGGTTGTGCTTCCTGAGCAAAAATGATGTGCTGGTTTTTCGTGATTATGGAAATTCTGAATTTTGTGGGGACTTTGGTAAAGGAAAGCACTTTGTTTTTAAACATTGGATAAAGGGAAAAACGAACCCCAGGGATGTAAGCGGGCATTGCAGGTTGAATGATACCACATACCTGCTTGCAAGCGAAAACCAACGAATGTATCTGTATATACAAAACGACACCTTGTATAAGCGTTTCGAAAAACTTGGAAATGTACATCTGCCCACACACAACGATAGATTGGGAGAGAATAGTTTTGTGTCGGTCGATCAGTCAAATGTTTTGTACAAAGGTGTTTATGCAAAAGATTCTTTGTTGATGACAAAGCTAATTGATCTGAGACAGTTTGGTGTGATCGAGAGTTATTTTGTCCGTGCCGGAAACGGGTTGATAATTGTGGCCACAAACAAAGGTGGATTTGTGCTCGACCGGGATAATGTGTATCTGATTGATCATACTTATGGTTTACCCAGCGATCTTATTGTCAGGACGGCCACAGTGCTTAACGACAAAATTTACGCAGCTACAACTGCCGGTATATATCTGGTTGATGTAAAAAAACTCCGCAATTTAAAATTGAACTGGAAACTTTCGGCCCTTACAGTTTCTACAGATAGTATCAGCCGGAACTTTTCGAAGGCAGGTAAAATTAATTTTGGTCAAAAGCCAGCTGAAATTGTTGTAAGGTGGGAAATAAACAATCATCCGTATCCCGAAAATTTACAATACTCATACCGCATTGGCAGCGATAATTCGTGGTCGGCTGTGGCCACTCCGGGAAGCATAAAAATCAGCAATCCTCAGTATGGCATAACTGATTTATATCTCAGGGTTACGGATGATACAACCGGCAATAAAACAATTGTACATTTATTAAGTTTCGATATACCAAAACCATTTTATTTGCAAATATGGTTTTATATCGTTTTAGCCATTGTATTTAGCGGAATCGGATTTTATTTTACATACAGAATTCGGGTCAGAAAGCTAAAGGAGAAAACTGCTAAAGCCCAAATGGAAGCTTCCGAATTGCAGTTGAGATTAGATACTTTGCAGTTACTCTTAAAGCCTCATTTTATATTCAATGCCCTGAGTTCGGTTCAGAATCTGATACTGAAAAACGAAACAGACAAAACGCTGGAATATACCGGCTATTTTGCAAAATTTCTGCGAGGCATTATGCAAAACTCAGGAGAAAGGCTCGTACCATTAAAAGAAGAGATTGACAATACCCTGCGTTATATTGAGCTTGAAAAGCTCCGGTTTAACGAAAACGTAGAGATAGTGTTGGATGTTGATCAGCAACTGAACATAAACGAAGTATTTATTATTCCTTTTCTGTTTCAGCCTTTTGTGGAGAATATATTTAAACATGCTTTTACAAAAGAAATAGCGAATCCACGTATCAACTTTAGCATTGCACTGACTGAAGACAGTATTATTTACAGTATTTCCGATAACGGTAAAGGGCTTAATGGCCAAACCTACCACGATGTGATATCTAAATCCACTTCCAAAGGTCTAAAAATCACCCTTGCTCAACTTGCAAAATACTTCCCCGACAAGCATGCACTTACTGTTTCCGAAAATAACAAAGGCGGTGTCAGCTGGGTCGTTACTGTACAGTGCTGAATTCCATATTATCTGCCCTGCTGGATGACTGTTGGTTTAGAGTTTCAGGGTTTCAATTTGAAAATTTGAAAATTTGAGATTTGAAAATCCCTGGCTTCGGAAATGATTCTCAATTAATCACACTACCACAGGTTTTATTCTCAAAACTCAAAACTCAGTACTCGGAACTCAAATCTCATAACTCATCACCTTGTCTCTCCGCCACGACTAATTTTATACGATAAAGAGTTAATCATTGTCGTTCCGAAAGCCAATACAATGCTTTATAAAGTTATTGAATTAGTTATGTTTTATTTGCATAATTTTAGGGGAAATTAGTGTGTGCGGAGGCCGAAAAGCAGAGAGAGTAGGCGAAAAATAGTAAGCTTCCTTTTTTAGCCATGACTGTTGCGATAAGTAAACATTAATAAATTAAAATATGAATACAAAATCAGAAATTAAATGTTCCCACAGTTTTTTGTGGATTATTCTCATTTCTCTTATTTCATTTGGTTGTCAAAAAGGTGAAAATATTGACGATTTAAGCATTAAAGATGGATTATTCTACGCAAAAGATAGTCTACTATACTCTGGTCTGACATATAAAAAAAACATTAATGGAAAAGATTCTTTAGTCGCTATTGTTGATAGTGGATTATTTCACGGTAATTACTTAATTTATCATACAAATGGTCAAATAAAGGACTCAATCGTTTATAATAAAGGATCAGTAGTTGATGTTATGCAATTCAATCCGGATGGAACACCAAATTTTACAGAAAAAGACCTAAATTATTATTGGAATAAAGATACTTGGTGGTGTTATACAAAATCCAATGAAGATACTGTATTGTTTACTGGTAGTCGGCTAGATACAATTGTAAATGTTATTTCTGAAAACCCGGAAAAGTTATACTTTAGAGCTGTTTTTTATAAAGGTTTAAAATTAAAAGGACTTTATTGTTATGAGAATTTGCAACCGTATACTGGAAAAATCAAAACAGTAAAACTTAATAATAAGAAGAATAGTATATCAATAATGGAAGTTAAAGCTGGGAAGTTACACGGAAAGCACAGACATATAAATGAAGAATATAGTTCTGAAGAGGAATTTACCTACGTTAATGGAGTTAAAGAAGGAGAATGGGTCCAAAAATCCTATGCATATGGGTATGAGTCAACAAAAAGAGGAAATTACATAAATGATAAACGTGAGGGAAGATTTACTGATTTTTCTGACAAAGAAGGACAATTATTAGAAGAGCATTATTATGTGAATGATGAATTGGACGGTAAACAATATACTTATTGGATTAATACTGGAAATTTAAGATCGGTTGCTAATTATGTAAATGGTTTGCAGGAAGGTATGAGTTGGTATCAGCATTCAGATGGTTCAAAAACTGAAATGTATTTTTCTAAAAGTGTGCTTAAGAAAATGGTATTTTACAATCCGGATGGGTCATATAGTTTTACATCTTATACTAATTATTAAATTATTGAGTTATGAAAAAACTACTATTTACTCTTTTTATTTTAGTTTATTCTTTAACCGTCTGGTCAAGCGATATTATCGTTGACGGGATTTGTTACAATGTTATTTCAAAAAAGTTTCCACAAACTGTTGAGGTAACAAAGTCTAAAAAATATTATTCGGGAGATATATTTATCCCTGATATAATTGATTTTAAGGGAAGATCGTATAATGTAATTTCAATAGGAAAGAATGCATTCAGAAACTGTACAAATTTGGATAGTATTATACTTCCAAAATCTTTAAAGTCAATCAAAGATTTTGCCTTTGAAAATTGCATTAATCTAAAATTCATTACTTTGAATGAAGGTTTAGAATCTGTCGGATTTGGTGCTTTTTATAATTGCAGTAGTTTGGATATATTCTTAAATTCAACTAAAATAGAATGGAAAGAAAAATGTTTATATGGTGTAAAGTCCATGAATATTCATGAGAATTTAGTTTTTAATACATCAAATATTTCTTTGTATGACTATTTGCAACTCAGGAGTACATCCTTATCTACAGATGCTTTAAAAACATATATTACATGTATAGAATTCCAGGATAAAGACCAAAATACATTTTACGGAAAACTAATTAATGACTCATGTGTTAATGTTTTCAGTGTGCATTTTTCAAAATTTCATACAAGTATTGTAGGATCTAAATCATTAGGGGATGGTTTTTTTTGGATCAAAGATGGTGTAAATATTATTCTACCCGATTTAATCCATTACAACAAGATACAATTTTGTATCGTTGCAAAAGATTATAATTCTATTAATAAAGGTCGAGAGCACATCATTGAGCCAATCGTTGCAAAAGATTATAATTCTATTAATAAAGGTCGAGAGCACATCATTGGGGCATTTGCATCAATTAAACGTCCAACAAAGCAGATTGTCAGATTGACATTTAGTAAGGATTTTGAGAAGGAAAATTCTTTTGACCTAGATACGATTATTATACACAGAAATTATTATGATCAAGAGAGCATTTCTAATCTTTTGAATAAATTTGATGAACAAAATGGGATAAGAAAGATAATAACCAACCCAAAACTTGAGGATAAACCAACGAAGTGTATTGTATTTGATGAAGATACAAACGTTAAGTCAATTGTTTCTGATGATTATGGAATTACTCGCTTAAAAATTAAAGGTCGAAATTTTGGGAACTATATTAAATATATTTACAATTCATATCCAAATTTAGAGTTATTGGACTTGGAAGATGCTGAAATTGAAGAAGGATGGATAGAAGTATCCAATTCTCTTAAGAAGCTTATTTTACCCAAAAATCAATTTATTGTAAATACTATTATTGGTAACAATATTTATTTAGAGGAATTAACTTTATACGCTCGTGCAGGCAAGTGTTTAGTTCTTAGTGATCAAATTTGGTGGCACGGTGACCCATATTATATATATAGGTTTAGTGTAAATGGTAAAGCTTACAAGAAGGAGAAATTTGATAAACTAATAATACCAAAATCACTGAGTAAAATAAACCTGGTATTAGACTCTGTCACTACAATTTCGTTCTCAAATAACAAATGCTTAGATACAACATTTGTTAAGTTGTCAGATTTGTCTATAGGGGAACTTTATGACATTGATAATGCGTTATCTCATCTTGACAGTGATTTCAAATTTAAGAATATTATTATCAATAAAAATGGTGTTGCTAAAATTGTTAGTTTTGCTAATGCGTTAACAGAACGGAATACTATTCATCTTGCTATTCAAAAAATTAATTTAGAAACTCATAAAAACATTACTATTTTTGAAACAGGAAAGTTCACTTATAATGATCTAAGACAATTGGGGTTTCATTTTCATGAGTTAGATTATCTTCAACCAATCGAAGATATGGTTAAAAATGATATTTGGTCTTATTTTCCCACATTAAAAAAATACGACACTGAACTTAAAAAAAGTAATTTTAAAAACACTGACGAATATTTTAAGTTGAATACAGAATTTCAAAACAGAAAGAATCTATTAAATGGCAGTGTAAAATATATTTATTTATGGCCATGGAAATTAAGTGATTATAATCTAAAAACTAAGACATTTAATCTCCAATATTCAAATTTTGATGAATATGAAACTCAAACATATCCTATTAACTTGTTAAGTAATCGCGATTCTAAATTCTTATTTCCTTCTATTCCTACAAAAACAATATCAGAATTAATAAGTGCGTCTTTAGGCAACTGGGCTGCAAAGTATAATTATTCAAGTTCAGTTAATGTAAATGTTGATCCTATGATTGCAGAAAAAATTGAAGCGAATAAAGATAGTATTTCAATATTATTTATATTCAAAAAAATTGATTCAGCAAAAGATTATTTTTTTAGAGGAAATTATAAATTCACCTATTATACAATTAACGAGGTTAGAGTGTTGATAGTTAATTGGAGTAATAATGAAATTTATTACAACAAATTATATAGCCCGGTTAAATAGATCTTTTATTCAAAAAACATGAATAGAATTTATACAAGTTAGTATTTAACCACATAGTGACACAATAGTATTTATTCTTAGAACTGTTGAAAAGAAGAACACATAGCTGTAAATGTTTAAAATATTTACTTTCAAACTCTACAAGCCGTTAAATTCGATTAGGCTGCGTCAAATAACTTGTTATTTCACAACTATGTGCTCTTTCTTTAAATATATATAACCAGTAAAAAACTATTGTGCAACTATGTGTTTATGTAACTTATATAATAGTTGATTCAAATTAGAATATCACAAATATTAAAGTGTAGTAATTTTTAAATTTAGGGATATATCAATATTGCTGTTGACAATTATGGAATTGTAGCAGATCAGTTGGTTAAAATAGGGAATTTAATATATGAAACGAGCGAATCATTCGATGTTGATATTGAAAGTGTAAAGGAAAAAAAACAAGTATATCCCCAAATAGTATTATATAAGGTGTGGATGATGCTATTGACGTTTAGAAAAAGCAAGTAATCTTATGAGTTATACTGAAATTTAGTCGCAAATACACCTAAGTTATAGATATTGTAAAACAAATAAAAATAAATTTAATCTTATGAAGACACTAAGCAGCACGACACTGCTTTTGATTCTGTTACTACTTTCATGTAGCAATTCAAAAATAAACAGCAAAGAAAATGTCAATATCACTTCTACACAAAAAAGTAGTTCATTTGACTCGGCAGCAAACGAAATTTACATTGGCTTTGTAAATAGAGGTAACTACGATAAATCAGATGAAATCAATATTAATATATATCCCAAAAGTAATGAATATCATTTTTCTAATGAAAGTACAGATTCAGTCATATATAAAGATGATAATAGCTTTATATGTCGAATTCCGCTAAGTATTGCAAGAAATGAATTTGATTTAGGAGGTATAGAGGAGTTGACAATTTATGACGAAAGCAACAACGAGTTAACAAAAGCTCATTTTGTTCGTGCTGTATATTCTGAAAATGATCTTTCTAATTATTTAGCTGTTTACAAAACAGATAATCCTAAATTGTTAGACAAAGCAGTTTATTGTATTGGGAATCTGAAAGAAAACTTAACGAAAGCATTTTATACTGAATTTAAAAATAGTAAATTGACAAATGAAATAGTTAACAGTCTAAAGCTGACACATAACTACAATTTGAATAGTAAACATTATAACGACAATACCACTAAAGCTACTATTTCAGTAATAAATTATGACCAGAATGTACAAATTGTTGAGAAATCGAGTTCAGGCTATAATTGTATTTACAAAAATAATGAAGATGAGAATATCTTTAGGTTAATATTTGTTCCGATTGTTAGAAATTCAAAACCAATTCTGTTGACTTATTTTGGGATACCTGAATCAGAAGCTGAATGGATATCAGTTTTAGTTTATGACGGTACGAAATACATACCGACAGACAAACAGCGAATTAAAAACACAACTACAACCCGCTAATCCCCGTTCTATAAGTTTAAGGCGGTTTGACGTGGGTTTAGCAGATTATTGCAATCGCATTTGCTTGGTCGCAGGGTGATAGGAAATTTTGCTTTTTCCGGTTGCGCCTGCTTAACTAAAATAGCTTCACCCTCGTATAATGCATTCTCAGGTTTTAGTTTAAATATTCCCTCATCAGTATCTGCAATCGGCGATAATGCTTTTGAGGGTTGCAAAATGCTTGGCTCCATGCAGGTAGAGGCTGCCACACCACCTCAGGTGTCAGGTAATACTTTTAACGGCGTTTCCAAGTCAATACCCGTAAAAGTGCCCAAAGGCTCAATTGATCAGTACCGAACTGCTTTTGGTTGGAAGGACTTCGCCTATCTGACCGAAACAGGAATGGATGTGCAGCAGCCGGTCAGCTTTAATTGTTATGTTGAAAATGGCACCATAGTTATCGGAGGTGTTAAGAGCGAAAGTCGTCTTGTGGTGTCGGATTTACAGGGCAAACAACTGTGCAACCGTACTGTGAACTCCGAAACAACACGTGTAGAACTTGCACACCGGGGAGTTTATATGGTTAGTGTAGGTGGCAAAGCAGTAAAAGTGCTATACTGATGTGCAATAGCTAAAACTCAACTGAGGATATATAAGGAAAAAACGAATAGCCGAAAAGACCACTGATAACGAAAATATATCAGTGGTCTTTTTTTATGTGGAAAGTGAATGTGAAATATACTATTTGTTAGTAATTTGCGACTATAAAATGAAAAGGGTGATTGTTTCAGATTCAATCTTTTCCATGATTTGCTTTTGGTGAAATTACTCAAGAAATGTATATAAAGTTCAATAACAAAATAGCAGCTGATATTGCAGCATTAGAACCCGATTTTGATATGGACGAAAAAACAATATCTAACTTTGAATCCATGATAGATAAGGCAGTTGATTTTTCTCGTAATATGCAGAAATACTGGTTATTGGCGAGAGTTGAAAATAAGAAACAAATACAAAAATTGGTGTTTCCGGATGGGTTAATCCTTGACACGAAAAATCGTCAATATCTAACTTCTAATACCAATGAATTATTTGTTCTAAATCGCTCATTTTTAAATGAATATGAGGTAGATGAAAAAGGACTTTCCACTCAAAAAAGTGAAAAGTCCTCGACAGTAGCGGGAACGAGAGTTGAACTCGTGACCTCCGGGTTATGAATCCGACGCTCTAACCAACTGAGCTATCCCGCCATTTCCGAAAAGCGAGTGCAAAGATAGTGTTTTTGCCTAATTTGGCAAATAGTTTAGGTGAATTTTTTAAATTATTTTCATGCGTGGCAACTTAAATAGCTGACTTGTTGATTTCAGGTCGTTATCTGGATATTAAAAACCCTCTTTTCATAAGTAAAATAAGTTCCAGAGGTTCCGTCTGAATATTCAGAGTAGATAATAGATGCAAAACTCTGAAACACGAGACTATGAAACCCAAAACACAGTTCATTATTTATAACTTCTGTAAATAACCCTTTATGCTTTGCTTTCACATTTTATTAGCGTAAATTTGCGGCTTGATTAACGAAAAAAAATAACAATTATCCATGAGTGGTTTTTTTGGAAGTATTTTATCGGCCGATTGTGTCGCCGATGTGTTTTACGGCACTGATTATCATTCGCATTTAGGTACCAAGCGTGCCGGTATGGCATTTTTCTCCGAAAAAAAAGGTTTCCAGCGTGCAATTCACAGTCTCGAAGATGGATATTTCCGAAATAAATTCGAAAATGACATTCTGCATTTTAGCGGATTGAGTGGGATAGGAGTGATTAGCGATACAGAAGCCCAGCCGATAGTGGTAAATTCTCATTTAGGGCGTTTTGCGGTAGCTACTGTGTCGCGTGTGGCAAACATCGACGAGCTGGAGTCACATTTTCTAAGTAAGCATCATACATTTTCTGAAACCAGTCAGGGTACTGTAAATCCTACCGAATTGGTGGCTATGCTGATTGCCGAAGGAGCTGATTTTCTATCGGGCATTGAAAATGTTTACGAAAAAGTGAAAGGCTCCTGTTCAATGCTGATTCTTACCGACAAAGGCATTATTGCGGCTCGCGATAAAATGGGTCGTACGCCCATTGTGATAGGGAAAAAACATAATGGCTATGGCTTGGCTTTTGAGACTTGCGCATTTTCGAATCTGGGTTACGAAATCGATCATTTTGTGGGGCCGGGCGAAGTAGTTTTTGTGGAGTCGGGTGGTTGTACGCAATGGCGTAAACCAAACGAAAAAATGCAGATTTGTTCTTTTCTTTGGGTGTACTATGGTTATCCACCGTCGTTTTACGAAGGCGTTAATGTGGACGAAAGTCGTTATCGTTGTGGTGCAGCATTGGCTAAAGGAGATAATATCGATGCTGATTTTGTGGCGGGAATTCCCGATTCGGGCATCGGACATGCCATGGGCTACAGTCATGCCACCGGAATTCCATTAAAGCGTCCTTATGCAAAATACACACCTACCTGGCCACGAAGCTTTATGCCACAGAGTCAGAATATGCGTGAGTTAGTAGCTAAAATGAAGCTTATTCCCAATAAGTCGGTCATTTGTAATAAAAGTGGTGTATTTCTCGATGATTCGATTGTACGTGGCACACAGCTCAGAGATAATGTGCTCGATTTGCATCAGGCCGGCATTCGCGATGTGAATATGCGCATAGCTTGTCCGCCTCTTACTTACCCTTGTGAATTTTTGAATTTTAGTCGATCGCGCTCAAGTCTCGATTTGGTCACACACAAAGTAGTGCAAAAACTCGAAGGCAGGGATAATGTAGATATGAAACCTTATTCGGATGCTGATAGTCCTGAATATGAAGCTATGGTAGAGCAAATCCGGCTTGATTTAGGACTGACTACATTGCGTTTTCAGAGAATTGAAGATTTGGTGGAAGCCATTGGTCTTCCCCGTGAAAAACTCTGTACACATTGTTGGGATGGCTCAGGAGCGTTCGAGTAATGTCTGGTTTTAAAATTTTACAGCAGTAATTGTAAATCCTTTCGACTTTAGTATATTCAAAAGGCCTGCCTCACCCGGTAGGCTTTTTGCATCTACGGTAATAAAACAACTATGTTCCCTTGCCTCATTTTCAATGACTAAGGCTCTTTTTTGGTTTCTTTCGCTCATATCAAAACAAATACTCCCTGTCAGGGATTTTGAATAATAAAGAGAATCGGTTTGACCATTTTTATATAACTCAATCTGGCGTATAAATTCAGTTTTATGAGCTTTGTGCCCTTTTGCCATTTCAATAATACGAGCTGATTGCTTTTCGAGCGAATTTGTGTCGTTTTCGTACTTCAGATATACTTCGATGCTTTCCAGACCACTTATTGCTTTATTGTTCTCGGCTGCATACCACTGAAACCATGCATCGCTGAAAATTCCATCACTGTTGCCGGGAATAGAACGGGCGAGTTGTTCATGGTATAAGGCTGTGATATATTGAGGTTTAAGTGCCGCTACGCTTTCGAGACTAAAGCCTGCTTGTTGTGTAAAGAAAGTTGCTGCTATTTCAAAATCATCCTTATTGATGCTCGATATAACCGATTTGCCTGAACTTAGAAAAGCATTTTCCTGAATGGTTTTCAGTCCTTCGAAATCGCCTGATTCAAATTCGCATACAACCTTTTTTGTTTGTTTGAAGTATTTTATCAAATCATCGCTATTATTCAAAAAAGTATTGGCTACATAGGGGTGAGTGGCAAATATATAGGAAGAATTTTTCAGCCCTTTTCCGCTTATTTTCCACAGAAGTTGTGCTTGCATTCCTGCATATATCAAAATAAATAAAAATAAAATCTGAATTCGTTTCATGCGTTAATATGGAGGGTTTATAAAAATAATAATTTTCAAAGGTAAGTAAATATCATTGTCAGTCATTTTTCGGAGACCTAAATTTCTGCTTTTTTAAAAAAATAATTCACAATTATATTTCTAAAAGCTATATTATTGACAAACATTTACAACCCTTTCGGAGAATTAGCTATGAATACTTTTCGTGTCACTACAGAATGAAAATAAATTTTGTATCTTTGAAGTCTGTTTTTTATTTTTCATTCATATTTAATAAGTAATCGATAATTATTGTTGATATGTTTTCATTGCATATGGAACATCCCGAGTATCGGGAGTATACAGTAGTTTTGAAAAAAAACAGAAAAGACAAAGAACACATAGGAATATCCCGAATAACGGGATAATTTCAGAGCGATAAAATTATCGTCAGATACTTTTACTATGTGAACTAAGTTTTTTTTCTTAAATAATTTCTATGTGTTCTATTGTGATAGAAACATATCATTTAATATTTCAACGAACTTATGTCAGCCCTTTCAAAAAAAATAATATTCGGCATTAGTGTTTTTACTGTTTTTATGATTATTGCTACAGTGCTCAAGCTGGTGTCGGGTCAGCAAACCGAAGAAGGTATTCTTTTCGGATTGTTTTCGGAAACCGATTTGTTGCTGGGTTTGGCTGTGGCTGTGTTGGTAACTTACAACCGCGAGCGTAAAAGAAAACAGGAATAACTAACCGGGATATAACAATCAGGGTGTTGTTTTAACCTCCTGGTTACTTTCGTCTGTTTTTCTTGAATATCATTTATTTATAACCGAAATTTCCAAATGCAGGAAACGATACAATATCTTATTCAGTTTTTATTAGGCCCTCATGTCCCTGCCTCCGTTGCCGAAACGATAGCATACTGTCAGCCTTCTGAGGCAAGTTCACAACATAAAATTGTAATTGTGCCTTCGGGGTTTTTCAACAACGAGACTTATGGTAGCGAGGCTTCATTACCTCAAATGCCTTTGAAAATATGGGAGGAAACGCCTCTTATTTATGGTGACGATATTGTGGAAACTATCGATGATAAACTCATTATTTATGCTGACCTTGTCGCTTCAGCCTTTTTTTTGCTAAGTCGCTACGAAGAAATGGTGCGCTCAGATGTGCGCGATATGCATCAGCGTTTCCCCGGAAAGGAGTCTTTACCATATCGGGCGGGTTTTATCGACCGTCCTTTGGTGGACGAATATGGTCAGATATTACGTCGGCTTCTTCGTGAACAAGACCTTGAACTGTCAGAACCACCTACCCGAATAAATAAAATATATCTTACGCACGATGTAGACCAAATGGCGCATTATCGCAATGTACGTGGTATGTTGGGTGGTGTGCTTCGTGGGTTTAAGCGTAAAAAGGAGGGAAGTAGAGCACTGAAAAGCTATTTTGGTAATCTGTGGGACGACCCATGGTACACTTTCCCTTTTTTGTTTAAGACTGACAACGATTTGCGCCAAAAAACCGGAACTGATCGTTGTGAAAATATCACTTTTATTCGTTCCTCAGGCGCAAAACTAAAAGAGGATAAACCATTCCCCGATTTATTACATCCCGATTATAAAACGCTTATACGTTATTGTAAAAAGAAGAATATCTGTATTGGACTTCACACAAGTTTCGAAGCTGGTATTGAGCCGGCACTTATAAGTGCCGAAAAAGTAAAACTTGAGAAGTATTCGGCTGTGAAAATTTTTTACAATCGTCATCATTTTCTCAATGCGCGGCATCCTGCCGATATGAAGTTTCTCAAAGAGGCAGGAATTACCGACGATTTTTCGTTAGGCTATGCCGATATGGCAGGATTTAGGCTTGGTACTTGTCGGCCGGTGAAATGGATTAATCCGGTTGACCGGTCTGTCGATTGTTCGCTGACGCTCCATAGCCTGAACATAATGGACAGAACACTCGACGATAAACGCTATATGTATATGAATGCACACGAGGCATACATGTATTGTGTACAGCTTATCGACATTATCGAGCAGCACAATGGAGAATTGTGTATGCTGTGGCATAATAATTCAGTGGAGAAAACATCAACCTCGTATCATCGTGATCTTTACAAACAATTGATTGAATATCTGTCGGATAAATAGTGTTCGGTATATTGATAATGTGACTTTTTTTTATTATCCAAAATAATTTGTATTGTGCGAAAATATTCCAAAACCGGTAATAAAACTCAGCGAAAGAAAATAATTTACATGCTCGTTTCGAGCGATTTAGCAACCGATCAGCGCGTACTGAAAGTGGCTAATACATGTCACAACCACAATTACGAGGTGCATTTGGTGGGAAGGCTTTTGCCTTTTAGTGCTGCTGTGCAACAGCCTTTTCAGTGCGAACGTAAAAAGCTTAAATTCAATCAGTCTTTTTTGTTCTATGCCGAGATGAATATTCGTTTTTTCTGGATGTTGTTGCGTCATAAATTTGATATTGTGATTGCCAACGATACCGATACACTTCCGGCTGCGTGGTTAGCTTCTACGCTCAAACGTAAGATTCTGCTATTCGATGCACATGAACTTTTTCCTGAAGTACCTGAACTTGAGAATCGCCCTCGTGTGAAAGCATTCTGGGAGTCGGTTGAAAACTTTATTTTTCCAATGCTAAAAAATGCATATACAGTGTGCGATTCTATTGCGCAATATTATCAACAAAAGTATAATATTAAAATGCAGGTAGTGCGTAATATGCCTTATTTCAGAGAGCCACACGAGAAATTACTGAACTATAGCCCCGATAGGATAATATTGTATCAAGGCGCTCTAAATACGGGTCGTGGGCTCGAGTGGGTGATCGATGCTATGCCGATGGTTTCACAAGCTGTACTTGTGATTATTGGTGATGGCGATATACGTAAGCAACTCGAAGAGCGTGTGCGCGAAGCCGGTCTTACTGCTCGGGTTTATTTTATGGGACGAATTAGTGGAACCGATCTGTTTCGCTATACATCGTCGGCAGATGTAGGTTTGTGTTTGCTCGAAAAACGTGGCCTGAGCTATTATTATGCCTTACCAAACCGTATATTCGATCTTATTCAGTCAGGTGTACCGGTACTTGCAACCGGTTTTCCTGAAATACGAAATATCGTGCAAAAATACCGAACCGGATTGCTTACTCAAAGTACCGAACCCCGTGAAATTGCAGGTTTACTCAATCGTCTGCTCGACAAGCCTTTGCCGGTATCTCATTTTCCTGAGTTGGCAACTCAGTTCTGCTGGGAAAACGAAGAAAAGGTACTTCTTCAGATTATTCAAAACGCAAAAAAATAAACCCCTATATACTAAAAAAGCTCCTTTGAATTTTTCAAGGGAGCTTTTAGTATAAAATAATATGCAGTTTATTGTATATGCACGAGAAAGTGTTTCTGAATTATTTTTTTGATTCTTCCAAAGAAACTTTTCTGAATTCTTTCAACATTTTTTCCAGTTCGAGTGAACTTTTGCGGGCACGAGTACCAGCTGCTTTATTACCTTTTTCCGACTGCATACCTGCATCTTTTACAAAAACATCAAATTCAGCTTTGATTTTGTTAATAATTGCTTCCATTTTTACGATTGATTTTTGATTTATTATTTGGTTATTATCTAAAAACTATTTGCAAATATAATAATTTAGTAAAACTTAAAAGCATTTTAAGCGATTTTTTATTCACTTTCGATATATTTTTTTTTGATATTTGTGTTTTGATATTTGTGAAATCACCATATCTGTCAGATTATCAATTAAATGTAAGTTTGTAAAGTTTTTGTTCATTATTCAAGATTTTTAGCGTAATTAGTTCAAGAAAATACAAATATCTTTCGGAATGCCATTTTTAGAGTATTTCAGAGCGTATGTTGTAGCCGAAATCGACTATTCTGCTTCGTACGCAAAAAAATAGTTTTTTTAAGCTAATGTGTTTTTTAGAATGTAATTTCTTATAAAACCATATTATTTCTCTTTCTGTCGAGAATTTCTATTCTCATATGAAATGTGTTCGGGACTATTGGCACCTTCAATTAAACAGATAAAAAAAACGTCCTGCATTTTTTTTGCAGGACGTTTCTGTTAATGTGTCTAGATGATTTTCAGAACTTAGGTTTCATACCCAGGTTAAACATCACAAAGGACCACATGTCGGCTTGTGCGTCAATCACTTTCGCAATCGGTTTGCCTGCACCATGTCCGGCATTGGTGTCGATGCGAATAAGTGAAGGATAATTGCCTGTATTGGCATGTTGCAATGTGGCTGCAAACTTAAACGAATGTGCTGGTACTACGCGATCGTCGTGGTCACCTGTCATAACCATGGTGGCGGGATATTTTACGCCTTCTTTTACATTGTGCAAGGGTGAGTAAGCTTTCAGATATTCAAACATTTCGGTGCTTTCGTCGCTTGTGCCATAATCGGTAGCCCATGCCCAGCCAATGGTGAATTTCTGGTAACGTAGCATGTCGAGTACACCTACTTCGGGAATAGCTACAGCAAACAGTTCGGGACGCTGAGTCATACAGGCACCAATCAGCAAGCCACCATTAGAACCTCCGTTTATAGCTAGTTTTTCCGATGAAGTATATTTTTCCGCAATCAGATATTCGGCAGCAGCTATAAAGTCGTCGAAAACATTTTGTTTTTGCATTTTTGTGCCGGCTTTGTGCCATTTTTCGCCATACTCGCCACCACCGCGTATATTTGCTACTACATAGATACCACCTTGTTCGAGGAATGGAATACGAGCAACGCTGAACGAAGGATTCAGGCTGATATTGAAGCCGCCATATCCGTAAAGCATAAGTGGATTTTTGCCATCCTTTTTCATGCCCTTTTTGTAAGTGATAAACATAGGTACTTTTGTGCCGTCGTTCGAAGTGTAGAATTGTTGTTCGCTTACATAATCTTCAGGGTTGAATTTAACCTCGGTTTTGCGAAAAACCTCCGATTTGTTTTCGGCCACATCCAAACGGTAAATAGTAGGAGGGAAGGTAAACGAAGTGAAGGTGTAAAAAGCTTCATTGTCATCTTTATCTCCCGAGAAGCCACCTACAGTGCCAATAGTGGGCAATTCCATTTCGTAAAGTTTATTGCCACTAAAATCGTACACATATACATGATTGGCTGCATCCTGCAGATATTCAGCAAACACTTTTCCTCCAAGTATGCTTACGCTTTCGAGTACATCTTTTGTTTCGGGCAAAATAGTTTTCCAGTTTTCGCGTGCAGTATTTGCAGGGTCCACTTCCATTAATTGTTGATTCGAAGCTTTCCAGTTGGTTATTACATATAGCTTTCCGTTCACATGATCTACTACACCATAATCGTTTTCGAAGCCGGCTTCGAGTGTAACAAGCGGGGCATTCGGTTTGCTCAAATCTTTAATATATAGCGAATTTCCTGAGGTAGATTCGGTTTCGGAGATAATCAGATATTTTTCGTCGTCGGTTACAGAAGCACCACAGTTGCGCAAGGGGAATTTTTTATTCTCAAAAACTAATTTGTCGCTGTTTTGAGTTTCGCCCACATTGTGGTAGTAAATTTTATGGTATTCGTTTTTGTTTGAGAATTCTTTTCCGACTTCAGGAGCATCATAAGCGCTGTAATAAAAACCATCACCCTGCCACGAGATACCTGAGAATTTTACCCATTTAATAACATCGGTCAACAATTCGCGGGTCGCAAGATCCATTATGTATATTTCGTTCCAGTCTGATCCACTGCGGGCGATGCTATAGGCTAAATACTTCCCGTTGTTCGAAAATGCTATTTGCGAAAGAGCTACTGTGCCATCTTCCGAAAGCTTGTTCGGGTCCAGAAGTACTTCAGCATCTGCATCGAGACTAGCCTGACGATAAAGTGCACTTTGATTTTGTAAGCCATCGTTTTTAAAGAAATAGTACTGACCATTTTTCTTAAAAGGTGAGCCATATTTTGGATAGTCGTAAATTTTTGTAAGACGCTCTTTGAGAGAGTTGCGGAATTTAATGCCATCGAGATAAGAGTATGTAAGTTCATTCTGAGCAATTACCCATGCCTCAGTAGCTGCTGAAGTGTCGTTTTCGAGCCAGCGATAAGGTTCTGCAACTTCAACGCCAAAATAGTTGTCGGTCACATCTTCGCGTATAGTTTCCGGATAAGTTAGTTTGGGCTGCGTATTGCAGGCCGTCATCACTAATAGTGGAATTGACATTTTTAGTAGTGTTTTCATTGATTTATATTTTTTAAAATGATTTTTTACAGATTGCTTTGTATATAAGTAATAGGAATAATTTAATGCCGCATTTTAGCAGAATTTCAAATGCCATAAATAAGTTAATGCTGCTCTTTTGAAAGGCTTTTGTACCTTCTTTCGGTTGTTTAGCACCGTTTGCACAAACAATATAGTCCAATTTCGACTTTGTCTCATTGATACTATTTGTTTCCCCGTTAAACGGGATGTTCCAAAAGCAACGACATTAAAAATAAAATTCGATTAATATGAATAATATTCTTAGTTTAACCCGCTAAACGCCCTCAGTCAAGTCCAAAATCCATTTCAAAATAGCTATCAAAAATTACGACATTATATTCTTCCTACTACTTAACTTACATACATTTATACAGAGTTTCGGTTTGTTATTCGGGATATGCTTCGTACTAATTTCCTATATCATTGCGAAACTCCCAATCAGATAAGGCATTGCAGAAATCATAAACCCGGATGCTATTTTGAAACTATCCGATTTATAAAATATAAACACTAGGATAAGATCTGGCATTGTGCTGAGCATTAGTAGTTTGCCTATGAGTGGGCCCGGGTAAAGTTGTCTTAGCATTTCGATAAGCGATAAATCGACAGGGTAAAACCGTTCGAGATAAACCCAGATAAACAATGCAGGCAAAAGTAGTCCTGGAATCAGACCAAGCAAAAAGTGGTTATATTTCGTTGAATTAATAGCCATTTGTTAATTAATGTGATCAGAAATTCCATTTACGTACAAAACTCAATTGTTCATAGTCAGTGAGATCAATTTTTGAAGGGACCACTGAGATATATCCATTTGCCAATGCCCATTCGTCGGTGTCCTGTGCTTGAGGTTCGTGGTTGTTGAAATATCCGGTGAGCCAGTAATACGCTTTGCCATGTGGGTCGGTACGCTTGGCAAATTCTTTTGTCCAGTTGCCTTTGCACTGACGCGATACGCGAATTCCTTTTATTTCACCCACAGGTGCATTAACGTTCAGGCAAGTGCCATCTGGCAATCCGTTATTCAGTGTCTGGAGGGTTATTTGTGTGATAAATTTTTCGAAATTACTAAAATCGGCATTTGGCGAATGGTCGCAAATTGAGAAGCCGATTGATGGAATTCCATTGTCGCAACCTTCGAGAACAGCGCCCATAGTGCCAGAGTAAATTATATTGATGGCTGCATTCGAACCATGATTTATACCTGAGACTAATAAGTCGGGTTTGCGTGCGAGCACATCGTTAAGTGCCAGTTTTACACAATCGGTAGGGGTGCCGGTACATGCATAGCGGATGAGTCCTTCGTGCTCTTCTAATTTACGAAAACGAACAGGGTGCGTTACTGTTATGGCATTCGATTGTCCCGAACGGGCACCATCGGGTGCCATTACCACTACATCGCCTATTTGCAGCATTAATTTTGTAAGTATATTTATTCCCGGAGCAGCGTCTCCGTCGTCGTTGGTTATTAGTATAAGCGGTTTGTTCATTTATGTTTATTTTTTAGATGAATGGTTTTAGGTTGGCAAATAATTGTTTTTATTGGTGATTTAATTATAACTTTTTATTGATAATATTTTTTGTGAAGAATAAAAAGGTCAGTGATACAAGAAAAAAATAGGCAATATCACGTGAATCAATCACACCACGACTCATCGATTGGTAATGCGACTGAATGCCTAACGCACCAAGAGTTTGTATGGTGCTTCCCGATTTGAAAAAGCCGGTAAGTAATTCGAATCCGTAAAGCATAAAAAACGAAACTACCACAGCTACCACAAAGGCGATAATCTGATTCGACGAAACGGCTGAAGCAAAAGTGCCAATGGCCACATATACGGCCGACAGAAATACCAGTCCGAGAAATGAACCCCAGAATGCTCCGGAATCCACATTGCCCAATGGCTCAGCCATATACGATACACTGAAATAATATATCAAAGTAGGCAAAAGCGAAAGCAAAACCAATATCCAGCCTGCGAAATATTTTCCCAGTACTATGCTCCATTTTCTAATAGGCTTGGTGATAAGAAGTTCCCATGTACCTGTTTGTTTTTCTTCGGCAAAAAGCCGCATACTTACAGCCGGACATAAAAAAAGAAATAGCCAGGGGGCTATGTGAAACAATCCATCTACATTGGCGTAACCTGAGTCAGGTATGTTGAACTGTCCCGGGATAACCCATAAAAAGAGCCCTGTGAGGATCAGAAATATGGCAATCACTACATAGCCTGTGGCATTACTGAAGAAACTGCGTAATTCTTTATTTAAAATGGATAACATCTTTTTAGTTCTGAGTTTTTATTTCTGAGTCTTCACCATACACATACTTTAAGAGCTAAGGCTGAAGTATGAGGGAGTTAATAAATATTTAATATTTAATTTTCAGTAATTGAAATGAGTATGATTAACTAAATAATTTTCAAGTACTTTTTTTATCTTTGCGCTGTCAAAGATAATTAAAAAAAATAACCACATAAAATGCTAGCATGAAAAAAACGCTGTTCATACTTTGTCTTCTCATGATTTTGCCTGAAACGTATTCGCAAACGCTCCGTAACTACAGGTTTAAAGCTGAATATTTGTATGGAACCATAATGCAACATACAAAACATCTCGAACGATTGGTTGACGGGCCTGTGATGGGTGCAGAAATGGCTGTGGAGTGGCAAACTGCAGGCGAACGAAACTGGCATCAGTATTTTGCGTTTCCGGCTATCGGGCTTGGTGTGGTTGGACTCGATTTGGGAAATACAGAAATGCTCGGGCAGTTAGCAGCTGTTTATCCATATTTGAATTTCAGACTCTACGATGGACCCAATTTACAGCTAAACATCAAGGGTGGTGCAGGAATAAGCTTTTTGAACAAACGTTTTGATAATACCGCTACTGATTTGAATAATCTGAATACAGGAAACGCAGCCATTGGCTCAATTGTGAATGTGTATTTTGCAGGAGGCGGTAGTCTGGAGTACAAAATAGGTGATGGGTTTTCGGCTGTGGCAGGTTTTCAGTGGAATCATGCTTCGAACGGTAGCTTTTATCAACCAAATTCAGGCATAAATATGCTGAATACTTCATTGGGTCTTGCGTATCAACCTGAATTTAGCAGAAATATGTCGCCGAAACGATCTGATTTACGGTCACTTAATAGAAAATTGGGGGCCGAAATTGTATTGGCAGGCGGTGCGCGCGAACTTTATTACCGCGACGATAAAATGTTTCCCGCCGGGTCGGTTGTGCTGAATATGAATTATCAAACCGGGAATCATATACGAATAGGTGTTGGTGTTGATGCTTTTTACGATGGTGTGTATAATGGCGATACACATTTTAAACGTACTTATCTGTTTGCCGACGAGCTTAAAAATAAATTTCGTGTGGGTGTGAGTCTGCAACCCGAACTGGTTTTTGGACGCGTGCAGGCGGGTATTCATCTGGGCATGTATTTGTACAATCCCTTAAGAAATTTGGAACCATACGAAGATGCAAAAAACGGCCTGTTGAACAAGCCGTTGATTTATAAATATAATATCGAAGCGGAAGATGGTTGGTTTTATACCCGTGCATCGTTTAAATATGCCATTACCAAACATTGGTTTTTATCGCTCGGACTGAAAACGCATCTTCAAAAAGCTGAATTTATTGAGTGGGGCACAGGTTTCCGTCTGTAGTTTTTATCAAAACATTATTCCGAACGAAAATTCCATCGATGCAGGTTTAATCTCGATTGGTTGAGTATATTTATGATCGAAAGGAATTGTCGAACTGATATATTCATTAGCTTTAGCAAAACTTGTAAGCGAACTTTTATAATTCATTTCGGCAAATATACTCAACTTACGAAGTATCTGACGTTCGATACCCACTCCGGCAAAAAAGCCTACCGCACTGGTCGATGTAAGCGTCAAAATGTCTAATTCCGCAGGTTTGGAATTTGGTAATGCTGATTTACGTTTTTCGCTCGCCGAAAGAATAAACGAAGCATTTACGCCTCCCTGCAGGTAATAACTGGTTTTATCCACAATAGGTGTAGAAATGCGTAAGCCAAGTGGCACTTCTATCGCACTGTAATTTACCTGATAATTGTCTTTTGTAAGAGTATTGTTAAGTGAAAGGCTATCATACAAATACCCTCCGTATAGATTATAGTTCAAACCGGTAACTATCGAAAGAATATTGTTAATTTCATAATCGGCTACAATGCCACCTCCAATTTTCAGAGTTGCACCATCGGCAATGGCATCATTGTGCTTAACGTTAATCCACGAGATGTTTGGACTCACTTTCAATCCGAAAGTAAACTGCTCAAAATTAATTCTGGGAAGTGAACTTTGTGGGTATGATGGATAACCTGTATATTGTGCGAAAAGCGGTGTGCTTAAAAAGAAAATCAGTGCCGGAATCAATAATTTATGCATATTTTTCTGAGCTTAAAGTTGATATTTAGTTTTGCAAATTTAATCGTTTTTTTTTAATTTGAGACCTTGAAACCGAAAAATGAATCTCTACAGCTTGAAAAATTATTAATTTTCAATTCTCTGGCAAATCAATGTGCAAATCAATGTGGTATTTGTCAAATACTGTACCTGATTTGTTTATTATTTTCAAAAAAGTTTTAAACTGTCAAATTAGCTTATTTATTATTACGAATAAATCTTATCATGATGCTAAAATATTGTAAATGTTTTTCTGTTAAATATCTTCATATTCCCATAAATTCAATATCTTTGCAAAGTTTATTATGTCTGTAAGCTTTATTTGAATGTTTGTAACAAAAACCCATTACATACACATATTTTCACTCATTGTTTTAGTGTCGTCCTGTATTACATCCGAGAAGGTAAATTATATGCAGCCTCCGGGATTTAATATTCCATCGTACAAGGATAGCCTGAGTTTTGAGGATTATCGTCTTCGTTCCGGGGACAGGCTCTTTGTGAAGGTATATTCAACCGACGAAAAGACAAATGCATTGTTCAATGGCTCAACCGGAAATTCGCAAATGATGATGGGCACAGGTGGAGCTTCCGATCTTTATACTTACCTTGTTAATGAGGAGGGAGCTATTACTTTTCCAATGATTGGCGATATTTTTATGGCAGGAAAAAGTGTGCGTGAAGCCACAACTACACTCGAAAAGGCGATTGAGCCATTGTTTCGTTTCAGTACAGTTGAAATGCGCGTAGTAAACAGAAATTTCAGCGTTATAGGTGGCGGAAAGTCTGGTTATTATACCATGCCCCGTGAGAAAATAAATGTCTTTCAGGCTTTGGCAATGGCCGGCGATGTTGGTTTGTTTGGCGACAGAAGTAAAATACGTGTATTGCGCGAAACTGAAAAAGGTACTGTAATTAAGAGTTTTGATGTGCGCAGTGCCGATATTGTTCAATCTGAGTTTTTTTACATAGAGCCCAATGATGTGATTTATATTCAGACGCTTAACGAACAGTTTTTTAGTGTGACAAATCTTCCTTCGCTGTTTTCCACAGTGATTTCGACATTCTCGTTTGGAGTTTTGATGTACGATACTTATAAAAGAATTAACCCTGGTAAACCTGCTGCCGAATGAAACATATAAAATTATATATATTGTTCGCAGTGGCTTTAATGATGAGTTCGTGCTATAATTATAAAACTATTGGACTCCTTCAGGAGAAGAATGCCTCCCTGCCTGTGTACAACAAGACTGATTATGCTGATTATCGAATTCAAATTAATGATGAAATAATATATAGATTGATGACTTCCGATGAAACGATTTCAAAATTAATTTCATCAGGTACATCATCCATGTCTTCGCAAAATATGATTTCGTATCGCGTGTACCCCGACGGCACTGTTGATTTGCCATTTTTGAAGAGTATACCTGTAGCAGGATTAACTCTTAGTGACGCGTCGAGGGTTGTGGAGGATCGATTTAAGGAAATAATTCCTGATGCAGCTGTAAAGTTAAGCATAGCCAATAAAACTTTTACAGTGATAGGGGAAGCCGGAACAGGTATTTATCAGATTACACGCGAAAAGATGACTATTTATCAGGCTTTATCACTTTCGGGTAATTTGAACAATGCTGCAGATTTCAAGAATGTACGTATTTTGCGTGAAACCGATAATGGTACAAAAGTTTTACGTTTTGACATACGCCCCGTAAGCTTAATTGAATCAGAGTATTATTATGTATATCCGAACGATATAATATATGTGCAAAGGGCAAAATCGAGTTTTTATAAAGTGAACAACTGGAGTAGCTTTATGGGATTGATTTCTACTTCACTTTCACTATTGTTTACTGTGCTTTATTATGGTAAACTTTAATTTGGCAAAATGAAGTAAATGATTTTTTAAATCAGAGGTTTATGGAACAGAAAAATACAGACAGGCAACAGTTTAGCGAAGAGGAAGAGTCGGGTTTTGATATCATGGAGTGGGTGCTGCATTTTCTGCATCACTGGTATTTATTTGTCATTGGTATTATAATCTCGCTTGGTTTGGCTTATCTTCAAAATCGTACATGGCTTCCTACCTTCAAATCGGCCGGAACCATGATTATTGAGGAATATCGTACCTCGAGCAGTACTCAGGCGTTAATGCAGGGGTTTGGTGTGCAGGCTGCATTTAAAAATGTGAACAATCAGGTGATAATGATGGGTTCTAATGACTTGATATCTAAAGTAGTAGATAGCCTTCCTCAACTTCGTGTGGATTATATTTCGAAAGGAAATTTCAAAGTCCGGAATCTTTATTCTACTTCTCCTATTCATATCGAATTTGATTATGTTGCCCCTGAAGCTTACAGTTTAATTTTCAAAATCAAACTTAGTCCCGATGGTACTTATGTAATTACGGTGGACGAAAACAAACATTTCGAAAATCTGAGTCTAAAAGGTCGTATCGGTGAACCTATCCAACACAATTTATTTTTTATGACCGTGTATAGCAATTATGGTTATACCGGAAAGAATGAACTTTATTTTCGTTTCAGGGATAAAAATTCTCTGATTGGTGATTTTGCTTCACGTTTGAAATTTAACTATGTGGCAGAAGGATCTTCTGTGCTCGAAATATCATTAGTTAGTCAGGTACCCGACCGTGATGTGGATTTTATCAATAAACTTGCCGAAACTTTTCTTTCAGAGAATCTTGAACGGAAAAATGATGCGGCTAACAAAACCATCAAATTCATTGACGGACAGCTTACGAACGTACGTAAATCGCTTGCGTTATCCGAAGGAGAAATGACAAGTTTCCGTCAGCGAAATCAAATTGTGGATGTGTCGAGTCATTCGGGGCAGTTAATGGGTAAAGCTAATCAGTTCGATAATGAATTACAAGCATTACGTTTACGCGAAACTTATCTCAACTACCTCACAACTTATCTCAAAACCAATCTCGAGGATGGATCTGTATTAGCCCCTTCGAGCCTGGGATTGAGCGAGCCAATGTTAATGGCTTTGGTGCAGCAGATTAATGACCTTCACTTAAAACGTTCAGAATTAAATTCGAAAAATCCCTATTTTGCAAAATACAACAATGAGATTGAGAATGTAAAAACCGCTATTGCAGAAGTAACTAAAAGTATGCGGGCGGCACTGGAAATTGAGAAGAAAGATCTTCATGACAGATATGCTCAGGTACGAAATGAAATTGAACTATTGCCTGAGAAGGAGCTTGAAATGATTTCGATTGAGCGTAGATATAAAATGGATGATAATTATTACACGTTCTTTTTGCAAAAACGTGCTGAAGCCGAGATTTTGAAATCGTCTAATACGCCCGACAATATACTTCTCGACCGTGCCAGACAAATAACTGTTACTAATGGTGGTACAAAATCCAAAACCACCATGACGTTTTTATTGTTTGGTATACTTGTTCCTGCATTGATTGTTGTTCTGAAATTATTAATGAACAATACTGTGCGTTCAGCTAAAGATGTAGATAAAAATTCTCCTTTCCAGCTTATCGGAATGGTGCGTCACACACAAAGTGCCGATCCTTTATTAGTTTCGAAAAATCCGCGTTCGGCATTTACTGAAATGTTCCGTGTGATTCGAACCCGCGTGGAATTTATTGTTCAGCGCAAAAAGGAAATAATGATCATGATCACTTCCGGTGAATCGGGCGATGGTAAGACTTACTTCTGCGTAAACCTGGCCGGAGTATATGCCATGGCAAGTCCAAGGACGCTGTTGGTGGACATGGATATCCGTAAACCAAGTATTGTTAAACGCTTCAATATCAATCAGGCCGAAGGGGTGACCAACTATCTGATAGGACAGTTGGATCTCGATGAGGTTATTCTGAAACTTCCCGGTGTTGATTTTGATATTTTGCCAGCCGGTACTGTTCCGCCAAATTCAGGAGAACTTATCCGCTCGGAAAAACTTGTTGAAATGTTTAAAGAGCTGCGTACCCGATACGACTATATTATTGTGGATACAAGCCCTATTGGTGTAGTCGCCGACGCATATTCGCTCGCATTTCTGTCTGATATCAATTTATATATTGTGCGCAACGATAAGACCAATAAATCATTCTTCAAAAAAATAACCACACAGTTGAAACTGGATAAAATACCAACTATGTATACAGTTATCAATGATGTGTCGGTAGAAGAAAACCGTTATTCAAAATATTATTCGAAAAAATATACTTACGGATATGGTTACGGGTATGGATACGGTTATACTGGTGGCGGTTCGCGTAAACGTAAAGAGGAATCTGACAAATACTTCCAGTATTATCAGGACGACAGAGAATTATAAAATCCAATATAAATAAATGTCTAATTGTGTCCGGAATGTTCCGGCAAGCAGAATTATGAAAAAAGTAGCTTTAATTACCGGTATTACCGGACAGGATGGTGCTTATCTGGCCGAACTATTATTGAAAAAAGGTTATAATGTGCATGGTTTGAAACGTCGTTCATCGCTTTTCAATACCGACCGTATCGATCATCTTTATCAGGATCCACATGTGGATAACCGAAATTTGATTCTTCATTACGGGGACATGACCGATTCGATGAATCTGACCCGTATTATTCAGGAAACACAACCCGACGAAATATACAATCTGGCAGCCATGAGCCATGTGAAAGTAAGTTTCGATACACCGGAATATACTGCCAATGCCGACGGAATTGGTACTCTGCGTATTCTCGAAGCTGTACGTTTGCTTGGTCTTACACAGAAAACACGTATTTATCAGGCTTCTACATCCGAACTGTACGGATTGGTACAGGAAGTGCCACAAAAGGAAACAACTCCCTTTTATCCGCGTTCGCCTTATGCAGTAGCCAAAATGTATGCTTACTGGATTACAGTAAACTATCGCGAAGCTTATCAAATGCATGCAAGCAACGGTATTTTGTTTAATCACGAATCACCTTTGCGTGGCGAAACCTTTGTGACACGCAAAATTACCCGTGCGGCTGCCCGCATTGCTATGGGAATGCAGGAGAAACTTTTTCTTGGAAATCTCTCGTCGCAACGCGATTGGGGACATGCCAAGGATTATGTGCGTGCTATGTATCTGATTCTGCAGCAAGATACGCCCGACGATTATGTAATTGCGACCGGAATCACGACTGAAGTGCGTGAGTTTGTGCGTTTGGCTTTTGCCGAAATAGGAGTTGGTATCGTTTTCAAGGGCGAAGGTGTGGCCGAAAAAGGCTATATTGCCTCTGTCGATAATGCACGTTTTACCGAATATGTAGGTGCCGAATTCCTCGAAGGAATTAAAAAAGTAACCGAACCGGTTGTGGAAGTCGATCCGGCTTATTTCCGCCCTACCGAAGTAGAATTGCTCATTGGTGATGCCACTAAATCGCGCACAAAACTAAATTGGACGCCCGAATATGACTTGGCCAGACTGGTTGAAGATATGATGGTGTCGGATATCAAAGTAATGAAAAAAGAAACTTATTTGAAAGAAGGTGGTTTCCGTATTCTGAATTATTTTGAATAAATATTTATTCTAATGGATAAAAATGCAAAGATATACATAGCCGGACACAATGGTATGGTGGGCTCGGCTATCAAGCGAAATCTCGAAAGTCGCGGATATCACAATTTTGTGACCCGTTCGTTTGAAGAACTGAACTTGCTGGACGCAGTGGCTGTGCGTGATTTTTTCGAAAATGAAAAGCCTGAATACGTGGTGCTTGCTGCTGCAAAAGTGGGCGGAATAGTAGCCAACAACACTTACCGCGCGCAGTTTATTTACGAAAATATGATGATACAAAACCACGTTATTCATCAGAGTTATGTGAGTGGTGTGAAAAAACTGCTTTTCCTCGGATCATCATGTATTTATCCGCGAATGGCTCCACAGCCTATCAAAGAGGAATATCTGCTTACAGGTTTACTCGAGGAAACAAATGAGCCTTACGCCATTGCAAAAATTGCAGGTATCAAAATGTGTGAAGCTTATCATGCGCAATACGGAGCAAACTTTATTTCTATAATGCCCACAAATCTTTACGGACAAAATGACAATTACGATCTCGAAAAATCGCATGTGTTGCCTGCATTGATTCGTAAAATGTTGCTTGGCAAATATTTGAAGAACAACGACTGGGTAGCTATTCGAAACGATTTTGAAAAACTCCCCGTCGAAGGCGTGAATGGAAGTTTCAGCAACGAAGTGATTCTGAAAGTACTTACAAAATACGGTATTACCCAGAATGGAAACGATGTCTCGGTTACTTTGTGGGGCACAGGTTCGCCTATGCGCGAGTTTTTGCATGTGGACGATATGGCTGATGCAAGTGTCTTTCTATTGCTGAATTACGATGCGCCCGATACTACTCCTTCGCATATCAATGCCGGTTGTGGCGAAGATATTACCATTCGCGATTTAGCAATGCTGGTAAAGCAAATCACAGCATTCGATGGTGAAATTGTATGGGACGAAACAAAACCCGACGGCACACCACGTAAATTGCTCGATGTGTCTCGTTTAGCCGAAATGGGCTGGAAGCCATCAGTTGCACTCTCTGACGGTATTAAACGTGTGGTTCAGAATTATCTGAATCGTTGATTTTTCTGAAAACCAACAAATAAGAATATTTGATCTTATTTGTTATATTACAAAAATTGAAATTCATATGTTCTGATAAAATTGAACATATATTATTGATAATAAATTGTTTTACTAACAGACTCAGCTCCCCTTTAGGAGTTAGAGCTAAATAAAAGTAAATGAAAATAGCTGTTGTAGGTACAGGATATGTGGGCCTTGTTTCGGGAACCTGTTTTGCCGAAATGGGTGTGGATGTAACCTGTGTGGATATTGATGTTCAGAAAATTGAAAATCTGAAAAAAGGAATTATTCCTATCTGGGAACCCGGACTTGAGGACATGGTGCTTCGCAATGTAAATGCGGGGCGTTTGCATTTTACGACTTCGGTGGAAGAAGTGCTTGATGATGTACAGGTTGTTTTCAGCGCGGTAGGAACACCTCCGGGCGACGATGGCAGCGCCGATTTAAAGTTTGTAATGGAAGTAGCCCGCACTGTGGGACGCAAAATGAATAATTATGTGCTGCTTGTTACCAAAAGTACGGTGCCTGTGGGTACAGCAAAACTTGTGCGGAAAGCCATTCAGGAAGAACTCGACAAAAGAGGATTGCAAATTGACTTCGATGTGGCTTCGAACCCTGAATTTTTGAAGGAAGGTGACGCCATTAAGGATTTTATGAGTCCCGATCGCGTGGTAGTGGGAGTGGAGAGTGAACGTGCCCGCGAAGTGATGACCAAGCTTTACCGTCCGTTTTTGTTGAACAATTTCCGTGTCATTTTCATGGATATTCCTTCGGCTGAAATGACTAAATATGCCGCCAACGCTATGCTGGCCACACGTATCAGTTTTATGAACGACATAGCCAATCTTTGCGAAGTGCTTGGTGCCGATGTGAATATGGTGCGCAAAGGCATTGGAACCGATCAGCGTATCGGAAATAAATTCCTGTATCCCGGTTGCGGTTATGGTGGATCGTGTTTTCCGAAAGATGTAAAAGCGCTCATTTATACAGCCGAACAAAACGGATATGAAATGAAGGTGTTAAAAGCTGTGGAAGATGTGAATGATACACAGAAACATATACTTTTCCGCAAGCTAAATCGTTATTTCAATAACGATTTTCAGGGAAAAACGATTGCAGTTTGGGGGCTTTCCTTCAAACCCAATACCGACGATATGCGCGAAGCCCCATCGCTTGTGTTGATTGAAAAAATTCTGAAAGCAGGTGGAAAGGTACGTGTATTCGATCCTGTGGCAATGGAGGAAGCCCGAAAATCAGTTGAACGTCAGAAAATGGACCTGAGCGAAAATATTTATTATTCGCGCGATATTTACGATGCAGTACTAGATGCAGATGCTTTGTTGGTTGTGACCGAATGGAAGGAATTCCGTTTGCCAACCTGGGGCGTAGTGAAAAAAAGCATGCGTGGTAATCTTGTGCTCGACGGTCGCAATATTTACGAAAAAACAGACCTCCTTGAAATGGGATTGGTTTACGAAGGAATCGGAATCTGATTAAGAACAAAGAACTTTTTAAACACGGGGACACGGAGACACAGAAAAATGAGATATTAATAATTGAGGAAAGGCGCTTGATTTGTAGAGAATCAATTCCTAAATCCCTAATTTTCAAATCTTCAAATCTTCAAATTCCAAATTTAAACTCTGAAACTTTGAACGCGAAATCCGGAACCAGAAATTAAGTGAACATGAGCAAGGAAAAAATTGAAAAGCTTCGAAATGAACTTGAGCAGCACAACTACAATTATTACGTGCTGTCGGCGCCGACCATTTCGGATATGGAATTTGATGCGAAGCTAAAAGAATTGCAGTCGCTCGAAGAAGCGCATCCTGAGTTTTACGATCCGGCATCGCCTACGCAGAGAGTGGGTAGCGATATTTCGGATGGTTTTACGCAGGTGGCACATGTGTATCCAATGCTTTCGCTCAGCAATACCTATTCCGAAGGCGAAGTGACTGAGTTTTACGAACGTGTGCGTAAAGCATTGAACGAAGATTTTGAGCTGGTTTGCGAACTGAAATATGATGGTACTTCCATTTCCCTGACTTACGAAAATGGTCTGCTTCAGCGTGCGATTACGCGTGGCGATGGTGAAAAGGGCGATGATGTAACGGCTAATGTAAAAACGATTCGCAGCATTCCGTTGCGGTTACGTGGTCAGTACCCGGCACTTTTCGAAATCCGTGGCGAGATTCTGATGCCCTGGGCAGTTTTCGATGAACTGAATCGCGAACGTGAAGCACAGGAAGAGCAACTTTTTGCAAATCCGCGCAATGCTGCTTCGGGCACTCTGAAACTTCAGAATCCATCCATAGTAGCTTCGCGCAAACTCGATGCTTATCTATATTATATCTTGGGCGAAAAACTGCCTTCCAATACACATTCGGGAAATCTGAATGCAGCCCGCGAATGGGGCTTTAAAGTTTCCGGTGCTACAAAAGTTTGCAAAACACTGAATGAGGTTTTTGATTTTATCAATTATTGGGACGTGGAACGGAAAAATTTGCCTGTAGCTACCGATGGAATTGTGATCAAAGTCAATTCGTTGAATCAGCAAAAAAATCTCGGATATACAGCCAAATCGCCCCGTTGGGCCATTGCCTACAAGTTTCAGGCCGAAAAAGCATTGACACGTCTCAATACGGTTTCGTATCAGGTGGGGCGTACGGGCGCTGTCACTCCGGTGGCCAATCTCGATCCTGTGCAACTTTCGGGAACCACAGTGAAACGTGCTTCTCTGCACAATGCAGATATTATCGAATCGCTCGACCTTCACATTGGCGATATGGTTTTTGTGGAGAAAGGAGGCGAAATTATTCCTAAAATTACCGCTGTCGATCTTTCGGCGCGTGTACTGATAGGTGATAAAGTGAAATTTATTAGGAATTGTCCCGAATGTGGTGCTGCACTGGTTCGCATCGAAGGTGAGGCTGCGCATTATTGCCCTAACGACAATGCTTGTCCGCCACAGATTAAAGGGAAAATGGAGCATTTTGTAAGTCGAAAAGCCATGAATATTGATGGTCTTGGCAGCGAAACCATTGCTTTGCTTTTTGAAAATAAATTGTTGCAGAATATTGCTGATATTTACGACTTGAAAGTAAACGATTTAGCCCGACTCGAAAGACTTGGAAACAAATCGGCACAGAATATAAAAAGCTCTGTTGAAAAATCGAAGGAAGTACCTTTTGAACGTGTGATTTTTGCACTCGGTATTCGCTTTGTAGGCGAAACTGTGGCTAAAAAACTTGCTTTTGCCTTTAAAAATATTGAAGCGCTCGAAAAAGCTACTTTCGATGAACTTGTGGCCGTTGACGAAATCGGAGAACGCATTGCCAACAGTGTGCAGGCTTATTTTGCCGACGAACGTCATGTGGAAATGCTAAGCCGTTTGAAGGCTTATGGTCTGCAAATGAGTGTTTCGGAAGATAAAATGAAGCCGGCCGGCAATAGTCTGAGCGGAATGTCGGTGGTGATCAGTGGCACTTTTTTGTATCATTCGCGAGACGAGTACAAAACGATGATTGAGCAAAACGGTGGTAAAAATGTGGGCAGTGTTTCTGCTAAAACCTCATTTATTCTGGCCGGAGCCAATATGGGACCCGAAAAGCTGAAAAAAGCTGAATCTCTGGGCGTTCGTTTACTCAACGAAGAGGAACTTTTAGCTATGCTTAAGCCCGAAGAAATTAAAGAGAGTGAAGTTGAGAATCGGACAGAGGGGGAGACTTTGAGTGAGGGAGAAGAGAAAAAATTGAAAGAAAGTGAACAAAATTCAACCGGATTTACAGGCACATTGTTTTGATACCAGGATTACTTACATGCGTATTTGAATTATTTTTTAGTGACCATAATTTTAAAAAAAATGTTCGAAAAACTAATACGATATTTCTTTAATAAAAGAGTAAAAAAGCATTTGGCAGAAGATACACGCGAACGTCGTTTTGTGAATTACAATAATGCGCGAAGTATTATTTTGCTTTTCGAAAGTGATTACACTGAAAAGAATCACGAAATACGCAAAATTATTCAGAGTATTCAGGCAGATGGAAAAAGAGTAATGGCCTGGGGTTTTATTAATAAAAAAGAAACCACAACTGCGATTCTTCCCGATTTCAGGGTTTTGCATCATAAAAATGCAGATTTTCTGGGTAAACCAACTCAAAGTTTTTTACAGGAACTCGAAAATCAGGATTTTGATCTTTTACTCGACCTTACTGTGAATGAGCATATACCGCTGTCGTATGTCGGACTTTATGCCAAAGCAGCCTGCAAAGCCGGTGTACGCAAAAACGAACATGACATTTACGATTTTATGATTGAATTGCCCGATAATTCAGCTACCGAAGAGCTGGAAGTGGAAGAGTACAATGCCACTTATGTTTACAATCAGATAATTTTTTACCTGAAAAGTATACAAACAAGAGATTAAAAACGTATTTTTGCAGCAAATTTGTATTTTACTGACCGATGATTAATAATAAACTGACAGGAATGGGTGTAGCGTTGATTACGCCCTTCAAAACGGATGAGTCGATTGATTTTGATGCGCTTGCACGTATTGTAGAGCATCAAATTAAAAATGGCACTGATTATCTGGTGGTTTGCGGTACTACAGCCGAAACTCCCACGCTGACTGAAACGGAAAAAGAAGAAGTCACCCGCTTTGTTGTGAATGTAAATGCCGGTCGGTTACCCATTGTACTCGGTGTAGGAGGTAACAATACAAAGGCTATTGTTGAAAAACTGGAAACTTACGATTTTGCAGGTATCGATGCTATTTTGTCGGTAACGCCATATTACAATAAACCTTCGCAGGAAGGTCTTTATCAGCATTATGCTGCCATTGCCAAAGCTTCGCCACTACCTGTGGTACTTTACAATGTACCCGGACGAACCGGCGTGAATATGCTGGCCGATACTACTTTACGACTGGCAAACGAGTTTTCGAATATTTGCGCCATCAAGGAAGCCTCAGGCAATTTCTCGCAAATCGACGACATTATCAAAAATAAACCTGCTGATTTTATGGTGATTTCAGGTGACGATGGAATTACTTTTCCGTTGATTACGCTGGGAGCTGTGGGTGTTATTTCGGTAATTGGTAACGCTTTTCCACGCGAATTCAGCCGTATGGTGCGTTTGGGCCTTCAAGGAGATTATCAAAGTGCCCGTCAGATTCACCACCGTTTTACCGAACTTATTGAGTTGCTTTTTGTGGAAGGAAATCCTGCCGGAGTAAAAAGTATGCTTGCAGTAATGGGCTTTATCGAAAATAAACTTCGTCTGCCGCTGGTACCAAATACCATTAAAACTTACGAAAAAATACGACTGGTACTCAATCAGCTAAACTGATATTTCGCGGGTTGTAGCGACGATTTCATTTTCTGAATATCTGATCAGATTATTCGAATTTTTAAAATATATAAGTTATGAGTGCAACCCGCAAACCATCTGTTAAAAAGATATTGCTGTATCTGCTGCTCGTTGTAGTAGCCGGTGCAGCTGTTTTTTTATTGCTTCCTCAGAATTACTATGTTCACAAGGCTCTAATCTATCAGTTGCCCAAAATTCATCATTATAATGTTTTCGAAAACCGCGAGGTGAAAGCTAACGACCCTAAGCCTTGGGAAATGGCTGAAAATGCGCACGAAAATCTGATTGCAGCACAGTATGTCGAAAATTTTGCCCGATACGAATCTGTGGCTTTTTTAGTCATTAAAAATAATCGTATAGTTTCTGAGCAGTACTGGGACGATTACGGTCCGCAAAGTCTCAGCAACTCATTTTCAATGTCTAAAAGTATTGTGTCGTTGCTGGTGGGTTGTGCTATCAGCGATGGTTTTATTAAAAGTGTGGATCAGCCTGTGAGCGATTTTCTGCCTGCATGGACTTCTTTCGATGGAAAGTTGCTTACAATCAAAGATTTGCTTACAATGAGTGCCGGTGTGAAGTGGGACGAATCGCACAGTTCGCTTTTCTCAAAAACCACCGAAGCTTATTACGGAAAGGATTTGTGGAAACTAACACAGACCGAAGTTTTGGAATCTCGTCCGGGCGAACATTTCAATTATCAGAGTGGTGTAACGCAGATTTTGGCCTTCCTGCTTCAGAAAGCGACAGGGAAAAATGTGTCGGAATATGCGTCAGAAAAAATATGGACACCCATCAATGCTGAAGAAGATGCACTTTGGTCGCTCGACCAAAAGGATGGCATGGAAAAGGCTTATTGCTGCTTCAATACCAATGCGCGCGATTTTGCCCGTCTCGGACAACTGGTACTTAACCATGGAAAATGGAACGGGCAACAGGTAGTGGATTCGGCTTATATCCGCGAAGCTGTGACACCTGCTTCGTGGCTGAAATTTACACGCAGATTGAAATCCGGAGAAACTGTAGCTCCCGAACCTGTACCGAATCAGATTTATGGTTATCAATTCTGGATTGTAAATTACAAGGGACTCACCATTCCATATATGCGTGGTATTTTGGGACAATACATTTTTGTGATTCCCGAACTCGATGCGGTGATTGTACGACTTGGCCGCCTTCGCGACAAAGAATATGTGGTGGAACAAAGTTATACCAAAGATATGGAATTGTGGCTTGATGCCGCACTTGAGATTCTCAACCGAAACTGAGCGCTATCACCTAATGAATTGCTAAGGAATTTGTCCCAATGTGGATAAATTCCTTTTTTTTGTGGAAAAATTTGGTTTTTTCATGCATCATAGTTCAATGTATTTCTGAACAACAGAATAATGTTGTACTTTTGCGCTAGAATGATCCGTGTACGCACACGGAATTCTCAACCTTAAATTAAAGAGTTGTTTTTCAGATTGAAATTACAACTTTCCAAAATGCTACAACCGGATATTTAACCGGAATTTTACAGTTTTCTCAGACTTTCTGAACGGACTGGATTTGTCGGAAAATCACGTTTTTTTTTTGACAGACATTAAGAGACTAATATTAGCCTCAGGAAACTCTGTATGTCTATTATTACCCCTAATCCCCTAAAGGGGACTCTAAGAGTGGTATGCTAAGTTTATCTCTGTCTGCTGATAACTTATTAAGAGTCGGTAGTAAATAAAAGTCCCCTTCAGGGGATTTAGGGGTGTTTTATAAATATTATTCCGAAAAAATATACACATAATTATAATTCTTTTTAAACTCAGAAATTTCTTATGGAAAGATTAAACCGTTCTTCAGCTGGTATCACTCACACTTATCCCGAACGTATCATTCAGTTTGGCGAAGGAAATTTTCTTCGTGCATTTATCGATTGGATGGTGTATAATATGAATCAGAAAGCAGATTTTAATTCGTCGGTAGTAGTGGTGCAACCTTTGCCAACGGGTATGATTGACATGCTGAACGAACAGGATGGACTTTATCACGTAAATCTTCAGGGACTCGACAATGGTAATACCGTGAACAGCATTGAACTTATTGATGTGATTAGCCGTTCGCTGAATCCTTATTCGCAGTTTGGGGAATACCTGAAACTAGCTGAGCAACCCGAAATGCGTTTTGTGGTGTCGAATACTACCGAAGCGGGCATTGCTTTCGATCCGGCCTGCAAGCTGACCGATGCGCCTGCGAGTTCGTATCCCGGTAAACTTACGCAGCTTTTGTATCATCGTTTCAAAACTTTCGATGGTGCTGCCGATAAAGGATTAATCATTTTTCCGTGCGAACTTATTTTTCACAACGGCACCGAGCTGAAGAAAACCATTCGTCAGTATATCGAATTGTGGCAGTTGGGCGAAGATTTTTCTAATTGGTTCGAAAATGCCTGCGGAGTTTATTCTACTTTGGTGGATAGAATTGTGCCGGGATATCCGCGCGAAACCATTTCGGAAATTCTGGAAAAAATTCAGATCGACGATAAACTGGTGGTTCAGGCCGAAATTTTCCATTTGCTAGTAATTGAAGCGCCCGAATCGGTTGCCGCTGAGTTTCCTGCGCACAAAGCCGGACTGAATGTGCTTTTTGTGCCTGATGAAAAACCATATCACGAACGAAAAGTTACGCTGCTCAATGGCCCGCACACTGTGTTGGCGCCTGTAGCTTATCTTTCGGGACTCGATATTGTACGCGAATGTCTTACCGATGAGGTGATTTCGAAATTCCTGCATCAGGTTATGTTCAACGAACTGATTGAAACACTCGACTTGCCAAAAGAGGAGTTGAATAAATTTGCAAATGCTGTGCTCGACCGCTTCAACAATCCTTTTGTGAAACACTATGTGACCAGCATTATGCTGAATTCGTTCCCGAAATTTAAAACACGCGATTTGCCCGGATTAAAAATTTACCTCGAACGTAAAGGCAAACTTCCGGTGGGACTTGTGCTTGGTTTGGCAGCTATCATTACATATTACAAAGGCGGAAAACGTGGCGAAACAGAAATTGTTCCTAACGATGACAAGGCTATTCTCGATCTTCTTACCGAACTTTGGGCTACGAACAACATTCAGAAAGTGGCCGAAGGAGTGCTTGCAGCTGAATTTATCTGGGGCGAAAACCTCAATAATATTGCAGGACTTACCGAAACCATTGTGTTATATCTGAATATGATTCAGGAAAATGGAATGAAGAAGTCTGTAGAACTATTGATTGAACAAAAGGCGTAACTATATTTACAATTTTAGGATTTACAATTTATGATTTGTTAGTTAGTACTCTAATTCAAATCAATAAATCAACAAATCCGAAAACCTGAAACTCAATATTACAGACTACAAATTACACAAATTACACGAATAAAAAACTCAGCGGATCCCGTTCAGGTAGGTGTAATCTGTGTGCACTGCAAAACTCTGAAACTCTGAAACTCTGAACGGGAAACCCGAAACAAAAAATAACATGAACATACTAAAAATAAATCCTGCCGATAATGTGGCTGTGGCGCTCGAAGCAATGACTTCGGGAACTGTGCTGACAGTGGATGGCACTGAAATTACGCTGAATGCCGATATTCCAATGGGGCATAAAATTGCCCTGACCGATATTGCCGAAAAGGAAAATGTTGTAAAATATGGTTATCCTATCGGTCATGCACGTGCGGCAATTCGTCGTGGCGATTGGGTGAACGAAACAACGATCAAAACTAATCTCGAAGGTTTGCTCGATTATGAGTACAATCCGCAACAGATGGAGCTCGATATTCCCGACCGTCATCTGACTTTCAAAGGTTATCGTCGGGCAAACGGTGAAGTGGGAGTGAGAAATGAGATTTGGCTGATTCCTACTGTGGGTTGCGTAAACGGAACTATTAATTCATTAGCCGAAAAAATGCGTGCCGAAACTGGTATGAAAGGTGTGGATGCTATTGTCGCTTATCCACACAATTATGGCTGCTCGCAACTTGGTGATGATCACGAAAATACACGCAAAATTCTGCGCGACATGGTGTTACATCCGAATGCAGGTGGCGTATTGGTGGTGGGACTTGGTTGCGAAAACAATCAGGTAAATGCTTTTCGCGAAATGCTCGGCGACTTCGATGAAAGTCGTGTGAAGTTTATGGAAACGCAAAAAGTGGACGACGAATACGAAGATGGTATGACTTTACTGCGCGAAATTTACGAAGTGGTTTCGAAAGATGAGCGTGTGGATGTACCATTGTCGGAACTGAAAATTGGTTTGAAATGTGGTGGCTCGGATGGTTTCTCGGGTATTACAGCCAATCCGTTGCTTGGCGTTTTCTCCGATTTTCTGATTGCTCAGGGTGGGAGTACAGTGCTCACAGAAGTGCCCGAGATGTTTGGCGCCGAAACTATTTTGATGAATCGCTGCGTGAACCGCAATATGTTCGACAAAACAGTGTTTCTCATAAACGATTTCAAAGATTATTTTATGCGCAACAATCAGCCTGTGTACGAAAATCCTTCGCCGGGAAACAAAGCCGGAGGAATTTCAACGCTGGAGGAAAAATCGCTGGGATGCACGCAAAAATGTGGTAAAGCACTTGTAAAAGATGTACTTCAGTATGGCGAACGAATCAATACCAAAGGCCTGAATCTGCTCAGCGCACCCGGAAACGACCTTGTAGCAGCTACAGCACTCGGTGCAAGTGGCTGTCATATAGTGCTTTTTACAACCGGACGCGGAACACCGTTTGGAAGTTTTGTGCCAACCATGAAAATTTCTACCAACACGCCGCTTTTCAATCGCAAAGGTAGCTGGATCGACTTTAACGCCGGAACCATTGTGGAACACGAAACCATCGAAGAGGTGAACGAGCGCTTTATCAATTATCTTATAAATGTAGCCAGTGGCGAATTAGTGAACAACGAAAAGAAAAATTACCGCGAAATAGCTATTTTCAAAACAGGAGTTACTTTATAAACAGAAATAAATATTTAAAAACGGGCTTCTCCTGCGGGAAAAGTCCGTTTTTGTTCTATATTTGCAAATAGTCAGGCTATTACATAATCAGACTTTTCACTTTAATACTATCGTTAAAACGACGCACACTGATGAGGAAATTATTTTTGGTTTTAATGGTTTTGTGGATTACATTTTCGGCCACATTCGCACAGGAAAATGTAACTTTTCAACATTACTCAGTCGAAAATGGATTGTCGCAAAATACCGTAATGGCCATTATGCAGGATCGCAAAGGCTTTATGTGGTTTGGAACCTGGGACGGATTGAACAAATTCGATGGTTACGAATTTACCATTTACAAGTCGCATGCCGGAGATCACAGCAACATTGCCACCAACCGTATCGATTATATTCACGAGGATAAGTTTGGATATATATGGTTTCAGACTTACGATGGAAAAATTCATCGTTTCGACACAGGAACCGAGCAGTTCTATAGTTTGCCATATTCAACTAACCGTTTCACTTACAGTGTGGAACGCGATAAACGTTTTATTGAAACTTCCAACGGTGAACTTTGGATTGCAACCAATGATATAGGTGCTGTACGTGTGATTACTAATCCCAAAGATGGAAAAATAACCACTTACGAGTATTCCACCATTTCCGAAAATAAAATTCAAAGCAATTACGTGAATTTTGTGTACGAGGATGCTCAGAAAAATATCTGGCTCGGCACAAAGTCGGGTTTATATACTGTAAATGCTGCTAATAATCAGATTAAAAGCTATTTCCCCGACAAAGAAACTGAAGGTTTGAATAACTTCACAGCTGTGCACGAAACTGCGGATCGCGTATGGTTTGGCGACCACAACGGGGTGTTATGGAGTTTCTCGGTAAAAGCAAACACTTTTGAGAAAGTAAGACTTAACGAAGGTTCACCAATCACCGATATTGATTGTATAAGTGCTTCGCATTTAGTGATAAGTACTTCAAAAGCAGGCTTCTTTGTGTACGATGTAAAACGTAAACAGCTGAATCAATTTGACAAAACCAGAACGAATCGTGTTACCAGCAATCAGTTTTTTTCTGTACACGTCGATAGCAAAGGCATTGCCTGGCTTGAATCTGATTTGTCGGGCGTGATTCGTTATCGTTTGAGCGATAACAGTATAAAGCATTTTCGCCCCAAAACCGATGCCGTAAGCCGTGTGTCGGTACTTCCGAATTTTATTGTGTATGAGGATGTAAAGAACCGCTTATGGATTAATCCGCAGGGTGGGGGACTTTCCCGTTATAATCGCAAGATCGACGAACTAGAGTATTTTTACAATGAACCGGGCATAAACGGTAATCGCTTTTCGAATATTATTCACTCTGTGTATTCCGATAATAAGGGAAATCTCTGGATGTGTACCTACAACAAAGGACTCGAAAAGGTAAGTTTTTATACACCACAATTCCGTTTGGGTAGACCTAATCGTGAATTAAATACGCTTACTTCCAACGAAATACGCGCAATGCAACAACTCTCGAACGGGAATATTGTAATTGCCACAAAAGATGGAACCATTCGTTTTTTCGACAATAGATATAACAGTCTGGGTGTTTTGTCTGAAAATGGAAAAATGAATTCCGGTTCCAGAATCAGCGATTTGGCCTATTGCATTTTCGAAGATAACAAGAAAAATATTTGGATTGGAACAAAAGGTGGCGGACTTCTCAGGCTGGTTCCCGATGGAACGAATCTTTTAAATCCACAATACGAAATTCAGCGTTTTACGAATAATCCGCTCGATAACAATAGTTTATCGAACGATAATATTTATAGTATTATCCAGGATAAATCGGGAAGAATTCTGATCGGAACTTTCGGTGGTGGGCTCAATGTGGTTGCCGAATCGGCCGGTAATGTAAGTTTCCTGAATTACAAAAACAAGCTTTCCACTTATCCTATCAATACCTGTTCGAAGGTGAGACATTTATTGATTGATAATGAAAATACACTTTGGGTGGGCACTGCAAATGGTTTGCTTCAAATCGACCATTTTATGACTCCCAAAATGAAGGAGTTTTACATTGAAAAGTTGCCGAATGTGGCTAATAGTCTGAGTAATAACGATGTTCATTATCTTCATTTGGATAAGAAAAAACAACTTTGGATTGGAACTTTCGGAGGTGGTTTGAATAAACTGGAATCGAAAGCATCGGCTAAGAATATTGCAAAATTCTCGAATTTCTCGACCCGTAACGGCTTGTCGAACGATATTGTATTGAGTATTCAGGAAGATAAATACGGAAATTTGTGGTTAAGTTCCGAAAACAGCATTTCGCGTTTCGATCCTGAAAAGAATTTTTTTCAGAATTACGATATGTTCAATGGTATCGAAAATGCACATTTTTCCGAAGCTGCCAGCTTGCTGACACACTCGGGCGAAGTGCTTTTTGGAAGCAACAAAGGTTATTATATTTTCAATCCATCGAATATAAAACAAAGTATTGAAGTGCCTCCGGTGGAGTTTACGCGTTTTCAGTTGTTCAACAACAATGTGGAAATCGGACAGAAAAATTCTCCGCTTGTCAGAAGTATCGGAGCTTCCGAGGTGATTGAACTGACGCATAAACAGTCGGTTTTCAGTATCGAATATGTGGCGCTCGACTACTCGAACCCTGAAAAAATTCAATATGCTTTTATGCTCGAGAATTTCGAAAAGGACTGGAACTACGTGCATCATCAGCGTAAAGCCACCTATACCAATCTTCCGAAGGGAACTTATTATTTTAAAGTCAAATCGACTAATAATGAGGGTGTTTGGGTTGAAAATGAAAAGGTTTTGAGAGTTAAAATATTGCCTTCGTTTTGGGAAACCTCGCTGGCATATTTCCTTTATTTTGTGCTGTTTGTGCTGTTGCTTTATGCTGTGTATTATCTTACTACCATGTATTCGAAACTTAAAAACGAAGTGGTAATTGAGCAAAAAGTAACCGATATTAAACTGCGTTTCTTTACCAATATTTCTCATGAATTGCGCACGCCACTTACTTTGATTTTGGGTCCGGTGGAGAATATTCTCAAATCGGAACGAATCAGCGACAGTACCCGCGATCAGCTAAAAGTGGTTCAAAGTAATGCCGACCGTATGTTGCGCCTGATCAATCAGATTCTGGATTTCCGCAAAATTCAGAATAAAAAGATGCGTCTGAAAATTCAGCCCACGCGCTTCGATAAATTGATTACTCAGATCAGTTCCAATTTCAGCAAGGAAGCTATGGATAAAAATATCGGTTTCAAGGTAATCAATAATGCCGGCGATGTGGTACTTTGGGTCGATCGGGATAAAACGGATATTATTTTGTACAATCTTCTTTCGAATGCATTCAAGTACACACCCGAAGGCAAACGTATTGAAGTGAGAATTGAAAAAGCGGCTAACAATCAGGATATTCAGGTGAAAGTAATCGATCAGGGAATTGGCATTCCGCGCGAAAAACGTAATTTCCTTTTCGAAAGATTTACTTCTGCTAATGAAATAAACACGCTTGGTAATCAGCGTGGTACAGGTATTGGCCTAAGCCTTGTGAAAGAACTTGTGGATTTGCACAAAGGCTTGATTGAGGTGGATAGCGAACCCGGAAAAGGAACTACATTTACTGTAACTTTCCTAAATGGCAAGGAGCATTTTGGGAATGAAGTGGATTTTGTGATTGAGGATGAAGCTGAAATTACTGACGAACCTGCCGAACATAAAAGTACGCTCGAAGAACTCGAAACTTTTGTGTCGACGAAAGAAGCACCGTTGATTCTGATTGTGGAAGACAATGATGATATGCGTAGTTTCCTGCGCAAAATTCTCTACAAACGCTATCGTGTGGAAACTGCTATTGATGGCGAAAATGGCTGGGAACTGGCGCAAAAATTAGTCCCCGATCTGATTATTTCCGACCTTATGATGCCCAATATGGACGGCCTGCAACTGACCGAGTTGATAAAAAACAATGATCATTCAAGTCATATCCCGGTCATTTTACTTACAGCAAAATCGGCCGTAGAGAGTCGCTTGCAGGCTATGAAATCAGGTGCCGACGATTATATTACCAAACCCTTCAGTCCCGTTTTGCTCGAAGCGCGTGTCGAGAATATTCTGGAACAGCGTAAACGCCTTCAGGATAGGTATCGCAGACATTTGCTCGAACTGGAACCCACGAAAGTCGAAATGGCCTCTCAGGATGAAATATTTCTGGCTAAACTGCTTAATTTTATGGAAAGAAATATCGACAACAGCGAACTTACAGTGGATGATATGGTGTCGGAAATGGCTTACGGACGCACGGTGTTTTTCAATAAACTGAAGGGACTTACAGGTTTGGCGCCCATTGAATTTATACGCGAACTTCGTATAAAACGTGCTGCACAACTTTTGAAATCAGGCGAATACAATGTGTCGCAGGTTACTTACATGGTGGGTATGAGCGATTCGCGTTATTTCAGTAAATGTTTCAAAAAAGTGTATGGCATGACTCCTTCGGAATACAAGAAAAGTCTGGAGGAATAACTCAAAGCTGTGCTGAAATAAATAAATGGAACTTTAGTACATGACAAAAATTATATAGCGATATAATTATTTGATTATCAACAAAATAGGTGTTATTTTATTTGGTAAAGACCTTGAAATTTTGTATCTTTATAGCTAACTACCAATCAGTTATAATGAAAACAATGAATTCCAAGGTCTCACACAAAAGTAGCGATTTAACCTCAGTTTTGGTTGAACACTTCGGAAAAAGTTTAAATTTAGCCCGAATTAAGTTCATAAGCCTGTTTGTTTGCGCTCTATGCAAGGTTCAAGTCGTTTGTTTTGAAAAGCTTGCCAGTGGCTTTGAAAATAGCTGTGGCAGCGACTCTTCACTGCGACGAATACAGCGTTTTATTGCTGAGTACAAGCTTGACAAAGACTTGATTGCAAAATTGATATTTGCACTGTTGCCACATGAACCACCGTACTCGATTGCAATCGACAGAACGAATTGGAAGTTTGGTCAAACAAACATCAATATCCTGGTATTGGCCATTGTTTATAAAGGTGTTGCATTTCCTGTTTTATTCAAATTAATGCCTAAACGAGGGAATTCTCACACAACTGAGAGAATACAAATCGTAAATCATTACATTCGGTTATTTGGAAAAGAAACCATTTTATACTTGGTGGCAGACCGTGAATTTGTTGGTGAACATTGGATTGATTATCTGAACTTTAACCGAATTGAATATCACATTCGTATTCGGGATAACTTCTGGGTTCTGAATCCAAAAACAGGCACACTGTTTAAGGCAACTTGGCTCTTTAATGATTTGAAATTGAATGAAACAAGATTTTTACACTCGATATATTATGTCAATAATCAGTTGTGTTATTTGTCTGCTTCAAAAATAAAAAACAAAGAAGGAAAGCCAGAATTTCAGATAATAATCTCATTTTGTAAACCTGAAATTGCGCAAAAAATATACAAAGAACGCTGGCAGATTGAAACTGCATTTAGAGCAATGAAAACAAGTGGCTTTAATTTAGAAGACACTCATTTGACAGATATTGAAAGAATTGAAAAACTTGTCGCTATAGTAACAATTGCATTTTGTTGGGCATATCTTGTCGGAATTTATTTACACGAACATGTAAAGCCAATCAGAATACTAAACAATGGAAGAAAGGCGAAAAGCTTCTTCAAATATGGTCTCACTTTTATTGCATCAGTGCTTTTAAACACTGGCTTTCAATCAAATATAGATATTTTTAAAATTTTGTCATGTACTTAGAAATGGAACACAAATTGCGCAAATTTTCTAAGAATATTAATTGCTATTATCCAGATATTCATAGATAGATTGAAAGTCTGTTATAAAGAATTTTCAGACAAAAGTAATTAACATCCCCTTTAGGGGCTTGGGGCAATTGAAATGCTTATAAATTCTCGCCCCGAACCCCTAAAGGGGCTTACAGTTACTCTCGATTTATTGTTTTGTTTTTGAACAAAATAATTAACAGAATTGGTTTTGCGAAAATTTGAGCAATTTGCGTTCAAGAAAATACTTTAGGCTCTATACTCAGAGTTTTTCCAAAACTTCAGCGGCATAAAACTCCAGACTCGGATCGCGGGCGCCCATCAACAGGAGCACGTCGTTTCCGCTGAAATGTGGTCGTGCATTTTCCACAAAATCGCTTCTGTGCTCCACAAAGTAAGCATTTTTACCCAAAGCTTTCAAGTCTTGTATTAAATTGTTGGCCGAAATGTCTTTTACGGCTGTGCCACCTGCATAAAATATCTCGCTCATCCATATCTCGTCCTGTGGGCGCAGTACAGCTGCAATTTCCTTTACAAAATCGTCGCGTAAAAAACGTGTTGGTTTGTAACCGTGTGGCTGAAACCACGCGATTACTTTTGGAGCTACAGGCTGACAGGCAGCAATCGAAGCCGCGCATTTAGCCGGATTATGTGCGTAATCGTCAATCAGTATCACGCCGTTTTTCTCGCCAATCACCTGATGCCGGCGATAAATGCCCTCGTATTTTTCGAGTGCCCGCGCAGCAGTTTCGATGCTTACTCCAATCCTGTTTACCACAGCAATGGATGCAAGGGCATTTTCCATATTGTGGCGTCCTACCGTATTCATTATAACCGGCACATTATTTACGCTAAAATGGATTTTGAAACCATTTTGCGAAAAACCATTTCCCATGTATCCGGTTTCGGAATTTTCACTTATCGAAAAATCATTTTTAATATCACTGCTTATTTGTGAAGCCAGTTTATTTGAACGATTGCTAATGAAAATATCTTTTGTGTTGTTGCGAAATGTGCTGAAAATCTGCATTAATTCATCAATTTCCTGATGATCTTTGTCAATGTTGAGCAGTAAGCCTATTTCAGGATGATATTGTACAATAGAACCATCACTTTCGTCAGCCTCAATCACCAGCCATTCGCCTTTTCCTACTTTAGCATTTCCGATTTTTCCTTCGCGAATAATGCTCGTTAACCCCGCGCCACTGATAATGCTGGGCTCAAGTCCTGCAAATTGCAGAATATCAAATATCATAGCCGAAGTAGTGCTTTTTCCCGAAGTACCGCCCACAGCAATTGTTTTTTTGCTTTCTGAGATCAGAGCCAAAACCTGCGAGCGTTTCAGGATGGGAATATTCAGTTCGCGTGCTTTTTGTACTTCAAACACAGTGTCTTCGATGGCTGTGGAAACTACCACAAGGTCGGTTTGCCCGTTTATTCCGCTGCCGTCCTGTAAAAAACACTGTATGCCTTCAGCTTCGAGTTTCTCACGGGTTTCATTCACAGTGCCGGCTGTAAAATATCGATCGCTGCCACTTACATTTTTACCAATTCCCTGTAAATACTGCGCAATGGCGCTCATTCCGGTTCCGGCTACTCCAATGAAAAAGATATTGTTAAACTGATTGATGGTCATTTTTATAATTTGAAGTTCTGATTGTTTATGAATTTGAATTCAAAAGTAATCAAAATTCAGTGTTTCGGCAAAAAAATATTAGCGATCTCTATGTCCGTTTTTTATTCGTTCGGGCTGTATACTTATTGTATTTTCACAAAAATGAGTGAATGGCAGATTTCTGATTTGTATGCTTTTTATTCAGCGCTTTAGAGAAAAGTCTTAAAATACATATTGTATTTTGAACAATAAAAAAATGTTGATATTGTAATAAATACAGTATTCAAAGTATTGATAATGTGTTTTATAACATTAAATAAATGTGTTGTGTGATTTGATAATTGTTGTATTTTTGTTGCGAAAATCAATTCTGCTACAGACAAAAAATCTCAATTCAAAAAAATGTTTTATGTCAAACGATACAATATATAATCCGCATGTGTCTGTCGATTGTGTCATTTTTGGCTTCGATGGCGAAAAATTGAAGTTGTTACTGATAGAACGAACCATTAGCGAGCAAAACGAGCTTTATAACGACAAAAAACTGCCGGGAAGTATTATTCTGGCTGATGAAGATCTGGATGATGCAGCCAACAGGGTTTTAAACGAACTTACAGGGTTGAAAAATATCTATCTGAGTCAGTTTCATAGCTTTGGAAATCCGCGCCGTACCGAAAATCCGCGCGATGTGCTTTGGCTCGAAAAGACCACGCAACTCAAAATCGGTCGCATTGTGACGGTTGCCTATGTGGCTATGATTAAGATTGACAGAAAGATACAGTTCAAGAGTGATCAGACTTCGGCCAATTGGTACGATTTGAACGAAGTGCAGAAAATGAATTTGGCTTTCGACCATGCTGATATTATCAACAAAGGGCTGGAGCATATCAGACATAAATCGGAAATTGAACCGCATTTGTTGTTCGAACTTCTGCCACGGAAATTCACGATTACGCAACTCCAAACTCTGTACGATACTTTGCATCAAACAAAATCGGATGTGCGTAATTTCAGAAAAAAAGTGGTTCAATGGCCTTATATCGTAGCGCTCGACGAACTTGAAGAGGGAGTTCCACACAGAGCTGCACGGCTTTACAAGTATAAGAAATAGGGCTACCCCTAACCCCTAAAGGGGAACAATAATTAGTATAGAATATTATAACAATTTAGAATATAATCTATGGATCATGAAAAAAATATACCTGGCGAAGGTAATTCAGTTCCCCTTCAGGGGTTAGGGGTAAATTCCCTTCCATTGCTAGGGGTTTTTCTACTCGGTTACGATTTAGGCAGTTCATCGGTAAAGGCGAGTTTGGTGAATGCCGAAACGGGCGAATGTGTTTCGTCAGCATTTTTCCCAAAAAAGGAAATGGAAATCAAATCGGTGAAAGCCGGTTGGGCTGAGCAAAGTCCCGAAACCTGGTGGGAAAACCTGAAAGCAGCTACAAAAGCTGTTTTGGAAGAATCGAAAGTGGCTGCTTCGGATATAAAAGCCATCGGTATTTCGTACCAAATGCACGGTCTTGTGCTGGTTGACGAAAAGCAGAAAGCTATTCGCGATGCTATTATCTGGTGTGATAGCCGCGCTGTGCCTTACGGACAAAAAGCTTTTGATGCCATCGGCGCCGAAAAATCACTTTCACATCTGCTGAATTCTCCCGGCAATTTTACTTTGGCCAAATTAGCCTGGGTAAAAGAAAATGAACCAGAAAATTACGCCAAAGCAAAATACTACATGCTTCCAGGCGATTATGTGGCGATGCGCATGACCGGAAAATCTACTACAACTGCTTCGGGACTTTCGGAAGGTATTGCGTGGGATTTTAAAGCTGATGCACCGGCAAAATTCCTTTTCGATTATTTCGGTTTCGATACGGCGCTTGTTCCTGAAATTGTTCCGACTTTCGGCCAACAGGGCAATTTGAAAGCTGATATTGCTGCCGAACTGGGATTGGCCGAAGGAACACCGGTGACTTACAGAGCCGGTGACCAATCAAATAACGCATTGTCGCTGAATGTGTTGAATCCGGGTGAAATAGCAGCTACAGCAGGCACTTCGGGCGTGGTGTATGGCGTGAACGGAAACGCACAATACGATCCTCAAAGCCGCGTAAATTCTTTTGCACATGTAAATCACACTTCTGCTGCTTCGAGAGTTGGTGTTTTATTGTGTATTAACGGAACAGCTATTCTGAATACATGGATAAAAAACAATGTAGCTCCCGAAGGTATTTCGTATGCTGAAATGAACGAACTTGCAGCCGATATTCCTGTTGGAAGCGAAGGTGTGAGCATTATTCCTTTTGGTAACGGTGCTGAGCGTGTACTCGGAAATCAGGAGCCCGGGTGTTCGGTGCATGGCATTAATTTTCTCCGTCACGGGAAAGCGCACCTGATTCGTGCGGCTCACGAAGGCATTGCGTTCTCGTTTAAATACGGTATGGACATTATGAATGATATGGGCATTGAAACCAAAACTATTCGTGCAGGTCACGCTAATTTGTTCCTGAGTCCGATTTTTCGTCAGACTTTAGCTAATATTACCGGAGCTACCATCGAACTTTACAATACCGATGGCTCAATTGGCGCAGCGCGTGGTGCAGGAATAGGAGCGGGGATTTACAAAGATGCAACAGAAGCATTTTCCACATTGAAAAAGATTATGGTAATTACACCCGAAGTTAAAGATGAAAAAGCTACGAAAGTGGCGTATGAAAAATGGGTAGAAAAAACCCTTAACCCCTAAAGACGCCTAAAAATCAAGCATCTGTAAATAATTACTTATTATAAAATAATCCGACTCTTACTCTCCTTTAGGAGAATAGGGTCATAAATACTAATCTCTCTTATCCCCCTTTAGGGGTTAGGGGTAATCTTTTAAAATTATGTCAAAAGTCTATTTCCCATCAATCGAAAAAATCAAATTCGAAGGTAAAGAAAGTAAAAATCCTTTAGCATTTCGTTATTACGATGCAAACAAGGTAGTGTATGGAAAAACCATGGCTGAGTGGTTTAAGTTTTCAATGGCCTGGTGGCATACTTTGTGTGCCGAAGGTGGCGATCCATTTGGTCCCGGTACACAAAAACATCCCTGGGTAGGTGCTTCCGTCGCAGTTCAGGCTGCAAAAGACAAAATGGATGCAGGTTTCGAATTTATGCAAAAAATGGGTATCGAATACTATTGTTTCCATGATATCGACCTGGTTGACGAAGGCTCATCGATTGGAGAATACGAAGCAAATCTGAAAGCAATTGTGGAATACGCCAAACAAAAACAGGCAGAAACAGGTATCAAACTCATGTGGGGAACTGCGAATGTGTTTTCTCCGGCTCGTTATATGAACGGCGCAAGCACCAATCCCGATTTTGCTGCTGCTGCCCGTGCTATGCTTCAAATAAAAAATGCCATCGATGCTACTATTGCTTTGGGCGGACGTGGTTATGTGTTCTGGGGTGGTCGCGAAGGTTATATGAGTCTGCTGAATACCGATATGAAACGCGAAAAACAACACATGGGACGCATGCTTCAAATGGCCCGCGATTATGGTCGCGCCAAAGGTTTCAAAGGTGTATTTCTGATTGAACCAAAACCAATGGAACCGATGAAACATCAGTACGATGTGGATGCCGAAACGGTGATCGGATTTCTGAAAGAATTTGGTTTGGAGAACGATTTCAAATTGAATATTGAAGTAAATCACGCCACTTTGGCCGGTCATACTTTCGAACACGAACTGCAATGTGCAGTGGATGCCGGAATGCTTGGCGCTATCGATGCAAACCGTGGCGATGTGCAAAATGGTTGGGATACCGATCAGTTTCCTGTGGATGTATTCGAACTTACACAAGCCATGATGGTCGTGCTCAAAGGTGGCGGAATGCAGGGTGGAGGAACTAACTTCGATGCCAAAATTCGTCGTAACTCAACAGACAACGAAGATCTTTTCATTGCGCACATTGGTGCTATGGACGTAATGGCCCGCGCGTTGGAAGCTGCAGCTGCTATTTTGGAAGAATCGCCGCTTCCTGATATGCTTAAATCACGTTATGCTTCGTATGATGCTGGTAAAGGTAAAGAATTTGAAGAAGGTAAACTGACATTCGAAGATGTATATGCATACGCAAAAGCTAATGGTGAGCCAAAGCAAATCAGCGGCAAACAGGAACTTTACGAAGCAATTGTAAATATGTACATTTAATAATCAGAGATCAGAGGTAAGCAGTAAGAGGCAAGTAAAAGCCAATTCTCACTCCTTACCTCTTACTCCTTACTTCTAAAAAATGAACTCACAAAAAGGAAATAAATTTTACATTTTTGGAATCACCCTGGTAGCCACGCTTGGTGGTTTGCTTTTCGGATACGATACTGCTGTAATATCAGGAGCCGAAAAAGCATTACAAAACTATTTTCAAACGAGCGATGTGATGCATGGAATTACAACTTCGAGTGCATTGATTGGTTGTGTTTTAGGTGGTATTATCTCGGGAATTCTTGCTTCAAAATTTGGTCGAAAAAAATCATTAATGTTTGCTGCATTTATGTTTTTTATCTCTGCTTTAGGCTCAGGTTATCCTGAATTTCTGTTTTTTCAGAAAGGTGATACTTCTGATAGTCTATTGTATATGTTTATTCTCTATCGTATTATCGGTGGAGTAGGAGTTGGTTTAGCTTCGGCCATTACTCCAATGTATATTGCCGAAATAGCGCCTGCCGAAATTCGTGGAAAGTTGGTGTCGTGGAATCAGTTTGCCATTATTTTTGGTATGTTAGTAGTCTATTATGTAAACTATTTTATTGCTGTCGGTCAGCCAATTGAGTGGATTTATAGCGAAGGTTGGCGTTGGATGTTTGCTTCGGAAGCTATTCCCGCAGGAGTGTTCGCAGTTCTTTTGTTCCTTGTACCCGAAACACCCCGCTATCTTGTTTTGACTAATCAGAACGATAAAGCGCTTTCGGTACTAACAAAAATTAGTGGTAAATCTATATCAAAGCAAATTCTTGAAGATATAAAAGCAACGGCTCACGAAACCAGCGGAAAAATTCTTTCTTATGGTTGGAAAATCCTGATTATTGGTATTTTATTATCTGTTTTTCAGCAGTTTGTAGGTATTAATGTGGTACTATATTATGCACCACGTATTTTCGAAAGTATGGGTGTTGGTCGCGATACTTCTATGCTTCAAACCATAGTAATGGGATTTGTAAATATTGCATTTACTTTAGTAGCCATTTTTACAGTTGATAAATTTGGACGAAAACCATTATTGATAATTGGTTCAATTGGTATGGCTGTAGGTATGTTTGCAATCAGTGGATTAGCATATTTCGAAATTATTGGTGTGAGCACATTGGTATTTATCATAATTTACACTGCTTCGTTTATGATGTCGTGGGGGCCAATTTGTTGGGTGCTTATTTCTGAAATTTTCCCGAATACTATTCGAGGAAAAGCAATTGCTATCGCAGTTGCTGCTCAATGGATTGCTAACTTTGTTGTGTCATCTACTTTTCCAAGTTTGATTACATTCAGTTCAACATTTACCTATGCTTTATATGGTGCGATGTCGGTATTGTCGGCTATTTTTGTTTGGAAAATGGTACCCGAAACCAAAGGTAAAACCCTCGAGGATATGAGTAAATTGTGGAAACGTTAAGTTTCATTATCTGAAAAAACAAAACCCATGTAAATCGATTTCATGGGTTTTGTTTTTTTATTGGGCAATTATTTATTTTGCAGTTTCTTTGTATATCAGATAATCAATAACCGAAGGTTTTTTTAGCATTTCTTTTAATCTGTCGAAAGGAATAATCACTTCGGTAATGCCCATGTAATAAGGTGCAATTTCGTAAGGGTTAAAAACATAGTTCACAGTTTCGTCGGTTATGTAAAAGTTGTTGTTGGGTTTAATGGCATCAACCCAGTAATCTGTTTCCTCCAATGCAGCAATTGATTCAATGTTTGGATCTTCGTTGCTTTGTTCAATGATTCTGCTTTTAATAAGTTCGGTTAGCTCCAGTTGAAAACTGTCTTTGAACAAATCCTGCTCAAGAATTTGTGTACCTGTTTTTAAATCAAAATTCAAATAATTCAAAGTTGTAAGCCCATGTGCACCCCCCATAAACACATATCGGTTTATACCATAAGAATAAATATGCTCGTCGTTGAGTAAGGAAAAGCCTTCGAGCCTATGTTCATTCATAAACGAATAAAATGCAGTACTGTCCAATAAATCGAGAAGTGGTTCGTTGGTGATTTTATACTCATTAATGAGCGACGAAGCAAATATATTTAAAACAGTATCAGAACCATAACTAAGATAATCCTGGCCAAAAAGTTGTTTGAAAAGAGTGTTGCGAATACCATCGAGGGTAACATTGTTATGATAGCAAACAGGAATCTCTATCATAAGATTCACCCGAAACGAACCTTTTGAAGTGTCTTCAGCAAGATAATATATCTCAGAATATGACTTTTCGGAAGTCATGATAGTTTTTTGCTTACATGAAACAAAGCATAATACAATCAAGGTGATGAATAAGAATACATTAATAGTTTTTTTCATGACTTTATTGTTGAAATAATTTCAGACTACAAAAATATAACATTTCGGGATAATAATCCTAAATTAATTGAAAAACAATTCAATTATTTTTGAAAGTGGACTTTCCTGTATATATTTGCAACTCAATTAGAATAAAAAAATGACAGCATTTTTACGAAATACTTTTAGTTTGTTGCTCGGCATATACTTTTTGCTGGCCGGCACAGGCTTTAATATTGTAAACTATTGCTGTGATTCGTGCGAAAGCAAAGGTATCGAATTTATTGCTAAACATAGTTGCGAAGAAGTGCATCAGCACAAATCTGATTGTTGTGAGTCTCATTCACATGCTGCGGCCGACTCAAATCAGGATATTGCCTGCGAAGATATTCAGCATTTACCCGATGGTTGCCACATTTTGAGAGCCAAGGTTGAAACTCCAACAATTGTTTCAACACCAGAGCTTTTAAGTGTTACAATTTTTACCCACACTTTGTTCTCTTGCGAAAGTATTTTCATGGATTTTCAGCCCGAAAATTCTTTTCAATATTCAACTCCTCCGCCTGATATCCCGCTGCCATCCGGACGTGATATTCTGACAGCTAAATCTGTGCTTCTGATTTGATTTTCAATGTTTTGTTTCTGATTCTTTTTTCAGGAACAAGAGATTGTGTGTTTTTTCTATATCAAATCAAATCAAAAAAAATAATGAAACAGATATTTTTATGTCTTGGTTTCCTTATATCGGTATTTCCGGCATTTGCAAATGTGCGTGGTAAAGTAACCGATAAAAAAGGTGAACCAATTCCCGGTACCAATGTGTATTGGGTTGATGCGAGTTTGGGAACGGTGACTGATTCCAATGGCAACTTTGAAATTCCGGTTCATCCTGACTCAAAGGTGCTTGTAATAAGCAATATTGCTTTTGTGAGCGACACGGTGGTTGTAAATAACGCAAACGAAGTACTTAAAATTCAGTTAAATGAGGTGCTTCAACTTTCCGAACTTTCGGTTGTCAGCAAAAGTCCCGGAACTATTAAGCAGCGAAGTGCTATTTTTCAGACCGAAAAAATTACGGCCGACGAACTTTGCAAAGCGGCGTGTTGTAATCTTTCCGAAAGCTTCGAAACCAATCCCTCGGTCGATGTGTCGTACAGCGATGCGGCTACAGGAGCCAAACAAATCAAAATGTTGGGCCTCTCGGGAGCATACGTACAAATGCTGACCGAAAATATTCCTAATCTTCGTGGTATTTCGTCGCCTTACGGACTTGGATTTATTCCTGGTCCCTGGATGGAAAGTATTCAGGTTTCCAAAGGAACTTCATCGGTCATAAACGGTTATGAGGCTGTAACAGGTCAGATAAATGTGGAGTATAAAAAGCCGCAAACCAGCGAAATTGTAGCTGCAAATCTTTTTGCCAGCGATGCGGGTAGGGTAGAGGCAAATCTGAATGCTTCGACAATTCTTTCGCCCACACTTTCCACTGGCATTCTTGTTCATGCTTCGGATGAATTAATGTCAATCGACGAAAATGGCGATAATTTTATGGATATGCCAATGGTAAAGCAATATAACTTTATCAATCGCTGGTATTATAAAAAGGGCGGTTTCATTTCACAGGCTTTTTTCCGCGCTTTGTCCGAAAACCGTATGGGCGGACAGCTCAACGGTCCTTATCATATTGGAATCGACAGTGAACGTTATGAGTTTTTCCTGAAAAACGGCTATGTGTTTAATCAGCAAAAAGGTACGAGCGTAGGGCTTATTGTAAGCGGTTCGCTTCACAATCAGATGGCGCATTATGGTCCGAAGGTTTACGATGGTCGTCAGGATAATCTTTATGCAAATCTGATTTATCAGACTTCATTCACCGATATGCATAAATTGTCGACAGGTGTAAGTTTTAATTTCGATCGCTATAACGAAACGCTTACATTGAACAATGTTACTAATTTTCCCCGTCGCGAAGCAGTGCCGGGTGCTTTTGCCGAATACACTTTTAATCTGAACGATAAATTTATTGCTTTGGCAGGTTTACGGGCCGATTATAATTCGTATTTTGGCGCTTTTGTAACGCCGCGCCTGCACTTAAAATATAATGTGAACGATCATTTGAATCTGCGTGCAAGTGCCGGTAAAGGATATCGTTCGCCAAATGTATTGGCCGAAAACAACTTTCTGCTGGCCAGCAATCGTACAATGCATATTGCCAACGATTTGAAAATGGAAAATGCCTGGAATTATGGTCTGAGTGCACAAACGCTTTTCCCTGTTTTCGGAAAAGAGCTGACACTTACCGGCGAATGGTATTATACCAATTTTATCAATCAGGTGGTGGCCGATATGGACTCTGATCCACATGCAGTAACTTTCAGCAATCTGAATGGACGTTCGTATTCGTCGAGTGCGCAGATTGAAGCCAATATGGAAGTGCTGAAAGGACTTACAATGACATTGGCGCACCGTATTACGGATGTAAAAACTACTATTGGTGGCGAGTTGCGCGAAAAAGTGCTTACCGATCGCTCAAAAAGTCTGATCACAGCTTCGTATCAAACACCTTTGAAAAAATGGCAGTTCGATTTTACTGCTCAATTTAGTGGTGGTGGTCGTTTGCCCGATCCTGCTGTGCAGAATCCGCTCTGGAAAAGCACTTACGATCCTTATACAATAATGAATGCTCAGATTACCAAATATTTCCGTACATGGTCGGTTTATCTTGGTTCCGAAAACCTGACAAGTTTTGTGCAGAAAAATCCGATTATCGATGTGGCTAATCCGGGAAGCGCTGATTTCGATGCTTCGATGGTTTGGGGACCGATGCACGGACGCAAAATATATATTGGTTTTCGTTGGGCACTTGATAGAGATTAAATCTTTAATTATTAATACTTTAAAAACAATTTTTTTATGAAAACAAGAATTATTTTTATTGCCGTTTTATCATTATTATTTGTAAACGGTTTGATGGCTAAAAATCAGAAGGTACTTTTCAGTGTGGATATGGATTGTGAAAAATGCCAGAAAAAGATTGAAAAGAATATTGCTTTCGAAAAGGGAGTGAAAGCCATTGATGTGAAGCTTGACGAAAAAACAGTGGCAGTGACTTTCGATGATAGCAAAACTGATGTGGCTAAACTTCAGAAAGGTTTTAAAAAAATCGGATATGAAGCTGTTGAAGTGAAAGCAAAATGTTGTAGCGGCAAAGCCGATGCCGATTGTTGCAAATCGGGTGAAGCCAAAACTACTGAATGTAGCGGAAAGTGTAAAGAAAAGAAATAAATTCTCTAAAACCGCATCTTCCGTTTTAATCTTCGTCAGATGGCTATCAAAAGAGCTTTGTAAAAAAGTTTCTGAAAATTTTTCAGGAACTTTTTTGTATTATACAAATGTTTATTAATTTTGCATTTGTTTTGAAAGCTAACTTTAACCAATGAAATCATGTTCCGTACCGAAGTAAAAATAAACCCTTCGCATTTAAAAATTGGATATGAAGACGCTGTACTAAGTGTTGGTTCCTGCTTTTCTGAAAATATTGGTAATAAACTATCGAATGCTTATTTTCTTGCCGATACGAACCCATTTGGTGTGCTTTTTAATCCCATATCTATCAAAAACAGCCTCAACTATCTGCTTGGGTCACATCTACTGAGTGAGAATAATCTGTTTCAACATGGTTCGATTTGGAAATCTTTCACACACAGTAGCTTATTTGCAGGTACTTCGAAAGAGGAAGTATTGAAAAATATTAATGCGCGTATTGCATTATCGTCGGAAAAACTAAAAAACACAAGGGTTATTTTGTTGACGTTTGGCACAGCCTGGGTATACGAACATGTGAAAACGTGTGAAGTTGTAGCTAATTGCCATAAACTTCCTGCAGCTGAATTTAATCGTAAACGACTTTGTGTGGACGATATTGTAAGTGAATATATTGCGCTTTTTCATAGAATTAAATCTCAATATACAGATATTCAAATCATTATGACTGTGAGCCCCATTCGCCACTGGAAAGATGGAGCACATGAGAATAATATTAGTAAATCCATTTTATTGTTAGCTGTCGATAAGCTTCAAAAGCTCTTTCCCTTTGTTCATTATTTCCCTGCTTACGAAATACTATTAGATGAATTGCGCGATTACAGATTTTACGTAAGTGATATGTGTCACCCTTCACCCGAAGCTGTCGATTATATCTGGAAACGTTTTTGTGAAACTTATTTTACACACAAAACCAATCATTTGCGCATTAAACTCGAAAATCTGAATCAGCAATTGAACCACAGACCGCTTTTTCCCGATACAATTGAACATAGTTATTTTTTGTATCAGATAGAAAAACAGAAAACTGAATTAAAAAAAGAATACCCTTTTCTTGAGCATAGAATTTAATTCCTAAAAATTTTTTTTTGAAAAATCTCCTAAACATCTTGTTGGTTTGTGTTAATGTGATTTGATTTGCAAATCAAAAAATGTATTTGTCATATTTTAACTTCTTTTTTATGAATGTAAAAGATTTAATTAAATTCATCCTGTGTTTTTGTGTAATTTCACTTCTTGTTTTTTCATGCTCCGATCCGACCATGGAAACTGACATTCCAATCAATGATAAAAATATTGATACTCTTAAATTAGATACTGAATTTAACCTTCAGATTGAATTAAGATTCAATTCAGACATTATTGGGAGTGATGTCAAATTTAAATTAATCGACAATCGATTTGTGGCGTATGTGCCACTCACTTTTGATAAGTCGAATGTAGTACTTAGTTATAATGTTTCAAATGCCAAAGTATTTGTTGATGATAAAGAACTTGTATGTGGTGTATCGCATTGCGATTTGTCTGCGCTTCGGCACTTATGCTTGGTTAATAGAAGTGACACACTTAATTTCGAATTACTTTTATTAGAGACTACAAACCTACCAACAATATTTATCGATATTCAAAATATGCATGTCATCGACAAAGAAAGCTGGATACAAGCCAAAATTGACATACTTGAATACCGGAATAAATCTGTTTTTTCAAATCATAATATATTCGTGAAGGGTAGGGGAAATACAACCTGGGATAATCCTAAAAAACCACTGACAATAAAGTTCAACAACAATGCCGAAGTGTTGGGGATGCCTCCTGGCGATCGTTGGGTGTTGCTTGCAAATGCTTTTGATCCGACAATGATGCGTGCTAGTGTTGGCTTTTATTTAAGTGCTAATCATAGTAAGCTGGATTACACACCTCGTATGGTTTTTGTCGATTTGTATTTGAATGGCGAATATCAGGGTGTTTATGAATTTGGAGAACATATTAAGATTGACAAAGACAGAGTGAATGTATCAAAAGATGGTTTTATACTCGAAGTAGATGCTAAATGGACTGAGGGGGATCCTGTGTTTAAGAGTTCACGTGGAATAGTTTTTAATATAAAAGATCCGGGATTTGGTGTAACTGCTTCAGAATTTGATTATATCACCGGTTATATTTCGCAAATTGAGAATTTGTTATATAGCGACAATTTCTGCGATAGTACCCATTTATACAAAGAATATCTGGATGTCGAGAGCTTTGTAGATTGGTATCTTGTAAATGAAATAACCAAAAACAATGATGCTATATTTTTTACAAGTTGCTATATGCATCTAAAACCGGGTGAGAAGCTTAAAATGGGTCCTGTATGGGATTTTGATTTAGCTATTGGAAATGTGAGTTATAACAATAATGATGTGCCTGAAGGTTTTTGGATTAAAGATGCAGCCTGGATTTGTCGGATGTTTCTCGATCCGGAGTTTGTCTCGCTTGTGAAATCTCGTTTTGCGCATTTTTATCATCATCGTCAGCAACTTTTTTCTGCTATCGAAATGCGGGCGGAAAAAATGAATTATGCATTATTTATGAACAATAGAAAATGGAATTCACTTACAACTAATATAGATGAGTGGGATTTTGTGCATGACCAATATCATAAGGAGCTGAATAAGATGATGCGATTTCTGGAAAGAAGATACGAATGGTTGAATGACCATATGAAAGAGTTGTAATATGGGTGTTCGTAAAACAAAACAGCTTGAGTATTTAATTTACTCAGGCTGTTTTGATTTATAATTGCTTAAAATTTAAGCCATAAGCTTTTTGTAGCGAATTCGTTTCGGACCCTCGTCGCCGAGTCGGGCTTTTTTGTTTTCCTCGTATTCCGAATAAGAGCCTTCGAACACAAATACTTCCGAGTTTCCTTCGAATGCAATGATATGCGTACAAATACGGTCGAGGAACCAGCGGTCGTGCGAAATAACAACTGCACAGCCAGCGAAACCTTCAAGACCTTCTTCGAGCGCACGAAGTGTATTTACGTCAATGTCGTTGGTGGGCTCATCGAGCAAAAGCACGTTGGCTTCGGATTTCAGTGTGAGCGCTAAATGCAGACGGTTTCGCTCACCGCCCGAAAGTACGCCGCAAAGTTTTTCCTGATCGCCACCCGCAAAGTTGAAACGCGAAAGATAAGCACGTGAATTAATTTCTTTGCCACCCACACGAATAAATTCGGTACCTCCCGAAATTACCTGATATACAGTTTTGTTGGGGTCTATGTCGGCATGGCTTTGATCTACATAACCGATTTTCACAGTATCGCCCACATCAAAAGTACCTTTGTCGGCTTTTTCTATTCCCATCATCATACGGAAAAGAGTGGTTTTTCCCGCACCATTTGGCCCGATAATACCCACAATTCCATTAGGTGGAAGCATAAAGTTCAGATTTTCGAACAAAAGTTTTTCGCCGAAAGCTTTCGAAACACCAATGGCTTCAACCACTTTGTTTCCAAGTCGTGGCCCGTTGGGAATAAAAAGTTCGAGTTTTTCTTCTTTTTCTTTCTGGTCTTCGTTCATCAATCTGTCGTAAGCCTCCAAACGTGCCTTCCCTTTTGCATGACGCGCTTTGGGAGCCATTCGTACCCACTCTAACTCTCGTTCAAGTGTTTTACGGCGTTTGCTGGCTTGCTTTTCTTCCATGGCCATGCGCGTGGTTTTTTGCTCGAGCCACGAAGAGTAGTTTCCTTTCCAGGGAATTCCTTCACCGCGATCAAGTTCCAGAATCCAGCCCGCCACATTGTCGAGGAAGTAACGGTCGTGGGTAATGGCGATTACAGTTCCGGCATATTGCTGAAGGTGATGTTCGAGCCATTCCACCGATTCGGCATCGAGGTGGTTGGTGGGCTCATCGAGCAACAGAATGTCGGGCTGGCGAAGCAGCAAACGGCACAAAGCCACACGGCGACGTTCACCTCCTGATAGATTTTTTACCAGCGCTTCTTCGGGCGGACAGCGTAATGCATCCATTGCACGCTCCAGTTTATTGTCGATATTCCACGCATCGGCATGGTCGAGCAAGTCCTGCAATTCACCCTGGCGTGCAATCAGTTTGTCGAAATCGGCTTCCGGATCGGCAAACTTTTCGTTTATCTCATCGAATTCGCGAAGCAGGTCCATTACTTCCTGCACACCTTCCTGCACAATTTCTTTCACCGTTTTTTGTGGGTCGAGTTGTGGATCCTGCTCCAGATAGCCTACCGAATATCCGGGTGAAAACACCACCTGTCCGTCGAATGATTTTTCGACTCCGGCAATAATTTTCAATAATGTAGATTTACCTGAACCATTTAAACCAATAATACCAATTTTGGCTCCGTAGAAAAATGAAAGGTAAATGTTGTTCAATACTTTTTTTTGTGGAGGGAATGTTTTGCTTACACCCACCATCGAGAAAATGACTTTCTTATCGTCCGACATAAAAATTCTTTACTATATAATTGTTTTTATTTATTTCTGAAAAAATCGAATACAAAGATACAAAAGAACAACTGATTTAAAAAGTGTGTGTGGACGCCATTTTGTTTGATGAAAATATTGAAATTGAATATATCGGCTGAAAATCAGATTTTTTTGCAAATAAATTCGGGCTTATTGTTTTGTAAATCATAAAGTTTTTGTATCTTTGCGCCTCGTATTTTTAAAGTCAACATAATGTCTAACCTACTAATTTATTAGTAATTAAAAAAACAACTTTTCTGTAATGGAAGAAAACAAAAATTTGCAGGAGGAAGTAATTCCTACCGCAGAAGGAGCAGTAGTTGAAGAAGCTCAGGTAGCTGCTGAAGCTGTTGTAACCGAAGTAATTGAAGAAGCACCTTCAAAAAAAACTGAAGCGCCCGTAGTAGCACCTGCTGCTGAAGATTTCGACTGGGATGCTTACGAAAAAGGCGATACCATGTCGTCGCAGGAAAAAGAAAACCTGAAAAACATTTATGACAACACCCTCAACGCTATCAAAGACAAAGAAGTGGTTGAAGGTACTGTAATCTCGATCAACAAACGTGAAGTAGTTGTAAACGTAGGCTACAAATCGGACGGTATCGTTCCGATGAGCGAATTCCGCTATAACCCTGAACTGAAAGTGGGCGACAAAGTGGAAGTTTACATCGAAAGCCAGGAAGATAAAAAAGGACAATTGCTCCTTTCACATAAACAAGCACGTGCTACCCGCTCTTGGGATCGCGTAAACGCAGCACTCGAATCACAGGAAATTGTAAAAGGTTTCGTGAAATGCCGCACAAAAGGTGGTATGATTGTGGATGTATTCGGAATCGAAGCTTTCCTTCCGGGATCGCAAATCGACGTGAAACCTATCCGCGATTACGATGTGTTCGTGAACAAAACTATGGAGTTCAAAGTGATCAAAATCAATCACGAATTCAAAAACGTGGTTGTTTCGCACAAAGCGCTTATCGAAGCTGAACTCGAAAATCAGAAAAAAGAAATCATTGGTAAACTACAAAAAGGTCAGGTACTCGAAGGTACTGTTAAAAACATCACTTCTTACGGTGTGTTCATCGACCTTGGCGGCGTAGATGGTCTTATCCATATCACCGACCTTTCTTGGGGACGTGTTTCTCACCCTGAAGAAATCGTTACACTCGATCAGAAACTCAATGTGGTTATCCTTGATTTCGATGACGAGAAAAAACGTATTGCTCTCGGCTTGAAACAATTGAGCGCACATCCATGGGATGCACTAAGTGCTGAACTCAAGGTGGGTGACAAAGTTACAGGTAAAGTAGTGGTTATGGCCGACTATGGTGCATTTGTTGAAATTGCTCCTGGTGTTGAAGGTCTGATCCACGTATCGGAAATGAGCTGGTCACAACATCTTCGTTCTGCTCAGGACTTCCTGAAAGTAGGCGACGAAGTTGAAACTACAATTCTGACACTCGATCGTGATGAACGCAAAATGTCACTCGGTATCAAACAACTCAAATCAGATCCATGGGAAGATGTGGAGACTCGTTACGCTGTAGGTAGCAAACATGCAGCTAAGGTTCGTAACTTCACTAACTTTGGTGTATTTGTTGAAATCGAAGAAGGCGTTGATGGCTTGATTCACATTTCTGACCTTTCATGGACTAAAAAAGTAAAACACCCATCAGAATTTACTCAGATTGGTGCCGAAATTGAAGTTCAGGTACTCGAAATCGACAAAGCTAACCGTCGTTTGAGCTTAGGCCACAAACAACTCGAAGAAAACCCATGGGATGTACTCGAAACAATGTTTACTGTGGACAGCATTCACGAAGGTGTGATTGTAGAAATGATGGACAAAGGCGCAGTAATTTCATTGCCTTATGGCGTTGAAGGTTTTGCAACTCCAAAACATTTGAGCAAAGAAGACGGTACTCAGGCTCAGGTTGACGAAAAACTCAGCTTTAAAGTTATTGAGTTCAACAAGGATGCTAAACGTATCATTGTATCGCACAGCCGTATTCACGAAGATGTAAAACGTGGCGAAAAAGCTGAAGCCGGTGCTCCGGTAGATGCTCCTGCTAAAAAGGCTCCTGCCAAAAAAGCTAAAAAGGAAGAAGTAGCTGCTACTACTACAATTGAAAAAACCACTCTTGGTGATATTCAGTCGCTTGCCGACCTGAAAGATCAGATGGTTGAAGCTGCTGCTAAATCGGCTGCGAAAGCTGCTAAGAAAGCAAAAGCTGATGCTCCTGCTGCTGAAGAAGCTGCTCCTGAAGCATAATTGGTTATTCAATTATAACTCCAAAAAAGGGAGTGATTCATTACGAATCACTCCCTTTTCAATATCTGAAACATCTATTATTTACTTCCGTTCGATTTTGAAGCCGAATACAACTGATAGTATTTTCCGCGCTGTTCAATCAATTGTTCATGCGTTCCTTCTTCTACAATTGTTCCTTTGTCGAGTACACAAATTTTGTCGGCCCATTGCACAGAACTTAGTCGGTGGCTTATAATAATGGTTGTTTTTCCACGGCTGAATTCTCTTAGTTTTGCCAGAATTTCTTGCTCCGATGTGGCGTCCAATGCACTCGATGGTTCGTCGAAGAGCAGGAGAGGAGCGTCACGATAAATAGCGCGTGCAATGGCTATCTTTTGCCACTGACCCACACTCAACTCTTCGCCTCCTTTAAACAAATTTCCAAGCATGGTTTTGTAACCCTGAGCCAGATTGGAAAGTACTTCGTCCACACCGGCTGTCTTTGCGGCTTCACGTGCTTTTTCTTCGTTGAATTCTTTCGAAAAATCTCCCAGATATAAATTTTCGATGGCAGGGATGTTGTAAAGAGCAAAATCCTGAAATACAGCACTTATATTTCTACAAATACCCTCCTGCCCAATATCGTTTGCATTTTTATTGTCGAAAAGTATTTGTCCGGAGCCTGCTTGGTAAAAACCGCACAAAAGTTTAATTAGTGTTGTCTTTCCTGAACCATTTGCACCAACCAACGCCACTGACTGTCCGGCCGGAATTTCAAGGTTAATATTGTGTAGCGCTTCACGGGTGCTATTCACATAGCTGAAATTCAAATTTCTGATGCTGATTCCTTTTGTTAAAATGAAGCTTTCAGTAGGCTGAATGTTTTTTTCAAATTTTTCATTCTCAATAAATTCTGAAAAATCCTGAAGGAAAATATTGTCTTCTGCAATTTGTGTAAATGCTCTGAAAAATTCGTTGAGAACTGAATATCCGCGCTGAAAAGCAAAGAAAAACATTACTAATGTACCTATGCTGAGCATACCATTTAAACTCAGAAACGCCACAACAGCCAACGAAACAAAAATGAGAATAACAGCAAATATTTGTGAGGCAATTCCGAAACGCATTTCCAAACGCCTTAGCCCTAATCGTTCTTCGAAAAGTCTGTTCTGTACTTTACGAAATCGGTTCAGAAAGTAATGCATAAAGCTGAATAATTTCAATTCCTTTGCAAAAGGAATGCCGGTCAGGATGCGGTTGTAATAGTACATTTCACGCTCGCGCTGACTTTGGTCTTTTTTTAAACGATAATTCTTTTGTGAAAAATATATCCTGCTGATCATTCCCGGAAGAACAGCGGCAATAAGTATGAAAATAAGATACCAGCGAATAAATACAAATAAGAATAGTAAAATCGCAGACGACGAAACCGACTTGATGCCATTCAGAACTGCATTTACAATTTTTAATGGACGATAAGAAGCTTCCTGAACAGCGCGATGAATTTTATCCTGCTGCTCAGGGTTTTCGTAGTGCGAAAGTGGTAACGTGCCATGCCGCTGATGTAACTTTTGGTAAATATTTTTCGAAACCGATTGCGAAATTTTTTCAAAATAATATGTTTTTAGTTCATTCAGAATTGCAGTAAAAATATAAGAAGCAGCTGTAGCAGTGAGCAATAGCCAAATATTTAATGATTCGTTTTGTTTGGTTAGTACATCAATCAGAAATTTAATTAGTATAAGCGTTATAAATGGAAAAATGCCCTGCAGAACGGAAATGATGGCATTTATCCAGAATAGTTTCTCCGAATTTTGTATTACCATCGGGAAATTTCGCTTGAGCGATGTCACGCTTGAAAATACTCTTGATGCTAATTGATGCATTCTGTTGTAAATGAGCCCACTTTTTGGAAGATTCTGATAAATGAACTTTGAAATGCGATGTCTATTATCATCAAACGACCGTTGTTTACCATCTCTCTCAAAAACTCTGACGATTCCAAGCAAGCTATCAGATGTAAAAGGCTTGTCGGCTTTTCTGCAATTGTCACCTTTAGTAAGTATCGAAAGTTCACCCCAACGAAAGTCTGATTTTATTATCCTGTGGCAAATCAATTTATTATCCTGTCTGAAAACAACTATATCGCCTCGTTTGCATTTGCCTGCTTCGCATTTTTCAACAATGGCTTTGTCGCCCGGACGAAGCGTGGGATACATGCTCATACCTTTGGTGCGGTAGTTCAGCGAGTGATTTTTACTGAGTAATTCCACTGCCACGTCGTACATATTTTCATTCAGTTCCTGATTATTCATGGGCTTTAACAAATTCAATGACTGAAGCATTGGGTACAAATCCTAAATCGTAAATATCCACAGCAGCTGCAAGTCGTGCAAAGAAGCCAATTCGCTCAGCCACAAAGCTGCGATCGTAATTGTTCTGGATGCAAAAGGCCATTGTTCGCGTGGCTGCAATTGCGCCTTTTAGTTTCTGAATTTTGTTTTCGGGCGAGTGGTGAATTAGATATATAGCATTCAGAGGCGCTTTTTTGGGTATGTCTTTGTAATACATGGGCGTATTGTAAACAAAGAATTTGTTCTCAAGTTCACGAATAATCAAACGGTCGTCGTTTATAATAGTGCTTCCGGCTTCAGCCCAGATTCGCGACATTGTGCTTTTTCCTACACCCGAAAAACCCGAAAACATTCTGGCGCGTTGACCATCGAATGCACATGATGCATGCATCATTACCGAGTTGGTTTTTATAGTCATGTAATGCATTATTATGGGTCCCATCGGGTAGCGAAGCGGATTGAACTCAGCTATGTCGGACGCGTATATTGTCCAATTTCTGAACTCTTTGTCTAATAATGCAATTTGCTGAATTGTGTTTTTTTGTTGCTGATTGTAAATTACAAAACCTAAACCAGCTTTGTAGCGATAAATATCGTAGAATTTTTGCTGTTCGTTCTCAGCTTCGAAAACCGGTTTTTGTCCAGCAAAAATATCAGCAGGAATATCTGCTTTACAGTTTACTACAAAGTCAGTAGTTTCCTTTTCGTTGGTAAGAAATAGTTCGTAACCTGGTTCAGGCGTAAATTCAATGTCGGATTTTATCTGAATAATAAAATCGGCAATGTTCAGGGAAATAAGATAGTTAGAATCGTTTTGGTTCATTGCGTATAAACTTAAAGCATTGTTTCCAAATGTTTTATAAATGTACTTACATCTGCTGAAGCAATTTCATGACTTACTTCAAATTCATTGGTTATCAGATTTGTAAGAGCTTCTTCGTTTTCCACTTTATCCATATTTTCCCAAATAAGTTTGGCTGTTTCGTTTAGCGTGAACATTTCATTCATTTTGGCAATATTACCTGTGAGGGGAACAAGGATAAGTTCCTTGTCTACTTCGCGACTTACAAAACGACTTTTTAATTTTGATAGATTTTTGGTATTCATACGCAGTATCCGGGATTGTTTTTTATTTGTTATGAAATACAAATATACTATTTTTTTACAAACATTATTCTTGTTTCAGGCGTTTAAAAAAGGTATTTAAATAATAAAGAAGATGAATGTATCAGATCAGTTTAATATTAAATCAGTTTCTTTCAGGAACAGAATCGGGATGGCGCCTATGTGTCAGTATTCTGCTTATAATGGCTTCGTTGCCGATTGGCATTTACAGCATTACGTCGCACGTGCAGTGGGTGGTGTAGGATTGGTGCTTGTAGAAGCGGCAGCGGTTTTGCCCGAAGGACGAATAACGCCTTACGATCTCGGTTTGTGGAGCGATGCGCATGTATTGGGATTATCAAAACTGTCTTCCCTAATCAAAGAGAATGGCGCTGTGGCTGCGATTCAACTTGCGCATGCGGGACGAAAAGCCTCGCACGACAAACCTTCGAATGGCGGAAAGTTTCTTTCAATGGAAAATGGAGGCTGGCAAACTGTAGCTCCTTCGCCAATTGCATTCGAAAAATCCGAAGATACACCTCTTGAGTTGGATGCCATTGGAATCAGCTCGGTTATCAGTGCTTTTCGCGATGCGGCCATAAGAGTACATAAAGCGGGTTTTCAGGTAGCCGAAATTCATGCGGCTCACGGATATTTGCTGCATCAGTTTCTTTCGCCATTGAGTAATAAACGAAAAGACGCATATGGTGGAAGTTACGAAAATCGTATTCGCCTCCTGCTCGAAGTGGTAGATGCTGTAAAGTCGGTTTGGCCCGATGAATTTCCGCTTTTTGTGCGTTTATCGGCTACCGACTGGACGGTTGGTGGCTGGACCGAAGATGAGACTGTACGTTTGGCTTCAATACTGAAAGAAAGGGGTGTGGATTTGATTGATTGTTCGTCGGGAGGAAATGTGGCTGATGCAAAAATACCTATCGGTCCAGGATATCAATTGGCTTTTGCCGAAAGTGTGAGGAGTTCAGGTATTATGACTGCTGCTGTGGGACTTATTACGCGCAGAGATCAAATTGAGTATGTATTGCAAAACGGAAAAGCTGACATTGCGCTTCTTGGGCGCGAACTGCTGCGAAATCCCTATTTTGTGCTGCGTGAATTCACTGAACAGGAATGGCCTGAGCAATATTTGAGAAGTAAGCAGTAGGCAGAGCTGGATTAGGAAGTTTAGTTTATGAACTCGCTACGGTCTTTTATTTCATCGCAAAGCTGCCGTACAAACCAGTATTTGTCGTAATCGTTGCGTTTTTTCTCTCCGTTCCAAAATACCAGGTCAATGTCAGCCGGAACTTCTCCCCGAAGATTGGTGAAAGCTGAACGCCCCATTTGATTTTCAATGGTTTTGAATGTTTTTACAACCGATTTTGCAGATTCGTCGGTAATGATTTTTATGGCTTGATTGGTAAAGTCGGTTTTGTACTTTTTACCTACAGGTTTGGTTGTGAGTATCGAACTCTCGTCGATTATTTCAAAATAATCCGAAAGTTTTTCTCTTATTTTGCGGATGTTTTCCTCGCCATTCAGATTTGCTCCTAACATTACTACAGCGGTGTTCATACAAAGAAAATCATTAAGCTTTTGTTGTTTACCATTATAAACAACAAAGCCGGAGAGTTGTTCTCCGGCTTTGTGAAAAATTATTTTTTAGTATCTGTAATCTTTCAATTGTTCCTGTAAACGTTTTCTGGCTAAGAAAATACGGCTTTTTACAGTTCCTATTGGCAGATTCATTGACTGTGCAATTTCCTCATATTTAAATCCTTGAATATGCATTGAAAAAGGAATGCGATATTCGTCAGCGAAACCATCGATGGTGTTGGTAATTTCACCAATTGCATATGCACCTTCGGGACTATCAAAACCTGAATTTTGAGGAAGGTTCAGATGGTGTAAATCTTCCGTTTTGTCGATTACAGTCTGATTTCTTACAATTTTACGATAGTTGTTTATGAAGATATTCTTCATTATTGTTAGCACCCAACCTTTAAAATTGACATTATCAGTAAATTTTTCCTGATTGTCCAATACTTTCAGCGTTGTGTCTTGCAGCAAATCTTCTGCTTCATCGCGATTTAATGTCAGCGAAAATGCAAAATTGCGCATGTTGTTCTGTAACGCTACCAGTTCGTTTTCAATGTGTACGTTTTTCATACTTCTAGTGTTTTACGTGTGAATAATTACAGCCGGTGTGTGAAGTCGGTTGTCTGAGTCTTTTAAAAACGTTTTTTCTTTTGAAAAAAACAGCGAAATGGAAATAAGATATTGATTGTCAGTTGGCTATACTGAAGAATTCAAATAATAAGAGCTCCTTTGAAAATCTTTTGTTTGAGATTTTCACTACAAATATAGATGATATTTTTTATAATTGTGTATATTTGAAGAAAAATATTTGACAGATGAATAAAATTTATAGTATTTTTATAATTGTACTTCTTACAATTAATTATCATTCACCTTTGATGGCCGAATCCTTAATTTATAAGATTAATTTAAAAAAAGAGATAAATAGTACCACCTGGCTATATATTCAACGGGGTTTTACAGAAGCTGAACAGAATAATGCAGATGCCGTACTTATACATATGAATACATACGGAGGGGAAGTGTTGTATGCTGATTCAATTCGCACAAGGCTGCTAAACAGCGATATTCCGGTTTATGTGTTTGTGGATAATAATGCAGCATCTGCCGGTGCGCTGATTGCCATTGCATGCGATAAAATTTTTATGCGTCCCGGAGCAAGTATCGGAGCTGCTACTGTGGTGAATCAAACCGGCGAACAAATGCCCGATAAATACCAGTCGTACATGCGTGCAACAATGCGTGCTACCGCCGAAGCGCATGGAGCCGATACCATTGTTGAAGAAGGTAAAACGATTATAAAATGGAAGCGCGATCCGTTGATAGCTGAAGCAATGGTGGATGACCGAACCGTAATTCCCGGTGTGATTGATTCCGGAAAAACGCTGACATTTACTGCTCAGGAAGCTGTGAAGTATAATTATTGCGAAGGTATAGCCAATAATGTAACTGAAGTTGTGGAAAAACATCTGAAAATTGAATCGTATGAAATTGAGGAGTTTAAACCAACAACATGGGATAATATTAAAGGGTTTCTCACAAGCTCAATTTTACAGGGAATCTTAATTATGCTTATAGTTGGAGGTATTTATTTTGAGTTACAAACTCCCGGAATTGGTTTCCCGCTTGGAGTGGCAATTACTGCGGCAGTGCTTTATTTCGCACCATTGTATATTGATGGATTGGCTGCCAATTGGGAGATTATTGTCTTTGTAATTGGGCTGGTGCTGATTGCGCTTGAACTTTTTGTGATTCCCGGTTTTGGAATTGCAGGGATTTCAGGGATTACGCTTGTGGTGATTGGCCTGGTGCTTAGTTTGTTGAATAATGTGAACTTCGATTTTGAACCTGTGGAAACCGGTGAAGTGGGTAAAGCGCTTTTGACAGTTACTGGTGGAATTGGTTTTGGGTTTGGACTGGTGTTGTATCTGAGTAGCCGGATTGGAGCAAAAGGAATTTTCCGCAATGTGGCTTTGCAGGCTACTATGGAGAAGAGTGAAGGATATATGGGTGTGGAAATGATCGGATTACAAATGGTTGGTAAAAATGGCATTGCTTCTACAGTGTTGCGTCCTTCAGGCAAAGTGCGCATCGATGGCGTTGTTTACGATGCTGTTTCTGAGGAAGGTTTTATCGAAAAAGGGCAGGCCGTGAAAGTGCTTCGTTACGAAACAGGACAGGTTTATGTGGAGAAACTAAACTGATATTTATAGCTGATTATTTGTGTTTTGAAATATTGAAGTGCAGATTGTGTTATTGAAATGCCAATAAATGTACAATCTGCACTTTTTTTATTTTAAAATTATTTAAATTGATTTACTAAAATCTTATTCCAAATCTGAAATCAAAATAATGTAAACGAATACGCTCCGGTTCATTGAATTGCGGGTACGAAGTATAGCTGTATTCAATTTTAGCAAAGTATTTTAAACCTGTATTGGTATTGAAGTTTATGCCCAAATCGAACTGTGTTTGGTGGCCAAAAAGCGAACCTTCGGTTCCGTCTATACGCATATTGTTGAGCAATAGCCCGTAGCCCACAAACGGAACTACTTTTGGATGGCGCGAAAGTTCGTGACGCACAGTCCAGCCATAATTCAGCATGTTGATTTGTTTGGAAGCGCCATTGTCGGGAAGCAGAACAGTATAGCCCATAGGTACGGTGATAAACGACTTGGCTTTTTTTCCTTTGAAACCGCTAAGCTGCCAGGCATAATCGAACAATGCTCCGTAGCCATGAGTAGTATTGTTCACAAAATTTGATTGCCCGAAAAGGTTACGATAGCCGAATTCAAAACTGTACTGCTTGGGAACTTTCACAAAAAGACTGTCCTGAGCATTTATATTGAATGTGATAAAAAGTGTAAGAATCAGAATGAATACTTTTTGCTTCATAAATGTGAAAAAACGTAGTGGATGAATTTTGAGAATAGAAAATAATCAAAGCTCTAAACAACTGAAATGCGATTTGGTTTGTTCCTGTCCTGAATTAATTCAATTTTTTCAGAACTTCGGAAGCTATATGCGTCGCCTGTTTTACCCTGTCGGAAATGCCAATTCCGTCGCGGATGCTACCTGCCAGAATCAAGCCGGGATATTGTCGCTGAATGTGGCGAATGGTTTCAAATCTTTGTGCTGATTTTATGTCGTATTGTGCAATGGCATGCCGATAGCGGTGGATTTTCAGTAAATTGGGTTCTGTGTCAACATTCATTGTGATTTTCAGTTCGTCCAACACAATTTGTTTGATTTCCTCGTCGGATTTGTAGAACATTTCAGGCTTTTTAATGCCTCCCATAAATACCGAAAGCAACGCACCACCCTCAGGACAACGGTTTTTGAAAATGGCCGAAGGAAACAAAACACCCAGAATCTGACGTTTTTCTTTTGTGGGAATTAACCCTCCAAATGCATCGAGTTTTATGCCAGTCCAGTTTTTGTAGCCTGCTGCCACCTGCACTACCGGGGCGTAAGTGGTATTAGTGAGATGATGCATTTGCGCCGGAGGGACGAAGGGCAGGAGTGAAGCGAGCGAATAGCCGCCCACTGTGCTCACAACCTGTTGTGCTGAAAAATTATATTCTTCAGTATCACGACTAAAACTCACTTTAAATCCAACCGGAAGAGCCTCCAACTTTACATTTTCGCATGAAGTGAGTATGTTTTCGTTTCCGATTTTCTGCGTAAGTGCTTCAATAAGTTTTTGCAAACCGCCTTCAGCCGAGAAAACATCCTTAGTGACTTTGGGAGTTGGATTCTTAATGTACTCGCGATGTTTGGCAATTGAGCCGCGAATAAAACCTCCGTAATTTTGCTCCAGTGCATAAAGTTTTGGCAAAGCATGACGCGTAATAAGTTGTGCCGGATCGCCTGCATACACGCCTGAGACAAAAGGATCGACCGCGTAATCGAGAATGCTTTTTCCTAAACGACGGTTTACAAGTTCAGCCACAGTTTCATCAGGATGACCTCCTTTGGGGCGGAAAGCTTCACCCAACACTCTCAGCTTGTCTTTCAAACTGAAAAGAGGCGTTGTGACAGCTCCGAAATCGTGTCCTCCGGGCAGTGCTTCCCATTTCATGTTTTTCCAGATATAACGTTTTTTGGCAGTCGGATTTGCCACCTCGTAGCTGCAATCATTTTTCAACTCTTCGAACAAATCCGCCAGTTCTTCAGAACTCAATACGCCGGTAGAAGGTCCTGTTTCGTAAGTAAAACCGTTTTCTGTTTTTGTTTGAATAACTCCACCCGGACGATCGTTTTTTTCAATCAGAAAAATATTTTTTCCGGCTTTTTTCAGATAATAAGCCAAAGTCAGACCTGTAAGTCCGGCTCCGATAATAATAATTCGATTTTCTGTATTTTGCATAATTATTTCTGAATAAAACCTTTGAACATTTTCACTAAAGTAGCATCGCTTGCCGGAATTTCAACGCGACATATTTTTTTAATTTTCAATTTATTTTTTGCATAAGGAATAAGCTCCGCATCGAGGTCGAAGCGTGTTTCCAGATTTTCGTTCACAAAGCTGAGCGGAACAACTATTAATTCCTCAATCCCCTTGCTGTGCAGCTCGTTCAGCAAATCAATGGTGTAAGGGCGTGTCCATTCAATTGGGCCAATTTTTGACTGATATCCAAGATTGTAAGGCAAATTCAATGCTCCGGCTATAAGCTTTGCCGACTTTTCCATTTTTTGAGCGTAAGTGTCACCACGTTTGATAAACGATTTCGGAATGGCATGCGAACTAAACAATATATACGGGTTGCTGCAGTTTTCCTGTCTGATTTTTTCGGCAATAAGTTGTGTCCAGTAATCTATAAACAGCGGATGATCGTAATAATCTTCGATAAATCGGAATTGAATATCGTGAAATTTGGCTTTCAGCTGATCTAAACTTGTCTGCACGCTGCCTGTGGTGGAATAACTTGCCTGCGGATACATCGACATGATTTCAAAAAATCGTACACCCTGTGCGTAAAGTTCCGAAACTACATCGAAAAGAAATGGCGAAGAATAAGAATACACGCTCGAAACAGCATAATCAGCTCCCAAAAGTTGTTCTAAATCAGCAGCTGTTTTGTCCATCGAATTTTGCAAAGGCGAACCACCGATCAGCTGATATTTTTTCCACGACGATTTGTAACGCACATTACTGATAAATGTGGAAGCAAAAGCGCGTACAAAGTCCGGGGCGTAAAGAATGGCTTTGTCGTTGAACATTCGTTTCAGAAACACTTTCATTTCCTTTTCGGAATCGGGTGCGCCCATATTGGCCAAAAACACTATCCGTTTTTGGTTTAAGTGAATATTTTCTGCCTGTGTTTTCATTTTCAGTATTATAAAGTGTTCGAATACTGTCTTTCTTTCAGTGTAAATGCGGGATCGAAAGCCACAGCCACATTTCGGACTATCAGCATTCCTTCGGGTGTGACAGTGAGCGTGTTATTCTTGAATTCCACAAGTTTGTCATTGAGCAACTGATCGATGTGCGAAACATTGAACTTTGTAATTTTCAGGAAGTCGTCCACGCTACAACCATGTTTAGCTGCTGTCTGTTCAAAATCCAGCAAGCCATTGCACATAATCTGATTAATGCTGTCGCGCACAATAATTTCTTTATTATTAAGAATATATCCGCGATCCACAGCAAATCCATCCGATTCAATAGCTTGTATGTATTTGTCGTACGCTTTTATGTTTTGTGCAAAAGCGCCGTTCAGCTGACTTATGCCCGATGCACCGAAAGCATAAACCTGTCCGGTGGTTTTTAGTGTATTATAACCCTGAAAGTTACGGTGAAGTTGCTTGTTTACTTTGGCAATGGCCAGTTCGTCGTCTTTTTTAGCAAAATGATCCATGCCAATCACTTCGTAACCATTGGCAGTCATTGTATTAATACTATCCACCAGCATTTGGAGTTTTTCTTCGGGCGAAGGAAAAGGATGTTTCTCCATCAGCGATTGCGCTTTGTTGAACCACGGGATATGCGCATACGAAAAAGTTGCGAGTCTGTCGGGTTGCAGTGCAATGATTTGCTGAATATTTTCGCGGAAACTTTCCACCGTTTGCAAAGGCAATCCGTACACAAGGTCGAGGTTAAGTCCCCTGAAACCTTTGCTTTTGAGATATGCGAGCATTTCTCCCACTTCATGTTTGGGCGCACGACGGTTGATAGCATTGAGTACTTCGTGATGAAAATCCTGAATGCCCATGCTCACACGATTAAATCCTGTTTCGTGCAAATAATCCACATCGCTGAAATCGAGATACGCCGGACTACATTCCATAGCTATTTCAGCAAAATCGGCAAAACTAAATTCGGAGCGTAATGCCGACATAATTTCGCCGATATATTCCATACGAATGGAGTTTGGAGTACCGCCGCCCCAACTCACCTGCGTGACAAGACGCTTTTTATCAATATATTGCGCTGTAGTTCTGATTTCTTTGATCACCGCATTTACATAGCGTTTGATTCTGTCTTCCGACTGCGAAAGAGCTGTGTTGCAACCACAAAAATGGCAACGTTGCGTACAAAACGGGATGTGAATGTAAACCGAAATATTCTGCGGTTCTGCGTCGTTCGATTTCAGAATTTGTTCGCGATAGTCAGCGTTTGTAAATCTGCCGTGAAAGGCTGTGGCCGGAGGATAGCTTGTGTAGCGTGGTACCGGTATATTGTATTTTTGAAAAAGCGATGTGCTTATTTGCATGATGAAATCTTCTTTTTGGGTAAAATATATAAGAGTAGCAGAAAGACAAGTGCCGACATGCCGGCTTCGAACGCAAATAATCCATTGTATCCGAATTCGTGGGCAATTTTTCCGCTGGTTGTGGCCATAATCAGACTGCCAATATGTGTGATTACAATCTGAATAGTAAAATCAGTTCCTTCGCGTCCCTTTCGCACGGCATCCATTGAAACGGTGTAAATGCCCACTGTGGATAGTCCGTAAGCACACCAAACAAGTCCGATACCAATGTAAAGAGCCGTTTGCGTGGGTTGAATTCCCGACAGATAGTAAAAATACAATCCGGCGGCAAAGCTAACCGAAAGAAAAACGAACAGTGCCGTTCGTCGTCCGGCTTTGCGCATCAGAAAACCTGCAACAAGGGTAGAAACGGCAGCTGTGAGTGTTCCGAAAATGCCCGACATAAAAGCAATTTGTTTCACATCGTAACCCAAATCCACCAGATAGGGTTTCAGCATAGCCATTATGCCAATAATGCCTGAATAATAAAAAATCAGCAACAGAATGTGTTTTACTTTTCCTTTCTGTTTGAAAAAAGATAAAATATCTTTGAGGCTGACACGCTCTTTCTGAATGTTTTCCGATGGAATTTCGCGTTTCGAAATAAACAGGGGAGCCAGCGCCACCAGTACAAAAACCGAAAGCAGCACAAGTACATTCGACCAGCCGTAATAATGGTAAGCCACCAGCAAAACGCCTGTGCCAAAGAACGATCCGATAAAACTACCGCCCGATTGCATGCTGTTGCCCAGACTTCGTTCCGATTTTTTGAGCGAAAGTATGGCGTAAATATCCACTGCAATATCCTGAGTGGCCGAAGCTATAAACGCAATGACTACCAGAAAGATAATGAGCTTAAAGTCGGTTTGCAGATTCAGAAATGCAATAGAAAAAATGATGGCTGCATAAAATAATTCCGAAATCAGAATCAGGCGTTTCAGTTCTTTGGTACTGCGCGCTTTGTTGTCGACAAGTGGTGCCCACAAAAATTTCAGCGTCCAGGGCAGCTTTACCAGTTGCAGCAATCCAATCGACGAAAGTGAGTAATTTTCCTGACGCATGATGACAGGCACCACTGTAGAAAAAAAGCTCATGGGAATGGATTGCGCAATGTACAGACTGAACAATACCGGAAATTTATGCCAGTTTTTTTCGCTCATAATATCAGAATTTTAATGAAAGTTTTACGCCGGCCTGCAAGGGTTTGCCTGTTTGCACAAACTGTTTGCCCAAAGCTTCGAAATAAAAGGCGTTATAACGTGTTGCAGTGAGGTTTGAGCCCCAAATGTCGAACTGCATATTTTTGCGCACAAAACTGATACGGGCATCCAATGTGTTGTAAAAGTCCTGTTTGGCCGTGTTGGCTTCGTTCCAGTAAATCTCGCCTGTGCCTTTGTACAAAGCACTGAAAACTATTTTGTTGAATAATTCAGAATTTTCAATATCAAATGTTTTACGCAATTGTGTAGCTACGGTATGTCGCGGTACATACGGAATGTAGTTCCCGCTGTAATTTACTGTGGCATTCAGTTCGTTTTCAAGAAATTTGGCACTGGTAAATCCGTACGACGACATCAGCTCAAAACCGTAAATCTGAGCGCTGTTCATGCTCAATTCAAAACCTTTGCTCTCGGAGCGTCCGGCATTTTTCAGCATCGAACCTGTTCCGCTTGGTGTGCTTTTGTAAATCTGCTGATTTTTCCAATCGATATAAAAAACCGAAGCTTCGATGTACAATTTCTTATTGAGGAGGTCGGTTTTTACGCCAAGTTCATAATTCCAACTGAATTCAGGATCGAAAGTCAGATCTTCGGGACGCTCGAAAGTGGAATTAAACCCTCCGGTTTTGTAACCTTTTGAAACGAGTGCATACAGGTTTGTATTTCCCATTTGGTAATTGACCGAGATTTTGGGTAATATCTGTAACGATGCAAGTGGCTGATAAACAGTGTCGGCCAGATTTGTGCTGTTTTGATTCACGGTTCGATCAAATACATAACTCATTTTGTCGAGTTCGGTATCGATGCGCACACCTGCACTCACATTCATATTTTTTACCGGAAAGTTCTGAAGCGTTGATTGATGAAAAAGCGCCGCACCACTAATATTATGGTCGTATTTTTTTAGTGTAGACGATTTTTGTTTGTAAATATCCACATTCACATCGTTGTAAAATTGTTGCACAAAACCATAAGCGCCAAAAAGCCACTGATATTTTTTGTTAGGTTTCGACTGAATGGTCAGTTCCTGCGAAAGCATATTCTGATGCTGGTTCTGCACCACAAAATAAAGTGAATCAGCACTAAAATCCTGATCGATAAACTGTTTGTCGTTCAGATGCTGGTACGAGGTAGTCGCACGCAGATCGAACTTCTCAGTATTGTATTTCAGCAACAAAGCATCCGAAATCAACAAGCGGTTGTATCCACTCGGTTGATTGTAGTTGATGGCAGCAACCGAATCTTTTGCCGAAAAATATTGTGCATAAGGATATCCGCCCTGTTTGCTGTTTTCAAAACTAAAAATGTTTTCAATTGATAATCTGTCGTTTATCATCCAAATCAGACGATTGCGCAATCCGTACGAATCGAGCACATCTACCTGTTTGTTCAGGAAATCATTGCCATAAAAGCCATCGTTATGACGATAATTTGCTGCCAGCGACCACGCAAAGCGTTCGTTTGGCTTGGCATAATGAGCAGCATTCAGCAGATACGACCCGTATGTTCCGGCCTGTACGTTCAGATTTGTGCCCTGATAGTTGAGAGGCGAAAGTGTTTGAATATTGATAATTCCGCCCATAGTATTGCGTCCGTATTCAGTTCCCTGTGGTCCGCGAAGTACTTCGAGGCGACTGATATCGAAAAAGTCGAAGTTGAAAGCAGCCTTTTCGAAATAAGGTACATGATCGACATACAAACCGACCGATGGCGAGTTGATGCGCGACCCGATCCCGCGGATATACACGGGCGAAGTGAGTTTTGAGCCGTAATCGGGCATGAAAAAGTTTGCAATGGTGGATGTTGCATCAGTCAGCGATTGAATGCCCAGTGTTTCAATCTGATGGGTTGATAGCAGCGATACCGAGCCTGAAAGTTTTTTGAGTTGTGTGTGCTGACGGGCTGCCAGTACTACAATTTCGTTCAGATTAACTGTGTCAAGTTTTTCTGTTTTAATGTCTGCTGCCTGTAAGTTTACAAAGCATAAGGCTGCACAGAGTGCAGATATATTGTATTTTATATGTCTCATGTGAATGTTTTTGCTGAAAATGACAATGGAGTTTGCATCGTACAATGTCCATTGGAATAAAAAATCAAAGCGTGGGTAACTGACAGAATTTTCTTACTGCAGACCGGTAATTTGCATACAGGAAATTCCGAAACAATCAGTTGTTCAGGAGTTTGTAAGTTGCATTTTTTCAGCAATAAAAGGGGGGAGGACGGGAGAAGAGAGTGAAAAGAAAGGCCTGATTTGTGTGCCCGGAACTTTGCGGAATCACTGAATCAATTTTGAAATATGGAATAAAAGTTTGATTTTCAGTAATAATGTCAGCTACTTCTGACTGGAAAAAGTCGTGGTAATGAAAACTTTTCGCAACTTCGGGCGATACCGAAAACTGCTCGTTAATTTCAATGCGCTGAGCCACAAGACTATCCGTCTGATTTTCGGTTGTATTATCAGAAGTGGAAAAAGTCAGAAACGGAGCCACTACGCACGAAATATACCCCAAAAACATTAGCATTTGAGGAATAAATGTAGCAAATATGGCATTGTCAAACAGCAACATAAAGTGGTCTCTGTCAGAGCCTTTTTGGGGACTCGAACCCCAGACCTATTCATTACGAATGAATTGCTCTACCAGCTGAGCTAAAAAGGCAAATTTCTAATTTTGTGCAAAGATAAAATAAGATATCGAATCAAGTGTGTTTAAGTTTATTTTTTTTGAAACATAATTTGTTCTTTGGACATTTAATAACAAAAAAAGCCTGTGATGAAACAGGCTTTTTTTGTGCTGTGTGGCGAAATTTATTTTTTCGCAGTTACCTTAATGGTATAACTAGAAACTAATCCTCCAGTTAATCCGGTGATTAATACATCGCCCAGTGTCAATGTGGTTGTTACTTTACAATTACCATCAGTAGGAGTATCTGTGTTGGCTTTACCTAAAGGTATTATACCGTACAAAACCCAAAACTGTTTTTTCTGGTCAAATTTATATTCTCGTCCCGGTGTTTCTTTAAAGGCTCCTACCATTGTTTCAGTGGTCATGCATGAAGTCAGAAAAAGACTAATAATAAAGATTGAAATGATTTTTTTCATATTTGTAAATTTTGATGGGTAATAATATTTGCAAATATAAAACAATTATTTAAAATACAAATAGTGTTATGGGAAAAGTGCTCCATTTGTTCAATAAATTATGAGTGAGTCAGTCCCGGAAATTTGTTTTGAACCTGATAGTACTGAAATATTGGTTGTTACGCAAAATCTCAAAAAAATAATTTAGTAATGAGTTGATGTGTCATATGTAATAAATTGCGTATTTTGGAATCAATGGTCAGTGAAACAGAATTTACGTTCTGTACTTATTCAAAGTGGATTCGGTAATAAGACAGATATGATATTCTATATTTGTTAAAATTGAACTGGTTTGATAATTAGTAATTTAGCGTTTATTTACAATGGGCATTTCAATGTTCGTAAAGTATATCGTTTTCGTGCTTGTTGGCATTTTGGTTTCTGAACAGATTTTCGAGATACGAATTCATTATAGCTCGCGCCAGCAGTCGGAGTACGTCGTTTTTCAGATTGTCGATCTCATTTTCGTGCACCCCCTTGCTTTTCAGCCGGGTGAGTTCAATGTTGCTTCTTTGTTCCTCGAGCAAACCCTCCAGTTCAAAACAGGCAATGTTTCGTTCATTCAGACCTTTTACCCATTTGTCAATGTCTTTCTTCAATAGCTTAATGACTTCGTGTGTATCTTCGCGCAAATCTTCGCGATAAATCATTAAAGTAGAACTGCTAAGCCTGTTTATTTCCAGTTCGAGTTGAAGATAGAGTTGTTTTAAATCGATTTTTGGCATAATATTTTTAGTTTTATATTGGTCTGAGTAGTACCATTTAAACAATGTGCTCTATTTAAAAGTTTATCAGAATAGTGTTAAATTAGAATTCAGCACTATGTTCATTTAATAAAAGTTGCTAAGTTGTCCGCATTTCGGCAATTTTATTGTAATTTTGGCTTTCAAATGGAATTGAACGCAGACAAATACAAAACCATAGAAGCTATCTCGGAAGGACTTTACAAAGAAAAAGGCAGTAAATTTCTGTCTTTTGCCATTCCCGTAAAGTCGGTTGAAGAAACGAAGGAAATTCTTGCCGAATACCGCAAACGTTTTTTCGATGCGCGGCATGTTTGTTATGCGTATATGTTGGGTTACGATCGCACTGAATTTCGTGCCAACGACGATGGCGAGCCTTCAGGCACTGCGGGTCGGCCTATTCTGGGACAAATAAATTCGCGTGAACTTACTAATATATTGGTTATTGTGGTGCGATATTTCGGAGGCGTGTTGCTCGGTACCGGTGGATTGGTTACTGCCTACAAGGAAGCTGCTGCCGATGCACTGAATGCTGCCGAAATAAATGAACGCACAGTGAAAAATGCTTTTTCCATTGCTTTCGGATATTTATCGATGAACGAAGTGATGAGGGTAATCAAGGATTTGAATGCTGAAATCGTGAGTCAGACTTTTGATAATGAATGCAGTATAAATGTTTTAGTGGATAAGAGTCAGGCTGCGTTTCTGATGTCAAAATTCGATAACAATGCAGATGTGAAACTCGACGATCTTGGTTTTCGCTAGCTGAAGCTGTTGAAAACTTACATTCGGAAAACTCAATTTTAAATGAAATTTGACTTTTACATTCACGAAAAATCAACTATCTTTGCAGTCGAAAAATATGAAAAACAGGAGCCATAAATATTTTTTCGATCAGGGTGACCGTTTACAAATGCGTTGCCAGGAAAATATGCCCCTGTTTGTAGCTGAACCAATATAAATCCGTTTGTGGGATTTGTGTTGGTTTTTTTCTTTTTAAAACAGTTTTTCGCGGGAATTTCAATAAAGCTAACGTACAAATTTTAAGTCATTGCGACTGCAAAAACGATATATTATGAGCAAAAAAAGTTTGGTTTCTATTTCGGATTACAGTAAAGACGAGATTTTGTCGATACTTGAGTCGGCAGCCGGATTTGAAGCAAATCCCAACCGAAAAACGCTCGATGGCAAAGTGATTGCCACGCTTTTTTTCGAACCTTCCACACGTACACGCCTTAGTTTCGAAACAGCTGTGGTGCGACTAGGAGGTAAAATTATCGGTTTTTCCGACGCTGCCACCAGTAGTTCGTCGAAAGGCGAAACACTCAACGATACCATTCACATGGTGAGTTGCTATGCCGATGCCATTGTCATGCGTCATCCGCTCGAAGGAGCAGCGCGTTATGCGGCCGAAGTGTCGCCTGTGCCTGTGATCAATGCAGGCGATGGTGCAAATCAGCATCCTTCGCAAACATTGCTGGATTTGTATTCAATTCTGAAAACGCAGGGAACACTCGAAAATCTGACCATTTCTCTGGTGGGCGATCTCAAATATGGCCGCACTGTCCATTCACTCATTATGGCCATGTCGCATTTCAATCCTACTTTCAAATTTATTGCGCCCGACGAGCTTAAAATGCCCGACGAGTATAAAACATTTTGCAAAAAACACAAGATTTCGTTTACCGAATCGAATGAGCTGAACGATAATTTCAACGATGCCGATATTCTGTATATGACTCGTGTGCAGAAAGAACGCTTTCAGGATTTAATGGAATACGAAAGGGTGAAAAATGTGTACACGCTTAAAAACGATATGCTGGCCAACTCAAAACCCAATCTTAAAATCTTACATCCGCTTCCACGCGTGACCGAAATTGATCCGGATGTGGACAGCAACGAAAAGGCTTATTATTTTCAACAGGCACAAAACGGTTTGTACGTTCGTCAGGCAATTCTGAGTAAAGTGTTGGCCCCTAACCCCTAAAGGGGAATGAGTAGAAAATTCGTAAAATTCGATTTAATTCGCAATAATTCGTATTCAATGGAAAAGAAATTAAAAGTAGCAGCATTAAAAGATGGAACGGTGATTGACCATATTCCTTCGGATAAATTATTTAAAGTGGTACAAATTCTGCATTTGGACACTTGTACAAATCAGATTACGCTTGCAAATAACCTCGAAAGTAAAAAGATAGGTTCGAAGGGACTTGTGAAAATTGCCGACAGAGCACTTGCAGTAAACGAAACCAATAAGCTTGCGCTGATTTGTCCGGATGCGAAAATTAATATTATCCGCGATTTCGAAGTGGTTGAAAAGCGTCCGTTAGTATTGCCTGAAGAAATTCGCGAGGTGATTCAGTGCGCTAACCCTAACTGTATTACCAATCATCAACCTGTTCAGACCAGTTTTTATGTGTTGAAAGAAGACAATAAAACCCGTTTGAAATGTCGTTACTGCGAACGAGAAGTGCGGGCTGAAGAGGTGAAATTGAAATAAAAAAGCCCCCTAATTAGCTCCCTTCGATCGCTGACCGTTGGTTCCCCCTCAGGGGACTTTAAAAAAAGAATTTTTAATTGAATTATGACAAAAAAGGATAATAATAACTTAACAAACAGAAGTAAATCCAAGTCCTCTGAAGGGGGATTTAGGGGGCTGAGGGACGGGGAGAGGTCTCATATTTCCTGGAAGCCCGGTACTCTGATTTATCCTTTACCTGCGGTGCTTATTTCGTGTGGCAGCGCACCTGAGGATTACAATCTGATTACTATCAGTTGGGTAGGAACGATTTGTACGAATCCGCCCATGTGCTATATTTCTGTCCGTCCCGAGCGCCATTCGTACGATATTATTAAGAAAAACGGCGAGTTTGTGATCAACCTCACCAACGAGGAAATGGCTTATGCAACCGATTGGTGTGGTGTGAAAAGCGGAAAGGATTTTAATAAATTTGCCGAAATGAAACTCACACCTGTGAAAGCTGAAAAAGTATCGGCGCCTATCGTCAGGGAATCGCCGCTGTGCATCGAATGCAAGGTAAAGGAAATTGTAAAACTGGGTTCGCACGATATGTTTATTGCTGAGGTGGTAAATGTACAGGCCGATTCAAAATATATTGATCCTGAAACCGATACCTTTAAACTTTCGGAAGCAAAACTGATTGCGTATTCGCACGGACATTATTACAAACTTGGTGAGGAAATCGGAAAATTTGGTTGGACAGTTCAAAAAAAGAAAAAAGCTTGAGAAAATTATTCTGTATATTCGTATTTACTGTATTTGCGGTTAGTTCAAATGCACAAACAAAATTATCGTTTCAGACCGAAGTGGGGCATACCAACGTGTCGGAAGGCATGTTTCTGAAAACGGCCCTTGGTGCTTCGTACGAAATAAAGGGTTTCGAAATAGAGACAGCGCTCGAGAGCGACGTTATTTCCGAAGAACAAAAGCTCATTTCGGGTTGGAATCTGAGCGTGCTGAAGGAGTTTGAAATTGCCGAAAGAGAGTTTTCGGTAAAACCTTATTTTATTTACAGCCCGTTTTCCGATTTGCTTAGCGAAACCAACTGGGGCTTGTTGCTGGGTACTGCTTTCAATAAATTCTCGGTGAGCCTCGGAACCGGTTTTCGCACAATGACATATTCCGATGAGGTTACGCCTGACGAAAACCGTCGCTTGCACGAAAACTTTATTTTGCTTTATAATTTGAAATACAGTTTTTTAAACGAAGATTCCAAATGGAAACTTCAGGCAGCCGTAACCAATACCGATCATTTTTTGATTCATCAGGCTACCAATCCGGTACTCAGTATTTCGGGAGCGTATCAGTTGAATGAAAGTCTGGCGCTGTTTTCCGAATTCAGATACAAAACTGCCGGAATGATGAATATGCATGTCAATTATTTCGGAACGCTGCTAAGAGCAGGTATAGCCTGGGAATTATGAGAACAAACAAAATACATATTCTGATAGCATTGCTGATAGGGCTCAGTAGTTGTAATTATGCCGATTTCGGAGGAATGTGGGTGGTTGGCGAGTCGGTGAACGAACGTTTCAGTCAGTCCGAAGAATTCAACGCCACGCAACCACAGCAGGTTTTACATGCCAATGCCAACGCATACAAAATATCGGTAATTGCCGATGCGCATGTGGGCGAAACGGCAAACCTGACAAAGTTTTTCGCGCTTTCGAAAAGTGCAGGTGTGCTGGCTGCTGTGCTCAATGGCGATATCTGCAATGGCAACGACTACGATTATGAAAACCTGCAGGCTGCTTTGCCCGATACTACCGATTTAAAATACTTTATGCTGGCCGGAAATCACGAATTGTATTTCGGGGGATGGGAGCATTTCTCTAGGGCATTTGGTAGCTCCACTTATTACTTTACTGTGAAGTCGGGCACCGAAACCGATTTGTTTATATGTCTCGATACCGGCAGCGGAACGCTTGGCAGCCGTCAGCTCGAATGGTTTAAGGAGGTTCTCAACGACATACGCCCTGCACACAGGCATTGTGTGGTTTTCACGCACAACAATCTGTACCGTATTCGCAAAACAGCCAGTACCAATCCGGTACAGGAAGAATTGCAGGTGCTCACCGATTTGTTTGCCCGTCACAATGTCGGCATGGTTATCAACGGACACGATCATTTGCGCAATGTGCTTGAGTTTGGTAAAACCACTCATATTACTATGGATGCAGCTTTCGATGGTTTCGAAAAAGCTTCGTACCTTACGCTGAACATCGACAATAACGGAATTGGTTATGAATTTAAAGAGTTGACCCCTAATCCCTAAAGGGAAATAATAAGTGAATCATTTTTTTTAAACGTAAGATTATGATCAAGAATAATATAGACGAAACTAACTCAAACTCCCCTTTAGGGGCTGGGGGTCGTAAACATGCTATAGATATTTCCACCTGGAAACGCCGTGAACATTATCAAAACTTCAAGAATTTTGATGAACCTTTGTTTGGTATAGTGGTGCGTGTGGAGTGTGCGGCTGCTTATAAATTTGCAAAGGAAAAAGGCTATCCGTTTTCGCTTTATTACTTATATTTGTCGCTCAAAACTGTCAACGAAATTGAAGAGTTTCGCTACCGTATCGAAAACGACAAAGTATATTGTTACGATACGGTAGGAGCGGGGCCCACCATTTTTCGTGAAGACGAAACCTATGGTTGTGGATATTTTCTGTACTCTGAAGATATAGAGGAATTTATAAGAGTAGCTCAGGCAGAAACCGAAAGAGTGAAAGCCGAAAGTGGACTCAAATTTCCGTATCCGGGCGAGGATATTATTCATTATTCTACAGCGCCATGGATCGATTTTACAGCGGTAAATCATGCGCGGAAGTTCGATGCATTCCCATCGGTACCGAAAATAACTTTCGGAAAAATAACCCGCGATGGCGACAAAATGTGGCTTCCGGTCGATTTGCATGCCAACCATGCGTTGATGGATGGCTTCCATGCCGGAAAATTCTTTATGAGGTTTCAGGAGTTGTTGAATCAGGAGTGAGTAATAATAGCTAAGTATAAAATAATAAACTAAATAATAATTATGTCTGACGACTTAAGGCATTTGACTTTTGACTTTAGACTTTTTTACACAAAAAAATGAAAAGAGATCAGGTAATTTTTGACATTATCGGACGCGAAAAACAGCGTCAGATGAAAGGTATTGAATTGATTGCATCAGAAAACTTTGTGAGCGATCAGGTAATGGAAGCAATGGGGTCGGTGCTGACTAATAAATATGCAGAAGGTTATCCCGGCAAACGTTACTATGGTGGTTGCGAGGTTGTGGACCAGAGCGAGCAGATTGCTATCGATCGTTTGAAAGAAATTTTCGGAGCCGAATGGGCTAACGTACAACCACACTCGGGTGCTCAGGCCAATGCTGCTGTGTTTTTGGCTTGTTTGAATCCCGGCGATACTTTCCTCGGACTGAATCTGTCACACGGAGGTCACCTTTCGCACGGTTCGCTTGTAAACAGTTCAGGTATTCTTTACCGTCCAACTGAATATAATGTGCGTCAGGATACAGGTCGCGTGGATTACGACCAAATGGAAGAAGTGGCTTTGCGCGAAAAACCCAAATTGATTGTGGGTGGTGGCTCGGCTTATTCACGCGAATGGGACTACAAACGCATGCGCGAAATTGCCGACAAAGTAGGTGCTTTGCTTATGATTGACATGGCTCACCCTGCCGGACTTATTGCAGCAGGCTTGCTCGAGAATCCTGTAAAATGGGCACACATTGTGACTTCTACAACGCATAAAACACTTCGTGGCCCACGTGGTGGTATCATTTTGTTGGGAAAAGATTTTCCAAACCCATGGGGAAAAACTACTCCAAAAGGCGAAGTGAAAATGATGTCGGCATTGCTCGATTCAGCTGTATTCCCCGGTATTCAGGGCGGTCCGCTCGAACATGTGATTGCTTCAAAAGCTGTAGCTTTTGGCGAATGTCTGGAACCTGAATACAAAGAATATCAGACACAGGTGCAGAAAAATGCTGCTGCTTTGGCAAATGCACTGATTGCTCGTGGCTTTACCATTATTTCAGGTGGAACAGATAATCACTCTATGTTGGTGGATCTTCGTTCGAAATTCCCTGAACTGACAGGTAAAGTGGCCGAAAAAGTATTGGTTGAAGCCGATATTACTGTGAACAAAAACATGGTGCCTTTCGATAGCCGTTCAGCTTTCCAAACTTCAGGTATCCGTCTCGGAACGCCTGCTATCACAACACGTGGTGCAAAAGAACCTCTGATGGAAGAAATAGCCGAAATGATTGAAACTGTACTTTCGAACGTTGAAAACGAAGCTGTAATCGCTTCTGTTCGTGAACGCGTAAACAAAACAATGGAAGCATATCCGTTGTTTGCATACTAATAAACAGAGGTAAGAAAGTAAGAGGTAAGAAAGTAAGAGGTGAGAAAGTAAGTAATTTGTAAACTAAATGATTTTTAGAATATGTCAGAAGTTTTGGATTACAATGAAAAGTACCGACAACGAACTAAGAAATTTGCAGTGGCAATAATTTTGTTTTACGCAAAATATTGCAAGCAATCAGAAGAGTTACGTGTAATCGGGAAACAGCTATTGAGGTCAGGAACTTCTGTGGCGGCAAACTTCAGGGCTTTTACCCGTGGAAGGTCACATGCCGAACGATTCTCCAAAATGTGTATTGTCGTTGAAGAAATTGATGAAACACAATTTTGGTTTGAATTGATTGAAGAAGCCGAACTTTTGGACAAATCGACTTTTATGAATCTCAAAAATGAAATTGGTGAACTTGTCAGGATATTCTCCTCGAGTAAAGCCAATATGAAGAAATAACAAATTACTTACGTCTTACTTTCTTACCTCTTACTCCTATTTTATGACAGAGCAAATCTTTGAACTTTCCGAACATACCGACACTACCGTATTTTACGGAATAAACAACTCGAATATTCAGTTGTTGAAAAATCTGCATCCCAATCTGCGTTTTACAGCTCGCGGCCATGTGATGAAGATATCGGGTAACCAGGTCGACACAGAAGTTTTTACGAACAAACTTCAGAAGATTGAACAGTATTGCATTGAAAATAATAAGCTTACTGAAGCCGATATCATTGATATGGTCAAGGGAGGTTCGGAGCCTGCTGAAATAAAGTTCGATCATTTGATTTTACACGGAGTAAACGGAAAGACGATTACTGCCCGTACCAAAAACCAGCAAAAACTGCTAAAAGATTTCGAAACCAACGATTTGCTGTTTGCCATAGGGCCGGCAGGATCGGGAAAAACCTATACAGCCATTGCGCTGGCTGTTCGTTCATTGAAAAACAAAGAAATTAAAAAGATTATCCTCAGTCGTCCCGCTGTGGAAGCCGGCGAAAAGCTAGGTTTCCTGCCCGGCGATATGAAGGAGAAAATTGATCCGTATCTGCAACCGCTTTACGATGCTCTTCAGGATATGATTACGCCGCTAAAGCTCAAAGAATATCTGGAAAACGGTACCATTCAGATTGCTCCGCTGGCTTTTATGCGCGGGCGAACACTGAGCGATGCAGTGGTTATTCTGGACGAAGCGCAAAACACCACTACCATGCAAATCAAAATGTTCCTGACGCGCATGGGCTTGAATGCCAAAATGATTGTTACCGGTGATATGACACAGATTGACTTGCCATATTCCCAGAAATCAGGACTAAAAGATGCTTTGGAGGTGCTTAAAGATGTAAAAGGCATTGCCAAAGTGGAATTTGATGTAAAAGACATTGTACGCCACAAATTAGTACAGAGAATTGTGGAAGCGTACGAGAAAAAGGAAAAGAAACCAGCCCTGGCTCCTAAAGGGGAAAAGGAATAAAATCCCTTATTAAATATATAAATAGCAAAAACAACAAAAATATGAACGCACTTACAAACACCGATTTCCATTTCGATGGACAGACAAATGTGTATCACGGCAAAGTTCGCGACGTGTACACCGTGAAAAACGACCTGCTAGTGATGATTGCTACCGACCGTATTTCGGCTTTTGATGTGGTATTGCCAAAGGGAATTCCTTACAAAGGACAGATGCTCAATCAGATTGCTGCTAAGTTTCTGGATGTAACTGCCGATATTGTTCCTAACTGGAAACTTGCTATGCCCGACCCAATGGTTACTGTGGGTTTGCGTTGCGAAGGTTATCCTGTGGAAATGATTGTTCGCGGATATCTTTGTGGTAGTGCCTGGCGTGCCTACAAAAGCGGTGTACGTGAAATTTGTGGCGTGAAAATTCCTGACGGAATGCGCGAAAACGAACGTTTCCCACAGCCTATTATCACTCCAACAACCAAAGCAGAATATGGATTGCACGACGAAGATATAACCCGCGAGGAAATTCTCAGTCAGGGATTGGTATCGAAAGACGAATACGAAATGCTCGAAAAATACACCATGGCACTTTTTATGCGTGGTACCGAGATTGCTGCCAAACGCGGATTGATTCTAGTAGATACCAAATATGAGTTCGGTCGCCGCGACGGTAAAATTTACCTGATCGACGAGATTCATACACCCGATTCTTCACGTTATTTCTATGCCGACAGCTATCAGGCACTTTTTGATAAAGGTGAAGCTCAAAAACAACTTTCGAAGGAATTTGTACGCGAGTGGCTTATGGATAACGGTTTTCAGGGAAAAGAAGGACAAACTGTACCTGAAATGACTCCCGAAATTGTGACCGGAATAAGCGAACGATATATCGAATTATTCGAGAATATTTCCGGCGAAAACTTTGATAAAGCCGATATTGCGGATATTACAGCACGTATTGAAAAAAATGTGGTTGAATTTTTGAAAACTGTATAAAAAGTATCAACTGCAAATTGTTGATTTACAATTGAATTTGTAAATGACATTAAAATAGTCGTTGCTTAAACGAAAAATTGCATATAAATCTATTTGGTAGTATCAGAAAAAAACGTATCTTTGCACCGCTTTAGAAATAAAGCATGCCAATTGGAGAGGTGGCAGAGTGGTCGATCGCGGCGGTCTTGAAAACCGTTGTACTGAGAGGTACCGGGGGTTCGAATCCCTCTCTCTCCGCAATTATGATTGATTATCAATCATATATAGATTAAAGGGACTAAATAAGGGACTAACTTATTTAGTCCCTTTTCTTTTGTCTAAATCCAGCGAAAAAAATGTAGTCCCTGACAGGGACGAAATGTATTATTCTCACATACTTTAGTCACAATCCCCCAAAAATTGAATCCTAAGAATAAATAGCCTTCATTTCTATTTGTTTACGCTCGTTTTCCTATTTTGATATTTTTTCAATTTAAATATTTTTGTCCAACATGAATTTCATCATGGATTGTCAAACCCCTAAAATATTTAAATCATGGCCAGACAACTTGGACACGTAAAGTACAAAGGGACGATTGGGGACATTCGTCACTTTAAAATCAAAGGAATGAGCGGACACTTTGCCGGATTGAACGGTGGAGCTACTGCGGAACAAATCAAGAACGGAGCATCGTTCGTGAGAACTCGTGAAAACATGAATGAGTTTGCAGGCTGTGCAACAGTAGGCAAAGCAATTCGTGCAGGTCAATCACAATTAATGAAAACCATGAGCGACCCTCAGTTTACCGGGCGTTTGACTGGTATCATTAAAAGAATCAATTTAGAAGACCAGAGCGAAGCTCGTGGTGTTCGTGCAATTTTGATCACCTCGGTTCCTCAGCATTTAGTTGGATTGAATTTCAATCGCAACAATACTGTGGAAGGCTCTTTCAGCGGTGAGCTGGAAACGGTTGCCAATGCAGATCGCAACACTGTAACCCTGACTGTCGAAGCGTTTGAAACGCTGAAACAGCTGAATATCCCTGCCGGAGCTACTCACTTCCGTTTTGTAAACTCCATTTCAGTGATTTCTGATTATGCTTACAATTCGTTGACAAAAGTTTACGAACCTATCGAACCGGCATTGAATCAGCTTTCAAAGGTGGTTTATTCAGACTACATCGAAATTGCCCAGGGAACTACTCCTGAAGTTTCGGTAGTAAGTGCTTTGAATGGAACTCCAGCCATGACCGAAAACGTAAGTTTGTTGAGTTGTGTAGGAATTGAGTTCTACCAGAAAGCCGGAAACGAATACTATGTATTCTCGGTTGGAAACAGTATGAAAATCAAAAACGTATTTTGATTGAATGCATTAAATTTAAATTAAGCTCCGCTGCAAAGCGGGGCTTTTTTTATGCCCGTACATTTCTATAGATTTTTTCTATTGGGTTGGCTTATGGTGGGCTTATGTATGACTTATGGTAGGCTTATCCATGACTTGCAATACCTTATTGAATGAATTGAAATAGCAGCATTCTTTTGGCTTTTTCAATGGCTTTCAGATTTTGTTTAAGCTGAATTTCAATTTTGTTTATAGCCTGAAAGGATTCAATCATTTTTTGAAACTGCCCGGGATTGTTGTTTGCTTTGATCAAATTTTCATTAATACATGATTTCAAATCACGCAAAACAACAAACGGAATAACTGAGCCACGCAAAAAAGGATAAAAGGCGTTTGACTGCCAAAGGCAGAAAAGCAGCCAGAAAACCTGCTCTTTGTCCTGGTTGCAGTTGAATTGGATTGAGAAACAATTCGTACAAGGAGAAATAAGCGGTTTCCCGCTGTTATTTCCTTTGTTGAGAATGAAAAAATGGGGTTTTGAAATTTCTACATTCGGATTGTAGGATTTTAAAATAAAAGTACACATAAATCAAAAGATTAGAGGTTGAATACATAAGCTGCTACGGCTCTATTGCCCTTCGCAAAAAAGCACGAAAGGGAAAAAGAAAATGTAAACCACCTCTTACTGCAATAAAAAGCGAAATGAAATGAAGCGTTAAGGCTGTCAAGGTTTTTTGTCAGAATACTACCCGACCAACGGGAGGTGTGGAGATTGTGACAAAAACCCGTAGGGCTTGACCTTTACTGACTTATTTTATTGCTGTTATCTTTGTGAACATTTTTTTTGTCGCATCACTCGGACATCTATTTTTTTGTTTTGATTTAATACAAATGGATTTATGTAATGAGCAAGTTTTTACATGAATATTGAAACGACTAACATTGTATTTTCATTCTATTTCCCAAAAAACGCGCTCTTAGATTTGAAGCAAAAGAGTATTCTCACTACTTTTGAATTTATTATCAAAAACTATATTTGTTTTATGTCACACGATTACAGCCTTTATAAGTATTTCAATGGGGAAGAAAAACCACCATACGCAAACGAGAATGAGGATTATAGAAATTTGTTTTGGTATATTGAGAGCATACATTTCAACAATAGCCAATCAAACAGTGAATTTCACCAGAAGCTCATTGAAGAATTGGAGAACTATTTAGAAACAACCCAACCAAATGAAAATAATCCTTTAACAGACGTTTCAATTCCTATAGAAAAACGTGCTTTGATAATGTATGTTGATTTAATGATTGGGAAATGGCGGCCTTACGACGGCGATCTGATTTATAAGTACTAAAAAGAAAACTACAACTGCAACTGTATTTGGGGTGGGTGGTCGGGGGTTGGCGTGGGAGAAGCAGGTTTAAACCGAATAGTAAAAACAGCCTTGAGCGTGCGTGGATAGCAAGGCAAATGCGAGTGTAGAGAAACGAAACGAAGTATGCAGCATGTGCGTTGTGTGCGAGCCGCTGCGAGTGGAGTGAGTGCCCCGGACACGGATAGCGCAGAGCGCTGTGGACGGGTGCTGCCGGCAGCTGGTTTGGCGGATTTTTTTGCCCGAACGGTGCGGTGGGAAAGGCAAGTGCTGTATGAAGAGAACGAATGTAGAGTAATGAAGCGTAATGAAGCGTAATGAACGAAAAGGGGTTATGTGCGGGGTGGTGAAGCTTTGTGGAGTGAAACGGAACAATGCTGCAACCACATGGATTTGCAGGGTGGGAAAGACATAGCCACTGAAAGTGAAATGGAGCGAAATGGAACGGAATGAGAGAACGAAAGACAGCTCTTGCGCGCGGTTGGTGATAGCGGTGTGAAAGAAGGAATGAAGAGAAATAAAATGAACGAAATGACTGAATGAACACGGCTATGCCAACATGGAAAAGTGAGCAGCAAAAAATGTGACAAACCATAACAGCACGAGCGACCGCAGGCGAGCAAAACTCTAAATGGCGGCTACCCCCTACAAATAAATACTATGAGCTTTAGCGAATGCCTTAAAGGGGATTAGGGGGTAGGAGTAGCCATGCCTGAGGAATGACAGAACGTGGTGAACAAAACAAGCTAACACGCCACGAAGAGCACCTACCGGAGCGCATGAATGAGTGTGGAAGCGTTAGCCACAAGGGCAGACGAAAAAATACTACCCGAAGGTGTGGAGATTTTTCAGGCTGCTTGTTTTACCCTTGGCGCTATGTTTTTGTGAACAAAGTGGCGGAGCGACGAAGACCGCTTTACCTATTCGGTTTAAACCTGCGTGGGCAGGATAGATTCAATACATTTTAGCTTTCGTAAACGAGAAGATATTCAGGCAAATCATTTTTATAGCTCAATTTTATTGAAGTAACAATTTGATCATATTCATCGGAAGATACCTTGCCTTTAAAAGAAAGACTGCCTGAATGTAACTTGTCAATTAGATTCTCTTTTGATATAAAATGATAATCGTTACAATTAATGTAAGTCTTGTCCGTAAGACCATTGTCATCAGAGGGCTCTAAATATGCAATGGTATTAAGATCAGTATTACTTTTGTTTAGATAATTTATTTTCTTATCGAGTTGGGTTGTACAAAGCACTAAGTAATTATCTGAACCATCAATGGCGACAACAATAAAATAATGAGGAATAGTAGTGTCGATTAATTCTGGTGCAGACAACTTAAATACACACCCGACCGATAATGAGGCGGCTATTATCTGCTCGGAGGTGAAATTCATTTATCCAAAAATGATTGAATTGCAGAAAAAGATCTGTAAAAAGTTTTAGATTCCGAACTTTCCTCAGAAGAGGCAATGTTTTTGAAGTTCTTCATGAGAGGTGCTTCAAAAAAATCATCCATGACAATGTCAAATTTATTGGGCAATGAAGTATCTTCTAATTCTTTTTGAAAACGTATCCATTCAGGAAATTTATGGGATAAATTTCTCAAAGAAGAAGCTGTCATATTACCAAATGACTGCCATACAAATTCCATTATTTCTAAATCTGAGCCAGAAAAGAATTTATCATCAACTTTTTTTATTGCAGTTATTTTATTTCCATTAACTGTATAAAAACCAGGAATTGACGCATTGGAAAAATTCAAAGCATTTGAAGGTATTGGGCCGTGTGGTAGTGCAAAATAATTATCCTTGAGAATCAAACGACCATATTTATTTAAATGTAATCTATCGGCAAGCCATAATAATTTCATCAACTTCAAACGTGAAATTGTTTTATCATTCTCTTTGCTTGCAAAGTAAAGAATGCTGTTTAGTATTTTTAAAGTTCTAATATCCATAGGACATTTTTTTATTATGGATAAATATCTATTTTTTTGTTAGATTTACCGGTGGTAAAAAAATTAAACCTAAACCTGCTTTAGCAGATAGGTTTGATAAGTGTTCCCTAATATAGGGATAGATTATAGCGGCACCATTTACATGGCCAAATTGTTCCAAATCAAGTGGTGAATCTCCGTATTTCTCAAAAACACCAATCATTGAAATTACCGCCATAACTTGTTCTACACCATTAAACTCTTGTGAATAATGAAGAGTTTGTTTAACTGAAATCATATTGTTTTCAGGATTTACATTTACGGCTACTTCAATATTTACGTTTTGTATTATTTCCGGATTATTGAATTCAACTGTTTCTATTCTTGAGAAATTACTTTCAATAAGGAGTATGTTATGAATACGAAAACCTGATTCTATATTTTTCTTTTCCTCTTCCATTTGATTATGCTGCTAAAGGCAAATTAATACTATCTATCAAAACCTCAACAACATTGTTTGTTGGGGGCGTTGAATGAAAATTACTTGTTATACAAACAAATGAATTAATGTTTACAAAACCAGTAACTTTGATTACAGATTCTTCAACGATAGTTTCGGTTCTGTTTGTTGAATAAATAGTATCATAAACCGAGCCAGTTAATGCCAGTTGGGCATTTTCTAATCCAACAAGTGCATCGTCAGAAATGAAACAGATATTTTGGTCAGGATAGGAAGCAATAAATCTGTCATACATTTCGCTTTCCCATTTAATATAGGCTTCATCTAAATGATAAACACTATTAGGAACTACTTCAATAAAATGCACGTCAGATAGTTGATCGTATTCGTAACGAACTCTTGTTTGTGGAAAGCTAACGATAAAATCGTTTAATTCGAGAATAATATATTCTTGCGAAGTCATAGGGATATTTTCTATTACAAATACTTTGTAAGAACCGGTAAAATTTCGTTTGATAGAGTCAACGACTTTGAACTACTTGAAGAGTCAAATAATGTATCCTCATAATCAGCTTTTGTTCTTAATCTTTTTAGCTGTAATATGTTATTATTATAAACGCGAAAATCTTCAATAAAGTTTTTTGAACCTGAATTTTTTATAAAGGCGCCAATCTCATTTATCAGTACTTCGTGTGAACCTGTTCGGGGTTTTGATCTACCCAGTGTTTCAAGTTCTAAATCGGTTTTACCTTGCTTGTGAAGCCAAATATGTTTGATTTTTTGGTAACAAGCGTAATATGCACAATGAGCAACAGAGGAATATAGTCCTTTGTCATTTAGCAACTTTGCAGCAGTAGCATTTATTTCTGATTTGTTAGATAAGCTGCTCATTAAAAGACTGCAAAAGTAATATTTATTTTGATTTTGCGCAAATATATCGAATAAAAAGCAAATAAACAACAAAAGACAAATGTTTTACAATAAAAAGACAAAAATTACTTTTTAAATAATTGTAAGCAAAAAAACTAATATCCCATTATTGGAATATTAGTATCAAGCTATTTGAAATGTAACAGAGATTAATGTTGAAAAAAAGCAGACCATTAAAGAATAATAATGGTCTGCGAATAAAGCTGATAAAATAGAGGGTAATGTAAATTATTTAAATGTTTAGAATAAATCATTTAAATCTTCTTTTTTGCCTTTGGCTTTGTTGGCATTTTTCTTTGCTTGCTGTTTGGTATGCCATTCCGAAAATGGTTCTACTCCTGTATAGATCGTATAAGTGTAAAGTGTATATGATTTATCAATAGAATTAGAATTTACAGCATATCTGTTAGCGGTAGTTTGACCAGCAGACTGAATTACAGCCTGGCTACGTAATTCTACATTTAAACTATCATATGTAAACTTTTGGATTGATACTTTACCCGAACCAGAAGAAAAAGGTTGTATGTTATTCTCTGCAATCCATGTTTGAATTTCGTTGAAAGTGTCATCGCTATAAAATATTGCAGTTAATGAGGATAAACTATCAGCCATACCATACTGTAAAACTATTGAATAATCTTTTTTTGACGGCTGATGAGCTGTGGCCTGACCAGATAATGCAGTTAATACACCTAATGTGGTATTTAATCCATCAGTTTTTGTCAAAACGTATTGATTTTTCTTTTGGTCGAATTTGAATTTTTTCTCAATGAGTTGTTCGCGAGATAAATTCATCATTTTTGAGTACGGAAGCTGAGCAAATGCTGATAAAGCAAAAATAAACAAGAATGTAAATGAAAAAATAGTTGTTTTCATACTGTAACTTTTTAAATGATTTATTAGTCTGATAAATAAAGCACAAAGAAACAGTAGCATTTTGACAACTTATGACAATGAAAATTTATTTTGAATATTTTTTAGGTGGATAGCAATGTGTTTTTCTAATTCCTGAGAGTCAATAATTTCAATATCATCTAATAAACCCAGAATAAACCGTCCCACACCATCGTAGGAGCAAACATCGGATTCAAATATCCATTCGCTATCGGATATCTTATTGAGGTATTTTGAAGCTAACGGAAATTCTTCAACAAGAAGACTGGCAGAACGCAAGCCCAGTTTGAGTTTAACAGGCATAGTTTCGTCGCTGTTAATGCGGAATACATCGATATAACCGGATTGGTGTTGAGCCTCGTGTTTCCATGCTTCGGGCAGCATCTCCACACTGTTGATTCTTGAAATTTTGAAGAGTTTGTTTTTATTTTCTACCGGGCAATAACACCATATCTGTACATAATTGGTGGTAAAAGCGTAAGCCTCTACTTCCCTATCCCGAATGGTGTTGCCGTTTGCCGAAGAATAATTTTTCAGAATGACTCTTTTTTTATTTTCAATGGCTTGAACCAATTGTTGCACATTACGTCCGTTTTTGCCACTTACAATGGTTTCGGCCAGAATGTTGTAGTCGTAAACTGTGTAGAGCTTCTTTTTGAGATTTTGTTTAAGTAGATTGTTCTCATCAATGCTTTCGATAGCAGACTTGAGAATATAGGCTTCCTCTTCCGTAAAATGTATTAGCTCGCTAATGTCTTTGAAATAAGGCGAAGATTTATCAAGTTTTGGGCAGTTATTCGTTTTTTTTATGACGAACCCGGCATCTTTGAATGTATCGATATAACGATAAACGGAACGTGCCGAAATACAAAGTTTTTCGGCAATTTCATCAACGGTTAATGAATTATTTGCTGTAAGCAATTTCATTAAACGGAGTAGTCTTTCGAGTTTGGGTTGGTCCATGGTAACAATTTGTATTTTATCTAATTAGATTAGTAGAAAAGTTTATTGCTTAAATTTTTAATCTTCACCAATTCATATATGTCATATCCGAAAATACAGCAACAAAAAACAGTTATGTAATTGATTATAGTACAACCAATTATATTTGAAAATAAAAGTATAACAATCAACGCCAATATCATCAATACAATACTACTAAGTAAAAAATAATGTGAAAATCTACGTTTTTTCTGCCAATACTCATACTGATAAGTTATATTTTGAACCGGTTGCCATACCTCAACATAAAATTCTCCTGAAACTTTTGGTAATAGATTAATATCAACGGCTGGATTACTATACTTTGCGTTATATGCAGTCAAAGACTCTTTGATTAGATTTACCCAATGATCATATCCATTACCTTTATCAATTGATATATGATCTCTTACAATCCAGCCTTTATCGTAAACATACCAAATCTGATTTATTTTATCACAGAGTTTATCTATTTCTTTAGCTTTCATAATTGGGATATCACTACCAGAGATTATTGAAGTACCTGCCATTCTTGATAATTCGTCCATAATCGGAATTAACTCTGAAATATATGCGGTTTTAGGATCATCATATTGAATAATACTTTTACTCCAATTGACATAAATAAGGTATTTTGTCAGTTTATTATAAAAAGGTTTCATTATTGAATTAAACCTACTAACTACCTCTTTTTCGGCATTTTGATTCTCAATAAAAAACAATATAAATCCACCTGTCAATAATGACGTTAGTATGGAAACTGCAATTTCTATTTTGTCATTCATAATAGATTTTCAGGAATGAGTTAAAGAATATGATTGTTTGATTTATTTTTCCTGTAAACTTTTTTGTGTGTATTTCTTTAAAACCCAACCTGTAATTTGAGAACCATCAGTGCGATCTTCAATTAATATTAATAACCATCTCTTATTTACACGCAAAACCATAAAATTGTCACCAGGCTTTATTCTATAAATTGTTTTCGATTTCATATCACATTTAGGCTTCAAAAAACAGGTATGATCAGCATAGCGATATTCATACTTTACAATATATTTTCGCATTTCATCCATACTTTGTTGAACCTTATTACTAAGTTCTTTAAAATCCTCATGAGAAACATTAGTTTGGGTGTCTTGGTAATGTTGTACCTGTTGGATAATATCATTCAAAAGTGGTTCTATTGTAAATAACAGAAAAATAATGAAAGTCAATAATTTACCATGTTTTATTTTTTGAGACGAAATGAGTAGTGAATAGATCGCATCTATTTTAGATTTAAGTTGTTCGAAATCTTCAAAGGAAACAATCTTTGTTTTTTCGATATTTTGAGTTATTACACTTGTTTCTGATATAACTTCATTAATATACAAATCTTCATCTGATTCATAATCTGTATCAAATGAGGCACTTGTCATACTTTTTGGGAACTCAGATATTACATTTTGTAGCTCTTTAAATTGACCCCAAAACGCAGCATTGGCATAAAGATTACTGTAATTTGCGAAAGCACTTTTGGTGCTATACAACGAACTTAATGATTTTTGAATTTGAAGTGCAGGAGAAAATATGTTTTGAAATGTTGTACTAAATGATTCTTTGGGGATTTGACTTAACAATATTTCTAAATTCGATAATCCGAGAACACTGCTTATTGGATTAAATCGCTTTGAGTTATTTTTAGCATAGTTAAAGTAAGAAGAAAGTCCCAACATTGTTGGGTTGAAGTAATTTTTCGGAATTGCAACGTTTGTCACTTTAGAAAAAGCAGTTGAAGCAACCATTGAGACAGCAACACTACTCAAGGGATTAATACTATAGGCATTAATAATGTTTTGTTGTTGTTGAAATAAGTCTCGAATAGCTTCACTTGCCGTTTTATTTATATCTGATTTCATAATTGTGTCAATTTTTATTAGTTAGAAAATGGCTATTAAAACAGTTGCTATTAATGCTATTATCGAAATATAAACACCAATTTTAGTCCAGTCCGGTTTTGATTCTTTATTGGGATTTTTACTCGCAATCCATTTCATAACTAAATCTTCAATAATTGACGGAGAAGGAAGATTTTCACTTGCCGGATCTGCAACCTGCTGTAACTTTTCAATCTTAGTTTTGGAAAGTGGTAAAATGACATATTGTAAATGCTGGTAAAAATCTTCTTTTTTACCAGTAAACTGAGATAAGTGATAATCTAAAAGTAAATCAATTTTATAGATTGGAATTATATTCACAAGTTTATCAACAAAATGATTATCAATCGTTTCATTCAATTTTATTGTCCTATCATTTTGATTACTGACAGTCTTTAGAATAAATCTCACGTCTGTTATAGGAAGTAATATGATATCAAAAGCAGTCCTGTTTTTATCGTCATATTTAAACCCAGGTGTCATTTCACCCCCATAGTATAAATATGCTTCTTCAAGGAATGCATTTGATAAATCATCGTCTTCTGTATAAACAGGATAATGAATCTTAAAATATTTATTATGATTGATTTCCATTAATATTCCTCCATAATTTTCCCTCGGCTTTAATAATATTGTTTTTCAAGCCCAAAGTATTTCATATTATGTTTTTTGACTCAATATACTATTCAACTTATTAATCATCCTTTCTCAAAAACTTACCACCCGATATATCCCAGAATTTATTGAAAAACGAGCTGAGTTTTTCGAGTACTGATTCTCTTTTCTTTGTGCGGTCACCGGTTGGTGTAAAGCGTGAAACTGGCGGTAGTACTTTGCTTATGGCTGTACCAGTAGATTGTACATAGCCATCGCGGAAAGCATTTGTTATAAACTTGTATGTTTCGTCCTTATCCAAATTTTCATCGTTGATAATTTGGTCTAATTCTTCTACTTTCTTAGCATCAACAAACGAGTGCCAATCATCATCCACATTGGTTGAAGGGGTCAACGAATCAATAAATTGTTGGATTAGCTCTTTTTTATTACGGAGTTCCACACTGGAATCTATGGCTTTGCTGATACTGATAACAATTTCTTTGTCTTTTAAATGCCCTTCGTGGTACTTCTTAATGAGTGCGAGGATATAATCAATGTTGATTTCGACCTGTTTAATCAGCTCCATTTCGAATACAATATCATCGTTTACATTTTCGTTGTCGCCTTTGGGAATTTTCCTAAATTCGTTGTATAGATTGATATACATACTGTGATAATCCTGCACATCTCTTTCGGAAAGAATTTCATTCCCTGAAAATTCATCGAAAGTGGAAAGTATGTTTTTCGCTTTCAGAATTGCACTGTAAAGTTTAATAAAGTCTTTTTGGTTTTGTTCTCCGATAATCTGTTCACCAACAGGGTATTTTCCCTGTAAGTCAGTCACTAAATTGGCATAGCCAGGAACGTCTTTTTCTCCTTTTTTATAGCCGTTGTAATATTCATCATAAGTTTTGAGTAATACCACTCCGCCGGCTTCTTTGTCGCCAAACAGTGCAATACTATCATTGGTGGCTTTTTCGAGATTGCGGAAACAAATAATACTTCCAAAGGTTTTAACCGAGTTGAGAATGCGATTTGTGCGTGAGTAGGCTTGCAAAAGCCCATGCAACCTCAGGTTTTTATCTACCCAAAGTGTATTTAAGGTAGTAGCATCAAAGCCGGTAAGGAACATATTTACCACTATCAATAAGTCAATCTCACGGTCTTTTACCCGTTGCGATACATCTTTATAGTAGTTTTGAAATTTATCGCTGGAAGTATCGTAATTGGTTTTAAACAGTTTGTTATAATCCTGAATGGCCGATTCGAGAAAATCACGAGAACTTTGGTCTAACTGGCTTGTATCTTCAAGGTTTTCATCATCAATGATTCCGTTTTCGGGATCTTCATTCACTCCAAAACTGTAAATAGTAGCTATTTTTAATTGTTTATCGCTGGGCAAGCCAAGCATTTGTTTTTGAAACTCGGTGTAATATTTCCGGGCTACTTCGATAGACGAAACAGCAAAAATAGAATTAAAGCCAGCTAAACGGCGGTCTTTCAATTGGTAGAAGCTATTACGTTTGGTTTTCTGGTCGAAATGTTCGCGGATATACGTTACGATATTGCTTATACGTTTCGGTGCCGATAATGCCCGTTCACGGTCAATGTTCCATACTTTTTCGTCCTGAATGTTTTCCTGTTCTTTCATAGTACTAATATAGTCAATACGGAACGGAAGAACATTCTTATCAGTAATAGCATCGACAATGGTGTAAGTGTGCAGTTTTGCACCGAATGCCTGTTCGGTAGTGCGTAAATCGGCACGGCTGTTACTACTTGAATTAACGGCAAAAATTGGCGTACCTGTAAAGCCAAAGAGGTGATATTTTTTGAATGTTTTGGTAATAGCCGTGTGCATATCGCCAAACTGTGAGCGGTGGCACTCGTCGAAAATTATAACACAATGTAAAGTTTGAACCAATGACTTTTGTGCCTGGTTTGATTTCGTTGATTTTACGTAGTTTGAAAGCTTTTGAATGGTCGTAATCACTATTCTGCAATTAGGATCATTTAGCTGTTTTGTCAGGTGTGCTGTGTTGGTATTGCTATTTGCAGCCCCTTTCTCAAACTTGTCATATTCCTTCATGGTTTGATAGTCGAGATCCTTTCTATCCACCACAAACAATACTTTGTCGATAAATGGCAATTTACTTGCCAATTGAGCAGTTTTAAACGAAGTAAGTGTTTTGCCACTTCCGGTAGTGTGCCAGATATAACCTCCACCTTCAACAGTACCGAAAGATTTGTAGTTGTTTGAAACCGTTATTTTATTCAAAATACGTTCTGTTGCTACAATCTGATAGGGTCGCATTGCCAACAACAATTTGTCGGAAGTGAAAACACAGTATTTTGTAAGCAGATTGAGCAAAGTGTGCTTTGCGAAAAATGTGCGTCCGAAATCCATTAAATCGACAATCGGGCGGTTATTGGCATCTGCCCACCACGAAGTAAATTCAAAGCTGTTGCTGGTGCGTTTGCCTTTTTTTAAGGCTCCATCGCCCAACTCTTTTATATGCGAAAAGCGGGTTGTATTGCTATAGTATTTTGTGTAAGTACCGTTGGAAATTACGAATAGTTGTACATACTCAAACAAACCGCAGCCAGCCCAAAATGATTCACGGTTATAGCGGTTTATCTGATTAAATGCCTCCTTAATATCAACTCCCCGTTTTTTAAGCTCGATATGTACCAAAGGCAATCCGTTAACCAATACAGTAACATCGTAGCGATTGAAACGCTGCCCATCTTCAACCACATATTGATTTATCACCTGCAACCGGTTATTGTGGACATTCGCTTTATCAATGAGATAGATATTTTTTACAGTGCCATCGTCACGGGTAAGTAGTTGGATATGGTCTTCCTGGATTATGGTTGTTTTTTCCTCTATGCCGTTGTTTTGGTTCGCAATTTTGTTTTTGAAAAACTGCTCCCATTCCAAACTACTAAACTGATAATTATTCAGTGCTTCTAATTGCAGGCGCAAGTTGGCAATCAATTCGGATTCCGAAGTGATTGGCAGGTAATCGTAAGCGAGAGTTTGAAGCTCTTTGATTAAAGCTTTTTCGAGGTCTGCCTCACTCTGAAATGCAGTTTCCTTACGGTATGGTGGTTGATATTCGGCTACTACTGTACTTTCGGGGTTCTCGGCAACGAGTGTGTATTTATCCATTGTATAGTTATTTAAAAGCTCAATTGTTTGTGTCTATTTCGACAATGCTATATAATAATTGTTATACCATTCAATAAAGTTCTTAATATCGCTCTCCCGGCCATAGCCACCACACCAATGAGTGTGTCTGTTAAACAGAAGTGCTTTCAAAGTAAGTGGTGTACCATCATCAGCATTAAAATCTTTCATGCCATAATGGATATATTCTACCGTATTGAATGTAGTTTCATCTCTAAATTCATCTCTTTCTACCCATATTCGTTCATAATCCCAAATATTTGCCATTCTTATATTCTCGATACTCTTAGGACATTTTTTTTGACCTTTATAATACCGACAGTATTTAATCAAGTCATTCTGTAGCATGGCTTATGTTTTTAAAGTTCAATAATTTGCCTCTGTAATACTCGTACTGTTTTCGTCTTGCCTTTATTTCGGCTGGTATTCCCACCGAAATATCATTTACCAAAGCATTGAATTTATCTAATATCTCTACAATGCGTTCCTGCTCCTCCATAGGTGGAATAGGAATTTTGGCTTTGCTTAATCCCGGTGAGTTTATTGACGATATTTTTCCGGAAGAGATATATCTTTTTATCTGGGAACGGAAAAGATTTGTTTGTAAATAGTAGGACACATATTTGGGATTCATACTATGTCTGTATGCAAAACAAGCATCGTGAATTACCACATCTGAATCACCCAACCATGCCACACCGTTGCCAATATCCTCAATAGTTTCACCGGCTGAAACAATTACCACATCCCCCTTTCGGGCAACTCTTAATTTTGCAGCCAAATCAGCATTTAGGAATGACTTAGCTTCTTTTGCCCATATATTGTAATGGGTGTACAATTCCCCATAGTGAATGCAAGGTACACCCTCGGGAACAATATCATCTTTTACAAATCTTCTACCTCTGATAAACTCACCCACTTCGCCTAACATTCTCCACTCCACCTCTTTGCTTTCAAAGCACAAAAGTTGGTCACTATAATATTTGTATTGGGTGCGACGCGCCTCCAGCTCCGTCTCCAGCTCTGCATCCAACGTTGTGAATTTGTCGAGAATAGAGACGATTTCTTGTTGAATGGGGAGAGGGGGAAGAGGAATTTTATATTTAGAAAGCCATGTTGTACTCATGTTCTTTTGACCACCTCCAGTTGCATTAATCATTGCATCTGTTTCGAAATTATTCTGATCAAAAAAATGAAATAAAAATCTTGTTAAAACTTCATTACTGTTTGGGCGAACACATGCTACTCGTTGATTAAGACCAGAAGGTAGGTGTTGTTGTGATAACATTGCAACACGTCCAACATTTCCAGTCAGTGACATTACTAAATCATTCTCTTTTAGAAGATAATTTTTAATTTCATCCATTAATTCTATTGGATAAAACTTCAAGTCTTTATCAGACATTTTGCCCTTTTGAACATCAGAAATTCGAATTACTCGAATTCCTGAAGCTACATATTTACTACTCTTAAAAGCATACCCATTGATAATTCTCGCTATCTCTCGGACTTCTTTCATAATTACACCATCTGGACAAAGCTGTTCTAAGAGTTCCTCAACTTTACTCATAAATTCCTCCTTCCAAATCAGCTATAATTTCATCAATAGCAGTTCGCAAATGGTTTTGGCGTATTACGATTTCTGCAATTCGGGCATTGAGTTTTTCAATGTCCACTTCTTTGGTGGTGTTTTCCTGTTCTACATAGCTACTTACTGCTATGTTATAGTCGTTTTCTGCAATATCGTTGTTGGAAACAAGTTTTGCAAAATGGTCTTCGTCTTTGCGAACTATAAAAGCAGTTAATATCCGCTTGCGGTTATCATCAGCAAGTTTGTTTTTATTGCCACCACGTACAAATTCAGCTGAGGCATCTATAAACAGGGTGGCGTTATCCTTTTTGCTCTTTTTAAGTACGATAATGCAGGTAGCAATGGTAGTACCAAAAAACAAATCGGGTGGAAGTTGAATAACAGTATCAATATAATTGTTTTCAATCAGGTACTTGCGGATTTTCTGTTCTGCACCGCTGCGATATAGCACACCGGGAAACTCAACAATGGCAGCCGTACCGGAAGTAGAAAGCCACGAAAGCATGTGCATAGTAAATGCAAGGTCGGCTTTACTTTTAGGTGCCAACACAGGCAGGTGAAAAACGAGGGTCGTTGATCAAAAGTGGGTTAGCATCGCCTTCCCATTTTATAGAATAGGGTGGATTGGAAATAATGCAATCGAAAGGTTCATCGTCCCAATGTTTGGGTTCGGTAAGCGTATCACCGTGAGCAATATCGAATTTCTCATAATTTATGTCGTGCAAAAACATGTTGATACGGCAAAGATTGTAGGTGGTTATGTTGACCTCCTGACCATAAAAGCCCTGACGAACATTTTCTTTGCCCAGTACCTTGGCAAACTTCAACAACATAGAACCTGAACCGCAACAGGGATCATATACTTTGTTCACCTCTTTTTTACCAACTACCGTAATTTCAGCAAGCAACTCGGAAACCTCCTGAGGAGTAAAAAACTCACCTCCTGATTTTCCGGCATTGCTGGCGTACATGGTCATAAGGAACTCATAAGCATCACCAAAGAGATCATTGGTATTATCCTGATAATCGCCTAATTTTAAATCTCCTATTGCTTCAATGATTTTTACAAGCAGTTCGTTCCTTTTCTGAACAGTTCCGCCCAGTTTATTGCTGTTTACATCAATATCGTCGAATAAGCCCCGTAAATCGTCTTCGCTGTCGGTGCCTTTGGCTGAATTTTCAATGTTTTTGAAAATAGTACTCAATGTTTCATTGAGGTTGGCATCGTTCCTGGCTTTTGTCCGTACATTCATAAATAGTTCCGAAGGCAGAATATAAAAGCCTTTTTCCTTTACGGTGTCGGCCCGGCCGAATTCAGCATCTTTATCGGATATTTTGGAATAATCAAATTTGGTGTTGCCAGTACGTTGTTCTTCTTTGTTGAGATAGGAAGTAAGATTTTCGGAAATGAAGCGGTAAAACAACATGCCCAGCACGTATGATTTAAAATCCCAGCCATCAACACTACCTCTTAAATCGTTTGCTATCTGCCATATCGTGCGGTGCAGTTCTTCGCGTTCTTGTTCTTTTGTCATTATCTGTTATTTATTTTGTTCTCTACCGTATTTATCAATTAATTCATATAGTCATCATCTTCAGCAATTTCAAAGCTAACTCTGTCATCCCCGATTAATGATATCATTTCATATCTTTCTTTATCAAACCCAATATCTTCATAAATTTGACTGATTTCATCTACAACACCATAGGTATCATTCTTAATATCTAACAGAAATTTTATGTATTCAATATTGACTCCTGGATCAAGATCCAATGGTTTAATTGATTTTATAAACTCAATCCATCCATTATCTATGTTTTGATTATTCATTAGATAAACAAGCACCTCCTTTTGGCAAATTCGTTCATCAATAAAATTGAATGCTTTTTCATTTGCGTAAAATATCTTAGCCGCTTTCGAATCGTATCTTAGTTCATATGTAAAAGTTTTCGCATCTCGTATTATTGTATATAATTGAGTAGCTATTTTACCTATTATCTTTCCAAGAAAACTTCTAATCTGTTTGTCTATATTTGTTAGAAATAATGGACTTATTTTTATTTCTATACCCAAACTATAGGAAACGAACGAAATTAATGCAAATTGGTCTTTATCAATTCCAATTTCAGACGGCAAATTATATCTATCATATCTGTACGACTTATAAAAATCTGATAATAAACTTAGAAATTTTATATGCTCTTTACCTAAGGTTAATGGGGTGATTCTATCAATACGATTGATTAACTCTAAGTGATTGTGCGTAATTAAAGATTTTTCAAATTGTTCTTGATCTATTTCATTATTGTGTTCTAATAAAATAATCACTATCTTTTCCAAACGCTCTATTCCGACAGAGGTGTTATATAAAAAACTAAAACATTCGTCTTCATAACAAAAATGCTTCATTTTTTCCAAACAAAAAATTGCATCGTAAATATATGTACCTGCAATATGCAATTCCTTATTTAGATTTACATTTTTCCAATACTGGTCTACATTCATAATTTACTAATAAAATTTATTGAAATTTATTTTTCAGAACTTCAAGAATTGGTGCATTTTTAATATTATCAGGAATTAATGGATTGTCATTTGCTAAAATACCGGAACTCAACATATCATTGGGTCCAATTTCCCAAGCATTTTTTATTTCAATTTTATGTTTCAGAATTGAAGTTTCTGGAAAAATATCAGGTTGCCCTGCTTGGTTTCCATTATAAGTCATTTTTGCTGGACACAATAAATATCTTGTATTCCGTTTGAAATATGCTTCGATAATATTCAAATTTTGGGGATTATTTGGAGTCATTGTGTGAAATCTTGCTGCAACACTAAAATATCTTTCTTTGCGATTTATACCATCAAGCTTGACATCACTTGTTATATGAACACGATATTCAAATGGATTATCTCTATTAATGCCTTTTATTATTGAAATTTTAATACTATCTTCTTCATCCTCTTTCCCGAATTTTTGAATCCATTTATCAAAAATGGATTTTCCTGCATTTTCATCCTGAAACGCAACAAATAAACCTAATGGGCTCTGAATCAGCCTATCCATAAATACACCAAACCCATTCCATTTTGCATTATCCCAAAGTGAATTATCAATAATTGAAAAAGCCTGAATATCTGTATGTTTTGCGTTATTGAAATCTAATTTTGAAGACTGTTGTTTTTCGTCAAGATTTCTTTCTTTTTTAGAATTGTAGATTAAGGGTGCTGTTCTTTTGTTTGGGTATTGTATATTTTCGTCTGCTTTCCAAGAGTCATAAAACAATTTTGGTTTATCTCCTAATATATTCATTGTGAAATTTCTATGTTCAAAAACGAAAGATTGTCTTTCATGAACTTCTTCGTTTTTAAATAGTTTTTCTAACGTTTCTATGCCGTCTTTTAAACAAAAATTCTTACTCAAAATATGGGCAACTAACTCCATAAATTTAATATGCAATTCCTTACGTAATTCTATTCCAAAAACAAATCTATTAATTCCTATTTGATATTCGTCTTTGGTATCATTGTATTGAAAGCTAAATATTTTTTCATGTTCATCACGTATTAAATGAATCTTTATCAGCTCTGCTGAGGCATAAGCACTTTGTAGAGACGTTGCTAAAAAACTTTCAAAAAATGCTAATAGAGTTTCAGCAGCTAAAAGAAGTTCTATGTCGTTTTCGAAAGAAATAGAAAAAATGCAACCTAATATCTTGGATTGAATTTGTATGCTGTTGTTTGCCAGAAGATTTGTTCCATAAAGCATTTGTTCCGTAAATGGCTGACTTGCACACAAATCAAAATATCTATCCAAATCATCAATTGTTTTGATATCCACTTTCTCATAATCAGGAAGTATTTCGCTGCAATATCCAAGTCTGTATAACAAAGCATTTTCAGAAAGCCACAAACAGTGTTTTTTTAAAATATCTGGTAAAAAAGAAAATTTCTCATTCTGTTGAATATCTGTGTTTAATAATCTAACAGACAAACAGCCGTCAATTAATTCAAGTCCTGATATTTCTTCTTTTTGTAATTGTACCTGTGGATAAATAACATTTAATAATTCATGCCAATTTAAAATTTGTGGAATCCGTCCAATCATTGTTTCATTTTCTACTAAGCTTCTGATACAGTCATATAACTGGATTGTTATTTCTCCACATTGATACCATTTTCTTATTTCAATAGAAGCAGCAGTCGTATAGCAGTTATTTGAAGCCCATATCAATCCCATTTTTTCATATGCCGACCCAAGTCCTCTCATTGCGAGTGTCATTTCATATTTATGTTCTTCTTTTGAAAGTTTTAAAACAGCTTTACCAAAGTAAATAATACTTTCTTTGTCGTATCCTGCAATAAGTTTTTGCCCTCCTCTTTTCAAAAATATATGACCTGTTGAGATTTCAGAAGTGCGTTTTTCGTTAATTGTGGCAACGGTATCTAACAATTTATCAAAAGCTGAATTGTTAGGGGCAAGTTCTCCTATTTTTTCAATAGAAATTCTAAACATATCAAACGGAAAATCAATATACCCAATGCTCTGTTTTAGCAAGTCTGATAATTCAAGAAAATGATTATCTGGTGCTGACTTTTCAAATAGACTTTCCATAATAACAATGAACATTTTAAATGTTTTTGCTATTAGTGCAGAGCATAGCATTTCTTTATTATCAGAAATATCTTCTAATAATTGCAAAATGGTTTGTCGTTCCTGTTTTATGTCAATATTAAATTCAGACAAGTTACAATTTGCACTACACATACCCTGTAAGGAGTTAAATAAATTGTAGTACAATTCAATTTCTGAAATGGCAGATTGATTAGAAATTAATTTTTTGAGCTCTATATAATTAGATATGAAGTTTTGGTAGTCATCATAATAATATAGACTTGTCCAAGCTCTTTGATAATAAATGCGAATAAAATGTTTTTTTGATTTTAATTTTTCGCAAAATCGTAATGCTCTATCAAATTTGCCTTCAACTTCACTACGTGGTTTTTCTAATTGTCTTGAAAGGATTGCAGATTCAATAGCATCTACTATAAGTTGAAAATCATACTCAAAATATCTATCTGGATTAGTTATATTTTGTTCAAGTTCTTCTAATTTCTTATTTTTTTCAATGTCATTTTTACCGACAACAACTTTCTTGCTTTTATATATATCAGAAAGGTTCAGAGAACTAACAGCTATATCAATAAGATTGTCGTTGTATATTTTTTCAACAATCCACTTCCCGTCAAGTATTGTAACTTCTATATTTTTATTTTTCAAACAATCGTCTTGAAAATCCTTTTTATGCTTGCTTGACGGTGTTTGATTTGTTACAAAAAAGATTTTGGTATAATCTCGATTTGTCAGTAGAATTTTTTCAACATCGCTCGTTGCTTTTGGCTTCCAATCTTGCTTTGCACTAAAAGCAAAAGCCCATTTTTCATCCTTACTCCAACCTTTTTCCGGCACAAACCACCTCTCTGATATGAATTCTGAAACAGGAAATGTTTCAGAATCAGTTTTACCATCCCCACCTCCTGTTGGTCCAACTTGTGGAATTAGATTTGGTGCAATCGTCTTTTCAATTAATCTTCTACATAGAGTCTCAAATTCGGCCTCTTTTTGGTTGGTCGTAATTTTTGACAACTCAAATTCCAATTGCTCTTTGGGCAGTACAACATCATACGAAACTTCTGAATCCGAAAAATACTCCGGGCGTATAGTCCTGTAAAACTGAGAAGGAGTATGATTTATAGGTTGTGTCGTATTTATTTCCATTTTGTTTGTATCAGATATGTTTTTTGGTAATACACAAAGCTTTATCAGTGACCTTATATTCAATGGCAAAGATAGATATTTATTCACAAATAAAAGACTAAATACATATAATGCAACAGTAAAAAGAACACAAAGGAAACAATTCGTTTTGACAACTTATGTCAATCAATTATAATCCATTAAAATTCCCTTGATTACTAAAACTTTCAATCAAGGCATTCAACTCATGAACACATTCTCTTTCGACAAAAAAAGTCTGATTATTAGAGGTTTCTTTTATTAGTCTCAACATGCCTCGCCTATCTTTTTCCGAAATTCTACCCATTTGAAAATCAGTCTTTATCTGTTGAATTAATTCAGCTTGTCCAAAAGCATTTATAAAATAAGCAGAAGACATTTTCTTGAATCCTTTCACTCCTTTTGCTCCAGAAGCTCCCATGTTTATTTCAGGCAGTTTATCAATTTTATTATACATACTGTTATACAACTGTTGAAGTTGATTGTATGTATCAATGTTTGAAAGGTCCTTAACTGTAAATTCCGGGCGATTTAATGTTGACCTGATATTTTTCATTAATCTCAATTCATACCTAAGAAGATTTTGAGAAGCCAAATCAGCCGGAACTTTATTTCCTTTCGCTTTGTGCTCTTTGAGTTTATCGTAAAGTGCTAATTCAATGTTTTTTGTACGATAATTTACCCCTTCATTAGCGAATACGCCCTTTCTAAATCGTGCCAATTCACCCAAAGAATTGATATAAACCGCAGGTTTATGTATTGTAGAGTAGTTTTGACCAATATCCAAACGAGTTACATCAGCATTTTGCATGTTTACATGCAAAATGTCTGATAGTTTTTCATTTGCAAATCCAATTGATTCCCGGGTAAGTGTTTGTAAATTATCACCCAAAAACCATTTGCACAGACTATTTTCGACCCTCAAAGAATTCTTACTTACTTTAACTTTCAGATTTCCCAAATTACCAGAGAAGAAGGTTTCATCTTCCTTTACTGATTTCATGGGATTTTCTAATAAGCAAGGTATATGTTCACGAAAGTCCGTGCCTGATCTATAATCAGAGAGCCTATACTTAATTGTATCTATCATATCTGTATCAGATAAAATTCCTGCCCAAAAAGGGCAGGAAAATCACTATTGATATATAGGATAAAGCACTTATTCTTCTAACGTGCTTTTGACATGATATCTATCAAGTAGCCTTCGGATATCCGAAAGCCTGTAGTATATCTTAGAGCCTATCTGGCTATAGCTCACAACTCCGTTGTCTCTCCAACTCTGGGCTGTCTTTGCTGAGATTCCCATGAGTTGCATAAATTTCGGATTGTCGATAAATGTATCCTCGGGAAACTGCTGATTGAACATCACTTTTGCAGTTAGCAGATCCAATTTCTGCTGAATACGGTCATACTGTTCTTTAAAGAATTCATCGTAGTGTGTCATCTTCGGCCTCCTTCCTTCTTTCCGGCAAGTTCTAAAGCCAAATCAATATCTACAATGATTTTTCTACCAATCTGTGTAATCGCTTTGTCTATTTTGCCACTTGCTTTTATTCTGTTTGCAGTTGGAATACTACAATCGAATATTTTAGCAATGCCGGCAATACCATAGACGAATTTCTTTTCAGAGTTAGTAGTGTCGATAATTTTTGTTTTTTCCTGAATACCCAGGATTTCTTTTAATTGCCCTACTGTAAGTATGGCAATTGGTGTGTTGTTGTCGAAAGTGTTCAACATAACGTTTAATTTTTGTATGAAACATTAGGAGTGCGTCCACTCCTGATATTTTGAAACATGTTTCGATACAAAAATAGAGCATTGAATATCAGCATGATATACTATTTATATAGTAATTCAAGTAGTAATTTTACTATAAAAAAAAGTCTAACATACAGCATGTTAGACCTCAGAATAGTAATGAGTAGTAAAGAAAAGATATTGTTATTTCTTTTTTTGGGGGTTTATGTAATTACTTAGGCTTGTTTTTGGTATATCATTTCCTAAGTGTGTAAAATTATTGCATATTATATCGTACTTAGAAGGGAAATATTTTGTTGGAATATGATCTTTTATTTCAACGAAAATGGAATAAAAATCACTAAGTTTACCCGTTATATTGATCGGGTTGTTTTTAGTTTTACCATGTATAATAAAATATTTTAATTCTTCTTCTTGAATAACTGAAATGCATTTTGGAATAAATTTTTCAATTGCAGATTGAAAAACGAATTCGTCATTTTGTGGTTTAGCTTCCTTTTTTGAGTCCAAATTCAACATTTTTTCCTGTAGAAGTTGTTGAATGTATTCTTCAAAACTTAGCCTATGTTTCATCACAAAATTTATATCGATTTTAAAATAATTGTCGAATTTATCTTCCCTTGTAAGAATATATTTTGAGAGTACTATATGTCTCAGCACCTTATCAAACTCTTCTTCAACGAACTGTTTCTCTGCATCTACTCTTTCAAAAGTTGTAACTTTGCATTTTTGAACCAGATATTCAAATTTGCAAAGCCAATACAATTTTTTGGTTTCAAGTTCAGGGTAAACATGTTCTGAGTGAAATTTCAGGAGTTCCGGTGTAGCCTTTGGACGGAGTATTTCTTTTTTATTTTCATGCTTAATTAGATCATAAGTGATATATTCAGTTTCTAAGTCTTTAGTTTCAGGACTGAATGAAAGAGTACGTACAAAACAGCACTCAGCTTCAGTGTTGCATAAATCATAGAAAACGTTCACGTATTGACTTGCTTTAATTTTTGCATAATCATTCATGCCATGTTTGAGAAATTCATCATTGAGCATTTTTAGTGCTTGTTTAAAATTGAAATGTGAATAAGCCCCACCTTCAGTAGAAGCGTGGTGCAATTTCAATAATTCATCATCAATGATATCGATAATTTTATATACTTGCTCCATATTATTTTCGGTTAAACTTATTCATTTCCTGTACTTTTAATTCGTCAACGATCTTTACATAGGGTTTCATTGCTTTGTAATCGCTGTGTCCTGTCCATCTCATAATTACTTCTGCCGGTATGTTCAAATACAACGCATTTACAATAAAAGTACGTCGACCGCAATGAGTAGTAAGAAGTGAGTATTTTGGGTGAACTTCTTCGACACGTTGGTTGCCCTTAAAATAAACAATACGTTGAGGTTCATTTATTCCGGCAATCTCTCCCATATCTTTAAGTTGTTCGTTCATTTTTTGATTTGAAATGACAGGTAGAACTTTGTCATTTTTGAATTGAGCATTTTTATACTTATCAAGTATTTCCTTGCTAAAATCATTTAATTCGACTCTAATGCCGTCTGAAGTCTTTTGTGTTACAATGGATATGTAAGTTGATTTCACATCAGCCTTGCTTAATTTCGCCACATCGGAATATCTTAAACCAGTGAAACAGGTAAAACAGAATACATCTCTTATTCTTTCCAATGCTTTAGCATTTTCAGGATCAAGGGGTTGAAATTCGTTTGGTTTTATTTCTTTCCTGGCTTTTGAAAAATCAAACTCATAGAGGTGATTCAATTCATCCCAGGTAAGGTGAATGACTTCTTTTTGATTCCCGTCTGTACCTTTAAATTTGGGTCTGAAAGTAAGGTGAACATTGCCCTGATAATAGTTTTGACCATATGCCCATTTGATAAACCATTTGACAAAATCAACATTTTTGTCAATGGTTGTATTTCTGAAGTCTAAACTATGTAGATATGCGACATATTTGAGCATATCATTGTCAGATAATGTATCGAAACTTAACTTTGAATTAAAAGTATACAGGTGCTTCCTGATAGCTGCGAATTTAGTGTAGGTAGCTTTGGTCCATTGGTTTTGAACACCCATGGTATTGGTAAACTCATCAAAGATTTCAAAGAAAGTCTTTGGTAATTTACCTGAAACAGGTTTGCCGAAATATTTGTCATTAGCTTCGTTAAAAGCTTCACGAAACTCATTTTCGGTTGGAAGGTGGTTGTTTACCTCGAACATTTTGAAAACTTCTGTGGCTAAGTTTTCCAGGCGTTGTATCTCGTTATTGATTTCGGTTGCAGATATTTTCTTTTCACCGTGTGTACTTCCTGATTTACATCTTTGGGCTTCGGTTATCCACATATCGAGTTTTACCCGATAGCCAACATTAAACGCCACTATAGAGCCATGACCGTATCGAATACGAAAGCGCAATTTTCCAGCAGGTTTGTAACCTGTCTTTTCTGTTCCTTCTTTGTCGGGAAAGAATAAGTATCTTCTTTTGATTTGCATAGTCTAAATTTTTAGTCCCTACTATACAAATATAGGGACTATTTTCGAGATATGCAATGATTTTCCTTGATATTTTGTTTGCTTAAACAAAATATAACTATCTGATTATTAGAATATATTGATATGTTGTGAAGTGCAGTGATTATGGGTGGTGGGAGCCTCCCTCTCCGCAAAATGAATTTCAATAACAATCAAAAGCCTGTAAAATCAATGATTTACAGGCTTTTGTGTTTTTTACAGTTCGCAAAACATTCAATATCTATCAATCTGTAGGTGCTGAATTCGGTGGACTTGAAAAACGAAAACATAATCTCCACCGAATTTGAACTAAAAGTGTTTATAATCAAGTAGTTCAAGAATTGAACATCTTGATTGGGAATTTAAAAGTAAGTATTTTTGAAAACTTTTAAAGGTTACCACAATGAACACAAAACTTTCCGTTCTCTTTTTCGTAAAGAGAACAAAAACCAATGTCAACGGCTTATTACCCATCTTTATTCGCATTACAGTCAACGGCGAACGTATCGAATTTAGTACAAAACGCGGATCAAGTCAAAAAGTTGGGGGGAAAGCAATAAAGTATTAGTTTTGCAAAAAAAAACTAATGCATACAAGTGGATTTGAATTGTTA